>JBKEBZ010000094.1:0-52670 GCA_047973425.1 Desulfopila sp.
ATGGCGCAGTATAACACAGGTTTTAAAAACAGAATTTTTGTCTCCAGGATGCCCGTAACGGCGTTTTGAAAATTTCTGCAATCCCAGAGAGGAATTGGCACGCTTGGTCGCCTCAACACGGGCCAATCAGGACCCTTATAAATGGCTCGATGAGATGATCAAGCAAAGTGGTTGGGTTTTGAAAATTTCACCAAAAACCCTGTCAAGCATTATTTTCAATGAGACGAAAATAGTTTGAGCTGAATAGTTACTGACCATTTTTTTAAGTGAAAATATTTAACTATTTACCTCATTGGATCTTAAATCACTTCGTATCAAAATAATAACAAAACTCACCAAAACCCATAAATATCCAGTGATTACATAATAACTCCAGCGATCACCAAAAAAATTGGCAACAAATAGAGATATAATTGATGCACAAATCCCTTGGCCAAATGATTGCGTTAGTTGAGTTTGCCCGATTCTAACCAATAATCTTGCTTCACGGTACATAGCAAAGATTACCCACAGAAATAATGAATATCCTATAATCCCTCCTTGAACAAGAATATTCAAGTGCTGATTATGTGGGTTATTCCAATGTCCGTAGCGAAAACTAAAAAAACCTTGTCCGAAAACTGGTGATTGCAGAATTTGTTGTCCTGCTATTTTCCACATTGTCAGTCGACTTTCGACGTCTTGGTCAGCGGTATCACCATAATCATTGGTGGCAAAGGACATATCGATCCGTTCAGTGACAGCTGTTGGTAAAATTACTGTATAAACAAGAGGAAGACATAGCAGTATTCCCAAAACAAAATATTTCTTTTTCACAATCAAGAGATAGGATAAACCAACTAGAAAGGCAACCCATCCACCCCGGGAGAAAGTGAACATCAGTACTAATATATTGGCGACAATTAATATCTTCAGTCCAACTCTATAAATTTTTTTCTTTAAAAAGTTGGCACAGGAAATCATGATTAACGTATAGGTCGAATAGAAAGCAGCCCACTCATTGCATCCTCCTATTTCACCAAATGTCCCGTTCACTGATTTCATTTTATCCACAAAATTATCAAACGACATCCACCGCACCCATCGCCAGAAATAATCATCCATATACACCATAGCTACACACATAACGATAAACACTTTGATTAGATCGTTTTTTTTCCATTGATTGCGTATAACAAAAAGGTACGTGATAAAAAGAAAAAGAAAGGAATCCTTCCACCACTTAAACAGATAACTATAAGAAAAATCTCCTGGTTGTGTAAAAATTTGCAAAAAGAAATAAGCTATGTATAAAAAAAAGGGAAGAGTGATTTTTGACCTATGACTAGAATTAGAATTATCTGATCCTATACGTCCTGTTACAGCACCAACGAAAATCACTATCAGAAGAATATTGGTAAGATTAAACCCTGGAATGGTCAGAAAGCTCGAGGTCTTCAAAACTACATTTCTAAGCGGGAACAATAAAACCAACAAAAGAAACGTATAATAATAAAACTTTGCCATAAGTCTGATAATAGGAATGAGCTACAATGCGATTGTTAGTCTATTTGCTAAGATAAAGCGAGGGAATAACCGTTCACTAACACCCCATTGTCGTTCGATCAGTCCTCCTCACAGAGCACACGAAAACTCGAAGGCCTGCTTTGCGCGAATTACGCGCTGGAGAACGGTTACAAATTCTGGCTATATACCCTTATCGTGCGTTTCCGGTGAACGATTACCTAAATTGTCAATTGATAACGGTTGCCAACAACTGCTTTTAGTCATTCGATTGTTTTACTCAAAAGATGATAAACTTTTCTCAGGTCGTTACCAATAGCATCCCACTGAAAGTTTTCAAGAATATGGGTATAGCCCCCTTCACCAATAGTATTACTGTATTCAGGAGCATTTAAACACTGCCTTATTTTCTCTGCAAAATCTTGTGAGGTGTCTGCAATTACAATATTTTCACCATCCATTGCACCCAATCCTTCGGCCCCAATAGAGGTCGATACAACACATTTTTTCATAGCCATGGCATTAAGAATTTTCAAACGAGTACCGCCACCTATACGTAACGGCACCACAAACAACGTAGCGCGCGAGATGAATGGCCTGACATCTTCAACACGACCATGAAATGTTATGCTTGCAGGATGCTTCAATTTCACAGCATCGATGGACGATTTATTGCCAATAACATGAAGAGAAATCTGAGGAAAATCTTCAAGAATCAACGGTAAGATTTTCCCATCAAACCATGTAACGGCATCAAGGTTTGGGAACCAGTCAAGACCACCAACAAAGACAAGACTATTTTTTGTTTCTAAATTTTGAGTAGCCGGCCTGAAAAATTCGATATCTACCCCGTTCGGGATAACCGTAATGGGTGTAGCTGAAAAAGAAGAGAGCAAGTCCTTATCTATATCAGAGCAAGCCAGAATGTGGTCTACTTTGGAAGTTACGTCTTTTTCAAATCGTTCTAATCTTTGCTGCTGTATCTTATAAAACAACTTACTTACAAATTTTTTCTCGTTTTTCACTCTCCTTTTCAGCAACGCGGATTCAACATTATGTTCATCTAAAACGAGATTACAGCCTTTTATATCCTTAACGTAAACTCCAAGCGGTAACATATCCAGATGCACTAATGATATGTTCAATTTCTTTACAATATCCTTGATACACTGGTGCATTTCTTTTTTGTTGTATTTGTATACCACAAAAGCTTTGCCTGATATGACCGATACAACTAGAGAAAAAAACAATTTGAAGAACGATTTGTTTTCAGCGACTTCTATTAACTGCACAGATTTACATATTTCTTCAAGTTCCGGTATATAAAATTGTTCTTCACTTGATTTAACGAAACTCAACAAGTGGATATCAAAATCCTTTGCTAACTGTTTAATAATGTTACAGGAACGAAGGCTGTGACCATCATTCATTGGCAATGGAGATTTCGTAGTAATAAAGAGAATTTCTGGTAGTTTGATTCTGCTCTCATTACGTATTCCAACTTTAGCATTCATCGTAAATCTTCATATATTGATTAGCCATTCTGGCACAGGAAAAATTCTCATTGACACTTTGAAACGCATTTTCCACCATTCGAGATGAAAAATCTGATTGAGAGAAGTACTTTTCAATTGCCTTTTCAATCGCTACACTATCATTTGGTTGAATAACAATTCCATTTTTATTATGAGCAATTACCATGGGCATCGACCCAACATTACTGACTATAACTGGTATTCTGGCAGACATTGCCTCAAGTAGAGCCATCGGTAATCCTTCGGTAATGCTCACTAAAGCAAAAACGTTAAATGCAGCATATAGCGATCTTGCATCCTCTCTCTTACCCGTAAAAATGACCTGATGTGTGATTTTCAAATCTCTGACCGCTGAGATCAACTCCTTCTTTAGAGGACCATCTCCAACGAGCACGAGTTTGCATGAATTTTCGACTCTTGATGAAAATCTTGCAAATCCTTGTAACAATTTCAAATGTGCTTTCTCTGGAGTCATTCTGGCTACACATCCAACAACAAAATCGCTTTGACTGATTCCTAGTTCTCTGCGGGCATCTTCTCTATCTGCAGCAAAGTGCCGATCCTTCACATCAACGCCATTAGCAATCATGTCAATTTTTCTGGCTGGCACCCCAAGCCTGATCATTTTTTTCTTTAAATCATCAGACACTGAAACTACTGAATCAAAAAATCTCAAATGTATTGCATCGGCATACATGTAAAAACTATCTTTTATATTTTCGTATAACCAGTTATGATTTGTCGCTATAAGTCCTACCTTTTTACGAAATAAAAATTTCGTCCAAAAAGCATAGATATCCGATTTATACCCGTGGCTATGAACAATATCTATTTGATGATGGTCAATCAATTCATTTACTTGGGAAATATTTTTATAGCTTATGAGCTTTTTCCCATCAAACGAAATAAGCGTTACTGGCGTCCCTTGTAATTCTCTTGAAAAATCTTCCAGTGTCTCCTTGTCACGGAAAAACAATCCTACAATTGGAACAACCTCCATTGCAGCCATATATTTGCATAATTCTACAACTACACGTTCTGCACCAAAAAATGAACTACTGCTGATGAGGTGGAGAACTTTCATCTGCTTTGCCTTTTAAAGCAAATGAAACACTTCGCGATATCAGGCGTGGAATCTTCTATGTAAATTTGCATATATCGTATTGCCCAAAATAGTCTTCAATGTACTCAGAGCGAGGCATCGAAGACGTTGCTTTTGATAATAGAGGGTATTACCGCTGGTAATCTTCTCATATTCTGCAATGTCTGTCCCCATTCTCAACGCAATTCGAGGTAACACTTCTCCATGACCGGGTCGAGCCAGACCTGTTTGTGACCCACAGATAATCGAGTAACCTATCTGTCGGGCAATGCGTTGCACTTTCCCATCTATCCTACCGCCTGGAGCGGACAGCGTGTCGATGTTTTTTCCAGTGATACATTTCAATTCATCTTTTGAAACTGACAATTCTTTTTCAATAGAGTCGTCATTCAGATCAGTGAGGAAGTTATGAGTCACTGTATGTGAACCAATCCCCATGCCTGCACAACTCATTTCTTTCACTTGGTCAGGTAAGAGATATTTTCTGTCGTTCATATAACTCGTGGTAATAAAAAAATCTGCCTTAAAACCATATTTCATCAATAAGGGAAATGCTATCGAGTAATCAGACAGGTGCCCATCATCGAAAGTCAGAATTATTGGTTTTTCTGGTAATGGATTATGAGAGGTAAGATCTTTAAGTAATATGGTTTGGTATCTATTTTGATACAAATAGTGTAGGTGTTTTTCAAACTGATCCGCCATCACAATATAGGCACGTTCACCTGGATCTTTTAAACCTGAAGAAAACTCGTAATCTTCCAGGGCATGGTACATTAGTATCGGGATTTTATTCAACGTCTTCTCCACCATAAATCATCAACTTTTCCATATTCTTTTACAGCCGCCAGACAGCCATACCCAAAAGCCCATCACAGCTGCCCCATTAAGAACAAAGAAAAAGTACAATACCTTTAAAAAAGTAATCTTCTTTAAGAATCCAACATAGTGAGTTAAAAACACGCAGAGATAACAGAGCATCTGGAGCCAAAATACCAGTCTATACCCTACTGCATTCGTCAAAAGGCTGGAAGCAAGGAGGAACACGAGAAAAAAAGGGACCAACAATCGCGCAAACTTGTGCCAGAAAAATCTATAAAGGAAATGATAACGTGTTGCCTGGTCTAAAACGCCAAGGCTACCAACCAGTTGCCAGTTTCCTGCCAGCGTCCTCACCTTTCTTTTCCACTCGCCGGCAACCTGTTCAGACACCACATCATATGCCCTGGCTTTATTTTCGAAAACCACTCGATAATTCTGACTTATAACATTCAGCGGGATTAATACATCATCCAGAAGTGTCTCGGGACGAATTGGCCGGTAAAGTCGGCGACGAATTGCATAGATGGCCCCTGTTGCCCCCATAACCGAACCACTGGCACTTTCCAATTGGCGAACAAATTTTTCATAACGCCAGTAAGTACCCATCTCCACGAGCAAACTATTCTGATCGTCTTGATAAAAAAGCAACTCACCGCTGACACCACCCACCAAACTGTCGGTAAAGCTTCCTACTAACTGCTGAATAGCATCTTCTGAAAACGTCTGCCTTGCGTCTGCAAACACAACGATTTCACCACCTGCTGCACCGATTGCCTTATTCAGGGCCGCTGGCTTTCCCAAAGAATGAGGCTGGGTCAAAACCTTCAGTTCGACACCTGCCAATTTCTGCTCATCACTTTTTAGAATTCTCAGTATATTATCGGTGTCATCCGTCGAACCATCAGAAACAACGATAATTTCAATTGGAGGACCAGAGTATTTCTGAGATTGAATATTTTCAATTCTCTTCCCAATATTTCTCTCTTCATTTTTTGCTGCAATAACAACCGTTACACTTGGCCATTCCGTCGTCTCTATCTTGACGACTTCTCTTGACGCAAATGATCGGATAAACCAGAGAGAAAGAGGGTAACCTATATAGGTGTAGAAAATAAAAATACCAGAAAACCAGAAAATCAGCTCAGGCATTACAAGTTCCTTTGCCTCTGCAATAGGCATAACCGTTCACCAGCACCCCATTGTCCTTCGAGCAGGCCTCTTCACAGAGCCACTCTAGCTCGAAGGCCTGCCTGCACGAACCTTGTGCACTGAAAAACGGGTACACTTCCTTGCTCTCCGTTCTTATCATGCGTCTCCGCTGAACGATTACCCATAGACTGCGTTCAACGTCATCCTTTCACTGCGCCTTTTTTCTACTGACAGCCACATAGATCGTCATCAACATGGCAAAACCCAGTAAAAAGACAACAAGTCCAGAAGCCTCATGTAAAAATCCAAGGGCGACATCGGCTCCGTAGTGGGTTGCCAGAACCGCTGTGCTGGTGAGGCGGATGATGTTGGCCACAATTGCCACGGGTGCTGCCGAGAAAAAAAGAACCCATTTTTTCCATTTGGGAAGCAACGGGGAGATGAGAACCAGTGCACCACTGAGAGCAAACATGGTCATTAACGAACGGAGCCCTGAACAGGCCGCCACCACCTCAAGCACCGCCTGGGCAAGGTGCAGGACATTGCCTTCTCTATAAATAGGAATACCCAGAACGTAGACCACTTTTTCAGTCATGGCCGATGCAAACAACTGCATGGGAAAGGCAATCTTATTCCAGATTATTGCCGGCAAGGGCACCATGAAGAGCAGATAGCAGATTGGTAGAAAGAGTTTTTTGAAAAAGGCCCAGCCAAGAAGAAAAAGAATCAGGCCGAGGAGCACCAGGATAAGAGAGGTTCTCTGCAGAAACAGCTCTGAGCCGACCTTGGCGACAAAGAGCTGAGCCAGGCCGAGAAGAAGCAACACCAGGCCAATATTCTTTGGCCGTACATCGAGTTTTTGCAGCTGGTCACGCATGGAATAGATAAAATATGCGCAGAGAAAAGGGATAAAATAGCCATGGGAGTAATCATCGTTGGTCCCCCAGTCGTGCACCATTGTCTTGACAAATGGGAAATAGAGCCAGATTAAAGCAATACAGAGCACGATGCCGTATAGACTATTGCGGCGATCAAGCCGTAATATATTCATCATAACTTCGCCCCCGGCAAATAGTTCTCCAGATCCTGCATCACCAACTCGGAGAACTTTTTCATCTCTTTCTCAGTCGCAGCCATGTCCTGGTCAACAACCGCGGACATGACCCGAACAAATGTGCCATCACGCCTGCCCATGGTGATGGCGTCAAGAACCTGATAAATTTTCTCGGCATATTCCGAGCCAATAATTTTTCCCCGGTTCTGATACCAGTAATAGACAACCTGGTAGGCATTGCCATTACGGATCAGCATCGAGGCAATCGTCGAACTCTTGGCCCCGTCGAGGCCGGCATCGAGTGATCGGCTCTCCACCGATTCTATCCCCCACCCGCCACCAGGAATACAGTTGCGGGGTGAGTGATAGGTGCCGGTAACGCCAACGGCTCGGTAATAGCCAACGTAGAGATTGATACGTCTCCCCTCTGAATTTATGTAATTATATTGAATATAATTGTCGACACCGAGCATTTCCAGAACTTCACTCGAAGACTGAAACGACGAAGAAAGGGTATAGTCACCGATGGTATGGGGAAAGGATGAGAGTGATTTCTTGATGGGAACCGGCTGAACACCGGCTGTATTGTGCATCGCGTACCAGGTAAGGGCGATGAGTACAAGCACCGCCAGAACCCTTGATCTACTGAGCATAGTACACCTTCAGAATATACTGATCTTATTCATTGCCTTATTTTTTCATGGTTTATTGGTTGGTTAACAACCTCTACATTCATGTCGACTCTCTCTATTCTACCATTGGAACAGGTCATTTGCGTATGAAATTGTCATCATAATGTTGTTATCATCATAGTCGCCATCCTCATCGCTTGAGGTGTTATGTACATACCCGTAGGACAGGCTGGCGGTATACTTCTCAAGGAACCGGTAGTTAAGAGCCCCACCCGCGGCATAGACATGCTCTGTGGTGGTATCGCTTACCGACGGTGTGAACACCGACGACTCATCCCGCTCTTCCTTGGAATAGTTGGCATAGGTCGATGCGGAGATATGCTCGGTGAAGGCATGCTGAAAGTCGGTCTGCAGGTACCAGAACTTGGAAGCCCCCCGCTGATCGGTACCGGAGAAGTTATCCATCCTGGTGCCGTGGGACGCCTTTATGCCGAATCGGCTTTTTTCCATGAGGTATCTCAAACCAAAGGCGCCATTGGCATTCCAGTCTCCCCCTTGGCCATCTCGCTTACTGTACGTCGGACCAGCATCGATGTTCACATCCAGATGCGGGGTGACCCTCCAGGCCCAGCCAAGGTGCATAGTATGGATTTGCCAATCATCGGTCCCTGCGCCTCGATAATCGGAATTGTTGTATCCGTAATAGCCTGACAGAGTATGCAAGGGGGTGAGTCGATACTCTCCCAGCAGACTGGTGCGGTATTCGTTGACATCGTCAGAGTTACCGGAATCTGAATAGCCGCTGCTGTTGTCAGCGGAGTCATAACGCCCCAGGACAACACCCGCATCAATAATTGACCGCCAGCGGACATTGTAGCGGTGCGTAACAGTGGTCCCGAGATCATATTTATCGTAATCCTGATAATTATCCCCTGACTGCACATCGTTATTACGCAGCGCGGTCCAGATGGCATCGAAGGCGACGGAGCTTTCCTGCGCATAGGTATACGCTGTACCGAGATCGAGCGAATTGAGGGTATAGCGCCGCCTGCCGCCCTGGTCTCTCAAGGTATCCCCGGAGATATCGGTGCCCGGACCTTCGGAGACGATATCGCCACTTTTTTGATCGACCGTCGTACCATAGGAGTTGAACTGATCGGTGACCCGAAGATTATCGGTTAAAGAAAACTGCCAGTATCTGGTGAGCAGTCGTAGATAGTCAAGAGAAAGGGAGTGGTCTACCTTGTCATCGTGTTGATCGATGTCGTACCAGTAACTCGGAACGTATTCAACAGCCAGGGACTGTCGCTCTGTCTCTGAAGTAATGGTAATGAGAGGAGAAATAACAAACCTTGAATAGTTGTCGTTACTCGAGGACCGCCTGGATTGGCTGTAATCACGATTGGAGTATTCATACCCCGTCTTGAGTCCACCAGAGACAGTCGTCACTGCCGCATAAAGGGGATCGAACAGGCTCAGGCAGACTCCTGCGCCAAGAAAAAAGCTCACTGCTTTTCTCATCCAGCAGCGGTGCCGGTTCCGGCTTTCGCTTACGGGATATCGTCTCACTAAAGTCATAGATCTCTGTTCGCCAAAAAGGTTGAGGTCAGGTAGTGTCTGTTGAGAAACGGCTATTTTATCCTAACCAGCATGGCTGGACCAGCTCTCCCAGCCACAACGATAACACCGCTACGCTGTCGTGAAACTCCTTGGCTCGGCAAGAGAACTTTCCGTGCTGGTGAGTTGAGGATACCCTCTTGGTTGGGTTCGAAATGTCATCCTCAAAGGTAAGCGCAGTCCGGATAAGCGTAGATTTCGATATCAACGATTTCTGTGATGCAATTTCCCTCGCGTCTTGATTGATTCGAAAATATCTCGCTTCTGGAAGGACACTACCGAACAATTATCACGACGTCAGTCAATGGACGACAACGATATCACCGGACTGAATGACGACGTTACGGTCGATATCTACCCCGTCAAGAAAATCGTCATAATCAAATTCCAGGGTATTGCCCACAAAGAGCGGCGATGCCTTGTCACCTTTTTTGCGAATAACCGTCATTTCCGAGTTGGCCCACTCAGTGAAACCGCCGCAGCGCGCCACTACCTGGACAAGATTAGTCGGCTGTTCAAGGGAATAGACACCGGGATTGACCACCTTACCCATCACCGTATAATTTTTGCTGTTGCTCTTGACCAGCACCACCGTGACAATGGGATCGGCGTAAACCGTCTTGTAGAGAATTTTCAGGTAATCGGCCATCTGAGTCAAGGTCATCCCGACGACATCGACATCGCCAAGATGCTTGAGCGAGGCTCTGCCATCAACCCGTACCGGGATTTCGACCTCCTTGGCATTGCTGGCAATTTCGTTGCCGAATTCATCGTAGGCCGGCGGGGCGGACACGGCCATGCTTCCCTCGCCATAGACCTGGACATCCAGCAGATCACCGTAGCCGATCTCATATTCCGGATCCTGGGGCGGCAACAGATCACTCCCGCCGAGAATCTCACTTCTGGCCTGCTTTTTCATGGCGTCCGAAGCCGACATATCCGTGGTGGATTGAGCGGCAAAGAGACCTGAGGAACAGAAGCCAACCAGCACAAGAGCCAACACAAACGAGCGCAATCCAACCATAGCTATCTCTCTTCGTTAAGTTTGAAGTCGTTTCAACCAGCGTCACCAATCACCAGTGCCCATCCAGAAACAGTTGTTTTATCCTGACTCTTCGTTGTGTTCGAAATTTTATCCTCGGAATATCAATTATATGCCTGTGACAAAATTTCTCTCACGCCTCGATTTAGAAGAAAACATCCTGTTTCTGAACAGACACTCACCGGCAGCCGATTTTCATCCGATCAGACTATTTCACCAGGCCAACTCAAGTGCCGAAGGCCTGATGAAGGTTTATTCAGCCACCCTGCATGATTCATCATGATTCTGTTCTACAGTCAACACCTTACCCATTGCAACAGGTTTTGCCTATGGTGATATGACCGCACCGCTCTTTTCTTTCTCTTCCCAAGGGAAAGAATTTGAATTATTTTATTGCCATGCTTTAATAATACTAACAAACCATTATAAAAAAAATACAGACCTTTTGAAAATCCTTCTTCGTGGCACAATTCAACCCACCAGAGGCTACTCCATGACTCTCACACGTCGGCTCGGTCTATGCTTTGTCATCCTGACTGCCCTTTTTCTCTCCTCTTGTTCCGATCCTGAACAGGAGAAGATGTCATATTACGACAAGGCTCTTGACTACATCAAACAAAACGATCCGAACTCGGCGGTGATCGAGCTGAAAAACGCGATCCAGATCGACCCGAAATTCGCTGACGCCCGCTACCAGCTTGCCCTGATTCAACTCAAAGACGGCAAGATGCGCGAGGCCTTCGGCCAGCTCAAGCGCGTAGCCGACCTCGATCCCGCCAACACCGATGCCGGCGTCAAGGTCGGCGAATTCTACCTCATGGGACAAAATAGCGAGGAATGCCGCAAATACACCCAGCAGGTCCTCGCCCATGATCCGCAAAATCCCGATGGACTCGCTCTTCTGGCCAACCTCGAACTGGTGGACGGCAACCTTGACGCGGCGCTGGCTGCAGTCGACAAGGTAGACACCGATCTCGCCAAGACCGATCGGTTTCTCAGCATCAAAGGACGGATTTACGCAACCAAGAAAGACTTTGAGAAGACCGAGGACTTTTTCAAACAGGCGCTCGCCGCCGGTCCCGGCAATATTGCCAACTATCGGGCTCTGCTCCTCTTTTATCAGCAGCAAAAACGCATGGACGATGCGGAAAAAATCCTGACGCAACTCGTCACCGCCTTTCCGGAGAATGTCCAGGCGCACCTGCTCCAGGCAAATTTCTATGATGCGGCCGGAAAACCCGAGCCGGCCGAAAAATCGGCCCTCACCGCTCTAGACCTCGAGCCTGAAAACGAATCACTCATCACAATGATCGCCAACCTCTATGAAAAACAGGGGAAGGCTGAAAAAGCGGCGGAATTTCTTGAAAAAGAACTGAAGAAGCTACCGGAATCAGCATCTATCAAGGCGACTCTTGCCAACATATACTATGAGTTGAGGCGCTTTGACGACGCCCAGGCGATGGTCGACTCAGCCCTTGCCAGCAATCCCGACAATGGTGGGGCAAACTTCGTGAAGGCCAAGCTGCTGCTCAACCACGACAAGGCGAGCGAGGCTATCGATCTGCTGACATCTCTCACCGCCAACTACCCGAAGTGGGCCGATCCTTTCTATTTCCTCGCCCTGGCCCGGCTCCGTTCAGGAGACCTCGAACTTGCCGGCAAGGCCGCGTCCTCGGCGGTACAGCTTGCGCCGACCAACAGCCGCTACCACGTCCTGCAGGCTCAACTTTATCTCATTCGGGGTGAGGCGAACAGCGCCGGTCAGGAAGCGACCATGGCCCTGCGGCTCGATTCCCGCAACGTCGCCGCCGCCCGGATGCTGGCCAAAGCGCTTCTTATGGAAAAACGTTTCGATGATGCGGTCAAGCTGACCACTGCGCTCCACGAGCAGGCGCCAGACGATATCGAAATACTTGGCAGCCAGGGTCTGGCCTATCTCGGCACCAGAAACGACCAGGAAGCCGAAAAGGCCTTCTCAAGGCTCCTCGAGATCGATCCCGGTAACGCCAAGGCCCTGGCTCTGCTGGTTGGTATCAAGACAAAAGACAATCTCAAAAGCGCCATTGCCATGGTGCAAAAGCAGATCGAACTGGCCCCGAAGACCAGCGGCCATTACCTGCTCCTCGGCGACCTGTTGCTCCGCGACAAACAACCGGAAACGGCCTTAAACGCCTACGCCGAGGCCCAGAAGCTGGCACCTCAGAATCCACAGCCCTATATCGTTCGCGCCCGGATCATGAATTTTCTCGGTAAACGAGATGAGGCACTCAAAGAGTTTCAGGACCTCCTCGTCGCGCAACCGGATTCGGTTCCTGCCCGAATGGGTATTGCCGCCCTGCTCGAGATGCAACACAAATATAGCGAGGCCAAGGAGCAATACCAGAAGGTACTGGCAGTCAAGCCGGATCAGGCCGCCGCCGCCAACAATCTCGCCTATCTCATCACCCAGGAAAACGAAGGCGATCTCGGCGAGGCGCTTCGCCTGGCCATGCTGGCCAAACAGAGCCAGCCCGACGATCCGCATGTCGCCGACACCCTGGGCATGGTCCATTACAAACGTGACGCCTATCCTCTGGCAATCTCGCAATTCCAGCAGGCGCTCATCACCATGCCGGACAACCCGACAATCAACTATCACCTGGCACTGGCCCAGCTTGGTGACAACGACAAGACCGGGGCCCGCGCCTCGATAGAAAAGGCCCTGGCATCGTCCACCGCCTTTCCAGAGCGTGCCGAGGCCGAGCAGCTGTTGAAAAAGATACCAGCTAACTGATTCCACGAACCATGCACTCTGAAAGCGAGAGGAGAGGCCCAGCGGCAACAAGACAGAACACCGCGTATGGTGGAGAGCGACGCAGCCCAGCCGAGACGAAGATATCACCCTGAATGCAGCTTGGACTCTGGGTGCCTTCGTCATTTACCGACGGTGACCCAAGGGAGGCGTTTGCAAAGACAACAGAGCAGAGGGGAAAAAGAAGAAAAAGACGGAGACGAGAAAGGAGCGGTGGCAGGCGGGTGCGTGTCCATCCCCCGCCTGAGCAGTGAATCGTCGCGCAATGGCTTTGCTGTTGTGGAGGTTATTTCCCCAGGCAGAATCGCTCGAAAATCACATCGAGCACATCTTCCGTTGTGGTCTCGCCAACGATAGCCCCGAGTTGAGCCAGGCATTCCTGGAGATCGATGGCGACCAGATCGATCGTCGCCCCTGCGGCAAAGGCATCCCGTGCCCGCAGGCTGGCATCCCGTGCCTGAAGCAGCGCCTGTTTATGCCTGATGTTCGGCGCGCAGCCCTGCTCTTCCCACTGTTCCGCGCCTCTTGCCACCTGGCTGAAGATCGTATCCTTCAAACGGTCTATACCCTGACGGGTCACAGCCGAGATGGCGACAACCGGGGCCTCGGTCTGCAGAGGTGCGGCAAAATCGGCGCCAACCGCAGCCAGATCTGCCTTGTTGACGACCACCAGCATGGGCTTGTGGCGCAAGGCCGCATGCAGGCTGAGGTCGGCTTTGGTGATACCTTTATCGCCATCGAGCATGAAGAGAACGAGATCGGCTTCGTTGATCTGGCTCCTGGCCCGCCGAATCCCCAGCTCTTCCACCTTTTCGACCGTTTCCCGAATTCCGGCCGTATCGATGAGTCGCACCGGCATCCCGTGGATATCGAGATACTCCTCTATGGTATCCCGGGTCGTACCGGGAATCTCTGTCACCAGGGCCCGCTCCTGGTCAAGCAGGGTATTCATCAGGCTCGACTTGCCGACATTTGGTAACCCAGCGATAACGATGGCAATCCCCTCTCGATAGATCCTGCCCTGATCGACATTGGCGAGCAGTTGCCCAAGCGGAGCGATCACCTCGACCTGCAGCTGATCCTGGAGATGGTTGTGGTCAACTATCTCCAGGTCCTCGTCAGGGTAATCCAGGGCAACCTCCATCACCGCCCGCATCTGCACCAGGCTCTGGCGGATGGTATCGATCCGCTGGTAGAGCGCACCGGCGAGTTGGGCCTCGGCCAAATCGACACCTTTCCGGGTACGGGCCGACAGAATGTCGATCACGGCCTCGGCACGGGTCAGATCGATCCGGCCATTGAGAAAGGCCCGTTTGGTGAACTCTCCAGGAGCGGCGAGGATCGCCCCAGCGGCCAGAATCAGTTCGAGAACCTCTTCGAGAACCAGGAAACTGCCATGGCAATGGATCTCCGCCACATCCTCTCTGGTGTAGGACCGGGGGGCCCGCATGTATACGGCCAGGACCTCATCGACGATGCGCCCGGAAACCGGGTCGACGATATGCCCGTAATTGAGATGATGACTGGCATAGACACAGTCGCCAACCGCCGGTCTGAACAGTCGCTGCAGCACGGCAAGAGCCTTTTCCCCGCTGATCCGGATAACGCCGATACCACCGGATCCGGGCGGAGTCGAGATGGCCGCTATCGTGTCATGGTAACGATCTTCTGACATTACCGACCCTGGTATTCTGGATCAAAGTACAACAGCCAGACCGGAGAGGTCAGGCCCTCACGACTGCCCGTCATTACCGGATTTTCCGCCTTTACCACGACGACTGCGGCCACCACCTTTCTGCCGCCCCCCCTTGCCGCTCTTGCCGGGCTTGTAGATCAGGATTTTTTTGAACAGGCCATCCCCCACCGACCGGCTGCGGACCTCTTTATCCTCCTGCAGCACCATGTGAATTTCGCGTCTCTCGGACGGATTGAGGGCCGGCAATACCTGGGTCCTGCCATTCTCCCTGACCGATCTGGCCAGCTCAACGGCCCGGACCTTCAGCTCTTCGAGCCGACGTTGGCGGAAATCACCCACATTGAGCGCGATCCGCAACCGCTCCTGGCCCTTTCTGGCCACCATCTTCCGGACCAGGTACTGTATCGCGTCGAGAGTTTTCCCTTCCGGACCGATCAGTGCCTCCTCGAACGGCCCTGAGATGTCGCAGCTCACCGACCGTCCCTTGGCGCTGACCTCCACGGTCGAGGGGAAACCCATCAGTTCGACCAACCGGCCGACCTCCTGGCTGACGAGTTCAAGACTCTCCTCCGTCGCGTCGTTCTCCCCTTCTCCAGGGAGGTCGTCATCCTCTTCGTCCTCATCGACCTGGTCGTCATCGACTGCACCACGATCCGTCTTCCGGGTGTCTTTCTCCGCGCTCGGTGCGGCCGGGGCGACATCGGCCGCAGGCTGGGTCGTGGCCGGTTGCGGCTCATCTTGTCGGGGTTGTTCTTCAACCTCGGGCGCCACCTGTGGCTTAAGGACCGCATCCGCCGGCGTTTCCTCGGCAAAGGCGGCGGCCTGGCTTCCGGTTTTCACCGAGACCCGAATCTTGGCCTTCTTGCGAATCAGACCAAAAATACCCATCGAGCCGGTTTCCAGAACCTCGATGTCCAGCATCTCCTGTGAAACATCGAGGGTATCGCATGCCTCACGTATTGCATCGGTGACTTCTTTTCCGTAAAACTCCTGTTTTTCTACAGACATCGTCTTCCTTGCATGTGATATTTCTCTTGCGCCCTATCTACCGGTGACTGCAGGCGCCATTGCCCAAAATCAGGCCGGCTGGGCCTGTTTCGGTTTCTCCCGATTGATCAGTTGCTGCTGGAGAATCGACAACAGGTTGTTGACAAACCAGTACAGAACGAGTCCGGAGGCGAAGTTGAGGAACATGAAGGTAAAAATAATGGGCAGAAACTGCATGATCTTGGCCTGGGTCGGATCAGCGGTGGTCGGGGTCAGTTTCTGCTGGATATACATCGATGCCCCCATCAGTAACGTCAATACCGGCAGGCCCCCGAGATAGGGAATGTCAAAGCCGATCCACAGCCGGTCCGGCGCGGACAGATCGGTGATCCACAGCATGAACGGGGCATGCCGCAGCTCAATGGACTGCAGCAGCACCTTGTACAGCGCGAAAAAAACCGGGATCTGCAGCACCATCGGCAGACAGCCACCTAAGGGATTCACCCTGTAGGTCTTGTACAGATTCATGACCTCCTGGTTCATCCGGGTCGGATCATCCTTGTACTTCTCGCGTATTTTCGCCATCTTCGGCTGCAGCTTCTGCATATTCTTCATCGACTTCATGCCCTTCTGGCTGATCGGCCAGAAGGCGGCCTTGAACATGATGGTGACCAGAATGATGGCAACCCCGTAATTGCCGACAAAGCCATAGAGAAAGTTCAGCAACCAGAGGGTCGGTCGAGCAATGATATCAAACCAGCCGTAGTTGACCGAACGTTCCAGTTCGTAGCCGATATCGCGCAGCAGAGTGACCTTCTTCGGGCCATAAAACAGTTTATAATCATAGCTTTTTTCGCCACCAGGCTGCAAGGTATCGAGATTGCCGCTTAAGGTGGTGCGGGTCAGGTCTTCACTGCCCTGGATGACAAAGGAGGTTCCCACCCCATCGAGTGGCACGATACCACGCAGAAAATAGTTGCCGCCAAAGCCGGCCCACATGAGACTGCCCTGCAGAGTGACGGGACCATCGGTGTACTGCTTGGCCTTCACCTCGTGCAGTTCACCGTTCATGTAGGCCTCTGCACCATTGAACTGGTACATACCGGTCGAACCCGCGGCCTTTTCAAACGGCGTATTGACCTGGTGCAGTTGAGGAGTTCCCTGCAAGGTCTGGCCCGAACCGTTTTTCACCGTGATATCAAGGCCTATAAGATAGCTGTCCTGGGTAAACGTATAGGTCCGGACCACCGTCAGTCCGTGACCGGCATCAGCGGTCATCACCAGGCTGGCCTTGCCATCGACAAACGAGACATTCGGCGTGCTGCTCTTGTAATACAGGTCCTGACCGATGGTGCCGCCCCAGGAGAATTTCAACGGAAAGCCCAGATCGGCCACACTGTTCACCAACTCCTTGCCTGGCGAGTCTTTGGCCGTCGTCTCCCGGTACTCCTTTAACACCAGATTCTTCAAGGCCCCGCCATTTTCGCTGAAAACAGCGGTAAACACATTGTTTTCCACCGTAATGTCAGCGGCATCGGCATACTGTATCACCGGGGTAGGTGCCGGTTGCGGTACAACAACTGGTGGAGCTGTCGTCACCTGCGGCTGCTGTCCGGCAATCTCTGGCTGTTGTCCAGCCGGAGCCTGGGTTGTCACCGGGGCTTCCATCTGCTGATTCGGCGGATTTTGCGGGCTATCGAATCCCACGAAAAAATACTGGTAGCCGAGCAGGATAGCAAAAGAGATAACAACAGCCAGAAAGGCTCTATAGGTGTCCATGATGTTGTCTACCGATGATATTTTCCCCGAAAACAGTGGCCGGGGAATGCGCGTTGAGGGATAATGGCGACAGTTCAGCGTACAGGATCATAGCCGCCCCGTGAAAATGGATGACAACGCAGAATACGGCGAAGACCCAGAAAACCGCCCCTGAGCACTCCGTATTTTTCAATTGCCTGGATGGTATAGGTGGAACAGCTGGGTATAAAACGACAACTTGGCGGGAACAACGGAGAAATGCAGTATTGATACCCTCGTATCAGCCCCAGAAGAAGGAACCTGGGAAGCCTGGTGATCCTGTTATCAGCCTTCATGCGTTCCAATCCACCTGCTGGTAAGCGGCGCTACGGCCCGGCAGACCTCCTGAGGTGAGGCACAGCGAAAATCGGGGCGAACCGCAAAGACGATATCCGCGCCTGGCGGATACAGATCCCGTCGCAGTCGAAAGGACTCACGGATCACCCGCTTGATACGGTTTCTCTTCACCGCTCCGCGAATCTTCCGCCCTACACTGATGCCAATTCTGCTCTCCTGCCGATCATTGGTCCGGCAGATGATCGTAAAGCCGGGACCATGTAATCGCTTCCCCTGACTGTACACCTGGTTGAACTCCCAGCTTTTCCGCAGCCGGGAGCTTTTGGGAAATGACAGTTTCTTCAAACAGCGGATCAGGCAGAAAGACGTTTACGGCCATGGGCCCGGCGGGCTTTCAGAACGGCACGTCCTGCGCGGGTCGCCATGCGGGCCCGGAATCCGTGGGTGCGTTTACGCTTGATGTTACTCGGCTGAAAAGTTCGCTTACTCATTCTTTACGTCCTCGTGGTCAAATCCATGCCGTGCATGGAAGATATTGAAACCTGCTCTGCCAGGCCGCTGGCGCTGCCCTTTGCGCACTCTTACAAAATCCTGATTCTGCCCCGATCAACCATGTCAAATAACTCTCCGACCAGGGAATTACAAAATTGCAAAACGAGAATTTTAACCATATAAGAGACCTGCTGTCAAACAATTTCATTTCCGCTCGCCACCCTCTCTTGCACATCAGCGGCAGCTATGCTACTTATGAGGTCTTCAGATGCAACTCACCGGCACGAAAAGCTCTGTTACCGGACCGAGAAGTTTCATGGTGCGTTGTGGCTGAAGCTATCTGGTCCAGCCATGCTGGTTTTATCCGAAACTCGTGAGCGAGGAAAGTTCTGTTACCACGCCGAAGAGTTTCATGGTGCGTTGTGGCTGAGGCTATCTGGTCCAGCCATGCTGGTTTATATGAAACTCATCAGCACGAAGAAATCTGTCACCGAGCCGAAGAGTTTCATAATTCGTTGTGGCTGAGGCTATCTGGTCCAGCCGTGCTGGTTTATATGAAACTCATCGGTACGGAAAGCTCAGTCACCGCGCCGAGGAGTTTCATGCTTCGTTGTGGCTGAGGCTCTATGGTCCAGCCATGCTGGTTAGACAGGCGCTGTACCGATCACGTAGGCAAAACTGTTGTTTCTCCGATGGTGCCATGGCCACATCACACGACCTCACCCACGATGCACTCGACTGGCGTCAGCTCTGGCAGAATGCCCGGCAACAGAAGGGCTGGGCCAGCAAAGGAGCTGCCGACTGGGACCTGAAAGCGGCGTCCTTTGCCGCCAGAAACCGGACTTCATCGTTTATCGATCTGTTGCTGTATCATCTGCCGACCGAGCCGGAGTTGACCGTGCTCGACGTCGGCTGCGGCCCGGGCAGTCTCGCGCTGCCCCTGGCCCGGAAGGTACGCGCCATAACCGCTCTCGACTTCTCGGCCAAGATGCTGGCCCTGTTGAACGCCGAAGCCAGCGCCCGGGACATCGACAACATTACCACCCTGCAGTGTGCCTGGGAAGAGGACTGGCATGCCCGGGGGATAAAACCCCATGATATCGCCATCGCCTCACGCTCTCTGGGCGTTGACGACCTGGCGGGGGCCATCGCCAAACTCGATGCATTCGCCAGACATTACGTGTTCATCGCCGATCGTATCTCCCCTACGCCATTCGCCCCGGAGGCCTTTGCCGCGGTCGGTCGGCCGTTTCGCTCGGGCCCTGACTATATCTATACCATCAACATCCTGTACACCATGGGGATACATGCCAACGTCACCATTCTCGAGCAGGAATCGGAGTTTTGCTATCACGACCAGGAAGAGGCATTTCTCACCTATTCATGGATGATAAAGGATCTCAGCGCCGAAGAAGAAGGGAAACTGCGGATCTTCATCGACCAACAGGCCCGTCGGCAGGCCGATGGCACCATCACCATCAGGCGTCAGACTCCGTCACGATGGGCGTTGATCTGGTGGAAAAAAACGCCCGGCGAAACGGCCAACTCCTGAGATATTTTTCCACCTTCAAGAAGACTCATCATGAACCGCTATGACGTCATCGTGATCGGAGCCGGCCACGCCGGTTGCGAGGCCGCGCTCGCCAGTGCCCGCATGGGCTGCAATACCCTGGTGACCATCATCAATGCCGATACCATCGGCGCCATGTCCTGCAACCCAGCCATCGGCGGTTTGGCCAAAGGCCATCTGGTGCGGGAAATCGATGCGCTCGGCGGGGAAATGGCCAGAAACATCGACGCCACCTCCATTCAGTTCCGCCGCCTCAACACCAGCAAGGGCCCGGCCGTTCGCTCGTCCCGCGCCCAGGCAGACCGGCTCCTCTATCGGCTCCGGATGAAATCGGTCCTCGAAAACCAACCCAACCTCACCATCAGCCAGACCGTGGCAGACGCCCTGCTCGTCTATAACGGCAAAGTCTGTGGCATCCGCACCTCGCTTGACGAGGAGATCCAGGCCGGGGCCGTTATCGTCGCCACCGGCACCTTTTTAAACGGTCTGGTCCATATCGGGTTGAAGAACTTTCCCGCCGGCAGACTCGGCGACGCCCCATCGACCAGACTGGCCCAGTGGTTCAAGGAAGCCGGTTTCAATGTCGGCAGGATGAAAACCGGCACCGTCCCCCGCCTGGACGCCAGCAGCATCGACTATACCGAACTGGAAGCCCAGCACAGCGACGACCCGCCGGCACATTTCTCGTTTCGCTCGCAAGGGAGATATACCCTGCCGCAACTCCCCTGCCATATCACCTACACCAACGAACGGACCCACGAAATCATCCGGGGAGGAATCGAGCAGTCACCGCTCTATGCCGGCATCATCGAAGGGGTGGGAGCCCGTTACTGCCCATCGATCGAGGACAAGGTGATGCGCTTTCCCGACAAGAGTCGGCACCAGATCTTTCTCGAACCAGAGGGGCTCGACACCGTCGAGGTCTACCCCAACGGCATCCCGACCAGCCTGCCGCTCGCCACCCAGAAGGCCATGCTCGCCACCATCAAGGGGCTGGAAAACGCCCGGATCATCCGCCCGGGCTATGCGATAGAATACGATTACGTCGACCCGCTCGAACTCCTTCCTTCCCTGGCCACCAAAAAATACCAAGGGCTCTACCTGGCCGGGCAGATCAATGGGACTTCCGGCTACGAGGAGGCGGCCGCCCAGGGGCTCATGGCGGCGATCAACGCCGTCCGTTTCCTCCAGGACAAAGAGCCACTGGTGCTCGACAGATCCGAGGCCTATATCGGAGTCTTGATCGACGACCTGGTCACCAGGGGCACCCGTGAACCCTACAGGCTGTTCACCTCCCGGGCCGAATACCGGTTGCTGCTGCGCGAAGACAACGCCGATATGCGGCTCTGTCAGAAAGGCTACGATATCGGCCTGCTGCCAGAGGAGATCTTCGCCCTCTTTCTCCGGAAGAAAAAGGATATTGAAGAGGGACTGCTGCTGCTGGGCAGCGCCTATCTCAAACCGAGCCCCGAGGTGAACAGCGCTCTCGCCTCACTGGGCAGTACCGTCTTCAGGCAGAAGTCCACTCTCGCCGATCTGCTGCGCCGCCCTGAACTCGACCTGCAAAAGCTGGCCGAACTGCCGCTGGAGCCCGAGGTGAAAACCCGGCTTACGGAACTCAGCCACTCCCCGGTGGCCGAGGAGGTGCAACTGGAGGTGAAATTTCACGGCTACATCGACCGACAGCGCGAGCAGGTGGAGAGATTCCGCAAAATGGAGGCAGTCAGACTGCCGGAAGATCTCGACTATACCGCCATGTCAGGTCTCTCCAACGAGGTGGTGGAGAAACTCTCCACAGTCAAACCGCTCTCACTGGGCCAGGCTTCGAGAATATCCGGAATAACCCCGGCGGCCATCTCCGTGCTGCAGGTCCACCTGCGCCGTCGCAGAGGCTGAGGTGAAGATGATTTTCTATCCCGAGATCGATCCGGTCCTGCTGCACCTGGGACCACTGCAGATCCGCTGGTACGGCCTGATGTATGTGCTGGGCTTTGCCGCCAGCTACTTCCTGGTCCGCTATCAGATCCAGAAGCAGCGCTACTCGCAACTGGCCGAACATTTCGAGAACCTCAACCTCGTTCTTCTTGTCGGTGTCGTCCTCGGCGGCCGCCTCGGCTACGTGCTGTTCTACAACTTCGGATATTACCTGCAGCACCCGCTGGAGATCGTCGCGACCTGGGAAGGCGGCATGTCCTTTCACGGGGCCTGTCTCGCCTTGATACTCGGCGGCTGGTGGTACACCCGCCGGCACGGCATCGACTTCTGGACGGCGGCCGATATCTATGTCGCCACCATTCCGGTCGGCCTGGGGCTGGGCAGGATCGGCAACTTCATCAACGGTGAACTTTTCGGCCGACAGACCGAGATGCCTTGGGGAGTGGTTTTTCCACTCGGCGGGCCATCACCCCGCCACCCCTCGCAACTCTACGAGGCGTTTTTCGAGGGCATCATCTTGTTTGTTCTGCTCTGGTGGGCCAAGGACAAACCCTGGCAACAGCGCCGACTCTGGCCCCACGGCTCTATTCTGGCACTCTTTCTCATCGCCTACGGCCTGTTCCGGATCGCGATGGAGCTGTTCCGCCAGCCCGATCAGCAAGTCGGCTTTTTAGCCGGCCAGATAACCATGGGCCAACTGCTCAGCGCAGTGATGATTGGCGGGGGGCTGGCACTCTGGACCCTGCGCCTGTCACAAACCGCAGACAGCCACCACCAGGCCGATCCCGACCGCTCCTGACCAGCATGATTGAACCAGGGAGCCTCAGCCACAACGAACCATGAAACTGATCGGTGCGGTAACAGCGTTTTCCGTGCTGATGAGTTTCGGATAAACCCAGATTTCTCATCCGGGCTAATACCGGGCAGGCACCACAAGACCACTGCCAACGGCAAAGGCAACCAGAGCGACGCTATTGGCCATCCCGAACTTCTGTAACAGCCTGGATCGATGATGATCGACCGTTCTCGAACTCAAACCGAGCTTATCCGCCATCTGCTTGCTGGTATAGCCCTCGACCACCAGTTGCAGCACCTCTCGCTCCCGGCAGGTAAGCGTTTGCAGGGAGCATCCCTTTTTCCCAGGTAAAAACGGTCCCTCCTTCCCCATCAACTCACTGCCAAGCTGTTCAGAGAGATATCGCCCGCCGGCCCGGATCGTGTCGATGGCGGCCAGCAGATCCTGCTCCGCCTCCTCTTTCACCAGGTAGCCGTCCGCCCCGGCCAGCATCACCTGGTGGGCATGGTTCAGAGCCTCCAGCCTGGAGACAACCAGGATTTTCACCCCAGGATAACGGGCCACGATATGCGAAACGGTCGCCAGCCCGGCGATGCTGGTCATGGCGATATCGACAACGACCAGATCGACCGGGATCCTGGTCAACAGCACAATCAGCTCCATACTGCTTTCCACCTCGCCGACCACGGTCAGATCGGCCGTTTGCGCCAAGAAATGGCGCATGGCCCGCCTGACAGACACCTGACCGTCCGCCAGAATGATTCTATATGGATCCTTTTGCGACATCATCGTCTTTCACCACCAGCCCCGAACATCAGCGACCGCGGTCCACCTCTGCAAAGCGCCAGGAGAGAGCACGGACCGGCACTGGCAAACTCCCGGCAATATGCACTCTCCTGCCGCCTGTCAATGCTTTTTGCTTGACTTTAATCGACAGAATGCTTTGATTAACCTCCTGATTATATGAAATTCATCAGCACAGAAAACCCGTGTACCGCAGCGGGAGGCAGTGTTCGTTGTGGTACGTCGAGCATTGGCTGATCCCGCTGCAACGCAGGAGAGCGGACTTTTTACGACGCCATCATATTTTGCATATATAAGGGCTTGGGGCTCTTTTTGACTTTATACTTTTTTCACTTCTGAGAATGAAAGGAGAAGGCCATGGGAAGCAAACTGTCTTTCCGCCCTGGCGCGGAAGCATCGCTCTGCATGCACATGCAAGATAGCAGGAGAATCAACGAAAAACAATCACCGTATCAGTTACATTGGCAAGTAAGAGGAGAGAACGGCACTGACCGGCACAGGGCGCAGGCGACCATCTGCGGCCCAAACCACTGAGGCATTCGTCAGGTGCTGCTGAACTGCTGCTGGACAAAACGGATATTGCAGGTATGCCCCGCGTGCCAAACATGCCAGCAGCCACCAGGAATCTGGTCTTTGGTGGAACCGCCTGAGCCCGTAGGCAACGCGCGCCGGTTCTGCTCTGGCCACATTCCCTGATACGGCAGCTGTCACGTTGGAGCCGCATCACCACCTATTGGGGTTATCATGAATATTTTTCTCCGTTTCCTGCCTTTTCTCTCCTGGTTCCAGGACTACGATACCGGTAAATTCAAGATCGATCTGCTCGCCGGCATTACCGTCGCCCTCGTTTTGATTCCACAATCCATGGCCTACGCCCAGTTGGCCGGACTGCCCGCCTACTATGGGTTGTACGCCGCCTTTCTGCCTCCGATGGTCGCCTCACTCTTTGGTTCAAGCCGTCAGCTGGCCACCGGACCGGTCGCCGTCGTTTCACTGATGTCGGCGGCCTCGCTCAGCCCCCTGGCCACCGCCGGATCGGCCGAGTTTATCGCCTACTCCATCACCCTGGCCCTGACAGTCGGTATTTTTCAGCTCTCGCTCGGTGTTCTCCGCTTGGGCCTGGTGGTCAATTTTCTCTCCCATCCCGTGGTCAACGGTTTCACCAACGCCGCGGCAATCATCATCGCCTCTTCACAGTTCTCCAAATTCTTCGGGGTCGACGTGGATGCCGCCCCGCACCATTACCAGACGATGCTCCGGGTGGCCGATGCGGCCATCAACTTCACCCACTGGCCAACCCTCATCTACGGCGTTGCCGCAGTGGCTATCATGGTCAGCCTGAAAAAGATCAATCCACGCATTCCCAATGTCCTGGTCGCGGTTGCGCTCACCACCGTCGTTTCCTATCTTACCGGCTACAACAAAGACCTCAATGTCGACATCTCCGCCATTCAATCGCCGGAACTCAAAGAAAAAATCACCGCCTTTAACGACAACTACACCAGACTGAACCATCTCGGCGAACAGCGCAAGGATACCAGTGTGCTGGTCGATGAAGAAAAGGCCCACAGCGACCAGGGGCACGGAAAATCGATCAAACAGATCAGGCTGGAGAGTGAAGCCGCCATCATCAGCACCGAGATGGATCGACTCGAGGAGACCATCAGCACTATCCGCGGGGATCTGCGCTCCATGAAGTTTGCCGTCGTTCACCAGGACAATGGTGCTCTCTTCTATCCCCAGACCGCGATACCCACCGGCGTAACGGCAGACGACACGACCTGGCGGATCAAGGTGGGCAATGGCGCCCTGAATACCGCTAAGTTACGGATGATTGGCGGCGGAGCGATCGTCGGCAGCATCCCTGAAGGGTTGCCGACCCTGACACTGCCCACGCTGGAGATGAAAACATTCCTCAAACTGCTGCCGACTGCCGTGATCGTCTCACTGCTCGGCTTCATGGAGGCCATCGCCATCGCCAAGGCCATGGCCGCCCAGACCGGCCAAAAGCTCGATCCGAACCAGGAATTGATCGGCCAGGGCCTGGCCAATATCATGGGCTCGGTCGGTTCGAGCTATGCGGTGTCTGGATCGTTTTCCCGTTCCGCCGTCAACCTGCAGGCCGGAGCGGTGTCGGGTATCTCTTCGGTCATCACTTCGATCATGGTGGTCATCACCCTGCTCTTCTTCACCCCGCTCCTTTACCATCTGCCCCAGGCCGTGCTGGCCGCCGTCATCATGATGGCCGTCATTGGCCTGGTGAACGTCAAAGGGTTCATTCACGCCTGGAAGGCACAGTGGTACGACGGAGCAATATCCATTCTCAGCTTCATGATCACCCTCTACTTCGCGCCGCATCTCGACAAAGGCATCATGGTGGGGGTAGTCCTGTCGATGACCGTGTTTCTGTACAAGTCGATGCGACCGGTGGTGGCCAGCCTGTCGCTGGGGGAGGAGAAGGTGTTGAAAAGTGCGGAATATTACCGCCTGAAGGGCTGCCGCCACATCTCGGTGGTCCGCTTCGACGGTGCGCTCTTTTTCGCCAATGCCAGCTACCTCGATGAGCAGGTGTTGAAATTCCGCAACGAGCAGCCGGATCTGCGCTACATTCTTCTCGATGCCCGGGGGATAAACGACATGGACGCCTCGGGGGAAGAGGCCCTGGAGATGATGGTCAAACGGCTGCGCAGTGCCGGGCTCGGTTTTGCGATGTGCGGCCTGAAAGGACAGATCATCAACGTCATGGAGCGAACGGGCCTGCTCGCCAAGATCGGCAGGGATGAGATCTTTGCCGACAGCAAATCGGCGGTGGCAGCCTTGATCGCCAAGGTCCATTCCAACACCGATCTGCCGCAAAAGGGCTGCCGGAACTGTCCACTGACCCAGTACGTCCCTGCCGGAGAGCAGCAGTAGCCGCACCGGAGCCCAAAGCTGTCCGGCCCTCGGCGGGTCGGACGGCTTTCTGTTGTCTTGTGCTCGCCTTCCTGATACTATCATCGGACAGTATCGTCATCTGGCGGCGGCAGCAACGCCGCCCTGTTATCTGGTGTCTGTCCAGAAATACGAATTTTTCGTCTAAATCGAGGCGCTCGATAAATTTTACCACAGGCATATATTTGATATTCCGAGGATAAAATTTTGAGAGCAACGAAGAGTTAGGCAAAAAAGGCCGTTTCTGGATGGGCACGATCTGACACCGTCCACATCACCTTGACCACACTTCAGGCAACACCGCCGGCGGTCCCAGGCCGACGCCCCTTACCCTCCTCCTGGCAGGAATGCCAGGCCCTGGGCTGGGATACACTCGATATTCTGCTCGTCTCTGGCGATGCCTACGTCGACCATCCGTCGTTCGGCGTCGCCCTCATCGGCCGCCTGCTCAGCGAACACGGCTACCGGGTGGCCGTCCTGGCCCAGCCTCATTACGCCAGCCCTGCAGACTTCTTCACCTTTCCGGCACCACGCCTCTTCTGCGGCATCACCGCCGGCAATCTCGACTCGATCGTGGCCAATTACTCCGGTAATGGCAAGATCCGTGACACCGACAACTATTCACCGGGCGGGCAGCCCTGGCGTTCTTCCGACCACAACAAGAACAACCGCTATCGTCCCGATCGGGCCACCCTCATCTATGCCAACCTGGCCAGGGCCGCCTTCAAGAATACCCCTGTGGTCCTCGGCGGAGTCGAAGCCTCGCTGCGACGTTTCTGTCACTATGATTACAAGCAGGAGAAACTGAGAGCCTCTATTCTGACCGACGCCAAGGCGGACCTGCTCATCTACGGCATGGCGGAACGGGCGGTGCTGGCAGTGGCCAAGAGATATGAACATGGCGAGCCGCCCTTCGGCATTGCCGGCACCTGCGAACGGTTGACCACCAGCCAGATGGAAGAGCGATATCCCGGCTACTCCGGGGTAAAGCGGAGAAATGAGTTCGCCATACTCCCCTCATTGGCGGCATGCCTGCAGGACAGTGCCTCGTTTCTTGCCGCCGAGCGCGAGATAGACCGCAACGCCAGGGCAACGTCCCGGAAAACAGTGCTGCAGCATCAGCAGCATCACTGGCTGGTCCAGCACCCCCCTTCCCCCCCGCTGAGCGCGGCAGAACTCGATCATCTCTACGAGCTGCCCTACACCAGAAAGCCACATCCGCTGAATCCGGATGTTCCCGCCTATCAGATGATCAAAGATTCCGTCACCATAGTTCGTGGCTGTTGTGGCAACTGTTCGTTTTGCGCCATCACCCGCCATCAGGGAGGGGTGATCCAGAGCAGAACGGTCGACTCCATCGCCCGTGAATGTAAAGAGCTGGCCGCCGCCGGTGATTTCAGGGGCAGCATCAGTGATCTCGGCGGGCCCACCGCCAACCTCTTTGGCGTATCATGCGCGATTGGCACCTGTGCCAGAAAAGATTGTCTCTACCCGAAGCTGTGTCAACATCTGCAAATCGACGAACAGCGCTTTCTCGAACTGCTGGAGAAGGTGGCTTCGAGCAAAGCTATCGACCACGTCTTCATCTCTTCGGGTCTGCGGATGGAAGTTTTGCTGCACACCCCGCGACTGTTAAAAAAAATTATCGCCGAACATACCCCTGGGGTCATGAAGATCGCCCCGGAACATACCGATGACGAGGTATTGCGGCTGATGCACAAGGAGTCGCACGAACTACTCAGGCGGTTTATCGCCAGATGTCGGCAGGTGGCCCGCGACCTGAATCGCACCATCGGGTTCGTGCCCTATGTCATCTGCGCCCATCCTGGCTGCAGCGAAGAGCACACCCGACACCTGGCGGAAGACATGGCCGCACTTGACCTGCACATTTCCAAGTTTCAGGACTTCTCCCCCACCCCCGGCACCCTCTCGACCGCAATGTATGTGGCTGGTCTGGACCTCGAGGGGAAAAAAATTTTTGTCGCCAGAAACAGCGGGGCGAGAATGCGGCAACGGGCCATTCTCGAAAAGCGTTTTCAGCGCCGCAGAAAAAAAGATGGGATCAGGGATCGTCAGCACCAAAGAGAGACGGGTCGGCGCAAACGGAAGTCCGGGTGAGATGAAAAGGAGAAGGACGGGCAGTCACGTTGTGATGGACTCGTAAAAACAGGAAAAACCTTATTTTGCCGGGTAGCCACCAGATTGCCGGAGAACAGTTGGCATTGCCTTCCTGCTGTTTCTGTTTCTGCGGAAGCGCGCAGACCTCAACTGTATCTGCCCTCTCTGATCATTTTTTCTGCCTAGGAGAATAATAGTTGGAATACCCCCCATAGGGGTCGAACATCTTTTTCTTGATATAACCTTGCTTTTCTTTATTGAACACCACGCCGAGGATCTTCTCCCGGCCGATGGTTTCAATCATCTCTTTGATTCGTGCCCGATCCGATTTGCCAGAACCCACCACAATGACGATCCCGTCGACCTTCTTGGCCAGGACCAGGGACTCGGAGGCGACCTGAAAGGGTGGACTGTCAAAAATAATGAACCGGTCGGAATACCGACCAGACAGCTCATTGACCAGCCGACTCATGCGCACCGAAGTTATCAGTTCCGCCGGGTTCTGCGGCGGACTGCCGCTCGGCAGCAGCGAGAGTTTGGCCTCAGCTGTTCGGACGATGAGATCTTCCAACTCGGCGTCTTCTTGCAGATATTCCGTCAGCCCCTGCCGGTTCTCCCCGCCCATGCCCAACAGATCGGCAAGACTTGGCCGGCGGAGGTCACAGTCGACCAGGAGCGCGAACTGATCCAGACCCTTGGCAATGGCCGCGGCCAGGTTCACCGAGACAAAACTTTTCCCCTCCTCCGGGGCACTGGAGGTGACCATGATCGTTTTCGGCCTGCTCTTGCCATCTTTCGGGAAAAGGATTTTCGAACGCAGGACCCGAAAGGCCTCGGCTACCGGTCCGGGGGTGCTCAGAACCTGCTGGATGCGCTCATTCCATGGTTCCGACGGCTCTGCCGGCAAACGAGGGGTGTCCCGTCTGCTGGTGGGCACAGACGCTGGCCTGTTCTCGGGTTCCACCGCTTCCGGCTGTTCAGCCGATCGTTTGGTAGCCAGCGGCTGGACCTCAATTTGCGGCTCATTCACCAGCTCTATACCAACTTTTTTCAACGCGTTTGCTATATTACCCATACCGTTCAGTTTGTTTTGGTCTCCACTCCATTCAGCGGGCAACTCGCCGTAAACCCCGCCTGCCAGCATCAGGGCAGCGGCCACCTACCGCTCTGCGCCCTACAGACAACAGACAACGTTACAACACGATCTTTCCCCTGCTCCAGGCATACCAGAAGAGCCCGACAACCAGGACGGTACCGGTCACGACCACGGCCAGCAATCCCGACGAAACATAGAGATTTTTCCGCTGCTCCATAGGGGTCGTAATCAATGGAATAGTCGTTAAGACCGGAATTCCGAGAAATAATTCCGCATCTTCGGGGTCGCGAAATGAGCCATCGAGAAAATTAATCACCAGCACGATGCCAACACCAAGGGCCAGGGCACCGGCCACGGCCACGGCCATGAGTTTTATAAAATCTGGTTTTGTCGGTTTTTCCGGAGTTCTGGCCACATCGACGATCTTGAACTGACTGCCCTTTTGTCGCCTCTCCAGATTGAGCATGGACTTTGCCTGCAGGTCCTGGGCAACCAGATAATCATAATGGTTCTTCAGCTGACCATATTCCCGGGTAAGGGCCGACCACTCCGCCTCCCGAACCGGGGTTGCGGCAATCCACTTTTCATATTGGCCAATCGAATTGCTGGTCTGCTTTTTCTCGAGTTCCAGCGCCTCGATATCGATATTGAGCTTAGTGAACTGAGTCTCCAACTGCTGCAGACCTCTGACGGCATCCGATGTCCCATCAGGAGGAGCCGAAGAGCCGGAGCCGGAAGAGGGGGCCCTAGAGGCCTCTGCCTTGAGTTGGGCGATGATCTTGCGGACCCGTTTGATCTCTGGATGACTTTCGGTGTGGGTCGCCTTCAGCACCTCGAGATTCCGCTGCATGGCCCGCAACTGATCATATCTGGAGCTTCCCGCCGTGGTGCTGCCAGCCGCGGCACCATATTGCGCTTCCAGCGCCTCGATTGTTTTTTTCTGGGCAGTTATCTGATCCTGAAGCATGGTCTTGTTTCTTTCCAACTCGAGGATGGAGACGAGCTGTCCCTGATACTGCTCCTGCAAGGAGGTGAGGCGGGAGAGATTCGCCTGGCGCTGATCAGGCATCTCATTGTAGTATTTGAGTTTATAATCCCGCATCGTTGCTTCTTTACTATCCATGGTCGCCTTGGCCATCTCCAGTTCGTTGCTGGTATACGAGAATGTCTCGTTGGCCTTTTCCTGACGATATTTCAGATTCTCCTCGATAAACTTGGCGGCTATGGCGTTGGTCACCCTGGCAACGGTTGCCGGATTCTCTCCACTGTAGGAAATCGAGAAGATATCGCCCCGCCTGGAGGGTTGTATATCGATATTCTTGCGCATGAGCTCAATGACATCCTCCATGGGAAACTTGGCCCGAGCCTCACGATAGAGATCAAACGAGGTGACAAATTGCTCGAGATTGGTCTTGGAGGTGACGATCTGCGTCAATGTACTGACAGTGTCGAGAAGTTTGGAGGAGAGGTCTGGAGCCATCTTGTTGGGACTGATACTCTGTTCCTCATAGCTGAGCAGACTGGTGGCCTCATAGAGCTTGGGGGTGAAAATGTAAAAAACCAGCGCTGCGGGTAAGGCCAGTAAAAGCAAGGAGATCAGCAGCAGTCGCCAGCGAAAGAGCAGATCGACATATTTTTTCAACACGAGACTCTGTTGTTTATCCATAACGAGATGTACCGCCTGATGTTGAGACTGACAAAACTGTTGCCGCCAAACCGAATCGGCAGCAGGCTATCAGAAAAATTCACTGCAATGACAATGCCAATTCAGATCATTGTACAACATTGTCATCTGGCAAGCAAAGCCCCGACCACCTCGTACAGGTCAGCGAGACCAGTGCGCATATCTTTTTTCACTTTTCCCTGGCAGAAGCGGCATGCTACCGCGCCAGATCGTCGGGAGAAAATGTCACCGCCGCATCGACCCTCTTCTCCCCCAACAGCAGCATGAGCAGCCGGTCGAGCCCCAGGGCGATCCCCGCCGCACTCTCGATATTTTCCAGCTGGTCGAGAAAATGTTCGGGCATCGGTGTCTCTCTGCCCTGACGAGCTGAGATCTGCTCGATCTCCTGGGAAAATCGTCGCCGCTGCTCCTCCTTATCGGTCAACTCTGTAAAGCCGTTGGCCAACTCCAGCCCAGCCACATACAGTTCAAACCGTTCCGACACCGCCGGCCGCCGGGGATCGACCCTGGCCAGCGAGGCGAGTTCCCGGGGATAATCCACCAGAAACAGGGGCCTGTCCACACCGAGATGTGGTTCGACCCACTCTACCAGCAGCTCCTCGAATTTTTCCTGCCGCAATGCCGCCTCGACCCCAAGTGGCGCGTAACGACGAAAGGCCGCAGCCACACTCAGCCTCCTGGCCGGCCGAGACATCAACAGCTGTGCCGCGGAGATATCGATCCTTGGCCGCTGATGGTGATGATCCCGATCATACTCGATGAGCCGGGCGGCGACAGCGGCCAGCAGTTCCTCGCAATCGACCATGAGTTGCCGGTAATCCGCCCCGGAGCGATACCATTCAAGCATGGTGAATTCTTCGAGATGATACCGGCCCAGTTCACCTTTCCGAAAACACGGACAGATTTGAAAAATGTCCTGGCAGCCGGCGGCCAACAGGAGCTTCATACATAATTCCGGCGAAGTCTGGAGAAACTGGCCATCAGCCATCAGCGGGGCGATATTGCTTTCAGGGAGAATCACCGGCTGCCGAAGAGGAGTGTCCACTTCGAGAAAGCCGCGCGAGGTAAAAAAGGTCCTGATGGCATGAAAAAGGGCCGCGCGAAGGTGCAGCCCCGACCGGTCCAGCATCGATTTACTCTTTCACCCGAGTCACGTATTCACCGGTTCGGGTATCGATCTGGATCTTGTCCCCTTCTTCGACAAAGGGCGGCACCTGCAGCTGGTAACCGGTTTCAACGGCGACCGGCTTGGTATCGGTGCCCGATGTATCGCCTTTGACCCAGGGATCGGCCCGGGTGACGGTGAGGTTAACGAAAATGGGCAGGCTGACATCGATGGGCCGATTTTCAAAGAACAGCACCTCGAGTTCCATATTGTCCATGAGAAAGTTGATATTTGCCCCAAGCTGCTCCGCGGTCAGAAAAAGCTGCTCATAGTTTTCGGTATCCATGAAGTGATACTCGTCGTCCTGATGGTAGAGGAATTGCATTTTGCGCTCCTCGAGATCGGCCTTTTCAAACTTGTCAACGGAACGATAGGTTTTGGTCAGCTGGTTGCCGGTGATCATGTTTCGCATCTTGCAGCGATACAGAGCCTGTCCCTTGCCCGGTTTGGAAAACTCAAAATCGGTAATGATATAGGGATTGCCGTCAATCTGTAATTTAAGCCCTTTACGCAGGTCCGAAGCACTGTACATACATCTTCTCCATAACTGTCGGCCAGGCCGAAACAGTTGTTGTAAATTGATAATTGAGCCTCTCGTAAAAAATCGAATGCTCCACCGGGATGGGCTCTGAAAAAAACTCCACCCGTCAGCCGCAGAGATATGGAGAGGTGTCGAAACATCACAGCTGAAGATATTCCGAGAACCTTACAGTATATCTTCCTTTCTCTTTTCTTGGCAAGCTCTAAATATTCTTCCCCGCCAGCTCCGCTCAACGAGGTCCACCTCGGATGTCGGCGTACTGGCATCCACCAAAAAGAATTCCTACTTTTTTCCTCATTTTCACTGCCACTCTGGTATAATGGCCGGCAGCAACAGGGGCAGAATCCCGGGATGGGTCGGCCGCTGCCGGTACAGCGATTCGGCTCCGCGCCCTCCCCGCGCCGCACCACCTGCTCCGCAACCCTTTGCCCGACTATCGACGGTAATGACCACCATTGGGATACTCTCCGACACCCATCGTACGCGCTGTGACGAAGACTTTCGCAGACACTGTGCCCGTGTCTTCTCCGACTGCACCATCATCGCCCACGCCGGTGATCTGACGGATATTTCTGTGCTCACCGCCTTTTCCGGCAAAGATGTCTACGCCGTGCATGGCAACATGTGCAGCCACCTCACTCGAAAATCACTGCCGGAGCAGCAGACCTTTGTCGTCGACGGATACACCATAGGACTCTGTCACGGCGCCGGCAACCGTCACAATATCGAAGAGCGCATGGCAGCACTCTTTCCGTCCGTCGACTGCATCATTTACGGGCACACCCACGCACCGGCCTGCCACATCCGCGGCACCACGCTCTTCATCAATCCCGGCAGTTTCCAGGGAACCGGCCGGTACGGCGCTCCGGGGACCTATGCCCTGCTGACAACCGGAAACAGCGGTCTGCACGGTTCACTCCATGAACTGCCCCAGCCATGAACACTGCCTGGCACACCATGTCATATGCCTGCACGCCCGGCTCAGAAGTGGTGACAGGCAAAGCGACAGCTTCTGCCCGCCGGGTCCGTCCGCGGTGAAACGCCTCATACCCCGGCCACGATGGGTCAGCATCGCCATTCCCCTCATTCCATGACCACCACCATGAAAGTTACCCCCATGCTCCAGCAGTATCTGGAGATCAAGGAACAGCATCGAGACACGATCCTCTTTTATCGCATGGGCGATTTTTACGAGATGTTCTTTGACGACGCCGAAATCGCCTCGAAAATCCTCGGCATCACCCTCACCTCCCGGAATAACAAGAGCGATACCGACAAGGTACCGATGTGCGGTATTCCCTATCATGCCGTTCAGGGATATCTGGCCAAACTGGTCAGGGCCGGACGACGGGTCGCCATCTGTGAGCAGGTCGAGGACCCCGCCCAGGCCAAAGGCATCGTCAGGCGCGAGGTCGTTCGCATCGTCTCGCCAGGAGTGGTGACCGAAGACGGCCTGCTCGATGACCGAAACAGTAACTATGTCTGCGCCCTGACCAGCAAAATCCAGGGTGACCAGGTCTGTTTCGGTATCAGTTTTCTCGAGGCCAGCACCGGTGAATTCCTTACTGGAGAGTTCCTCGAAGAGACCGGCTCGGCCGAGTCCCTGCTGGATCAGTTGACCCGGCTCACCCCTGCCGAGATACTGGTCAACGAAGAGGAAACCGCCGACCTTCGCCGTCTCCTCGATAGCGCCAGACAACTCCTTCCCGGGCTCTGCGTCACTCCACAGCCAGCCTCCCTGTACCAGTTGGCGCCATCACGGGAAAGGTTGCTCGAGCACTTCGGAGTCACCACCCTCGATGGCTATGGTTGCGGCGGTATGAGTCAGGGCATTGTCGCGGCCGGAGTCCTGCTGGCCTATCTCCAGGAGACCCAGAAGGCGTCTCTGGCCCATATCACCCGTCTTGCGCCAATCGATCTGGCCATGGTGCTGCAGATCGACGATTCATCCCGGCGCAACCTCGAACTCACCCAGACCATTATCGGCGGCAAGCGCGACGGTTCTCTCCTCTCGGTACTGGATGCGACCAGTACACCGATGGGCGCCAGGATGCTCAAGACCAACCTGCTCTTCCCTCTGCAGGAGCCGCTGCGGATCAAACGACGGCTGGCGGCAGTGTCGTATCTCTACCAGAACAGCGGGCAACGTCAGCAACTCGGCGACCTGCTCGACACCGTCTATGACCTCGAACGACTGACCAGCAGGATGATTCTTGGCTCCGCCAATGCCAGGGATATGCTCGCGATGCGCCTATCGCTTGCCCAGCTGCCCGGAATACGGGCCATTCTCGCCCGGATAGATGTCGAGCTGATACAAACCATTTTAGGTGAAATTGACCAGCTCGAAGATCTGCACGATCTCATCGATGCCGCCATCGCTCCCGAGGCACCGGTCACCTTACGCGAGGGGAATATCATTCGCGAAGGCTATAACGACGAACTCGACGAGTTGATCGGCCTGCAGCGTGACGGCAAACAGACCATTGCCAACCTGGAAGCCAGTGAACGGCAAAAGACCGGTATCGCCAAGCTCAAGGTCGGCTTCAACAAGGTCTTCGGCTACTATTTCGAGGTGAGTAAGCTGCAAGCGGAGAATATCCCCGTTCATTACATCAGAAAACAGACCCTGGTCAACGCCGAACGATTCATCACTCCCGAACTCAAGGAATTTGAGAGCAAGGTTCTTGGCGCCCAGGAACGGCGGCTCGAACTGGAATACAACCTCTTTGTCGGAATACGACAGCATCTCGCCGACCATGGCCATCGCCTGTTGCAAACCGCCCGGCAACTCGCCCGGCTCGATGTCCTCTGCGCACTGGCCGAAATCGCCCAGCGATACAACTACTGCAAACCACAGATCATCGACGAGCCGGTCATCGCGATCACCGAGGGGCGTCATCCCGTGATCGAACGGTCCCTGGCCGGGGGAAAGTTCGTGCCCAACGACGTCTACCTCGACCAGTCCTCCCAGCAACTCCTCATCATCACCGGGCCGAATATGGCCGGAAAATCGACCGTGCTGCGCCAGACGGCTCTGATCGTACTGATGGCCCAGATGGGCAGCTTCGTGCCAGCGGCTAAGGCCCGCATCGGCATAGTCGATAAGATCTTCACCCGGGTCGGGGCAATGGACGATCTGCGACGCGGTCAATCGACCTTCATGGTCGAAATGAGTGAGACCGCCAATATACTCAACAACGCCACCCCGAAAAGCCTGGTCATTCTCGATGAGATCGGCAGGGGCACCTCGACCTACGACGGCCTGTCGATTGCCTGGGCCGTGGCCGAAGATCTGGTACAGAAAAATGGTCAGGGGGTCAAGACCATGTTCGCCACCCACTACCATGAACTCACCGATCTCGCCCGTACCCATGACCGGGTCCGTAACTTCTCCATCGCCGTCAGGGAATGGAACGATTCGATCATATTTCTCCACAAACTCGTCGAGGGTGGCACCAACCGCAGCTACGGCATCCAGGTCGCCGCTCTGGCCGGAGTGCCTCCCCAGGTGGTGGAGCGGGCCGAAGAAATCTTGAAAAATATTGAAAACGGGGAGTTCGACCAGACAGGACAACCCTCGATTGCCAGATCGGCCCGGCCAGGAAAAAAGAAAACCCGCAGCCATCCCGATCAGCTGTCACTGTTTGCGCCACCCAGCGACCCGCTGCGCGATTATGTCAAGACCATCGTCCCCGACCAGCTGACCCCGCGTCAGGCGCTGGACGTGCTCTATCGACTGCAGGAGCTCCTTGGCTAACCAGCATGGCTGGACCATAGAGCCGCAGCCACAACGAAACAGGAAACTCCTCGGCACGGGCAGACAGCGCGCCCTTCGTCTGGGCCAGCACCGTTTTATTTGCCTTACCGCCGGCAATTCAGTACAATCCGGCGAGGATATTTGAGCTGAAAGTGGTAAAATCAGGAGAGAAAATGGTCCCCAAATGTCTCAAGGCATGATTTGATCGATGCTCGAAATCGTCCCATACCTCCCATACCTTAAAAAAAGTGCGCCGGACGCGTGGCTGATCCGGCTCTGCCTGATGCTCTTGTGCCTGCTGCTGGCCTGCGCCCCTGCCAACGCTGAGGAAGGTGCCCTGTCATCGGCGTTTTCCCATCTTCTCCCGGAAAATACCAGCGCCCAGCGATTCAATGAAGCGAAGTTCTACTATAACGAACTCCTCACCAACAGCGCGCTGGGTGCAGATAAACAAAACTGGCTACGGGGCGCCCGGAATTTCCGCCGCGTCTACCTCGACGAGCCCCGCTCTGATCAGGCACCGGCCTGTCTGTTCATGCTCGGCCAGCTCCATTACCACAAGTACCAGCGATTTCATCAGAATTCCGATCTGCAGGAATCGATAAATTACTATCAGGATATAACCAGGCTGTTTCCAAAGCATGCGCTGGCCGACGATTCCTGGTACGCCCTCGGCCAGATATCCCTCAAGGTCCAACACGACCCGGCGGCCGCCGCCAGACACTTCGCCCGGATCATCCAGGACTATCCGGGTGGCGATATGCACCCCGAGGCCGCGGAGCTGATGAAGCAGCTGAGCAAGGATCACAATGTCGAACTGCCCCCGGTAATGGTCGGCAGTTCGCCTCTCAGCAAGCTCAACTATATACTCCCGGTACAGTACTGGTCGTCAAAAGACTATACCCGTATCGTCATTCGGGCTTCGGGCCCGGTGAAATACCACGAAGAACTCCTGCAGAGATCGGCCCGCAAACCGCAGCGGCTCTACATCGATGTCCAGGACAGCTATATCGAACCTCAGTACCGCCAACCGCTGGTGATCGGTGACGGCCTGCTCCGACAGGTTCGCACCGCCCAGTTCAGTAAGGACACCGTGCGGGTCGTTCTCGACATCGACAGTATCGACACCTACCGGATATACAGCCTGCCGGAGCCGTTCAGGGTCATCGTCGACGTCCGCGGCAAAAACGGTGAATCGGATACGCACAAGCGCATTGCCCGACTGCAGCCGGTAGAGACCTCGAAGCCAGGAGTCAGTGAGACGACGACCAGTCAGACACCGCTCCAGATTGAGCGGGATAAACGGAAGATTCTCGCCTCCCAGCAGGAAAAGAGGCGCGTCACGGCTCGGCATCACAAGGTGGTGACCGCCTCCGCGGAACAGGCCGGCCCCTCTCTGGCCCAACAGCTCGGACTGAAAATTGGCCGCATCGTTCTCGATCCGGGTCACGGCGGCAAGGACCCGGGCGCCATGGCCAATGGGCTGAAGGAAAAGGACATTGTGTTGAAGTTCGCCCAGCAGCTCAAGCCGCTCCTTGAAAAGGAGACCGGCTGCGAAGTCCTCCTCACCAGAAACAGCGATACCTTCGTCTCCTTAGAGGAACGGACGGCCATAGCCAACACCCACAATGCCGACATCTTCATTTCCCTGCATTTGAACGCCCACCCGTCTCCCCAGGTCCGCGGCCTGGAAACCTATTATCTCAATCTCAGCACCAACGCCGAGGCGATGCGGGTGGCAGCGATGGAAAATGCCACTTCGACCAATCAGATGAGTGATCTGCAGGACATCCTCAAGGACATTCTGCAAAACTCCAAAATTGCCGAATCATCCCGTCTGGCCAGCCAAGTTCACGATGCCCTGGTCAAGGGTCTCTCCGAACAGACCAACGGCACGATCCCCAACCTCGGCATCAAGCAGGCCCCCTTTTACGTCCTCATCGGGGCCCAGATGCCGTCCATCCTGATCGAACTCGCCTTTATCAGCAACAAGGAGGACATGGAGAAGCTCCAGTCCACGCCCTTTAGCACCGTGATGGCCAAGGAGCTGACCGCCGGCATAGAGGCCTATGTCAACAGGTCGACAGCCAGGCTGTAAGCGGTGCCGCGGACAAACTGGTGTCGAGGCCCCTCCTCTCCTGCCGTCGGGCCATTGCCAGAGAGCAGCGGGCGGGCAAACAAAAAAGGCCATCCCGCCAGGGATGGCCTTTTTTGCAGCTGTACAACTGCTGCAACAACAATGCTACGACATTTACATCTTCGCAGTGTGAAGACGCGCTATTGCCCGCTGCAAAGCCGCTTCAGCACGGGCAACATTGATATTCTCATCATGTGCCCTGGCCTCGGAGAGACGTTTTTCCGCCCGCTCTTTGGCCCGCATGGCTCTGTCCACGTCGATGTCACGACCAAACTCCGCACTCTCAACAAGAAAGGTTATCTTGTTCTTCGAGACCTCACAAAAGCCGCCACTGACCATCAGCGCCTCGCGGCTTTTCTCTTTCTCGTAGGTCAGGGTGCCAATCTTGATCGTCGACAACATGGGCGCATGGTGGGCCAACACCCCAAAGTCACCACCATAGCCGGGGGCATTGACGATATTGACATCATCGTCAACCACCGACCCGGTGGGGGTCACGACTTCCAGTCTGATCTGCTCTGCCATCGGTTTGCCCTCTTTACACGTTGATTGGATTACCCTTTGGATTTGGCGTCTTTGGCTACTGCCTCATCGATTGAGCCAACCATATAGAAGGAGTTCTCACTCAACTCGTCGTGTTTCCCTTCAAGAATCTCCTTGAATCCCTGAACGGTGTCGGCAACCTTGACAAATTTTCCCGCCATGCCGGTAAAAACCTCGGCGACCGTGAACGGCTGGGAGAGAAAACGCTGGATCTTCCGGGCCCTGGTAACGAGGATCTGATCCTCGTCAGAGAGCTCATCCATACCGAGAATGGCGATAATATCCTGGAGATCTTTATATTTCTGCAATGTCACCTGAACATTACGGGCGGTCTGGTAGTGATCGTCGCCGATGACATTCGGATCGAGAATCCGCGAGGTGGAATCGAGGGGGTCAACCGCAGGATAGATACCCAGCTCAGCGATCTGCCGGGAGAGAACGACGGTACCATCGAGATGGGCGAATGTCGTCGCCGGTGCGGGGTCGGTCAAGTCGTCGGCGGGAACATACACACACTGGACAGCGGTGATCGAGCCCTTGGTGGTGGAGGTGATCCGTTCCTCGAGAGCGCCGAGATCGGTAGCGAGCGTCGGCTGATAGCCCACGGCCGAGGGAATACGACCAAGCAGCGCCGAAACCTCGGAACCCGCCTGGGTGAAGCGGAAGATGTTGTCGACGAAGAACAGCACGTCCTGGCCCTCGACGTCACGGAAATACTCTGCGGCGGTCAATCCGGTCAAGGCCACGCGGGCCCGGGCTCCCGGGGGCTCGGTCATCTGCCCGTAGACCAGGGCGGCTTTGGGCAGAACGCCGGATTCCTTCATCTCATGATAGAGGTCGTTGCCTTCCCTGGTCCGCTCACCAACACCGCAGAAAACCGAAATGCCACCATGGTGCATGGCGATGTTGTTGACCATCTCCATCATGATAACGGTCTTGCCGCAGCCGGCGCCGCCGAACAGGCCCATCTTGCCGCCCAGCGGAAAGGGTACCAGCAGATCGATGACCTTGATCCCGGTCTCCAGTACCCGAACCTCGGTGTCCTGTTCGGTAAAGCTCGGCGCCAGACGATGGATCGGCAGGGACTCGGGGGAATCGATCGGGCCCATGCCGTCGACCGGACGACCAACGACGTTCATGATGCGGCCCAGGGAGGCCGTGCCGACCGGGATGGTGATCGGCTTGCCGGAATCCCTGGCAGCCATGCCCCGCACCAGACCATCGGTCTGGTCCATGGCGATACAGCGGCAGACGTTGTCACCCAACTGCTGGGCGACCTCGATGACCAGATTGTCCTGTTCAGCGGAAATACTCGGGTTGCTCACAAAAAGGGCGTTCATGATCTCAGGAAGATCACCCGCCTCGAATTCAACGTCGACTACAGGGCCGATTACCTGTATTATTTTTCCTGTTCTTTGCTCACTCATAGGGCCACACCCCTCCTCAAGTATTTGAATTAGCTATATTGTCAAAATCATTTCAGGGCTTCTGCGCCGCCAACGATATCCATCAGCTCATTGGTAACGGCGGCCTGGCGAGCCTTGTTATAGACGATTGTCAGATTCGAGACGATATCCTTGCAGGCATTGGTCGCATTATCCATGGCGGTCATTCGTGCGGCGTGCTCCCCTGCACCGATCTCGAGCATGGCCGCGTACATCGCCACATTGAGATAGAGCGGCTGGAGGACATCCATGATCTCTTCCTCGGAAGGCTCATAGATATAATCGCCGGACAGCTTCCCGCCGGCACTCCCCTCCTGTTCCAGTTCGGCCTCCACCGGCTGGATGGGCAGCATCTGTTTGCTTACCGGCAGCTGCATCACCACGGTCTTGAACTCGCTGTAGACCACCTCGACCTTGTCGGTCTCCCCTTTGAGAAAGCGCTCGGCAACGTCCGTGGCTATTTCGCGGGCATTGAACATCTGGAAATTGGCCATGATGGTGGTATAGGACTTGCGGACCTTGCCAGTCTTGCGCAGCGCCTGATGCGCCTTTTTACCGACACAGACCAAGCTGACCGACTTGCCTTCCGCCTCGTAGGCCGCCATCATTTTCAACGCTTTCTTGATGACATGAGCGTTGAAGGAGCCGCACAGGCCGCGGTCTGAACTCACCACCACCAGTTCGACACTCTTCACCTCACGCACTTCCATCAAGGGGAACTGGTCGGGATTGGCGCCGGCAGAGAGATTCGACATCGCCTCATCGAATTTTGCGGCGTAGGGCCGAAAGGCTTCCATCTTCTCCTGGGCACCGCGCAGTTTCGCCGCAGCGACCATGTTCATGGCTTTGGTGATCTGCGCGGTCTTCTTCACACCGGCGATCTTCATCTTCACTTCTTTTAGACTCGGCATAACGGTACCTACCTCTATTTATGCGAAACTCGTCAGCATGGGCAGCCTTCCTTCCGTGGCGAGAGTTTCATGGTTCGTTGTAGCTGAGGCTACCTGGTCCAGCCATGCTGGTTAGTTAAGACCCTTTGTCGCCTTGAACGTTTCACCAAAGCTGGTCAGCACCTTGTTGAGCTTGTCCTTGATAGGATCGGTAAAGGCCATCTCCTGGGCGAGATCGGTGAAAATAGAGGGGTCGTTCGACTCGATATAGGTATAGAGCTCGCGTTCGTACTCGCCCAGTGAATTCACCGGCAGCTTATCGAGAAAACCGTTGGAACCGGCATAGATAATGGTCACCTGCTTCTCCATCGGCAACGGCTGGTATTGCGGCTGTTTGAGAATCTCGACCAGACGTTCACCGCGGGTCAGCTTGGCCTGGGTGGAGGCATCGAGATCGGAACCGAAGGCGGCAAAGGCCGCAAGCTCGCGGTACTGAGCGAGATCGAGGCGGAGGGTACCGGCAACCTGCTTCATGGCCTTGACCTGAGCCGCGCCGCCAACCCGAGAGACCGAGAGGCCGACGTTGATGGCCGGACGTACCCCGGAGAAAAAGAGGTTCGGTTCGAGATAGACCTGCCCGTCGGTAATGGAAATGACGTTGGTCGGAATAAACGCCGAAACGTCGCCAGCCTGGGTCTCGATGATCGGCAGAGCGGTCAGCGAACCGGCACCGAGTTCATCATTGACCTTGGCGGCCCGCTCGAGCAGGCGCGAGTGGTTGAAGAAGATATCGCCAGGATAGGCCTCGCGTCCCGGCGGACGACGCAGCAGCAGGGACAGCTCGCGATAGGCGACAGCCTGTTTGGAGAGATCGTCATAGATGATCAGGGCATGCTGGGCATTGTCACGGAAATACTCGCCCATGGCGCAACCGGCAAAGGGAGCGATATACTGCATCGGCGCCGGATCGGAGGCACAGGCGGCCACCACGGTGGTGTACTCCATCGCGCCATGCTTCCTCAAGGCCTCGACAACCAGGGCGACGGTCGATTTCTTCTGACCGACGGCCACGTAGATACAGTGGATGTCACTGTTTTTCTGAGCGATGATGGCATCGACACAGAGGGCGGTCTTGCCGATCTGCCGGTCGCCGATAACCAGCTCACGCTGACCGCGACCGACCGGAGTCATCGCGTCGACAGCCTTGGCGCCGGTGTAACACGGCTCATGGACGCCCTTTCTGGCGATGACACCCGGGGCGAGGACCTCTATCTTGGAGGTCGCGGAGGCGTTGATCGGCCCCTGGCCATCGATGGGCTGGCCGAGGGCATCGACAACCCGACCTTCCATTTCCGGGCCGACCGGAACCTCGGCGATTCTGCCGGTCCGCTTGACGATATCGCCTTCCTTGATCGAGGAAACCTCACCGAGAACCGCACAGCCGACGTTGTCTTCCTCGAGGTTCAGGGCCAGGCCCATGATTCCGCCGGGAAACTCGAGGAGTTCCATAGCCATGCAGTTCTGAACCCCGTACACCCGGGCGATACCGTCACCGACCGAGATGACCTTGCCGGTCTCGTTGAGGTCGATGGATGTCTCGTATGCGCCAATCTGCTCTTTGATGATCTGACTGATTTCTTCGGCTTTGATCTGCATCTATTCTCTCCCCTTAATGGAATCTTTCAAACCGGCAAGCTGTGCCTTGATACTGCCATCCAGAACCAGATCACCGACCTTGGCGATTATCCCGCCGATGATCGATGGATCGACGCTGACTGTCAGTTCCACCTGCTTGCCTGTTAACCTTTCAAGTGTCGTCTGCACCTTGGTCTGCAATGCATCGCTGAGCTCCACCGCCGAGACAACGCTGCCGTGACTGATGTTTTTCTCGTCGTCCACCAGAGTCTGGAATTCTTCGGCAATTTCGGGGAGAATCTCCGCCCGCTTTTTCTCGACAAGCAGCTTGAGAAAATTTCCCAAGACCAGATCAGCCTCCATGGACTTGACGATGCCACTCATGACCTTCTCGCGGATCTCAACCGGATAGAGTGGATTGGTCAGTGCATCGTTTACCTCCGGCGTCTCGGCAAACAAAGTGCCCAGGGCCTGCAGGGCATCATTGTACGCTTCATAGGTGCCCTGCTCTTTACCGACCGAAAAGAGCGCTTTGGCGTATCGTCGTGCAAGAATTGTCTGTTTCACTGTACGGCCCCCACTTTGTCGAGATACTCTTCAACGATTCTCACCTGGTCTTCGGCGGTGAGGTTCTTTACGATCAGTTCCTCGGCCATAACGGCAGCCTGATCCGCCACCTCATTTTTCAAGGTGCGACGGGCTTCCATCAACTCCTGCTGGATCGCGATCTCGGCCTGGCGCCTGATGTCGGCGGCAGCCTGTTCGGCTTTCTCGATAATTTTGGCCTTTTCGATCTCCGCCTGGGCCAGCGCCCGGTCGACGACCTTGTCAATATCCTTTTCCGCACTGGCCAGTTTATCGGCGAACTCACGGTACGACTTCTCGGCCGCTGTCTTTTTGGCCTCGAGATCCTCGATCTCCTCCTTGATCGCCTTACGACGACCGGCAAGGGCGTTGCCGATCGGCTTGGCGCCAAACTTCACCACCAGAAAGAGGAGAACGGCAAAGTTCATGATCCGCAGACCGAGATCCTTGATCTTGATAGCCGACAGACTGTCGGGCGCCACATGGGCGCCTGCGGCGGTCTCGCCATGGGTCTCGTTAGGGCCGACGATAACCTCTTCTCCATAGGCCTCCAGGGGCGTCTCCCCCTGCACGGAAGGCGCATGAGTCGCAGCACCACCGCCAGATGAAGCGATAGCCAGAGAAGTGCCCATAACGACACAAAGTGCCAACATTGCCAGAATCATCAGTCTGGCCGCCTGGTTCACTCCTCTCATCACTGGAGACTCCTTCCCAGAATTTTACCGGCCATCTCGGCTGCGAAGCCGTCCAGGTTCTCTTTGAGGCTCTTCCTGGCGCTCTCCATCTGAGCGCTGATTTCGGCCAGATGCCTGGCCTTGTCATCATCCGTCGACTTCTTGATCTCGGCCAGCTTGGCGTCACCGGCGGTCTGGGCCGCTGCTCGAGCAGAGTCCAACGCCTCCTTGGCCCTGCTGGAGGCCTTCGCCATCTTGGCATTGACCTCCGCCTGTCGGGTTCGGGCATCCATCTCGGTCTGCGAGATATCGGCCTGCATCGCCTCCAGTTTTTCAGATCTCTCCTGCAAAATGGCCTTTACCGGTTTGTAAAGAACCCTGTTGAGGAGAAACATGAGTACAAACATGTTGATGATCTGAATCACCATAGTAATGTCCATCGTAATCATGTCATTGAGCCCCCGATTAACTTGGATAAGAAAATAAAAACATTCAACATTCACCGCAGTGAATGGTAGCCGCAAAATAGGGTGGGATCTGTTATCAAAAACCGAGAATCGTTCTACATTTACACTGAACAGTCATTCACAATTGCAAAAAATCTTTACTGTATATAGCATGCGCTGTCAACCACTTTATCAAATTGGCGATGCCTCGTTTTCGTCTGCAACCAAAGAGAGTTAGCCGGTCAGATGTCAGCAAAAGAAAGGGGCCGATCTCCGCATTGGAAACCGGCCCCTGAGTCGTCTCGTCACCCGCCTAACAGGTCCTCGACAATGTTCGGCACCTGGCCGATAGCCTCGGTCAGCTTGTCGACCATAGGGCCACCCGCCTGGGCCATATCCGGGCGACCGCCACCCTTGCCGCCGACAATCCCTGCAGTCCGGGCAATGACCTCACCGGCCTTGATTCTCGAAGTCAGATCCTTGGATACCACGGCCAGCAGGGCAACCTTGCCGTTCACCTGACCACCGAGCACCGCCACGGCCGACCCCATGGTGTCCCGAACCCTGTCACCCATCTCCCGCAGGGTTTTCGGGCTGTCCAGGGGGATCTCCGCCGCCAGCACCTTGATACCGGCAACCTCCTGGCCGCCATCGAGAATGTCGTCGAGGCTGGAAGACGCCAGCTTGGCCGCCAATTCGCTCACCTGCCGCTCCAGCTTCTTCTGATGGCCAAACAGGTTCTCGACCTTGGTGATCAGTTCTTCATCGCGACCATTGAGCAGCTCACTGAGGCGGCGCTCACGGGCGGCCATGGCCTGCATCAGCACAAAGGCCTGCTCGCCGGCAATCGCTTCAATTCGCCGCACCCCGGAGGCAATGCCGCTTTCTGTCAGGATCTTGAACAGACCGATATCGCCAGAGGCCGCCACATGGGTGCCGCCGCAGAGTTCACGACTGAAATCTCCCATGGCAACGACCCGGACAACATCGTCATATTTCTCGCCAAAAAGGGCGGTCGCTCCGGCCTGGATCGCCTCCTCGCGGGGCAGCACGGAGGTTCTCACCGGCACATTGTGCCGGATCTCCGCGTTGACCAGCCTTTCGACCCGCTCTATTTCATCGACGGTCATTGGCGAAAAGTGGGTGAAATCGAAGCGCAGCCGGTCCGGACCAACCAGGGAACCCGCCTGTTTGACATGATCGCCCAGGACCTTGACCAGAGCCGCCTGGAGCAGGTGGGTGGCCGAATGGTTCGCGGCAGTAGCCAGACGGGTCTGCACATCGACCTCCAGGCTTACCTCGCAACCCAGCCCGAGGGTACCTTCCGTTACCCGTACCTCGTGGAGGATGAGGCCGTCGCCCTCCTTGACGGTGTTCTGCACCTCGGCCGCGCCACCCTGCCAGCGCAGCCAGCCCCGATCGCCGCCCTGGCCGCCGGCTTCGGCATAAAAGGGCGTTCTGGCGGTCAGGACCCGGCCTCTCCCCTCCCTGGCCAACTCGACCACGTTTTTTCCTTCGCCATCGAGCAATCCCTCGACCCTGGCGGTCTCGGCCAGGAGGTCATAACCGGTGAAAGTTGAACGCAGCCCCGCATCGGCAAGGACCTTGACCCCCTCCTCTTTGAGACGGACATTCTCCCCTTTGCGGGACGCCCTGGACTTGCTGCGCTGGGCCTCCATCGCAGCGACAAAGCCCGTCTCGTCAAACCCCATCTGGCGCTCGAGGGCGATATCCCGGACAATATCAAAAGGAAAGCCAAAGGTATCATAGAGTTTGAAGATAAACTCTCCGTCGATGACCGTCTCCTGGTCGGCCTGCAACTGGGCGATCTTTTCATCGAGCAGCAACAGACCATGCTCTAAGGTCTCCCGAAATCTCTGCTCCTCGTTGTTCACCACCTTGTCGAGCAGGGTGACAGCGGTCAGCAGGTGAGGATAGGCATCGGCCATCGCGGTGACCACAGCCTGGGCGACATCCGCCATAAAGGGCTTTTCAAGCCCCAGGTTCTTGCCATAACGAACCGCTCTGCGCATGATCCTTCTGAGGACGTAGCCTCGCCCCTCGTTTGCCGGCAGCACACCGTCAGCCACCAGAAAGGCGGTAGCCCGGGCATGATCGGCGATGACGCGCATGGCCACATCGACCTCGGGCCCGGAGCCATAGCGTCTGCCCGAGAGGTGCTCGAGCCTGTCGATGATCGGAGAAAAGAGGTCGCTGTCGTAGTTATTGAATTTCCCCTGCAGTACAGCCGCCACCCGCTCAAGCCCCATGCCGGTATCGATACTCGGCTTGGGCAACGGGGTCATCGTGCCCTCTTCATCTCGATAAAACTGCATAAAGACCAGATTCCACAGCTCCAGAAAGCGGTCGCAGTCACAACCCAGTCGACAGTCGGGCCGGCCACAGCCGGCCTCGGCCCCCTGATCGATATGGATTTCCGAGCAGGGCCCGCAGGGACCGGTGTCACCCATGGCCCAGAAATTATCCTTTTCTCCCATACGGACAATACGGCCTTCGGGCAGATCCTTCACCCGCTCCCAGAGCGCCTGGGCCTCATTGTCGTCTTCATAGATCGAAACCCACAGGTCCTGCGGGTTCAACCCCAGTTCCACCGTCAAAAACTCCCAGGCGTAACTGATCGCGTCCTCTTTGAAATAGTCGCCAAAGGAAAAGTTGCCCAGCATCTCGAAAAAGGTGTGATGACGCGCGGTGTAGCCGACATTTTCCAGATCGTTGTGCTTTCCACCGGCCCGGACGCAGCGCTGGCTGGTCACCGCCCGGACATACTCCCGTTTTTCCTCACCCATGAACACCATTTTAAACTGCACCATTCCGGCATTGGTAAACAGCAGGGTAGGATCGTCTTTCGGGACAAGAGAGGAACTCTCCACCAGGGTATGGGATTTCTTTTGGAAAAAATCTAAAAATTTCGACCGGATTTCGTTACCTTTCATAAATGCTCTTTCAATTACGTTTTTTCCGCCTCACAAACCAGCATGGCTGGACCAGATTGCCTCAGCCACAACGAAACATGCAACTCCTCGGCGCGGCAACAGAGCTATCCGCACGACGGGTTTCGGATAAACGCCCGGCAATGACCGCAGCCCTGCCCCTGCCAACCGCCGTCAGTGCGGGGCATCGTCGTCCTGCCGCACCACCTGGCTCTGGGCAAGAATCAACGGCAGCACCTTCTTGAACTCCGGAGTGGCGGCCCGGCCAAGCAGCTCATAGATCAACATCTCCGCCGGCCCCACCCTGGCGCCACAGGCCGCAAGCCTGGCCAGCCCCGCCCGATGGTGGTCCGTTCTTCTGCTTCCCACCCCATCGGAGACGATCCAGGGCGTAAGCCCGCGGGCCAGTGCCCCCATGGCCGTCTGATAAATGCAGATGTGGGTCTCCACGCCAACCAGGATGACATGCTGCACGGTCCTGGGCAGCCGCTCCACCAGGGCCACTGTCTCGGTGTTGGCAAAGGCGTTGAATTCGACCTTGTCCGGCCGAGCAAGGGTGGCCGCCAGTTCCTCGAGTTCGGGAAGATAGGGGCCAAGCCCTTTTTTATACTGGGTATTGGCCAGTACGGGGATATCCATGATCGACGCACACTTCATCATCATGGCCACCACCGATGCCACCTGTTCGGCCCCTTCGATCTGCTGCATCAACCTCTCCTGCACATCTATCACATGCAGGTAACAGTTGCCGGCAGTCACTCCCTCGTATGCCTTCATCGTGACTCTCCCCCTCGAGCATCCGGAGCACAGACAACCGCTCACGAACCGGATACCGGTCGCCCACGGCTGCAACATCTCGCATCAACCTTGAAATATCAGCCTAATTAACTCCTTTCTCGCTGCAGATTCAAGAACATCCTCCCGATCCCGCAAAAAAAGGGGACACATCGCCGCCCAAGCCCGCGACCGCGGCTTGCCATCGCCATCTCGCCCAGCTCAGTTCTCACCTGTTTTTCCAGCGATAAGATCAGCGATAACAGAAGGATCGGCCATGGTGGAGGTATCACCGAAATCGTCATATTCCGCCGAGGCGATTTTCCGCAAAACCCGGCGCATGATCTTGCCGCTGCGCGTCTTCGGCAAACCCCTGGTATATTGGATGGTCTCGGGCACCGCAAAAGAGCCGATCTGACGATGAACGTGATCCTTTATTTCCGCCAGCAGCTGCGGACCAGCCATGACCTCGTCCTTGACACTTATATAGGCATAGACGACCTGTCCCTTTATCGGGTGCGACATCGCGACCACAGCCGCCTCGGCCACGCTCGGATGGGTCGTTATAGCCGACTCGATCTCACCTGTGCCGAGCCTGCGACCTGCGACATCGATGACGTCATCGAACCGACCGGTTACGGTGAAGCGGCCATCCCCATCGCGGCAGGCGCAGTCTCCCGTAGAGAATTTGCCAGGATATTTTTTATAGTAGGTATCGAAGAACTCTCCGGCGGCGCCAGCGAGCCCTGTGAGCATCCCCGGCCAGGGCCGAGCGACGACCAGACTGCCGCTGCCCCCCGCCGCCACCTCCTGGCCCTGATCATCGAGGACTGTCATCTCAACCCCTGGCAGGGGAAGCCCCCCGGGATTTTCCCCTCTCACGGCTTCCGCCACAGTCGAAGCGATCATGATCCCGGAGGTCTCCGTCTGCCACCAGGTATCGGTAACCTGCAGCCGCCCGTTACCGATGACCCGAGCGTACCACTCCCTGGCATCACTATTGAGCGGTTCACCCACGGAACCGAGGCAACGCAGCGAGGACAGGTCATGGATCTCCGCCGGTTCGGTGCCATAGCGCATCAGAACCCGAATGACCGTCGGCGCGGTATAAAAAACGCTCACCCGGTATTTCTCGACAATCTGCCAGAACCTGTCCGGCCCCGGCCAGGAGGGAATTCCTTCGAACATCAAAGAGGTGGCGCCAAGGCCCAGGGGACCGTAGACCGTGCAGGTGTGGCCGGTTATCCAGCCGATATCCGCGGTGCACCAGAAGGTGTCGTCATCCTTTATCGAAAAGGTCCGTTGCAGGGAGTAGAGGGCATAGACCAGGTAGCCGCCGCAGCTATGCACCACCCCCTTGGGCGGACCGGTCGAACCGGAGGTGTAGAGAATGAAGAGCGGGTCTTCTGCAGTCATCTCCTCGGGCTCGCAGACCAGACCGATATCGCTGCCGTTCACCTCGCGGTGGTACCAGGTGTCCCGGCCATCCTGCATGGCGACGTCTCCTGTCCCCCGTTGCACCACCACACAGCCCGTAACCTGATCGCATCCGGCCAGGGCCTCATCGGCGATCTCTTTTAGAGGGAGAATCTGCCCCCCCCGGGAGGCATAGTCGGCGGTGATCACCAGGCACGCCTGACAATCGATAATTCTCTGGCGCAGGCTCTGTGCAGAAAATCCCGCGAAAACAACAGAGTGCACTGCTCCGATCCTGGCCGAGGCCAGCATCGCGATGACCAGTTCGGGTAACATCGGCAGATAGCAGACGATCCGGTCACCCTTTTTCAGGCCCAGCTTTTTCAAGACGTTGGCGAACCGGCACACCTCCCGGTGCAACATCTGGTAGGTATAGACCCGGACATCCGCCTCCTGCTCGCCCTGCCAGATGAGTGCGGCCTTGTTTTTTCGTCCATCATCGAGGTGACGATCCAGACAGTTATAGGCCACGTTCAGCCGGCCGCCGACAAACCATCGCACCCGGCTCATATCCTGGTTTGCCGCCAGGGTCCTGGTCCACCTTTTGGACCAGCTTACCAGGGTCTCGGCCTGCTCGGCCCAGAACGATTCGTTACCGGTGGTCTGCTGGCTTACGGCGGTGTCCTCTTGCACCGGCGAAAGCCCAACACCGTCCACCCTCTCTGCCTCTGCTGCCTTCCCGTCATGATCTTCCGGTGACAGGTCATGGAACATACCGCTCTCATCGCCCATACGCCTCTCTCCTGAACTCTCTGCACATGCAGCCACAACGTGCCATCAATGGAGAAGTCTTTCGCGCGCCCCGTTAAACCAGGGACAGCCCCCGATGAAACCGGGGACAGTCCCTGGTTTGCTAAACATTGTACGAGTGACACGACACTGGAAGAGTGTGCCAAACGACAAAAGAGAATGCCGGTTAGCAAGCGATGACTTTTCCCTCAGATCAGCAATATAAATAAAAAATGAAAAAATGAAAACGAGATCGACCGTCTCGCTGCATGGTTCGTGGTAGCTGAGGCTCTTTGATCCAGCCATGCTGGTTTATATGAAACTCGTCAGTGTGGAAAACGCTGTTACCGCGCCAAGGAGTTTCATGGTTCGTGGTGGCTGAGGCTACCTGGTCCAGCTATGCTGGTTATCGGGGAATTGACACCGATCGCGCTGAAACGGAAAAAACTATCCAGAAAATAGAATCCCTGGTAAAAGAAGGCCTTATTCGGGCACTTTACAAAGACAACAGAACAATTACATTACAAGCTAAAAGAGATTTCAGCCAAGGTCACCTTATGAAAGATGAACAGATTGACGCCATGTCAAAAATTCTCAAATCCATGTCCCACCCCATTCGCCTGAAAATACTCTGCCTGCTGCAGGACAAGGAACTCTCTGTCGGTGACATTCGTGACGAGGTCGAAACGACCAATGCCAACGTCTCACAGCACCTCAATATCCTTCGCAGTCAGGGAATCATCGAATACCGGAAAGACGCCAACTTCATCTACAACAAGATAACAGACAAACGGATCCTGGAACTCATCCAGACCATGCGCAAACTGTTCTGCCCCAACTTCGACTAACCAGCATGGCTGGACCAAAAAGCCTCAGCCACAACGAAACATGAAACTCCTCGACGCGGTGACAGAGATCGTCGTGCTGGCCAGTTGCCTATAAACCGGCATGACTGAACCAGAGAACCTCAGCCAGCCATCAGACACGGGCTGTCACGCCTTGGCGGTCTTGCCCTGATCGACCATTCTGGTATTGCATGAGGCCTGCCAGCAGCAGTCTGTCTGGGTGCAGATCTCCCGCTGCTGATAACAGGGCAGATTCCCCTCTTTTTCCTGAATCCTGCAGATCAACTCGGAAAGCTTGATCCCCTTGTATTGGGGAATGTCCATTCTGAGTGCTTTTTTTCTGGCCAGCGAAAACAACTTTGGTCCCTTCAGATATGCCTTTGGTGCCATTATTCATTACCCTTGTTTAAAAATAAGCCGATAGGATTTCTCTGCTCGAAAAGAGCAAGCAATTACAGATATTTCAGAATATTAGAAAAGTTGTATGGGCAACTACGATGATCGGAACTTTTACAACGATTATGAAGGCCATTATACAGGCACATCATCTAAAATGTCCAGACTTATACGCAAATTTTACCGCATTCCCGACCGGAGCCATCCAGACAGGCCTCGCCACCCCCGAAA
>JBKEBZ010000085.1:0-44839 GCA_047973425.1 Desulfopila sp.
ACTTCGTTGTAGATCTCAATCGGCAAGTCGCTGTACCATATGTAATACCAAATTTCCGTTTGAGACACTACGCCTCGTATATCAAAGTTTTTTCTGAGCCCATCTTGGTGCAACATTCGACTTTTTACGACGCCATCAATCCTTGGCGATATTTTTTCTGAGCTGCTCCTCGATGTTCTTGAACATGTTCTTCTGCCGGCTTTCCAGCTCTGCCTGGATCGCCTCGGCCTTCTTGGCAAGATCCTTCTTTTTGGCCATGAACTGTTCCAGTTCCCTGGTCAGGCTGTCTGCAGGAGCCGCGGTTTGGGGCAGCTGTTCGATGGCCAGATGGTTGGCCACCGAGATCTTGATGGAAAACGGGTCCTGGTAGATTTCGACAATGTTGGCCTGGGCCAGCTTTCTGGCCTGGGCCAGTCCCGCCTCGATCGAGATACCCAGCATCTGACAGATCTCGGCCATCTGGGGGGCGCAGCCTCGCTGATAGGTGAGAATGCGGGTGGCGGCGACAAAAAGATGTGCTTCGTCGTATGGGGTCATTGGGCTGCTCTCCTCGCGCTGTCCGGGTGGGTTTGCTGTCGTAGCCGGTGCCTCTGTCATTCCGGCTGTGCGCTCTTGCTGTTCTGGCCAGCTGGCTGCCGGCTTACGGCCTGTCGCCTTCGATGACCTGGCCACGCGAGGTGAAGGAGATCCCCTGCTGGAACTGGGTGCCGATCATGATGGTCTCGACAATGGGCGGATTGGTGTTTTCCTGAGAATGCCATGTGACGATGAAATTGGCACCGGAGCCGCCGCTCTCGTCCTTTTCGGCAATGATATAGCGAAAGGACTCGAGGGGACCGAGCTGGAAGGGCTTTTCCAGACAATGCTTGAGCAGTTTCCCCTGGGTCTCGTAATAGTCGACGGTGTCGACGGTAAGGGGGTGATGGGGATCGATGTTCCTGATACTGACCGTGACGGTCAGCAAGAACGGTTGCTCGCGGTTGCCGCTGTAGATGTGGGAGTAGGCGGGCACATAGATGGTCTGGCCTTTGCTGAGGCCGGTGGCCAGCGAAGATGTGGCGGTTGACAGGGCCAGGACCAGGGCGGCAAGGACCACGAGGACACGGTGACGATGAATGAATGACATGGCTCTCTTCTCCGATAAATTGAATGGTTGCAGGGTATTGAAAGGGGAGTGATGCTGGTCGTTTCTCTTACTATAGTGGTGTCGGTCAACCATTTTCAATGGCATTTTTTGCCCTGAACCGTTATTTCTCCATTCCAGAGACCACTGGCAAGATAGAGTCGCCGACCGACGAGACGTCTGGTGCACTGGCTGAAGGGGTACAGAGCGTGGCAGTGCTATCTTGTTGCGCATTCACTGAACATCACTGAACGGTTACCAAAACGGAGCGTAAATAACGAGATGACCGGTGGAATTTTCGCAGTCCTCGACGACATTGCCCTGCTGCTCGACGATGCGGCGGTGCTGAGCAAGATCGCCGCCAAGAAGACGGCCGGCATCCTGGGCGACGATCTGGCGGTAAACGCGGAACGGGCCACGGGCTTTCAGGCCTCCCGCGAGTTGCCTGTTCTCTGGGCGATTGCCAAGGGGGCGGTGATCAATAAGCTGATCATTCTGCCGCTGGCCTTTCTCTTGAGCGCCTGGGCGCCATGGGCCATTGTGCCGATACTGCTGGTTGGTGGTGTCTATTTGAGCTACGAGGGGGTCGAGAAGATCTATCATTGCTGTCGTCATGCCCCCGAGACCGAGCGGCCGGCCGCCGAATCGGTTGCCGATGCCCAGGAACTGCTCCGCCGGGAAGCGGTCAAGGTCAAGTCGGCGATTCGTACCGATTTCATCCTGTCGATCGAGATCGTCATCGTCGCCCTTGGCGCGGTGATGGGCCAGCAACTGGCCCTCCAGGTGATGGTGGTGACGGTGGTGGCGTTGCTGGCGACTGTTGGCGTCTATGGTCTGGTGGCCTGTATTGTCCGCATGGATGATGTGGGCTTTTTCCTTATCCAGCTGGGCCGGCGGTCGGTATGGCGCATCGGCGGCTCGCTGGTGTGGCTCGGCGCGGGGCTGGTGGCGGCCCTGCCCTGGGTGGTACGGAGCCTGGCGGTCATCGGCACGGTCGCCATGCTGCTGGTGGGTGGCGGCATGTTCACCCATAACGTCCATCTCCTGCACGAGGCGACCGCGGGCTGGCCGCCACTATTGGCTGAGCTCGTCATCGCCCTGGTGGTGGGCGGGGCGGCATTGGCGCTGCATCTGGCCGTAACCCTTGTGAGACAACGCAACAGTGCATAGGGTAATGCTGGCAGGGAGTCAGGTGGCCGGGGCGGCCATCTCTCTGGGCCAGATATCTCTTTTGGGGTGACGATGAAAGACTACTATCAGATACTTGAGGTTGCAGCAGAGGCGAGCGAGGAACAGATCCGTAAACAGTACAGACGGCTGGCCATGCAGCATCACCCCGACCACAATCCGGGCAATCCGGAGGCGGAGGCCAGGTTCAAGGAGATTGCCGAAGCCTACGGGGTTCTGACCGATCCGGTCAAACGGGAGCAGTACGATACGGCGCGCAGAATGGGGGCCGACTATGCGGCCAGCGGGCAGAGTGGCGGTTTTCACTACAGCCAGGAGGACATCCTCCGCGATCTCTTTCAGGACCCCCGTTTCCAGCAGATGTTTTCCGGCTTGCTGCAGGAGTTTGCCCGTAAGGGGTTTCGAGCCAATCCCCAGTTCGTCAAGCAGAGTTTTTTCGGCAACAGGGGCGGGATGGTCATCGGCGGCCTGTTCTTTCTGGGATCGCTTGCCGGGCCCGTCATCAGGAACAGTGCCCGACAAGGCCTGGGCTCCTCGAAGAAGAAGGGGCTGCTGCGCTCCCTTGGCACAGCGTTTGGCACGCTGCTGTCTGGCGGCAAGCGGCGGAGCGGGAAACCTTCGGCCATAGCCAGCGGGCAGCCGGCGGAAACCACCTACACCGCCTACCTGTCCGCCAGTGAGCTGCGCGATGGCAAGGTGATCCAGCTGGTGACCCAGGGGCCGGACGGGCAGGAGCGGTTGCAGGTGAGGGTGCCGCCGGGCAGCCGGATCGGCCAGCGGTTGCGGCTGAAAGGCAAGGGCGAACAGGGCGCCCTTGGCCGGGGCGATCTCTATCTGCTCCTGGCCGAGGGCTGATCCGTTTTCTGACCGGCTGTACCGGTTCGCCCGGGAGGTGGCAAACTCGGCACGGAGGGTGGGTGCTGGCGCTACATATCGGTCATGATCGACTTGATAAACCCGGTCAGGGTGTCTCGCAGTTCGGGCCGATCCATGGCAAAGGCCAGGTTGGCCATCTGGAAACCGGCCTTGTCGCCGCAGTCGAACCGGGTTCCCGTAAAGGGATAGCCGAAGATCGGCTGATCCTCGAGCAGGGTCACCATCGCGTCGGTGAGCTGGATCTCTCCCCCGGCCCCGGGCTTGTGGGCGCCCAGGTAGTCGAAGATCCTGGGGGTGAAGATATAGCGGCCAATCGCCGCCAGGTTCGATGGCGCATCCTCGGGCTTGGGCTTTTCGATCATGGACTTGATGCGGACCGTGCCGGCGATACTGTCTTCCGCCTCGAGAATGCCATACTTGGAGGTGTCTTCTTTCGGCACCTCGAAGATCGCCACCAGTGAGGCCCGCACCCGGTCGAACTCCTTGACCATCTGGTGCAGGACCGGGACGTCGCTCTGGATCAGGTCATCGGCGAGCAGAACGGCGAACGGCTCGTCGCCGACGATGTCACGAGCGCACCAGATGGCATGACCGAGGCCCAAGGGCTCGCTCTGCCTGGTGTAGACGATGGTCCCGGATTTGGGCACCAGCGACTCGATGGTTTTGAGCAGGTCGCTCTTGCCGCGTTTTCGCAGGGTGTCCTCGAGCTCGTAGGAGCGGTCGAAGTGGTTTTCAAGCGGGGTCTTGCCGGCGCCGGTAACGAAGATGAGCTGTTCGATTCCGGAGGCCAGGGCCTCTTCGACGGCATACTGGATGATCGGCTTGTCGACCACCGGCAGCATCTCTTTGGGCATCGCCTTGGTCGCCGGGAGAAAGCGGGTGCCGAGGCCGGCAACGGGGAAGATGGCTTTTTTGATTTTCATAGCACCTGATGGGTTCCGGTTATCGAGACAACATAACCCAAAGAAAAATTAAAGGATAAACTGACACATTCGGCCATTGTAATCGAGATGGCTCCGCTCTGCAAACCCGGAATCCTGTCGCCGATCGTCAATGTTTCCGGGTAATGTGGAAAAATAACCGCAGGCTTTCACCAGGGGAGAACTCTGCCAATGGCCGTTGCTCCCCTGTTTTCGGCGGCAAGACGATATGCACTACAGGTAGAACATTATGGCGTCAGTCTTTTCCCAGGAGCCCGATCCGACCGGCTTCAGTTATGCCCTGGTCGGCAATATGAATGTCGGCAAGACGCTGATCTTTTCCAGTATCACCACCAAGAAGGTCAAATCGATCAACCTGTCGGGATCGACTATCGCCATCAACAGCGCGCCATTGCGCAATGGTCGGGGCGTGCTCTTCGATACCCCCGGCAACGTCTCTATCTTCAGTGAGAACGAAGACGAGCGGGCGACGCGCGAGGTGCTGCTCAGCCAGACGATCTGCCAGGAGGTCAACGGTATCGTGCTGGTGGCAGACGCCAAGAACCTGGCCCGATCCCTGGCCATCGCCCTGCAGTATGCCGAGTTCGGTCTGCCGATGCTGGTCAACCTCAATATGATGGACGAGGCGGTGTCCCGCGGCATCGAGATCGACACCGGCCGGCTGGGCCGGCTGCTCGGGGTCAACGTCACCACCACCATCGCCCCGGAGAGGATGGGGCTAAAAGAGCTGGTCAACGCCTTTACCGAGCTGCGGCCCCTGAAATTCCGCATTTCCTATACCCCGGCCATCGAGCAGCTGCTGACCGAGATGGGCCACCATGTCGCCGGCGACCGTATCGGCGCCAGGGCCATCGGCCTGTTGCTGCTCAATCGAGACCGGGACATGCGGCGCTATGTGCGGCGGCGGTTCGGCGACGAGACACTGGCCACGCTCAGCGCCACGGTCGAGGCGTTTTATCGTGACAATCCCCTGCATTCCCGCAATGTGCTGGCCGAACACTACATCACCGTGGCCCGGCGGATCGCCGATGTGGTGCAGGTCACCGAGCCGGTTTCCCGCGATTCGAAACTCGAGACCTTCGGTAACATGTGCACCTCGCTGGTCACCGGCATTCCCATTGCCTGCCTGGTGCTGGCGGCGATGTACTATTTTATCGGCGCCTTCGGTGCCACCTATCTGGTCGACACCATCAACAGCAGGATTTTCGAGGGCGCCCTCCTGCCGGCGATGAGCCAATTGACCGACAGGCTGCCGAACCCGTTCTTGCGCGAGATGATCATGGACCCCGACTTCGGTATCCTGCCCACCGGTATCTTTCTGGCGATGGGCCTGGTGCTGCCGGTGATCTTCTGCTTTTACATCGCCTTTGGCCTGCTCGAGGATTCGGGTTACCTGCCGCGTATCTCGATTCTGCTCGACAAGGTGTTCCAGAAAATCGGCCTCAACGGCAAGGGGGCGATCCCCCTGGTGATGGGCTTTTCCTGCGTGACCATGGCCCTGTTGACCACCCGGGTGCTCAGCACCGAGAAGGAGAAGATCATCGCCTCCTTTCTGCTCTACCTCTGTCTGCCCTGTGCGCCGCTTATCGCGGTGATGCTGATCATCCTGGAAAAGATGCCGGCCTCCGCCTCGCTGGCGCTGTTTGGCATTCTCACGGTTCAGGTGCTGGTCGCCGGTTATCTGGCCAACAGAATCCTGCCCGGCAGCCGCACCCCGCTCTTTCTGGAGATCCCGCCCATGCGCCTGCCCAAGCCCTGGGCCGTGCTGAAGATGGCGGTGGCCAAGACCTGGTTCTTCATGCTCGAAGCGCTGCCGGTGTTCGTGCTGGCCTCGGCCGGGGTCTTCCTCTTTGAACGTGCCGGCGGGCTGCGCCTGCTCGAGCACTCCCTGGGACCGATGATCCACGAGGTGATGGGCCTGCCGGAAAAGAGCGTCCAGGTCTTCATCAAGACGATGATCCGACGCGAGAGCGGGGCCACCGAACTCGAACACCTGCGCCTTATCTACACCAACCTGCAGTTGGTGGTCAACCTGCTGGTCATGACCCTGGTGGCTCCCTGCATCAACTCCTTTATCGTCCTGTTCAAGGAGCGGGGCTTCAAGGTAGGCCTGGGCATCAATATCGCGGTGTTTCTCTATGCGATACTCCTTGGCAGTATCGTCAATCATCTGTGTCTCTCGTTCGGGGTGACGTTCACTTAGGGAGGAATCGATATGGTCAACGAACGGCTTGAGGAAATTCTCGAGGCGATGTGGGTTGCCCGGGAAAAGCAGCAGTTTTCACTTGCGGCAGTGCGGGAGAACTGCACAATCGAGTTCTCCGCCAGAGATATCGAGGATCTGCAAAACCATAAGATGGTACTGCAGAGTGGTGACGAACTCCATTTCACCCATGACGGCCAACGTCTGGCCGAACAGATCATTCGCCGGCACCGGTTGGCCGAGGTGCTGGTCACCTCGATCCTCAAGGTCAAGAAGAGCAAGATGGATGAAATCGCCTGTCAGGTGGAGCACTCCCTGCAAGAAGAGGTCGAGGAATCGATCTGCACCCTGCTGGGCCATCCGGAGATGTGCCCGGACGGTAAACCCATCCCTCCTGGCAACTGCTGTCGCAACCACTCCAAGGAGGTGCCAAATACCGTGACCAGCCTCATCGAGCTCAATCCGGGAGAGCAGGGGCGGATCACCTATATCAAGCCGGGCAGCCATTCCAACCTGCACCAGCTGCTGTCGTTTGGCCTGAGCCCCGGGGTCACGGTTACCGTTCACCGGACCTCGCCGGCGTTCTGCGTACGGTTCGAAAACACCGAACTGGCGCTTGACCCGGAGATCGTCAAAAACATCTATGTCTGGAAAACCACTTGCCTGATCAACTGATGGCGTCGCGTGGAGCAGTGGCCAGGTTTGTCGTTGAAATTTCCTGATATTCTGCTAAGATCCTGGCCTGGCGCAGCGATGGTGCGCCGAGGTCATACCTCCTGATAGCACCGGTAGCCACCGGGGCTGCATTTCACCCGAAAGTTGTTTCAGCTCGAGAAAGGAAAGACCGCCATGCATGACCTGCTTCCCCTGCTGCTGTTGTTTGTGGTCGGAATCGTTGCCGGCACCCTCAATGTCCTGGCCGGTGGAGGATCGCTGATGACCCTGCCGCTCCTGATATTCATGGGGCTGCCCAGCAGTGTGGCCAACGGCACCAATCGCATCGCGATCTTCTGCCAGAATCTGTTCGCTATCCGGGGCTTTCAAAAACGGGGCTATCTGCCGCTGGATCTGGCCCTGCTCTGCACGCCACCCGCCCTTGTCGGCGCCTGGCTGGGGGCGGATCTGGCCATCACCATGGATGATACCCTGTTCAAACGGGTGCTGGCCGTGATCATGGTGGGGGTCCTGATTTTCACGGCGCTCGATCCGATGAAGAGGATGCGCCAGCGCGAGATTCATTTTGGCCTGCGACGGAAGGTGGTGCTGGCGGTGTCTTTTTTCTTCGTGGGGATTTATGGTGGCTTCGTTCAGGCCGGGGTGGGCTTTATCATCATTGCCGCCTTTCTCTTTCATGGCCTGGATCTGGTCCGCATCAACGCGGTGAAGGTCTTCGTGATTTTTCTCTACACCGCGGTTGCCCTGGCGGTGTTCGTCTATCACGGAGAGATCGATTACATGATGGGCCTGAGCCTTGCCGCGGGAAACTCCATCGGTGGCATTCTGGGGCCGAAGCTGGCTATCGCCAAGGGACATGATTGGATTAAAAAGGTGGTCAACGCGGCAGTTCTGGTCTTTGCCCTGAAGTTGTTCTTCTTTCCCTGATGCCGGCGGCCCGGCTGGGCTGTCGGCAGGTAGAAGGGGAGGAGGACCGGTGGAGAAGAACACGACAGTTTGTGCCGCTGGAACGGGCGGCATGGCTCCGGATTCGACCTGCGCGCCAGAAAATCGAGCGCTTACACCTATTGGCAGAGACCAGAGTCGGACCTTCTATCGTGAAGGCCTTAAGTACGCCCCCCAATACCCCAAGCCAACGAAAACCGTCCCGCCGATGATGTTACCGATGGTCACCGGGATCAGGTTGTTGATCAGGAAGGTTCCCCAGGTGATGGTGGACACATCGAGCCCGGCGGGAGTCAGTCCAGCCCATTTGCTGAGAAAAATACCCGTTGGGATGAAGTACATGTTGGCCACGCAGTGCTCGAATCCAATGGCGACGAATCCCATGATGGGGAAAAAGATCGCGAAGATTTTACCGATCGTCTGCCGGGACGCCATGGCCATCCAGACCGCCAGGCAGACCATCCAGTTACAGCCGATGGCCCGGACAAAGGCTTCACTAAAAGACAAGTGTACCTTGGCGTAGGCCGTTTCCACTGCCATCAGTCCCAGGGCGCCATCACCCGTTTTCCACAGGCCGGAGAAGTAAAACAACAAGGCCAGGATAATGGAGCCGATGAAGTTGGCGACATACACCAGCCCCCAGGCGGCAAAAACTTTACCCCAGGTGGTACGGCCGGTGATCACACTGGAAACCATGAGGTTGTTACCGGTGAACAGTTCGGCTCCGGCAATGACCACCAGCATCAGGCCGATGCTGAATGCTCCCCCGCCAATCAGCTTCTTCAGCCCCGCCCCAACGTAGGGCGCCAAATCAAAGGTCACCGAAGCGGAGAAGAGGCCGCCGAACCCGATATACGCCCCGGCCATGATTCCCAGCACGAACAAGGAGAACCAGGGGGAGGTCGCCTTGGCCACGCCCACGGTTTCGGCCACGGTTTCGGCGATGGTCCTGGGTCCTTTATCATCCATGTTTTGCTGGGTCGGGAATTTTTCCATGAACCTGGCAAACATCCCCAGCGCCTTCTTCTCCTGGAGCGCTTTTTCCGAAATGGCCTTGTTCACGGTTGCGGCTATTTCCTCCGGGGTAAAGGGTTTGGGCAGGTAGTCCATGGCCCCCCGTTTCATCGCATCGGTGGCGCGACCCACAGAGGGAAAGCCGCTGATCATCACCACTGCCGATTCCGGCGCCAGGGTTTGAAGCTGTGAAACCACATCCATGCCATCGAGCTGCGGCATGTGCCAATCGCAGAGAATGATCGTATAGGCCTTGCTTTTTGCGAGCTTCAGGCCATCCAGGGGATTGGTCGTGGTGGTGACCTCAAACCCTTCTTCGGTAAAAATACGCTGACAGGAGGTCAGTACCGCCATGTCGTCGTCTATGATCAACATTGTTTGCGTCATCGGCCAGTTCCTCTCCTCATATAAACCAGCATGGCTGGACCAGGTAGCCTCAGCCACAACGAACCATGAAACTCCTCGGCGCGGTAACAGCGTTTTCCGTACTGACGAGTTTCGGATAAACCAGCATGGCTGGACCAGGTAGCCTCAGCCACAACGAACCATGAAACTCCTCGGCGCGGTAACAGCGTTTTTCGTGCTGATGAGTTTCGGATAAACCAGCATGGCTGGACCAGGTACCGCAGCCACAACAAACCATGAAAATCCCGAGGAAGTGCCAACGACTCCTTGTCGGCGATTTTCGGCTAAAACGTTCGAAGTTCTAAAGAGCCGTCTTTCGTACGGCCTCCAGCAATTCTTCGGGTGTGAACGGTTTGGCTATGTAGTGGTTGGCTCCCCAATGAATACTTTTTTCAATAGTTTCAGGAACCGAATAACCGCTCATCATTAAAATCGGCAGGTCAGGATGGAGATGCCGGGCACGGGAAATCAAGGCAAAGCCATCCTGCCCCGGCATCTTGATATCGGTCAGCATGAGATCGAAGACGCCGTTTGTCAGTGCCTTTTCTCCTTCTTCCACCGAACGGGCCGTATGGATCTCCATTCCCTCCGCTGCCAGAATTCTTCGGCAGCTTTGCAGAACAAAGGCATCGTCATCAACGATCAGTACTCTCATCACAGGTCCTCCGGGTTGTCAGCCTCTACCTCGGGAAGGTGCTCGGGCAGCCAGATGGTGAACGTCGTGCCCGATCCTGGTTGTGATTTTACGGCGATGGACCCACCATGCCGCTGAATAATGCCGGCCGATACAGCCAGTCCCAGCCCGGTTCCCTTGCCCACAGGTTTGGTGGTGAAGAAGGGATCGAACAGCTTGTCCATATTCTCGGGTGAGATTCCACTGCCGCTATCCCTAATGCTGATTTCAACGCCTCGGTCCTTGCCTTCGGTGGCTTTTTGGGTGTGGATATCGATACGTCCCCCGGCTTCCATGGCGTCGAAGGCATTGAGGATCATGTTGATAAAAACGCTTTGGCATTGATTTCTATCCAGGACCAAAAGGGGCAGATCGTCATCCGCCGCGAAAACCAGCTCAATGCCCTTGATGAGGGCCTGGTTTTCCATCAACCGGACACTGTCCTCTATCAGGTGATTGATGTTCATGGTAACCGGTGAAAGCTCCGTCTGACGGGAAAAATCGAGAAGACTTTTGACGATGGCCCTGACACGTTCGGTCTGTGAGGCCACCAGTTCGAGGTCCTCGCGCACGGTTGCGGGAATGTCTTTTCGCCGCAAAATCAAATGGGTAAAGGTCAATACCGCCGTCAGGGGGTTGTTGATCTCATGGGCGACCCCGGCGGCTAATTTGCCGACGCTGGCCTGTTTTTCCGATTGGATCAGTCGGATTTCACTCTCCTTCTGCTGATTTTTTTCCCTCTCCCGCAGGGCCTCGACCATAATCATGAACTTTTTCTGTAACTGGCCGATATCATCGCTGGAAACCGGTCCGATGTCGGGATGGAGATTGCCGCCGGAGATTTCCGAACTGGCTCGGATCAGATAGCTGACCGGTCGCATGATGCGTCCGGTGAAAAACCAGCTTAAAATGATTGCCAGGGCGACCCCGGCCATGGTGATCCCGGTAAACACGGCAATGGCATGATTGCGGATGTCCGCGTACTTGGCTTCCAGCACCCCCACATAGAGCATGCCGACCCGTTTGGCCGAGATGTCCGTAATGGGCTCGTAGGCGGTAATGTACCAGTCCTCCAGCACCTGGGCGCGATCGGTCCATTTTTTCCCCTCCACCACCACCCGTTTGGCGACTTCCGGCGAAGAGTGCGTCCCCAGGGCCCGTTTTCCAGCAGCATCCTTGACGCTGGTCGCCACCCGGATATCGTTGAGAAAAATCGTGGATGTGCCGACATCGCGCCCCTTATATCTCTCCTTCTTGAAAACCGTCTCGCCGATTTTATCGACAATCGAGGTATCGCCATTGAGCAGAAAACCACCATAGATGACGCCGATCAGTTGTCCATCAGATAAAATCGGCACCCCGGCACCGATGACCAGACCGGTAACGGCCCGGTTGGTTAGCGATGGGTTCTCGGCGCTTAATTGCAAGGCATCCAGAACGACGGTTCCCGCAACGGTTTTATGGCTGTCGAGCACGCGTTGTACCAGGGGATTGTCCGCGAGGGGATGATGGTTCAAGGGCACGGTGGCGGCGGTGCGGTGAAGGATCCGTCCCCGGGCATCGGTGATGCCAAGAAAATCCAGGCGAATACGGTCGGCCAGAACTTTGATCGAGGGCGGGGCGGGAACGGGGGTGGCGGAACTCACCATCTTGGCCAGGGTGGGCGCGGATGCCATGGTTTCCAAAACCAGCCGGATGGTGTTGGCCCGATCATCGTAAATCACCCTGGCGACATTCAGGTCCTGCCGGATACGGTTATTGGCTTCGGCAAGCACCGACTGATACAGCAGATTGCCACCGACAAGGATCGATATCAGACCAACCAAAAGCGATATCGCAATCATGCTGGCAATCAATTTGAACCGTATCGAGTGCCTCTTCATGGTGCTCCTGGGACGGTAGTATATTTGGCATCAAGGGGTTCGTTCCAGACCAGTGGCAAGGCAAAACCTCTGCCTTATCCGCTGGGGAATTCGAATGTTTCTCATTGACACGTCAAACATTTACCATAGGTTGCCAGCGGAAGGCAAATGTCATTGTGACACCCTATGTCCGCCGGCCTGGCGTCGCGTGGCGGAGTGGTGACCAGAGAACACGGATTATGACCATTGTCGCCATGCCGTGGTCGATTGGGGGCGGTGAGATGGTTGATGGTGATGTCGGTCTCCAACTGGAGTGGGGACGGGAAGGGAGGCGGCCGGTGAAAAAAGTTCGTTCCTGTTGCTTCGCCTCCCTGATATGGAGTGGTGACTTATTTGTCGAAGGTGATGGTCGCATCCTTGGGCAGGGCCAGGCCGACACTGACCTCGAGGGCCTTGAGGATGCCGGAGATCACCGGACACGAGACATGGGGAATGGTGCTGAGTGAGATGTCGAAGATCTCCGAGTCAAGCTTGCCGGTCTCCTTGTTCTTGAACAGCTCGGTCATCGCGTTGAACTCCTTGCTGGCAAATATCTCATTGACCTTGACCCAGTTGGGGCAGTCGCTGTCAAGTGAGATTTTCGCGGTAAAGCTGCCCTGATCGACGCTGGTGATATGAGTATTAAATCCACAGATTCCTGCATAAACGCTTACTTTTGTCATGGTGTCCTTCTTGTCGTGCTGATGATTATGGGATATTGTCGGTTGCGATCCTCTGGGCAACTGGGTGTCGCGCGGGATCGTTTCTGCTCGCAGGCGTCAGACGACCATGGCCTGCAGCCGGTTCGGATCTGGACGTTCATGTGGGACAAAAGACCCTGTTCGGCCTTGCGGTCAAGGCGCGGCACCGATGGGGAGCGGGGCGACAACCGACTGAGAACTCATCCTGGTCACTATAGCCTGTGAGAGGTGCGGCCGGCAATCTCTTTTCCCAGAGGCTCGCGCAACGTTCACCTTGTCGGGTACAACAGCAAATTGGAGACAGCGTAATGGAAAGAAAAAAGATCTATCTGGCATGTTCACTCCATCGACCAACCATGGAGAAACTAGACGAAACGTATACGGTCTATCGTCTTGAAGATATCATCGCATCTTCTGAGAGGCCGGAGTGTGAAGTGGTGGTGACAAGCAGCGGCGCAGGTATCGATGGCGAGACCCTGGCAAAGCTGCCGACGGTGCGTCTGGTCGCCAATTTCGGCACCGGCGTCGATCTGATCGATCTTCCGTATTGCGCGGCACACGACATTGCCGTCTCTCACACTCCGGGAGTCTTGACCGAGGATGTCGCCGATTTGGCCCTTGCCCTGATCCTGGCGACGGTGAGGCAGGTCGCCAGTGCCGACCGTTTTGTCCGGGCCGGTCGGTGGAAATCGGAAAAATTCCACCTGACCCAGTCGCTTCGCGGGCTCAATGTCGGTCTTGTCGGCATGGGCCAGATCGGCCGGGAAATAGCTCGTCTCTGCACGGCCTTTTCCTGTCAGATAGCCTATTTCGGGCCCAACAAAAAGGATGTGGCATATGGATACTATCCCGATCTGCACCAGTTGGCCGCCTGGGCGGATGTGCTGATTGCCGCCTGTCCGGGGGGGGAGTCCACCCAGGGGCTCATCTCGGCAGAGGTTCTCGATATGCTGGGGACCAAGGGCTTTTTCATCAATATAGCCCGGGGCTCGGTCGTCGATGAAGCGGCCCTGATCGAGCGTCTGCGCACCGGGGCCATTGCCGGCGCCGGCCTGGATGTCTATAACGGCGAGCCCGATATCGCCGAGCAGCTGTTGGCCCTCGACAATGTCGTACTTCAGCCCCATCTCGGCAGCGCCACCCAGCGAACCCGCATGGAGATGGGGAATTTGACCCGGGCCAACGTGGCGGCATATTTTGCGGGTAAACCCTTGCCGACGCCGGTTCCGTTAGCGGCCTCTCTGTCCTGATTGCAGTATCTCGAGGCGCGGCCCAGACAGGGAGAGGTGGTCACGGGCTATTTTCTCGAGTCCTTGATATAGATGCCGGAATTTTCGTCTTTTGTTTGTATTTCAAAGAGGTCGCTGGCCCGGATAAGGTCGCTGAGCTTCTTGTAGCCGTAGTTGACCGGCGAAAAGGAGGTATTGTTGGATATGTACTGACCGACTCTGCCCAGGTTGCTCCAGCCATCTTCCCCGGCATTTTGCTCAACGGCTGTCCGCAGCAGTTTGACGAGGGCGGCGTCCTGGCGGAGTTCCTGGCGTGTCTTCCTGGAGTTGCCCCTCCCCGAAGGCCTCACCTCCTCGTCTTCGGGCTCGAGGTTCTCGGTGTAGATGAACTGCGAGCAGGCCTTGACAAAGGGCGTCGGTGTTTTCTTTTCCCCGAAGCCATAGACGGTGACCCCGCTGGTCAAAAGCCGCATGACCAGCGGGGTGAAGTCGCTGTCGCTGGTCATCAAGGCAAAACCATCGAGTTGCTTGGTGTAGAGCAGATCCATGGCATCGATGATCATGGCCGCATCGGTAGCGTTCTTGCCGCTGGTATAGGCGAACTGCTGGATCGGCTTGATGGCGTGGGGGTGCAGTTTTTCTTCCCACCCTGCCATAGCCGGGCTTTTCCAGTTGCCGTAGGCGTGTCGGATGTTGACCTTTCCGTACTTCGAGAGCTCGTCGACAACCCCTTCAATGGATCGATGACTGACGTTGTCACAGTCTATCAGCAGGGCAATTCTGCGGTCCTCTGGCATCTTCGCTCCAGGTTGAAAAAAAGAAAAAGATCTCGTTTGAGATAGTGTTTATCCAGAAACAGAAAATTTTCTGCTCGCTCGCAGGTGTGCGTTGCAAGCCGCGGTCGTGTCGTTTTATAGACTGCGCACAAAATCTTTGCCAAAGTCTCTGCACGCACGTTTTGTCTCTTCGTCAGGTGCCCATAACGTCCGGAATCCGTCATTGACCACGGTAAAGCCGGAATCGGCCAATCTCTCGCTGATGATCTTGACCGATTCGCCGCTCCAGCCATAACTGCCAAACGCCGCCGCTTTTTTCTTTTTAAACTTCAAACCCTTGATTTCCTCGATCAGGCCGGCGACGGCGACCAGGAGGCCGTTATTGACGGTTGGCGAACCGACCAGTATCGCCTTTGATTTGAAGACCTCCGTGACCACATCGTTTTTGTCGGTTTTGGCCAGGTTGTACAGCTTGACGGTGACTGTGGCATCGGCTTCCTGTATTCCCGCCGCGATCTGTTCGGCGATGATGCGGGTACTGTCCCACATGGTGTCATAGAGCAGGGTGATCTGGTTCTCCTGGTAGGCATCGGCCCACTGCAGATAGTGTTCGACGATCTGACCGGGGCGGTCGCGCCAGATGATCCCGTGACTTGTGCAAATCATGGCCAGGGGCAGGTTCAGGCTCAGTACTTCATTGATTTTCCTGGTCACCATCGGGCTGTATGGCGTGAGAATGTTCGCATAATATTTTATGCATTCATTCATTAACTCACTCTGGTCGACCAGATCGTTAAACATATGTTCCGAGGCGTAATGCTGGCCGAATCCATCGTTACTGAAAAGAATTTCATCGCCGGTCAGATAGGCGAACATGGAGTCGGGCCAGTGCAGCATGGGGGCTTCGACAAAGATGAGTTCTTTAGCGCCAAGAGACAGGGTATCACCGGTCTTGACCACCTGGAAGTTCCAATCCTGATGGTAGAGCCCTTGCAGTGATCTGGCCCCGTTCCTGGTGCAGTAGACAGGAACATCCGGGATCTGCCGCATGAGCTCGGGAAGGGCGCCGCTATGATCGTTTTCGGCATGACAGGCGATAATGTAGTCAATCCTGTCGAGGTCGATGCGTCGTTTGAGGTTGTCGACATACTCTTTGGCAAAAGGTGTCCAGACGGTATCGATCAAGGCGACCTTCTCTTCTTCGAGCAAGTATGAGTTGTATGACGACCCCTTATGGGTCGAATACTCGTCACCGTGAAATTTTCGTAATTCCCAGTCTATCTTTCCTACCCAGTGGACGTTGTTTTTTATGGGAAAACTCATGTTGACTCCTGGTTCTTGGTTGTTGGTCGATGCAGGTGTTTTGCCAATTGCAGTTCCACAAAATATCCGTACTCGTTCACCAGTGCCCCATTGTTTATATGAAACTCTTCAGCATGGAAAGCTCTGTCACCGCGCCGAGGAGTTTCATGCTTCGTTGTGGCTGAGGCTACCTGGTCCAGCCATGCTGGTTATCCGATCAGACTGTTCCACCCGGGTTAATTCGAGTTTCTCATTGCTCTTGTGGTATATCTTTTCTGCATGGTTCTGGTCCTGAAAACAAGAGAGGATGCGACAGTAAAAAGCGCCACTGAGGCAAGTATGATGACGAGTCTGAAGAGAGGCTTCTCCTGCGATATATATCGCTCAATAAAGAACAGCGTGGTTCGGATCCATTCAAGCGAATATAAAAAAAGAATAACGGTAATACATTTGGGGACCCAGCGCCTCCTGACCAGTAAGAGTAAGGGGAGTAACAGGCAGAAAATCGCTACTGGTTGGAGGTCATTTCTGAAGAAATGGGCTGCAATGAGAAGAGAACTGAGGATAATGGGAAGGCTGTATACTATTGCCATGGAACAAATCATGATTGAGATCAGCATGGCTGAACCAGGTAGCCTCAGCCACGACGAAACATGAAACTCCTTGGCGCGCTAACAGCGTTTTCCGTGCTGAGGAGTTTCATATAAACGGGTCTGTCAAAACTTGACGAACTCGTAAAAACCTCAAGCGTGCATACAGGATGGCTCAGTACAAAAGGTCGATATACAAGGCGCAGCGGTGTCGGTCAAGCACAGGCGTACATGTGGTACGCCGAGCAGTGGCCGATCCCGCTGCAACGCAGGAGATCGACCTTTTTACGATGCCATCAAAACTTCACTTCTCTGGGTTCCCCAGTAAAAGAATAAAACGTTGCCGTGGCGCCTTGAAGGTAGAGGACCTGGGTGTTTTCGTCTTCGGCGGAGTATCTGTCCTTTAGGGTTGGGTAGGCATCCAGCATGGCTCGTTTTGCCTCGACCCTGTCATCGTCGACGGCGACCGCTTCGATACGAAGCCAGGCCCCCTCGGTAAAACAGCAGATCTCGACCTTGGGGTTTTTTCTCATCTGTTGAGAGACCTTTTTACTTTTGCCGGTCTGTATATAGAGTTTGTCTTCAAAGATATGCGCTGTGCCAAATGGCCGGACTCTGGGCTGATCGCCATCAACTGTCGCAAGATAATAGGCGCCGCATTTTTTCATAAAATCACACACTTCTTTCATGGGTACTCCTCCAAGGGTAATGAGAACACGCTGCCGGATGTGAAAGCGTATTCAAGAGAGCAGGGCCAGGCCTTGGCCTGACTCCTGTAAGATGTATCGTGAACGGTTACTATTCTTTGATCAGCGGATGGCCCATCTCCTGGCGCTGTTCGACATATCCCTCTGCCACCTTTCTGGCGATATTGCGGATACGGCCGATGTAACGGGTCCGCTCGGCGACACTGATAGCCTTGCGGGCATCCAGCAGGTTGAAGGTGTGGGAGCATTTCAGGCAGTAATCGTAGGCCGGCAGGATCAGCCGCTTGGCCACCAGCTTCATGGCCTCTTCCTCGTAGACGTTGAAGAAGCCGACGAGTCGCTCTACATTGGCCTCTTCGAAATTGAAGGTCGAGAATTCCACTTCGGCCCGGTGAAACAGTTCTCCGTAGGTGATCGTGTCGTTCCACTGCAGATCATAGACGCTCTCCACCCCCTGCAGATACATGGCGATACGTTCCAGGCCGTAGGTGATTTCCACCGTGGTGGGATAGAGCTCGATCGAGCCCGCCAGTTGGAAATAGGTCATCTGGGTGATTTCCATGCCATCGAGCCACACCTCCCAGCCCAGTCCCGAGGCCCCGAGGGTGGGTGACTCCCAGTCGTCCTCGACGAAACGGATGTCATGTTCGAGCAGGTCGAGGCCAAACCGTTCCAGGCTGCCGAGGTAGAGATCCTGGACGTCGAGCGGCGACGGCTTGAGCACCACCTGGTACTGGTAGTAGTGCTGGAGCCGGTTGGGGTTGTCACCGTATCGGCCATCGGTGGGGCGCCGGGATGGTTGTGGGTAGGCCGCTCGCCAGGGCTCGGGGCCAAGAGCGCGCAGCAGGGTGGCCGGATGGAAGGTGCCAGCCCCGACCTCCATATCGTATGGCTGCTGGATGATGCAGCCCTGGTTGGCCCAGTACCTGTCGAGTTCGAAAATGATATTTTGAAAATTCATGCAGTTCCCTCGTCGTTTATTGTGGCGCCTGCGAGAATATCGCGCCACCATGCCTTGCTGTCCCATCCCTTTGACCAGCCACTGGTCCCAAGAGGTACAGCCCTACTTGCTGCCTTGACATTTGTCCACGAGGGGGTAATTGTATCAGACGCAAGTCACCACGGTGGTTCGTATGGCTAAATGATTTTTTTCGCGGCAAATTCCTAGTGATGTTGACGGCTACTCACCTGTTTTCTGCAGGATGATGGCCCCGACTCTGCGGCCCGTATGGTATTCGGAAAACGCCAGCGGTGCAAGTGTTGTTTGTCCGCAGCCGTCACCATCGACCCTGCCGCCGTTGCGATGCTGATCGCGCCGCAGGGCCCGATCGTTGGTCCGGGACCACATGACAGGGGTGACCCGTGGCTGGCTTGGGTAACCAACGAAGGGAAAATTACAGGCAGTACTGCGAGGGCAAAGCGTGTTGAAAAACGAAAATTCGACAGATTACCGGAAACTTCTGACGGCCACCAAGACCATTGCCATGGTTGGCCTTTCGCCCAAGGAAGAGCGGCCCAGCAATCTGGTGGCCCGTTATCTGATCGCTACCGGCTACCAGGTCATTCCGGTCAATCCTGGTCAGGAGCGTATCCTGGGGCTCAGGTGTTACGCCCAACTGCATGATATTGACCAGCCGGTCGACATGGTCGATATCTTTCGCAAATCCGAGACGGTTTTTCCCCTCGTCAGGGAGGCGGTCGAGATCGGAGCCAGATCCATCTGGATGCAGCAGGGCGTCGTTCATCAAGAAGCGGCGGCCTTTGCCCGTGAGAACGGTCTGGTGGTGGTGATGGACCGCTGCGTCAAGATCGAGCATATGCGCCTTTTTCCCGCCAACGGCTGATTCCTGTTCATCTTTACTCGTCTTTACCGCATGGAACCGAAAACATTGAGCATACGTGGGGCACGTATGCATAATCTCAAAAACATCAGTGTCGATTTGCCGCGCAATCAGCTGGTTGTCTTCACCGGGCTGTCGGGCTCGGGTAAGTCGACCCTGGCCTTTGATACCCTGTACGCCGAGGGGCAGCGCCGCTACGTGGAATCGCTCTCCACGTATGCCCGGCAGTTTCTGGGGCAGATGGACAAGCCGGATGTCGATTCCCTGGAAGGGCTGTCCCCCGCCGTCTCCATCGAGCAGAAGACCACCAGTAAAAATCCCCGGTCGACCGTGGGGACCGTGACCGAAATCTATGACCACCTGCGGCTGCTCTTCGCCCGCTGTGGTCATCCCCATTGCCCCGAGTGCGGCAGCGAAATTCAGGCCCAGTCGATCGAGGACATGGTCAATGCCCTGCTGGCGGAGGAGGAGGGCACCAGGATTGTCCTGCTGGCGCCGGTGGTGACAGACCGTAAAGGGCGCCATGAACAGATTCTGGCCCGGATCAGAAAAGAGGGGTTTGTGCGGTTGCGGATAGATGGTGAGATGTATCACGCCGACGAGGTGGAATCCCTCGAGAAAAATAAGCGGCACACCATCGAGGTGGTGATCGACCGGCTGGTGGTCAAGGGGGCGATCCGGCGCAGACTTGCCGACTCGGTAAGTACCGCGGTGAAGTTGACCGACGGTTTTCTGTTGGTCTCGTTTCCGGATTCGCAGAAAGAGACGCTGTACAGCGAACATGCGGCCTGCCACGCCTGCGGGATCTCCATGCCCCAGGTCTCGACCCAGCTGTTCTCGTTCAACAACCCGCAGGGGGCCTGCCCTGAATGCGGCGGACTCGGGGTCAACCAGTTTTTCGATCCGGCCCTGGTGGTACCCGATCCCGGCAAGAGTTTTCTCGATGGGGCGATCGCGCCCTGGGGATGGCGTTCGGAATCGACCTATACCGGGCAGATGCTGTCGTCGGTGGCCAGGCATTATGGTTTTTCCCTGCGCACTCCGTTTGCCAGACTGACCCCGAAGCAGCAGCAGGTGATACTGTATGGTTCGGGCCGGGAGACCATTCATTTCCATTACCGGAAGAACCGGCGAGAACTGACCTCGGAGATCGCTTTTGAAGGGGTCATTCCCCAGTTGGATCGTCGCTTTCATGAAACCCAGTCGCCGATGATTCGCGAGGAACTGGCCAAGTTCATGAACGAACAGGTCTGCGGCAAATGTGGTGGGGCCCGACTGAAGCCGGAAGCGCTGGCGGTCAAGATCGGCACATACTCTATCTACGAACTCACCTGTTTTTCCATCGGCAAGCTGTTGGTCGAACTGCCTCTCTTGCCGTTTTCCGTACGAGAGCGCAAGATCGGTGAACCGATTCTGAAAGAGATCGTCGATCGGCTCTCCTTTCTCGAGGATGTGGGGCTGGGTTATCTTTCCCTGGAGCGGCGCTCGGGCACTCTCTCCGGCGGCGAGGCCCAGAGGATTCGCCTGGCCTCGCAGATCGGCTCACGGCTGGCCGGCGTCCTCTACATCCTGGACGAACCGAGCATCGGTCTGCATCAACGGGATAACCAGAAACTCATCAACACCCTGGTCGAACTGCGTGATCTGGGCAACAGTGTGATTGTGGTCGAACATGACTCGGATACGATTCTGGCCGCCGATCATGTGCTCGATATGGGTCCGGGGGCGGGAGTGCAGGGGGGAGAGATCGTCTACAGCGGTGATGTGGCGGGGCTGTTGGCCAGTCAGCGCTCCTTGACCGGAGCCTATCTCTCCAACCGGCTACGCATCGAGATTCCCCAGCAGCGCAAACGGGTCAAGGCGCGTGACGGCCGTAAACTGGTGGTGAAGAACGCTTCGACCAACAACCTCAAAAATGTCACGGTCTCCTTCCCGCTGGGGGTGATGACCTGTGTCACCGGGGTTTCCGGTTCGGGGAAGAGTTCGCTGGTCATCGAGACCCTGTACCAGCTTGCCAGGAAAGGGCTCTCTTTAAAAAAGAGCGTCTATTCGGCGGCCGAGGGAAATATTTCCGGGCTGGATCAGATCGACAAGATCATCGATATCGATCAGAGCCCCATAGGTCGAACCCCACGGTCCAATCCGGCCACCTATACCGGGGTGTTCACTCCCATCCGTGAACTGTTTTCCCGGTTGCCGGAGGCCCGGGCCCGGGGCTACAAGCCGGGCCGTTTCAGCTTCAACATCAAGGGGGGGCGCTGCGAAACCTGCGATGGCGAGGGGGTGCTGAAGATCGCCATGCATTTTTTGCCCGATATCTATGTCGTCTGTGAGTCCTGCCAGGGGAAACGGTACAATATGGAGACCCTCGATATCCGCTATCGTGACAGGAACATTCATGATGTCCTGAACATGACGGTGGAGGAGGCGCTTGATTTCTTCAAGAATATTCCGGTGATCAAGGGAAGACTGCAGACCCTGTTCGATGTTGGCCTGTCCTACATCAAGCTCGGCCAGTCGTCGGTGACCCTTTCCGGGGGAGAGGCCCAGCGGGTCAAGCTGGCGCGTGAGCTATCGGGGAGGCCGAGTGGCAAGACCCTCTATATCCTCGATGAGCCGACGACCGGGCTGCATCCTGCCGATATCCAGCACCTGCTCAATGTGCTCGGACGACTTGTCGAGCACGGCAATACCGTGGTGGTCATCGAGCATAACCTGGATGTGGTGAAAACGGCGGACTGGATCGTCGATATCGGCCCCGAGGGGGGTGATGGCGGGGGCCAGGTGGTGACCTGTGGTTCGCCGGAGACGGTGGCGGAGGTGACGGCGTCATACACCGGTCGATTCCTGAAACCGGTGCTCTCTCAGGCCATGCCTGAAAATATTGATGACCCCTCTGCCTCTTTATATGCAACGCATCCGCACGGATAACTCTGTTACCGTGCCGGGGAGTTTGCCTGGTTTGTTGTGGTTGAGGCTCTATGGTCCAGCCATGCTGGTTATCTGCAACGCATCCGCACGGAGAGCTCTGTTACCGTGCCGGGGAGTTGCCTGGTTTGTTGTGGCTGAGGCTCTATGGTCCAGCCATGCTGGTTATCTGCAACGCATCCGCACGGAGAGCTCTGTTGCCGTGCCGGGGAGTTTGCCTGGTTTGTTGTGGCTGAGGCTCTATGGTCCAGCCATGCTGGTTTATCTGCAACGCATCCGCACGGAGAGCTCTGTTACCGTGCCGGGGAGTTGCCTGGTTTGTTGTGGCTGAGGCTCTATGGTCCAGCCATGCTGGTTAGGCAAAGAACAATCATTACCTACGAGGATGACAATGGCTGAAAAGAGTAAACAGCAGGAATCTGCAGCGCGGCCGGAATTCCGCATGCAGAAGATGTTCATCAAGGATTTTTCTTTTGAAAATCCAAACGCGCCGGAGGTGTATATCACCCCGCAAAAGGCCGAGCCCAAGGTAGAGTTGAATCTCAACCTCAAACATACGGCGCTGGAGAATGATCACTATGACGTTACCCTGCAGATAGATGCCAAAGTGTTGACCAAGGATGACGAGAAAGTTTTGTTTATTCTCGAGATAGAGCATTCCGGCATCTTTCTTATCCGCAATGTTCCCAAAGAGCATCTCGAGATGGTGCTGGCGGTGGACTGCCCGACCCTGCTCTTCCCCTTCAGCCGGCAGATCGTCAGCCAGATTACGGTGGATGGTGGTTTCTCGCCGTTTCTGATGGAGCCGGTCAATTTCATGGCCCTGTACCAGAATGCCAAGGCCCAGAAGGAGCAGAAAGAGCAGCAGAAGAACAACTGACCGTCAAGATGACGTTGACGGATCCGGCCGGTGAGACAACAGAAAAGGGGTGGCCATCGTCAGTCGATGAGCACCCCTTGTTTGTGCAGGGAGAATGGTGCGGCGCCGGGCTACATGAAGGTGTAGATCACGAAGTTGTCGACCAGGGTGGTTATGCCTTTCTCGATGGCCCTGTTGAACAAGACGTCATACTGATTGTCGGCCAGTACGGATTCAGGCGACACCTTCACGCTGACCCTGTTGGTCCAGACCACCCTGCCGGTGGCGGCCTCCTGAATCCAGACCCGCATCTGCACCGCTGCCTGATCGATCCTGCCGCTGTGATAATTCGCCTTGCCAATGGCCAGGCCGGCGGTTCCCCAGATGATGGTGTTGGCGGTATCGCCGCCGCTCAGGCCGAGGAAGTTGTCGTGACGGTCGTGGGTCGGGGTGTTGGCGCTGTGGCCGATAATGGAGCCGATGGCGCCACCGGTGGTCATATTGTTGAACTCATCGTACTGGTCCGAGCTGGCAAAGCCAAACAGCAGACGATCGGCGCCATTGTTGACGAAGGGCAGAAGACCCTTTCGCCAGGGCTCCCAGGAGATGTCCTGGCGTGTCTTGAACTCGAGAATCCTGCCACGAACGATGTAGTCGGCGTTGAACTGGCGACCTATCTTGTGGATGGTCTGCAGGGTCAGGCCGTGGGCTCCGGGTGTTGCGGTGGGCGAGTCGCCGTTGTTGACGTTTTCCATGGCGGCATAGCGGCGCAGCTCATGCTTCATCGTCTCCGACCATTCATCCTGCAGGGCGTTCTGGATAGAGTTGGTCCGGCCTTCGCCGTAAGGGGCGAGGTCGATGACATCTTCGGCCACCAGAAACTGGAAGACGTCTTCCTGCACCGGCAGAGAGAACCCGTTGGCCCGAAGTCGGTCGGTCAGGGTCTCGGTTATCATCATGTTGCGTCGGCTGGCCGAGGCGATGGAATCGCCTTTGGAATAGTCGGCAAAGGGCAGAATGACCACCGTCTTGCCAACACCTGGTGCGTTGTAGCCCGGATCTTCCGGGACGTTGAGTTGTTCCACCACTTTCTGACCGCAACCGATCAGCGTCAGCGTGAGAATTGCCAGTAAGCAATATTTGATCCTCTCCATAATCGTCTCCCTGCCATGTACCTATGAATTGTTACTTTTTTTCTCGATGATTCCGGACTTATATGCAACTCATCAGCACGGAGAGATCTGTCACCGAGCCGAAGAGTTGCATGTTTCGTTGTGGCTGAGGCTACCTGGTCCAGCTATGCTGGTTAGATAATCTGTGGCCGTAAGAGTATGATGAGCTCCCGTTTATGGGCAACCTTCGATTCGTAGCCAAAGAGATATTTCAATATCGGTATGCTCCCTATGCCAGGGGCGAAGGCGCTTTTGTTGTCGTCGGTGTTGCTGATCAGGCCGCCGATAACGAGCATCTCCCCATCGAGGACCTTGACGGTGGTACTCATTTCCCGGATATTGACCACCGGTAGACCGACCGTTCCGCCATACGAGCCCACGTCCAGATACTCGATGGGTTCCTCCAGCTCGGAGGTAACCGGCACGAGGTTCATGATAATTTCTTTATTGTTGAGAATCGTCGCGTTCAAGGCCATGCCGACACCTGAGAGGATGCGCTGGGTCTTGACCGTGTATTTGGTCTCGTTGGTATCCGAATCGTAATCGGACTCGATGGCGTCGACATAGGTGATATTGCGGCCGACGGTGATAAGCGCCGGCTGGCCGTTCATCACGCTGATTTTCGGGTTAGACAGAATCTTGGTGTCGCCCTGTTCTTTCAACGCGTTGATAAAGGCAGTAAAGCTCACCGGGTCGATGTTGACCCGGGAAACGAAACGGGCCGTGTCGGGATACACCTGACCGTTGGCCCCGAACTCCACCGTGCCCATGACCGGAAAATTCTTTAACACTTCACTCCAGTTGATGCCGATATTGGACTCTTCGGTCAACTGAACCTCGATGATCTTCGCTTCGATGGTGATCTGCTTGTACAGCTCCTGCCGGAGGGTGTCGAAATAGGTTTGCAGTCGGTCAAGCAGAGGGCGGGGCGCGGTCGCCGTCACCATGCCGATGGATTTGTCGATCAGGTAACTGTTCTTGTTGTTCGAACGCCGGCGAGTCGCGGTAACGGCATTGGTCGTGCCCTCGGTCCCATCCCCCTGGGCGATGGCCCTATTGTCGGTACTGGCGGCCGCAGGGTCTTCCTGCGAGACCGTCTCCGTGGTCCAGACATCGAGTATCTGGTTGATATTCTCTTCGATATTCTTCCAGAGATCGAAGGTCATCTCCCCACTCTTGAGCGAGATGGTGCCGTCGATGTTGCTCGAGGTTTCCGAATTGCCCAGAACATTGCCACCGGTGCCGGTCTTGAACTGCTGGCTGACAAAGGGCATAGCGACGTGAAACTGCCGCGTCTCCTTATACTTCACCACGATGGTATTGCCCTTCATTTCGTGGAAGTAGTCCACCTGGCGCAGCAGGTTGTCGATGGCCTTGTAAAAATCATCGTCGGCGCTGATGTCGACATCGACCAGAACGTTCTGGTCGACATCACTGGCCCAGGAGACGTTCATGCTCTTCATGGCGGCCAGACGCTTGAGAATGTCCCACAGTGGCTGGGGACCCCGGGTCGAGCGGATTGACGCGCCCACCTTCAGCGACGCCTCGGCCTCTGTCACCAGTTCCCTGTCGGGGGAGGCGTCGACCATGTACGACGGGGTCTGGTATCTGACCGGGAGAGAGGAGGAAATCGGTCCTTGGGTCGTTTTGTTGAATGCTGGCTTGGCCTGTGCAGCCTGCTGCTGGCTGCTCTGCCCCTGGCCTGCCTCCGGACTACTCTCGGTTTGCTGCTTATTGCAGCCGGTTAGAGCGGCAATACACAGGAAGAGGCCACTGTAGAGAAGTATGCGTTGAATTGGCATCATAAAAACCTCGTGTTGCTGTCAATCGATTGGGAAAGAGAGAGGTAAGGTCTCCCGCTGATTACTGATTGTTGGCCACTCTCGCGGAGATGTAATCCCGCAGGTCGGGGCTGAGTGGATATCCCGAGGCCGCAAGGGCGCGATATTGCTGGTCCGCTTTGGCGGAATCTCCCATCTTGTCGTAGATGCGGGCCTTGGCAAGCATAGTCTCAACAGTCTCCCCATGATACCGGACATATTTGTCCAGAAGTTTGAGCGCGGCTCCATACTGGCGCTGGTTCTCGTTGAAGGCCGCGAAACTAAAGAGCGCCTCTTTCATTGGTGGATTGCCGCTGATGGCCTGAGTGAAGTACTCGGCGGCATCCTGGGGCTTGTTCATGTTGGCGGAGCCGATAGCTGCATACAGTGCTGAACTGCGGTTTCTCGGTTCGGCCTTCAGTCCTTTTTGGGCATAGAACACCGCCTTGGCGTTATTTCCCAGATTGAGCAGGTTCAAGGTGGCGAGTTTGTTGTAGATATTGGCGTTGGTGGGCCAGAGAGGCGCTGCCTGTTCGTACAGGGCGGCCGCATCTTCGTATTTCTGGTTTTTCTCGGCCAAGGTGGCCTTGCGCAGAATGTCCTTGGCCTGCATGATCTCCTTTGACACGCTGGCCGACTGCTCGATGATCAGCGCATCCTGGGGGGCCGTGGCGTCGGCCTGGAACGAGAGATTGTCCATGGCTCGTTCCGGCCAGACGAATTCTTTCTTTTTCGGATAGATCACGATGGTGTTGAATCGCTCGACCTTCTCGAGATCCATGAGGTTGAGGATGATATCGAGGGCAAAGTCCCAGGGCACGTCATTCAAGGCGAGTGTCAACGTTCCCTTGACATCCTCGTCGACGATGATGTTGAGGCTGGTGATCTGACGGAACAACCGGAAAACGTTATGAATGTCGATCTTGTAAAAGTCGACGCTGATCCGTTTGTTCTTGTAGCCGGCAAAAGAGAAGTTGTCCTGCATCGTACTGGCGGCCGATTCCGCCGGTTCGTTGTCTGTGACCAGGTCGCTTGACGACTCGATCAGTTCGTCGAGGGTCGCGTTGCTCATCGTATCGGACTTGGTGGCGGCAACGGTACGGATATTGGCTGGAAGATCGGCGATATGCTCGTGGATACGGACATCGATACCCCGGGGTACGGCACGGACATCGTAACCAAAGAGTTCGTCGGTGGCCGAGTGAAAGAGGAAGCGGGCCCCTTTGCCCTGCGGAATCGCCTCGACCGAGGTGATGGCCGTGCCGATCTGCAACTCGGGGACGAGTTCGGCAATGGAGACGTCTGGGATATCGACGAACATGCTGGCATGTCCTTCTCCCACCCCGGGCACCGTTCCCACCTTGTAGTCGGTGAAGGTGCCGGTACCGACCAGGGAGATCAGGGTCTCATCGGGGCGGGTCTCGACTTTGAAATCGGTTATCGCGGCGACGGGTGAGGCGATGGGCGTGCTTTGGGCGATTTGCGCGGCGGGCGCCAGGACGATCTGCAGATCGTTGTCGTTTCTGGTCACCTGATATCGATAGCCCTCATCGAGATCGATGGTAAAACGGCCGACGGGTTGCTGCTGGTCCAAGAGAGGCTGGAGCGACATCGAGGCCACCGGATTTTCCGGCAGGAGGGTGGTGGCCGGCAGGGAGGGGGCGAGAGAGGCTCCGGCAATGTCGACGATCACCCGGTAGGGGGCAAAGCGCTCCGAGACGGTGTAGATCGGAACCGCATCGCCTTTCAGGGTGATTGTCAGCGTCTTTTGGGCATAGCTCGATTTCAGTTCGGAGATATGATACGCCGGCCCCGCCGTCGTGCTTTGAGGCTGCCGGGCGAAGACTGTGGTACAGTGGCACGTCAAAAAAACGAACAGTGCCGAGAGTAGGGCCAACTGGGAATGTGCAGACCTCGGGTACATTGTTTACTCTTCTCCCTCTTTCTTGAGAACCATCACGGTGTTGGTAACGATTTTCTGACCGGCACGGGTTTGAGCGGTTTCCTCGATGACAACCTTGTTGGACGTGATGTCGACGACAACGCCCCGTTTTCCGATTTTCGTGCCTTTGTTGATGACGTAGCCTTTGCCGGTGAAATCCTGGACCATGGCAAAATCGCGGGAGCCGCTTTTCATCAGGGCGACCAGGGTCAGCTGGCCTGCTTCAAACAGTTGCATGCCGGTCAGCTTGGCGGCGTCGACGTCGATGATCTCGTTCATGTTGACCTCGGCGGTGGTCGTCGCCTTCTCGGTGATGAACGGCATGAACGGGTCCTTGCGGGTGCCGATGATGTAGGTGAACTCGGCATCGGGCAGGTAGGGCCGCTCCGCCTGCTGCGGTGTATGCGCTGTTTTCTCCGCGTTCCCAGGAGGCGCTATAGTGCCGGCCGCCGGTCCGGTCAGAACGGCAGACAGGGCCAGGGTTACAACAAAACCGCAGGCTGAGAGCGCAGGTCGCGGCCTGACGTCAAGGAGGCAATTGGCTGTGCGTTTCATAAAATACATCTTCCAGAGCATTATCTTCTCTTGGCTTTCTTGTTCTTGGGCTCTTTGGGCAGCTCTTTATCGGTGAACTGGTAGGTGACGAGTTGGCAGTCGGAGTTGAGCAGCATTTCGCCATCGACGAGTTTGGGCGCGCTCATCTTGATATTGGTCACCGAGACAATACGGGTCAGCTTGCTGATCTTGTCGAAAAAAGATCCGACGCTGTGGTAAGGTCCGCGGACGTTGATCGCAATGGGCACGTCGTTGTAGAAATCCCTGGGCACGGCGTTGAGAGGTTTGAACTTGAGAAAATCAAGACCGGTGTTGGTCCCGAGCGAGGAGATGTCCCGTAACAGATTGGGGATCTCTTTTTCCCGGGGCAACAGGGCGGATTTCTGATCGAATTCGATCTGCATCCGGGCGAGATCGGCCTGCAGTTTGGGCAGATCCTTGGCCCGTGTTCTGACCGTATGCAACTCCTGGCTCAAGGTCTGTTGTTGCGTTGTAAGCCGTTCTATTTCCTCTAGATTGGGCTTTAAATAAAAAAAGTAGAAGGCGGCCAGCGGCAGCACGAAAAGGAGGGCCGCCAGCAGCAGCTTTACCCTGCCTTCCATGGGAATATATTTCGTGTCGATGAAGCGGGTGAGAGCGTCGGTCTTTTTCATACTGTCAGTGTCGGGGCTGGTCTCATTGGGTGCATGTGGCGGTCATTTGCCGGTCGGGTTGCTGGCCGTGATCTGTGGCTGTTCTGGTTGAGCCACCGAACAGAGCAGGGAAAAGCTCTTCAAATCTCGATCGGCCACCTTCTTCAGTGAAGAATCTGTCAAGTCCACAGTGGTGACAAAAGGCGATGACTTCAGGTCGTCCATGAACTCGGCCACGGTCTGGTTGTCGAGGGCGACACCGGAGAGGGAAAGAGTCTGTCCCTGCTGGCTCAGATTGAGAAGCCACATGCGATCGTTGTCGATGATGCTGGCGACCTCGTCGAGGACCCTGACGGTCAAAGAAGAGTCGGATTTCAGCTTGTCGATAACCGCTGTTCGGCGGGCCAGTTCCTTCTGCGCCGCTTCGAGTTGTTTGATCTTGGCCAGTTCGTCCTTGAAGCTGTCAATTTCTTTCTGCGTTCTGCTGATGGACTCGTGCAGGTCGGCAACCTGCTGCATCTGCAGAAAGGTCACTGCGGCCAGCACCGCCAGCAGGCAGACAAATCCTGTGGCGATGGCGAAAAGCTGTCTTCGGGCTTTCGCCCTCTTTTTGATCTGCCGGACAGGAAGGAGGTTGATTCGTATCATATCGTTTCCGTGACGTGGCCGTGTGACCCTTAAATGACTGAAGGCCTGATCGCAATGCCGGAGGCGATCGCCATTTCAGGTCCAATGGTATCGAGATATCTGGTGTCTATCTTCTTGGTGTTGACACTCATGACCTTGAAGGGGTTGAAAATCTCTACCTGGAGGTTGGTTTCGCTCATCAGGAAGTCCGCGAGTCCGACAACCTTGGCTCCGCCGCCACTGAGCACCAGCTTCTCTAACGGGGCGTCGGCATTGTTGGCATGGTACAGGTCGATGGCCTTCTTGATTTCGAGAACCCACTGGGTGCAGGTTGTCGAGAAGATCTCTGCTATCAACTCCTGGTTTTCACCTGCCGGAGCCTCGCCCAACTTGATGGCTTCCGCCTCTGTAAAATCGATGTCCAGCGAGTTCTGGATCTGTTCGGTGAGTTGGCGACTGCCCACCACCACGTCCCGGGCGATGACCGACAGCCCTTTGGAGATGATGTTGATATTCATCTTCGAGGCGCCGATATCCACCAAGGCCACATTGTTTACGAGTGAGCCGCTCATCTCATAGGTGTTTTCGAGGGCGAAGCCGTCCACGTCCACCAGCACCGGTTCGAGACCGATGTCTTTCAGCATCTCGAGATAGTCGTCCACCACCTCTTTCTTGGCGGCCACCAGCATCACCTCGGCCCGCTCGTCCTTGTCGTTTTCGGCGGTGAGGCGCTGAAAGTCGAGATAGACGTCTTCGATATCAAAGGGGATATAATGTTCGGCCTCCGCCAGGATGTGCTGTTCCATCTGGGCGTCGTCCATAACCACCAGGTTGATCTTCTTGACAATGACGGAATAGCCGGAAATGGAAAAGCCGACACACCTGGTCTTGATTTTCAGATTACGGAAGAGGGTGAGGATGGCCTTGCCAACGATCTCCGGCTCGATCAGAACCCCGTCGTCCACCGCCCCTTCTGGTAAAACCGCACTGCCAAGGGCAACGACGGTAAATCCATTGTCTTTCTGCTTGAGCTGGCACACCTTTATCGCGTGGGAGCCAATATCAACGCCCACGACCAGGTTTTTTTTCGAAAGGAACGGCAGATTCATGGTGTTCGATAAGGAAGAAGGTTGACTGATCGAGCCGTAACGGAATTTTATTTCGGCAACTTCATATAAAATGCAGATTTTTCACAATTTAATTTTATTAAGGACACAGATCCCATTGCTTGTCAAGTGACGGGGACAGATGTCGTGCTTTTTTTTCTTTTTTAAACAGTGTCTTAAAAGCACATCCTAACGTTTTGACGCAGGACAGTATACAATATGTTGCTGTGTGATTTTTTTCTTACTCTCTATATTGTATGGTCAAAATAATCGCTGAAATGAGAAAAATGGGCCGGTGGAGCAGCCTGCTTTTTCTGGTGATGATGCTTGTAATTCACCAGCAGATAATGTAGCCTTGCCATGGTCAAAACCTGGGTTGGTGGGCGTTCTGTGCCCTGCTGAATTGTCCTTTACGACCATAGATCAAGGGCTTGCCTGTAGTTGCGCGGTCGATACGGCTGGTATTGCCGCAAGTCATTCTTCTCACTATCAGATGAGGCATCCGGTGGATTCCCGTTCTCGCAAAAAATCACTGGTCAGGGAGTATATCGAGGCTATTGTCATCGCTATACTTCTCGCTCTGTTTATCCGGACATTCATCGTCCAGGCGTTTAAGATCCCGTCCGGATCGATGCTACCGACCTTAAAGATCGGTGACTATCTCCTGGTGAGCAAGTTCAGCTACGGCATCCGCGTGCCATTTACCGGCCAGCTCCTGGTGCCGCTTGGTTCTCCTGAGCGGGGCGACGTGGTCGTCTTTCGTTTTCCCCGTGACAGGTCGGTGGATTACATCAAACGGGTGGTGGGGTTGCCTGGCGATACGGTAACGATCAAAGACAAACAGGTTCTGATCAACGGCGAGGCGGTGGCCGACCCGCACGCCCATTTCAGCTCCGCGGAGATTGTCGATGCCGAGGTCGGCCCACGCGACAACTTTGGCCCGGTAACGGTGCCAAAGGGAGCGATCTTTGTGATGGGAGATAACAGGGACAACAGTTTTGACAGCAGATTCTGGGGTTTTGTCGATGAGCGGGATATTCTCGGCAAGGCCTTTATCCTCTACTGGTCGTGGGACACCGAACGACCTCTGCTCTCCGCTGACAGGTTTGAGTCGGTTCGCTGGCAGAGGATAGGGCGACTCATCCACTGATTGTACTCCGCTGACAGGTGATGGCATTGCAGGCAGAATACAGGTTCGGGCACAAGCACATTCTCGGTCTGGCCCAGATGACAAGAGAGGATATCCTCCATGTGATCACCACGGCGCGATCGTTTAAGGAAATCTCCACCAGACCGATCAAGAAGGTTCCCACCTTACGGGGCAAGACGATAGTCAATTTCTTCTGCGAGCCTTCCACCCGGACGCGGGTCTCGTTCGAGGTGGCTGCCAAACGGATGAGCGCCGACACCTTCAACATTTCGGTCTCCACCAGTTCGGCGACCAAGGGCGAGACCTTGATCGATACGGCTCGCAATCTGCAGGCGATGGCTCCGGACGTGATCATCATCCGCCACTCGAGTTCCGGGGCGGCGCAGCTGCTTGCCCGACATGTCGAGGCCTCGATCATCAACGCCGGTGACGGTACCCACGAACACCCGAGCCAGGGGCTGCTGGATATCCTGACCATTCTCGACCATAAGAAGAGCCTGGACGGATTGAAGATCGCCATGATCGGCGACATCACCCACAGCCGGGTGGCCGGTTCGGATATCATCGGTTTCGGTCGTCTGGGCGCTCACGTCTATCTGGCCGGACCGGCGACGTTCATGCCGGCCGGGGCCGAGGCGCTGGGGGTCACTGTCTGTACCGATATTCGAGACGCGGTGCGTGATGCCGACGTGGTGATCGCCCTGCGGATCCAGAAGGAGCGACAAAAGGATCCGCTCATCCCGAGTCTCAAGGAATATTCGGTCTTTTACGGGGTCAATGATCAGCTGCTGCAACTGGCGAAAGAGGATGTTCTGGTGATGCATCCGGGGCCGGTCAACCGTGGCGTTGAAATAAGCCCCGATGTGGCCGATGGCAAACGGTCGGTGATACTCGAGCAGGTCACCAATGGGGTAGCTGTCCGCATGGCCCTGCTCTATCTGGTGATGGGCGGCGAGAGAAGTGAAGAGATGCTAGGGGGCAGAAAATGAGCAAGACGCTGATACTGCAGCACGGCAGGGTCATCGACCCGGCAACCGGGCGGGACGGGGTCGAGGACGTCTGGGTCCGGGACGGGCGGATCGTCGCAGCCCAGTCAAACCCGGCCGCTGAGGCGGAACTGTTCGATCTCAAAGGAAAATGGGTCGTGCCCGGCCTTATCGATCTCCATGTGCATCTGCGTGAGCCGGGGCAGGAGTACAAGGAAACGATCGAGAGCGGCACCAACGCCGCGGCGGCGGGCGGCTTTACCGCTGTTGCCTGCATGCCCAATACCAGTCCGATAAACGACAGCGCCACCATCACCCGCTATATCCTGGAGAAGGCGCGGGGGTGCCGGGCCAGGGTCTATCCTGTCGGCGCGATCAGCAAGGGGAGCAAGGGGGAAGGGCTGGCCGAATTCGGGGAGATGAAGCAGGCGGGAATCGTGGCGGTTACCGACGATGGCTGGCCTGTCGCCGATTCACAGCTGATGCGCCGGGCGATGGAGTATGCCAAAAGTCACGGGCTGGTGGTGATGTCGCACTCGGAAGAGGCTGCACTTTCCCGCAACGGCTGTATGAATGAGGGGTTGACCGCGACCAGGCTCGGCCTGCGGGGGATTCCCGCGGCAGCGGAATCGATTATGGTCTTTCGAGAGGCGGCCTTGGCCGAGTATACCGGAGCCCATGTGCATATCGCCCATGTCAGCACCCGGGAAGCCCTGGCGGTCATTGCCATGGCCAAGGAGAGGGGAGCACGGCTGACCGCGGAGTCTGCGCCTCACTACTTCACCCTCACCGAAGAGGCGGTGATTGGTTACGATACCCATGCCAAGATGAATCCACCGCTCAGGACCGAGCAGGACCGACAGGCGATCCGCAAGGCCCTCGCCGACGGTACCCTCGATGCGATCGCCACCGACCACGCCCCCCATTCCGTGTTGGAAAAAGAGGTGGAGTTCGAAGCGGCGGCCAACGGCATCACCGGTCTGGAGACCGCTCTGCCGCTCAGCCTGGCTCTGGTTCGGGAAGGGGTCATCAGTGCATCGCGAATGGTCGAGTTGCTGAGCGTGACCCCCGCCCGGATTCTCGGGGTACCAGGTGGTTCGCTGGGGCCTGGAGAGATTGCGGACATCACCGTGATCGATCCGGAGGCCATCTTTACCTTCAGTGCCGAAGAGAGCCTGTCAAAAGGAAAAAATTCGCCGTTTGTTGGCTGGGAGCTGCAGGGACGGGCGGTCATGACCCTGGTGGATGGTCGCATCCAGCACCGCCTGCTGTAAACAGCATCAGCGGCAAGATAGGTAAGATAATGAAGGAGGAGAAGGATGTTCAGTCATATTATGGTCGGTGCAAACGATCTCGAAAAATCGAGAAAGTTTTATGATGCCATCATGAAAACCCTGGGGTATGCAGCTGGAGTTTTCGACAACAAAGGCCGCTATATGTATTCCAGTCCCGAAAGTGTCTTAGGGGTTACCAAGCCGATAAATGGTGAACCGGCGACTCATGGAAACGGGATGACAATTGGTTTTAAAGTGAGTAGTCCCGAGTTGGTGGATGCATGGCATGCGGCAGGTATTGCAAACGGTGGGACGACATGTGAAGATCCCCCAGGTCTTCGAGTGAATGGCGAGAGGAAATTATATTTAGCCTACTTGCGGGATCCTGCAGGAAACAAGCTGTGTGCCACCCACTACGTTCAGTCCTGAGCAGCCCGGATTTCGATTTCTCATGAACCCTGGTTAACGGGGCGTTCTTACGGTCCCAGGATGCTGGAGGTCGCAGGGTAACCGCCTGACGATCTCGATGCCGGCGACAGAGACCTCCGCCTGGTAGACCAGCACCATCACCCCGGCTGCGGCCGCCTCGCGCAGATGTTCACCGTAGAGGCGATCGATATGGTCGGCGGGCCTGAAACGGTTCGCATCCAGCCGTTGCACCAGAAAAAAGATACAGGCCTTCTCGCCCCTCTCGACCAGGGTGATCAACTCGCGCAGATGTTTGCTGCCACGTGCGGTGATGGCATCAGGAAACATCGCCCAGCCATCTTCGACCAAGGAACAGTTCTTTATCTCTATACAGGTCGTCGCATCCCCATGACGGACTGCCAGATCGAGCCTTGTCCCCCTGGTGACGGTGACCTCTCTTCTGATGTCGTGAACATCGACAAATTCCTCGATGGCGCCGCCCGCTATGGCCTCGGCCACCAGGCCGTTGGTCCGTGAGGTGTTGACTCCGACCCAGGTCCCCATCTCCTGGACCATTTCGAGGGTGTGCGGATATTTCCGTTGCGGATTGTCGGATCTGGAGTAGGCTACCGGGCTTCCTGGGGTGGAGCAGGAGCGCATCGATCCTGTGTTGGGGCAATGAATTGTCAGGGTCGAGCCGTCTGTCAGCTTGACATCCACCAAGAAACGTTTGTATCGTTGTACCAGTATCCCTGTTTGCAGGGGTGGTCGAAAAAACATGATTTTCCTGCTTATTTGTTCTATATATCCATACCTTGAGACGAAGGACTCCTTGTGTCGGAATGGCGTGGCCGCTTGGGCGGCCAGTCGGCCGTGGTGCGGTAACGGTTGATTTCTGCCAAGGAGAACAGTACACATACCACTGCCAACCTACCAGTAAAGGAGAAGGATCGCCATGCATTTAGGAATTAATGGCCTCGGTCGTATCGGCAAATTGTCGCTATGGCACCATGTGTCGAGAAAGCATTTTTCCGGACTTATCGTCAATACCGGTCGCAATGTCGGCAAGGGGTTGCATGATCTTGCCGCGGCCATCGAGAAAGATTCCACCTATGGCCGGCTGGCGACTTATCTCCATGGTCATAAAGGGGGTCGGGTGATCCAGGAACTCGACGAAGCCAGGGGTCGGATGGTGATCGACGGGGTTCCGGTAACGATCCTCAGGGAAGCGCGCAATCCCAAAGAAATTGCCTGGCGGGAAAATGGGGTGAAGCTGGTGGTGGATACCACCGGGGTGTTCAAGGATCCCACCGCTGATGCCAGCGATGACAGGGGAGCGATGCGTGGTCACCTCCAGGGCGGGGCGGAGAAGGTCATTCTCTCGGCCCCGTTCAAGATAAAGGCCAAGGGGCTCGAGATGCCGGATGACGCCATCACCACGGTGATGGGGATCAACGACGAGATGTATGATCCCAAGAGACACGCCCTGATCTCCGCGGCCTCGTGTACGACGACCTGCCTGTCCTATATGATGAAGCCGCTGATGGAGCGACTGGGACCCGAGCGGATTCTCAGTGCCTCCATGGTCACCATTCACGCCGCCACCGGCAGCCAGGAGGTGCTGGATCGTCTGCCTGGGGCGGGCGCTACCGATTTGCGCAAAAACCGCTCGATCATGAACAACATCATCCTGACCACCACCGGTGCGGCCAAGGCGCTGGCCCTGGTCATTCCGGAGATGGAATCGATCGGCTTCATGGCGGAATCGGTGCGTATTCCCACTTCCAGCGGTTCACTGATCATTCTGGTGATCAATCTCCAGGATGACCTGGAGGCCCCGACCAAACGAGCGGCGATCAACACCCTCTATAAAGAGTTCGCTGAAATAACACCGTATCTCGAGTACACCGAAGAGCAGAACGTCAGCTCCGACATCCTTGGCACGCCGCGTGCCGCGGTGGTGATCGAGGCTTCAGAGACCCATACCCGGACAGCGACCATTCCGGTCAATCTCAGCAAGGTAAAAGGGGCAAGCGTTGCGCCCGGCTCCGAGACGATCTTTCAGGTGCCGATAACCCAGGCGGTGGTCTATGGCTGGTACGACAACGAACTCGGCAGCTACACCAATATGCTGGGTGATCTCACCGTGCAGATCGCCGGGAAGATGCTCTAACCAGCATGGCTGGACCATAGAGCCTCAGCCACAACGAAGCATGAAACTCCTCGGCGCGGTGACTGAGCTTTCCGTACCGATGAGTTTCATATAAACCAGCATGGCTGGACCATAGAGCCTCAGCCACAACGAAGCATGAAACTCCCCGGTGCGGCAACAGAGCTTTCCGCACTGGCGATTTTCGGATAGACCCGAGAAAAATACGGGTCAGGTCGCAGGTTGCGGCCGCTGTGGGGCACCCTGGCGGTCCAGCCTGTTGTAAAGTACGGCGAGCAATTCATGAAAGCTGAGCGATATTTACTAGATGTGCGTTGACAGGGACGGAGTCGTTCTGGGTCCTCTGGCGCTTGGCGATGTGGAGGAGATTGCCGCGATCGAGCAGTCTGCCTTCTCGCCCTGGAGCGCTGAGCAGATCGCCGCCGAATTCTGGCTCTCCGGCTCTGTTGCTCTGGTGGCCAGGGAGCCAGCCGGACGGCTCTGCGGCTGGTGCTGTGCTCGTTATTGCGGTGATGAGGCGGAATTACTGAAGATTGCCGTCAGCCCGCAGTGGCGCAGGCGCGGATATGCGAAGCTGTTGCTGGATACGCTGTGTGGCCGGCAGCTGGCCCGGCTGGCGGTGGCGACAGTCTATCTCGAGGTTCGATCCCGCAATGTCGCCGCCCTGGCGCTCTATCGCGGCTATGGCTTTCAGCGCGTGGCAACACGTACAGGGTACTACTTGAACCCCACGGATGACGCGCTGGTTCTGCGTTACAATCTGGGTATGACAACGACCTCAACGGTAAGGAGAGAAGATGAAACTGCTCAAAGATCTGGCTTTGGCCGACAAACGTGTCCTGGTCAGGGTTGATTTCAATGTGCCGATGGATGGGCAGGGCAATATAACCGACGATAACCGTATCGTGATGGCCCTGCCGACGATCAACGCTATTCTGCAGGCCAAAGGCAAGCTGATTCTCTGCTCGCATCTGGGGCGACCCGGCGGCAAGCGGGTGGAGGAGCTGAGCCTTGCGCCGGTGGCGAAATATCTTGGCGAGCTGCTGTCCTGCAAGGTGACCCTGGCTCCCGACTGTGTCGGTGACGATGTCGAGCGGCTGGTCAATGACCTGCAGCCCGGTGAGATTCTGCTGCTGGAGAACCTTCGCTTCCATAAGGAGGAGACCGCCAACGCTCCAGACTTCAGTGACAAGTTGGCGCGGCTTGCCGACGTGTACGTCAATGATGCCTTTGCCGCCTCACACCGGGCTCACTCTTCGGTGGTCGGCGTGGCCGAGCGTGTCAAGGAGAAGGGCGCCGGCTTTCTGCTGCAGACCGAAATGGATTATTTTCACAAGGCCCTGGAGAATCCGGTACGTCCCCTGGCTGCCCTGGTTGGCGGAGCCAAGGTCTCTTCGAAGATCGGTGCACTCGAGAACATGCTGGCCAGGGTCGACCGCATGATTATCGGCGGCGCCATGGCGAATACGTTTTTGAAAGCCATGGGCACGGATGTCGGTAGCTCGAAGGTGGAGAACGATCTGCTCGATGTCGCCAGAAATTTTCTGGCGGCGGCCGAGAAAAAAGGGGTGAAGCTGTTTCTACCGGTCGATTTTGTCGTGGCGGATTCGTTCAGCGAAACCGCGGTGACCAAGAACGTGACCTGTCAGGATATCCCGGCCGAGTGGATGGCCCTCGATATCGGTCCGGCCTCGGTCATTCTGTTCAAGGAGGCGCTGGCCGATGCCAGGACCATCGTCTGGAACGGGCCCATGGGGGCCTTTGAGATGGACCCGTTCGCCCGTGGGACAATGGCCCTCTGTCAGGCTGTGGCCACCTCGCATGCCCTGTCGATAACCGGTGGTGGCGATTCGAACGCGGCGGTGAAAAAAGCCGGTGAGGCGGCAAATATCTCGTATATGTCGACTGGCGGCGGGGCCTTTCTGGAGCTGATGGAAGGGAAGACCCTGCCAGGTGTCGCGGTCTTGGATTGAGAGGGTGACCTCTGGCGTGTGAAACGATTCGACGTGATAATGGTGTCTTGCGTCCACGGTGAAAAGGAGAGAAGCTTCTCCACCATGAGAGAGGAATGACAGATGAGAAAAGCGCTTATTGCCGGCAACTGGAAAATGCATATGACCGTCGCGGAAGGGTGTCAGCTGGCGGCGGCCATAGCCAGGTGCTGCCGAGAGTTCGATGATCGTGAGGTATTGCTGGCCCCACCCTATACGGCGCTGGCGGCCGTCGCCGATACGCTGCAAGGCACCGCTTTGCTTCTTGCCTCGCAGAATATCTGCTGGGAGGAAAAGGGCGCCTTTACCGGCGAAATCTCTCCGGTTATGTTGAAAGATCTCGGTGGCTGCGCGGCCATCATCGGTCATTCGGAGCGTCGGCAGATCTTCCAGGAATCGGATGCGCTGATCAACCAACGTCTCGTCGGGGCGCTGAAATTTGATCTCTGTGCCATCTTCTGTATCGGCGAGACACTCGAGGAGCGGGAGGCGGAACGGACCTTCGCGGTGCTGGAGGAGCAGGTCAGAAAAGGGTTGGCCGGTGTCGAGGCCAGTCAGATGGAAAAGGTCGTCATTGCCTATGAGCCGGTGTGGGCCATCGGTACCGGCAAGACCGCCAGCAAGGAACAGGCCCAGGCTGCCCATCTCTTTATCCGCCAGCTTGTCAGCAGTATGTTTGAAAAAAACGTTGCTGATGAAACGAGAATATTGTATGGTGGCTCGGTCAAACCATCCAACGTCGACGAACTGATGGCCCAGCCCGATATCGATGGCGCGCTGGTTGGAGGAGCTGCGTTGGATGCCGAGTCCTTCGGGCGTATTATCAATTTTCAGAAAATGCAGTGAAGAGCTGAATGGATACCTTACTTACAATAGCGCACGTTGTCGTTTGCCTGTTTCTGGTGGGCGTTGTCCTGCTGCAGCATGGCAAAGGTGCCGACATCGGTGCGACGTTCGGTGGATCCAGTCAATCGCTGTTCGGTACCGAAGGGCCGTTGCCGCTGCTCAACAAAGTCACCACGGCGGCTGCGATTATCTTTATGCTGACTTCGGTATCGCTGGCTTATCTGTCAACGGAAAAAAGTTCTAGCTCTATCATGAAGAGTGTGGTAAAAGAGCAGCCCGTTGTCGCTGATGAAAAGGCGAAACCGCTGGCTACGGAAGACAAGATGGAGCCTGCGGCCGGAGCGACCGAACAGCAAGGAAACAGTGCGGCCGAACCAGAGCAGCGGTAAAAAATGAGCATGTGAAGGGCCGAAGTGGTGGAACTGGTAGACACGCTATCTTGAGGGGGTAGTGACCCACGGTCGTGCGAGTTCGAGTCTCGCCTTCGGCACCAGAGAACGATAATGGCTGAATCCTTTTTTCAAGGATTCAGCCATTTTTGTTTTTAAGGCACAGTGGCTTTGCGATCACCGCCTTCTTTCTTGTCGGATCGGTCTGCACTGAGGGCCTGTCAGCAAATAACTTGATTGACTAAGTTATTTGTGAACAGACCCTTAGCTGGAGTCTGCGCTGCTGTTGTGACTATTGGCGAACGGTTCATTCGCTGCGCCAAGCATTTCTGAAATCTTCCGGGTTGCTTCCAACAGGTGTTCAACCAGTTTCGTTTCATGATCCCTGGAGAAACGCTGAATAGGTCCGACAAGGTTGAGGGCATCCTCCACCCTGTGGTCATTGCGCCAGATCGGCGCTGAAATGGCTGCGACCTCCAGTTCTCGGTCTCCTCGATTTATATCATATCCCCGCTCTTTGATACTGATGAGTCTCTGGGCCAAGAAGACGTCCTGTTGTCTGCCATGGGCCGGCACTCTTTTCTCGCTGCATTCAGGGGGGCATTCCTTACGGCCCCTTGCCGCTCAAGGCCTCACTGATACGATAATTGCGAACCCCGGAAGAAAAGAGCATAACGAGAATGGCGATAATCGCCGCAAGGCCGCTCATCAATAAGACGACCGTTCGCGGACTTGCCAGAACATCACAACCCACTCCGGCAATCATCGAGCCAATTGGCGAGAGAATACCGTTGAGATTGACCATAGCGGTGAGCTGACCGCGCATTTCATCAGGAATGGAGAGCTGTAGCAGGGTCTGATTTGTGGCAATGAAAAGCATCTCGAAAAAACCAGCCATCGTCATGCAGATGAGGCCAAGCCACAGCCGGTTGGCAAAAGAAAAGCCGATCAAACTGCAACTGAGTAAAAACAGCGCCGTCAACAGCAACCTGGCCCGGTATTCAACCCGTATAAGAGTGGCTGTGGTAAAACCGCCAAAGACCCCGCCGATGCCGACAGCTGCGGTGAGAAGCCCCTGCACCTCGGGACCGCCATGAAAAATCTGTTTTGCAAAGACCACCGGCATAATGAAAAAGGTGGGTATGATGAGAAGAGGCAGACAGAAACCAATGAACATGAAATTTCTGGTGGTTGGTGTCCTGGCTATAAATTGAACAGCGGTTTTGATCGAGTCGAGGGGGGAGGTCTTTTGGGCAGGGGCGCACCGCTCGGGAAAGTCGATATTGATGACGGTCACGGTGATGACTGCATACAGCGCTGCCAGGATCAGGAAATTGTAGCCCGCACCAATCCATAGAAGCAGAAATCCGCCAATGGCAGGCCCGAATGAACGCATCAAGGCCCAGCCGGTCTGTACCATTGCCACCGCATTGGGAGTCAGTCTACGGGGCACCAGGTCAAAGATGGCGACCTGTTGCAGGGCCTTGCTGGTTGCCTGGGCAAAACCGTACAGACAGGTAAAAGCGAAGAGAACGCCTATATGGAAATGTCCTGAGATAAGAACCAGTGCCAGAACGAAGTTGGTGAGCAAACGCCAGACATTGACCCAGATCATCAGCCCACGTCGATTGAGGCGGTCGATCAATATGCCTGCAAGAGGAATGATGCTGAACGCCGCAATGCCCCGAACAAAATTGATCGATCCAAGAGCCGTCCCCGAACTGGTAACATGGAAAATGAGCCAGCTCAGAATAATCTGCTGCGTCCAGGTACAGGCATCGGTGAGAACCGAGCTGGCCAGTAAAAGTCGAAAGTTGGCTATGCCCAGGGCCGACCAGGCACCACCCTTGGCATTTTGGAGCTCGATCCGGCTCAAGGCAGCACACTCAATCGACCGGATAAATTTTGCACAGCATCGTTTTCGTCGGGGCACCGCCAAAACCCGCCTTGCCCTGTTCGCCCATGGGCATGAGGGTGTTGACGTTGATGTCCCATAGACCATTTTTGCCGGGATCGGCTTCTGTTTGGACCCTTTCGGGATACCACCAGCCATGTGGGACCATAATTGTCTTGGGGTGCACCACCGGGGTGATTTTGGCGATGCGTTTCACCTTGCCTCGAACACCTTCGATCCATACCCATTGTCCATTGCTGATACCGCATTCTTTTGCCGTGTCGGGGTGTATCTCCACCTGCGGATCTTTTTCAAACTGGCGCAACCAGGGGATCTGACGATGTTCGGTATGAAAATAGCCCCCCAGGCGTCGACCGGTAATCATGATAAGCGGATATTCTCTGTACAGTTCCGGTGTGGAGATGGGGCTTTCGATGGGTTCACCATGGTGCGGTAAGGGATCCAGCCCATATTCCTTGAGCAGGGTCGAGTAGAGTTCTACCTTGCCGGTGGGGGTCCTGAAACCGGGCTTTCCATCGGGACGCAGCAGGCCCTTTTCATATCGCCGGTAGCCACAGGTGCCAGATTGGTGGTTTCTGGGGGCCGTGGTGTAGGTGGTTTCGATCAGTTCCGCAAAGGTCTTGCCACAGGGGGTAAGACGAAGGTCGAACATCTCGCGGAGATTGTTCCAGGGAGTTGCTTCGGGATTGAGACGTTTGGCAAGTTCAAAGCCGACCTCCCAGCCGCTGCGGCACTCTCCGACCTGTATTTCCTTGTGCAGCACGTTGAGTGGAACACCGGTTGCGAAGATGGAGTCTTTCTCGGCAAAGGTGGTGCCCGGCAGGACGATATCGGCAATGGCCTGAGCGGTGGGTGTCAGGAAGTTGTCGTGCACCACGTTAAAGTCAAGCTTTTTCACCGCTTCGACATGGCGCTGAGGGTCCATGGCCGTTCCCGCGACAAAATTGTTGGTGAAAAGCCACAATCCTTTAATCGGGTAAGGGGTGCCGGTTTCCATCTGTTCAAGGACTGTGTCAGACAGGGCCCAGGCCCTGAAATTTTTTACCAGAGGATATTTGTCGGCGCCAATCCGCTTCGTGTTGAGGTTGGCCACGAACTCTTCGCCGTAGAGCTTGATGACCTCCTGAGTGGAATAGGGATAGACTGTGACCCCATAGGGGGCCCGGCTGATCACGTTTCCTCCGGGGATATCGATATTGCCGGTAATGGCCCACAAACAGTTCAGGCCCTGCTGGGTTCCCATCGATTCCTTGTTGGAATCCAGCGGCTGGCCGAAACGGATGGCGCCCGGTTTGGCGTTGGCATAGAGACGTGCCGCTTTGACGATATCCTCGGCAGGCACCCAGGTGATTTCGGCAACCTTCTGCGGCGGATATTCCTGAACACGCTGTTGCAGTTCTGCAAAACCATGGGTCCATTTTTCGACAAAGTTCGCATCGTAGAGCCCTTCGTTGATGATAACGTGGAGAAGGCCGAGAGCGAGCGCGCCGTCGGTGCCGGGTCGTATCCGCAGCCACAGCTCAGCGCGAGAGGCGGCCCAGCTGAAGCGTGGGTCGATGACAATGAGCCTGGTGCCCCGTTTCATCAAATCGACGACCCAATGACCGGAGAAATAGTGGTCGGTGCATTGGCTGCCGCGAATACCACGGGCCCAATGCAGCATGACCTCCGGCGCCTTCCATTCCGGATCTTCATAGCGCAGTGGTGTGAACTGCGCCGCATCTGGAAAGGTGATATCGCCCACGGTATTGAACATGCCGGCAAGGCGAGGGGTAAAACAGGAGATTCCCGACAACCCGAACAGGGTCCAGTTCGGAGAACCATAGGCATAGGCGAGAAAGAGCAGCGGGCCGCCGGCATCTCGCCCGGTTCCCTGGCCAAAGACCATGGCTTCAGGACCGTATTTGTCTCGTATTTCTCGCAGGTTGTGCTCGCAGGTGTCGAGGGCTTCATCCCAGCTGATTTGCGCCCATTTGCCTTCACCCCGAGCTCCGACCCGTTTGAGGGGGTGCGTCAGCCTCTTGGGGTGATAGGTGTACTGGGTCATGGCCAAGGCCCGGGGGCAGAGGCGGCCCTGCATGAATGGATGTTCTTCATCGCCTTCAATTTTGACGAGTCTGTTCCCCTGAATGTGCAACTTGACGCCACAGCCGCCATGGCAACCGGGACCGCCAGACCAGGCCCCAGCTTTGACAATTCGGATAGCTTCAGATTGGCTCATATCTGTCTCCTCTTCTCTTATCCTGCATAAAGTACAGGTTTTACACAATTTTTCATTTCGCTGACCAGGCTGTCCAGTGGTCCGTAAGAGATACAGCGTGACTGGCAGTGCTTGACGCAGGCAGGTTGTTCGCCGTTTTGGGTTCTGTGGGCGCAGAGGTTGCACAGCCCTGTGCGAAAAGGAACGTAGTCGAGGGAGAGACCATCTCGGGTGTTGAGGACGTATTCGGTGACAGTGATACCAAAGGTTTCCGCAGGCAGCTTGTGTTCCTGCTGACAGGCTACTTCGCAGCTATGGCAGCCCGTACAATAGTGATAATCGATGAGGAGGCCGTGTTGATGTACCATGATTTTTTTCCTTTGTGAACATTCATTTGGTTGGGTGGATATCATCCGGCAGATACAGCAGGCAACCACAGGACTATGACGGGAGTTGCAAACGGCAATTCACTGTACTCTATGTACTCCCAACTTTTCGTTTGAAAGACTACACCTCGGATAGCAAAGTTTTTCCTGAGTCAGTTTCAACGGAACATTCGATTTTTTACCAGAGTATCAAGATTGATGGACTCGTAAAAACCCAGATCTACTTCGTTGTAGGTCACAAACGACAATCCGCTGTACCATATGTACTACCAGATTGCCGTTTGAGACGCTACGCCTCGTATATCAGGGTTTTTCCTGAGTCCATCTCGGCGGAACATTCGATTTTTTACCAGAGTATCAAGATTGATGGGCTCGTAAAAACTCCGATCTACT
>JBKEBZ010000068.1:0-32477 GCA_047973425.1 Desulfopila sp.
ATAGCCTCAGCCACAACGAAACATGAAACTCCTTGGCGCGGTAACAGCGTTTTCTGTACTGACGAGTTTCGGATAAACCAGCATGGCTGGACCAGATAGCCTCAGCCACAACGAAACATGAAATTCCTTGGCGTGGTAACAGCGTTTTCTGTACTGACGAGTTTCGGATAAACCAGCATGGCTGGACCAGGTACCGCAGCCACAACAAACCATGAAAATCCCGAGGAAGTGTCAACGACTCCTTGTCGGTGATTTTTGGATAAATCCTCAGGGCACAGCCCTCAAAAAAAGTTTCAGATCATGATGATTCACCGAAGTAATCTGGCCGCCTCGATATCTCTGGACCGTCTCTTAGAGCCCCCCTTCGATCGTGTTGTCGATAAGGGAATAGAGGTGCTCGAGGATGAGGGCATAGGCGCCGTGAAGATGGATATCCTCACCCAGTTCGGACATTTCTATCTTCACCCTCTCGGCAATGACCGGATAGGCATGTCTGCGGACATACTGTTCGATGTCTCTTGCCATGATGTGGATGGGGATTGCGGCCGTATCCAGTTCGTTGGTCGAGATAATGAGTTTTTCCGGGCTGAACATATTGATCAGGGTCACCGCTCCGCTGGCAAGGCGACGGGCATGGTCCCGCAGGATGAGCTCGGCCTTTTCTTCATGGCGCTCTGCCCTGGTGAAAATATCGGTCAACCGTTTCACCAGCCCTTCATTGTCGGAGATATTCTCCGTTTTATCGTAACGTTCCACTATCTTCTTGAAGCTGGCGAAGGTCTCCAGGCAGCCCCTGTTGCCGCAGAAGCAGAGCTCGCCATGCATATCGACACTGGTATGGCCGATTTCAAGGGCAATGCCGTCGTGGCCCGAAAAGAGCCTGCCGTCGAGTATGGCCCCGCCACCCAAACCCATGCCGATGGAATACTGGACAAAATTGCGAATGCCCAGTCCCTTGCCGAACCAGCTCTCGGCCAGCGCGCTCAGATTGGAGTTGTTCTCCAGAAATACTGGCAGATCGAGGCGCTCTTGAACAATGTCCACCAGATCAATTTTGCCCCAGTTGAAGGGGACATCGACTCTGGTATCGAGGGCGGGTACTGACCGGTTGTAGACCGTTCCGGTGCTTGAATTCACCGCTCCGGGAGCGGCGAGGGCCACAGCCAGTATTCTCTTTTTTTCTATGCCACAGTCTCTGATGATTCTTTCAATTAATTCAATGGTATTGTGTGCTAAATCGTCATTACCGAAGAAGGTGACCCCCTGGAGTTGCTCCCGCTTCATGACCTTGCCGCCGATATCGTACAGTGCTCCGGTTAGCGAGAGCCTGCCCAGGTAGACCACCACGGCATAGAGAAAGCCATCTGCCACGATCAGCCCCTTGTTGCGGCTTACCCCCACCTTGTCCTCCTTGATGATACCTTTGTCGAGATAGGCATTCATGATTTTGGTGATAGCCGGTTTACTCAAGCCTGTTTGAATCGCGAGGTCGGCACGAGTGATTCCGGGATGCTGTTTGATCAGTTTCAGTACCAGGGCCCGATTATGGACCTTACTGTTATCTTGATTAAGACCTGTGTCTGGCATTCGATTCACTCCTTGTACTTAATTGGTTCACGCAGATAACTTAAAAAGATATCATGCTGCCGTCAAGTGATTTTTCAGACAGAGATATCTTTGATGGGCTCAGAAAAAACTTTGATATACGAGTCGTAGTGTCTCAAACGGCAGTTTGGTAGTAAATAAGGTACAGCGAATTGCCGTTTGAGATATACAACGAAGTAGATCGGAGTTTTTACGAGTCCATCATCTTTTTTGTGCGGCGCTGAGGTCGGCAGGGGATAACAGGGCGGTTTTGCTGACACGGGTGTTGGCAGCGGTGGTCTTCGGCAGTGGCAGCCGGGACAGGTTGTGGTTCGGCGGGGAAAAGACTGCCTGTCTGGCCCTGACTGTGCTAAAGTAGGAGATGGTCCGAGGGGCTTTTGGCAGCCTTGCTTTTTGCCGGATGGGGCATAAGGTAACGTCCTCGGCCGACCCCGTTACCGAGTACTGGTATCTCTTTCGATTTCGTAACCGTTTACTGGAGTCACTTGGGAAGTGCATGGAGCTGGGATTGGTGACCGTTCTCTGGTGCCTCAGGTTCGTATAAGCAGCCCTCCGAGCTAGAGCAAGGCTCTAGGGGGCTGATCAGACGAAATGGGGTGTTGGTGAACGGTTGATACTCTCGTAAAAAGTCGAATGTATCACCAAGATGGGCTCGGGAAAAACTTTGGTATACGAAGCGTAGTGTCTCAGACGGTAATTTGGTAGTACATATGGTATAGCGAAGTGTCGTTTGTGACCTGCAAGGAGGTAGATCGGAGTCTTCACGGGTCCAACAACGGTTGATGGCGTCGTAAAAAGCCCGATCTCCTGCGTTGCAGCGGGATCGGCCACTGCTCGACGTACTACATGTACGTCTGTGCTTGGCCGACACCACTGCGCCTTGTATATCAGGCTTTTGTACTGAGCCATCTTACGTGCAGGTTTTAGGTTTTTACGAGTCTATCAACGGTTACTCGATTTCATCAAATGGTAGGTGTAGTCTGGCCACATGGGCAGAGTGGCGTGTGCCGCTGCTTGCGTGCATTGCTGGTGTAGGAGAGCGGAGACGCACTGACCACGAATAACTCCTGGTCCCGTCGCGGGACCAGTCAGGGGCACAGGTGACGATGCGAATTGGTTTAGGACAGGCGGAAGGAAGTGAGACGGATCTGGTGACCGATGCGGTCATCGCGGTATGTCGGCGACAGGTGGGAGAACTCAGGCCGCAGGCCGGGCTGGTGTATGCCAGCCCTCTCTTTGACCATGCGCTGATGCTCGAGAAGATCTGTGATGCCTTTCCAGGGATGCTGCTGGTGGGATGCACCAGTGCGGGACATTACACCTCAGCGTATGGCTTTAGCGACGATTCCATCTCGCTGATGGTCATCTGCGACGACGAGGTGCAGTTCGGGGTAGGGCTTGGCCGCGGTCTTCGCGAGGACTATCGGCTTGGCGTCGATATGGCCTATGCCGAGGCGAAGGCGGGGTTGTCCGCCCCCCCTTCGCTCTGCCTCGCCTTTCCCCCGGGTCTGCTCGGTTCTGGTGAATTGCTGCTTGCCTACCTCAACACCAGGCTGCCGCAGGGCTGTACCGTTTTTGGCGGCGCCGCCAGTACGCTCTTGACCGAAGTGCGGGAGACCCGCGGTTTCTGTAACAGGGAGGTGGTGCATGATGGCCTGCCGCTGCTGTTGGTCGCAGGCCCAATCCGCTTTGGTTTCAGGATCGCCAACAGTTGGCGTCCGCTGGGCCAGAAGGCGAAGGTCACCCGGGCGGAGGGGCGGCTGGTGTACACCATTGACGGAATGAGGGCGGTCGATTTTTATCGGCGGTATATCGGCTACCATGAACATCCGGTGCTGGAATTTCTTCTGGTGGTCTATGAGCCTGGAGCGACTGAACATTATATCGCCTCGCCGGTGGAGTATTACCAGGATGGAGCGATACGCTTCAGCAGTTTCGTGCCGCAGGGCGCCAAGGTGCGGTTGACCGAGATCATCCGTACCGATCTGCTGGCCGACACCAGAATCACCGCCCAGCAGCTGCGCAGCGGCACCCGTGACTGGCAGCCAGCCGCGGCCCTGACCTTCTCCTGCGGGTTTCGCAAAGAGGTGCTGGGCACCCGGGCGGAAGACGAACTGAACGTGTTGTGCGAAGTGTTGCCTCACGGGCTGCCGATAATGGGTTCCTTCAGTTTTGGCGAGATTGGCCCGCTTACCTCTGGCGGGCCGAGTAAGCTCCAGGGCGCGACCTTGATCCTGCTGCTGATCGGCCCGGGGTCAGCGGAAAATTATCGCGACAGGACCGTCGAGCTGGTGAAAAGAGAGAACCTGGTTTGCGGTTCGCCCAGTTGCAGGATCGATTACCTCAAGCGCAGATACCATCGATCCGAGGCGTACCGGAGTCGGCTGGAGGTGCTGCGGGAGGCGAGTTCCCGGATGCATCGCCGGATCATGTCCGACATGCTGGAGGCGAAGCAGAGACTGCAGGACAAGGAAGAGGAACTGAAAAAGAGCGAGGAAAAGTTTCGCAGGATCGTTCAGACCACCGGCGAAGGATTCATGCTGATCGACGAGTCCATGCTGATCATCGATGTCAACGACGCCTTCTGCGCGATGGCCAGTCGCAGTCGAGCGGACGTGCTTGGTTCATTGCTCTGGGACCTGTTTGCCGAGGAGTTTCAGCATACGTTTCAGAGCCACCATGATCGACTGACTGCCGACACCTCCTATCGGCTGGAGACCACCCTGCACAATCGAGAGGGCCAGTCGGTTCCCGTGTTGATCCATTGCGACCTCCTCTGCGACGACCAGGGGGAGCCCATCGGCGAGATGGCCTTCCTTACCGATCTGACCGAGCAGAAGAAGGCTCTGGCCTTGGCCGGGGAGGTGCAGCGCAATCTCCTGCCGAGGGAGAGCCCCAAGGTGAGTGGCCTGGATATCGCCGGCCGCAATGTCTCCTGTGAGGAGGTCGGCGGCGATTACTACGATTTTTTCCTGCAACAGGAGGGTGGCGGCAGCGCCTTCGGGGTGGCGGTGGGAGACATTACCGGTCACGGTGTCGACGCCGCCCTGCTGATGTCCTCGGCCCGGGCCTTTCTGCGGCTGCATGTATCGCAGGATAATGAGTCTCTGGCGGAAATCGTCTCGGCGATGAACGATCATCTGGCGGTCGACGTGATGCAGTCGGGGCGGTTCATGACCCTGTTCTACCTCAGTGTCCGGGCCGACCTCAAGAGCCTCGAGTGGGTGCGGGCCGGTCACGACCCGGCCCTCCTCTACGATCCGCTGACCGACACCTTTGTCGAGCTGATGGGGCCTGGTATGGCCCTGGGGGTGGAGCCGGGTTATCCGTTTACCGTCAATAGCAGAGCTGGCCTCCATGACGGCCATTTGCTCGCCATCGGTACCGACGGGATCTGGGAGACCTGCAATATCGAGGGGGAGATGTTCGGCAAAAAACGATTCAAGAAACTGCTCAGAGCCCATGCCGCCCTGCCGGCCGCCGATATCCTCGAGGCGGTTTTTGTCGCGCTCGAGGATTTTCGGGCCGGCAAGAAGGCCGACGATGATATCACCCTGGTGCTGATCAAGGTGCAGAGTAAATAGGTCGTAACAAACGCCGATTTCTCAGCCGTTCCAGTCAATTGCCGAAAGAGCCCCACCTGCCGAGACAGGTGGGGCGAGAGCATCATGAGTTGACACAATCTCCTGTTGCCGGGCCATTGCCGGTGCCATCCTGAGGACCTGCGCCTGTGCCGGTCCCATCGCCCGGTCCGTGGCCACCGTTGTTACCCGATCCTTTATTGGCGGCGAGAAGCTGGTTAAGCGCAATTTTTGTGATTGCAGCGGTATCACAGTCTCCTGGCCCATAGCCGCCGGTGCCATCGCCGGTACCGGTTCCATCACTCGGGCCATAGCCGCCGGCTGAAGCGGTATCGCAGTCTCCCGGCCCATAGCCGCCGGTACCATCGCCGGTACCGGTCCCATCGCCCGGGCCATAACCATTGCCGGCATTTGCTGCGAGTACCAGCATAAAAATGGCACAGGAAACGATTGCGGATTGAAGTAGAGTTTTCTTCATGTGTACTGTTCCTCCGGTCATGAGTTGAGTGGATGATCCGCAGAACACCATGCTCTGGGAAATCGTCAAAAAAAAGATTCTTTGCAATGGAAAACGCAGAAGAGAAGTGCAGGTTACAAATCAAGTCGAAAAATATTTTGATATGTACATAAAAAGTCGCACTTCCCGCCAGGATGGGTTTGGGGAAAACTTTGATCTGGGAGGCATAGTGTTTCAAACGGCAATTTGGTGGTACATAGGGTACAGCGAAGTGTCGTTTGTGACCGAAGGCGAAGGAGATCGGAGTTTTTACGAGTCCATCATTTTTTTTGAAACCAGAATGCCTCGTTACCGTTATATAAAAAGAGAAGCCTGATCTGCGGATATTTTCTCAGGATGATTGGATAAAGAGTGTTTTTGCCGTCGCTCTACGGAGTTGAGTTCGAGCTCCGTCACGTTGTTTGCTGCTGTGGTGCCATGGACAAATTCCGCGTCTTCTATCTGGAAAACGGTGGGCGATTGTTCAATTATCTGCTCCGTAAATCCTGCAACCCGCATGTGGCGAGTGATCTCGTTCAAGAGAGCTTTACTCGTTACCTTGAAAAATATAGCAACCGGGAACTCAGCCTGGCCCTGCTTTTCACCATCGGGCGCAACCTCTTCTACGATCATATCCGCTTACAAAAGCGAGATGTCACCGTCGATATCGAGCCCGTGTCCCCTCAGGCAGATCAGGAAGCGCGCTTTGTCGAAAAGGAGGACGTCAGACGTGTTCTGGAGGCAATGCAACAGCTCTCCGCGGAGGAGAGAGATATTCTGGCCCTCGTGGTCAGTGGCGGTCTGAGTTATGCGGAGATCGCCGCCATACATCATTGCAGTGAGACGAACATCAAGGTCAAGGTCCACCGGGCAAGGAAAAAACTGAGACAGCTTTTGAGGTGATGAGCGATGCATGACGCGTTGATTTCTCAATTTATAGATGATGAACTGGCGCTTGACGAAAAAATAGAATTTGTTGACAGGGTGTCTGACGACAGGGAGTTCAGCCAGGAGACCATGGCCTATCTGAAGCAGGAAAAGCTGCTCCGGCATGAACTCACGTCCTGGACGCCTGGTATTCTCGAGGAGCCGACCGCAGACAGGTTTTCCTGGAGAGTGGTGCTGCAATCCTGGTGGCGACCGTTGACCGGCCTTGCCGTTGCGATGGTTCTCGCCCTGTTTGTCTTTACCGGGATGCAGGGCCGTGTGCAGCCAGAGCTTGCCGGGGTGAGAGACAGTTCAGCCGTGCCAGAGGCGATAGGTTACCGGTTCGTACTCTATAAGCCGGCGGAAAAGGTCGAGATTATCGGCAGTTTCACCAACTGGCAACGGGTTCCCCTAGTTCCGGCAGGCGTGGGGGGCTACTGGGAAGTGACCCTGCCTGTGGTACGCGGTGAGCATAAATACACCTTTGTGGTCGATGGCAAAGAGCTCCTGCCCGACCCGACGGTCGCCGCCCGGGAGCCCGATGATTTTGGCACGGTGAATTCAATTCTGCTGGTGAAGGCCTGAGCATGGGAGCGAGTTTTTGCAGCTTGTCGCTGTGGGGGCTGGCTGTCGCCTCTGCCGTCCTGATGGGCGGTTGCACCACATCTCACTATCTCACGGTTCAGGCGGATTCGATCACCCTCTTCTATCAGGTCCCCAATGCCACAGAGGTCCTGTTTGCCTCTTCCATTGATCACTTTACCTTACATCCCGCGACGAGGGCCGCTCACGATCTGTGGCAGGTCACGATTCCTAAAAGAGACAGTTTTTCCTACTTTTATCTGATCGACAAGGTTCCAGGCATTCCCCGGTGTGAGTTGACGGTCGTCGATGATTTCGGCGCGAGAAACTGTTTTTTTCGCTTGGAATGTAACCTCGGCAATTGTCAAATGTTTTTTTATATGAAACGCGCCAGCACGAAGAGCTCTGTTGCCGTGCCGAGAAGTTTCACGGTTAGTTGTGACCAAAGCCCGAAGTCTTGCAGGGCTCGCTTCTGCCGGTTCTATCAGGAGTGGTGCAATTTAACGGGGGAGACAATTGCATGAGGAAAAATAGAAGAACGTTCAGCTGTATCGCCCTTGCCGCGGTCACTCTCTGCCTGGCAGACCCGGCGCCCGCCCAGGTCGGTGATCTCGGCGGGTCGGCCGTTTCGGTGGAATCGGTTTCTGGAGCCGGTGAGAACCAGGATCTGTGGCGGGCGATGGAGCGATATCGGTTCAGCAATGAAAACATTCTTCAGATTCGAAATATCCTTGACAGGGCCGCGGAAGAACGACTGCCGACCGGGCGTATCGCCGACAAGGTATATGAAGGTATCGCCAAGAATATCGATCAGGAAAGGATTGTCGCAGCGGCGAATAGGGTGCGCAACAGATATGAGCATGCCTATCGCACGGCCCGGGAGTTATCCGCTGATGCCACAATCCAGGGTGCTCTGGGCGATCTGGTTGAAAACGCCTACTCGGCGGGGCTGACGATAAATGATGCAAAGCGGATCGTTGCCACCCTGCAGCAAAGGGGCCGGGCCATGGCGGCCTCATCAGCCGATGAGCTGTCCCTGCAGGTCTGGAGTACGGCGCGGGCCATGGCCTACCGCGAGGTCCGCTCGGCAACGATTGGAGATGTCGTCGAGAACGGGATCAGGGCCGGATATGGAGCCGCCGAGTTCCGCCAGGTGAGGACCGCTTTCGAGCGTCAGGCCCGATACGGCACGGCAGAAGATGTGGCTCTCGATCTTTCTGTCGCCATTGCTGACGGCGTGCAGGCCGGAAGTTTAGGGCGCGGACCTGGCGGCCGGTCCGCTGAGGGGGCGGGCACTTCGACAGGTTCGAGCGGTTCGGGCAGCGCAAACAGTGGTTCAGGGAACTCTGGTGGCAGTTCGGGAGGAACCGGAAGTTCCGGCGGTTCGAGTGGGTCCGGCGGCTCGGGCAGCTCGGCTGGCGGTTCCGGCGGCTCCGGTGGTTCGAGCGGTGGCTCGGGAGGGGCTGGCGGTTCCGGAGGAGCCGGTGGCTCTGGCAGTGGCTCCGGTTCTTCAGGTGGTTCCGGCCGCCGGTAGGTGCGGCAACAAGAAATGGTCGGGATGTTGCCGGCGTTCCTGTGGCCGGCGGGTGCTGCAAACAGATGCTCCGTCACAGGCGTTTGGTCCATTTCTGCTGAAAAAACATAATCGTTCACCAGTGATACCGAGAATTTCCATAACCCGGATCTGTAAACGTTTATTCAGTACTCCAGATTCGTTCAAGCGGGCCGTTGCACAAGAGTTTGCTCTGTGAGGAGGCCTGATCGGACGAAAATGGGGTGCTGGTGAACGTTTACGAAAAAACAATACCGCTTCGGTATTCGTCACCAGCGACCACTCGGTCGCCTCTTTCCTGTTGTCTCTCTTCCTCTGGTTGTGACCTGGTCGAAACCATCCCGTTTCCGGATGGACACCGGTTCGGGGACAACCTTTGCTCAAGACCTGGAAATCTGTACGGAATTGACCTAAATCAAAGGTATTGCCGACCGGTGTGATATACTTGAGAGAAAGAGACAGACATTCCCGCAAGCGATGATCAGCGGTGAAACGTGGCACGGGCCTGATCCCGGCAAGCAAGAGAATGGGCGCCCTGTTTTGTGCCAGTGGGTTTTGCCTTCCCCCTTGGGAGGTCATGATGTCCGGCAGAAATTTCATGAAGCGGCTCAGGTTTTTTCGCCCTCGCACCAGCAGTGGTCGCCGGCAGGAGCGATTTGCCGACGGCTGGGCGGAGGTGCGGGATGACCAGCGGCACTGGGAACATTTTTACCGTGATCGCTGGCAGTACGATAAAAAGGTGCGGTCCACCCATGGGGTGAACTGTACCGGCTCCTGTTCCTGGGACGTCTACGTCAAGGACGGGATCATCGTCTGGGAGACCCAGCGCACCGACTACCCGGATTGCGGGCCCGGATTTCCCAACCACGAGCCCCGAGGCTGTCCGCGCGGGGCGACCTGTTCCTGGTACACCTACAGCCCTCTGCGCATCAAGTATCCGCTCATTCGCGCGACCCTGCTCGAGCTCTGGCAGGAGGCTCTGGCGACCCATGGCGACCCGGTGCTGGCCTGGAAGAGCATTGTCGACGATGCCGGGCGGCGCGAGAAATTCCAGAAGAAGAGGGGGAAGGGCGGCTTGGTCCGCCTGTCCTGGGATGAGGCGGCGACGTTGATCGCCGCGGCCCTGATCCACACCATCGAGCAGTATGGGCCCGACCGGATTTTCGGTTTTACCCCGATACCGGCCATGTCGATGGTCGCCTATGCAGCCGGGGCCCGTTTTCTTTCCCTGATCGGCGGCTCGCTGATCAGCTTTTACGACTGGTATTGCGATCTGCCGCCCGCCTCGCCGCAGATCTGGGGCGAACAGACCGATGTGCCCGAGAGTGCCGACTGGTTCGAGTCGACCTATATGATCGTCTGGGGCACCAACCTGCCGATGACCCGGACTCCCGATGCCCATTTCTTCACCGAGGCCCGGTACCGCGGGGCGAGAGTGACAGCGGTCGCCCCGGACTATGCCGAATATGTCAGGTTCGCCGACACCTGGCTGCCGGCCCGGGCCGGCACCGATGCGGCGCTGGCAATGGCCATGAGTCAGGTGATCGTCAAGGAGTTTTTTCTCGATCATCCCACTCCCTATTTCATCTCCTATACCAGACAGTTCACCGATCTGCCCTTTGCCGTCGTCCTGGACCAGCGAGAGGATCTCCTGGTGTCGGGCCGCTTTCTGACCGCGGCCGACCTGGGCGCCAAGGGGAGCAATCCCAGCTGGAAAACCGTGGTCTACGATCAGGTGCGACACGGCTGGGTCGTGCCCAATGGCAGCATCGGCTTTCGCTGGGACCAAACCGGCGGTAAATGGAACCTGCATATGCGGGATTCGGCAACAGCTGCCCCGGTTGAGCCGCAGCTCAGTTTTGCCGGCGAAGCCGAGGTTTGGCGGACGGTCTGTCTGCCCTTCTTCGAGGCAGGCGGGCCGACGACCAAAAATGGCCGGGTTCCGGTACGAGTGATAGCGACCGACGCCGGCACCCTCGAGGTCACTACGGTGTTCGATCTGCTGTGCGCTCATCTGGGGCTGGGCCGACGCGAGGATACGGGCTGTCAGGCGGACCCTGCGGTCCATTATCCCGCCGACTATACGGATCCGCTGCCGTTCACCCCGGCCTGGCAGGAGCCGATTACCGGGGTCAGACAGCAGGATGTGATCCGGGTGGCCCGTGAGTTTGCCGACAACGCCGCCAGGACCCGCGGCAAGTCGATGATCTTTCTCGGAGCGGGCAGTAATCACTGGTATCACGGCGACATGATCTACCGGGCCATCATCAACCTCACCACCCTCTGCGGCTGTCAGGGGGTCAATGGTGGTGGCTGGGCGCACTATGTGGGGCAGGAGAAGGTGCGACCGCAGGCCTCCTGGGCCCAACTGGCCTTCGGTCTCGACTGGATACGGCCGCCACGGCAACAGAACGGCACCTCGTTTTATTATTTTGCCACCGACCAGTGGCGCTATGACGACTGCTCTGCCGATCGCCTTCTCTGGCCCCTGGCCGGCCCCGGCAGGCCGCGACACATGGCCGATTACAATGCGCTGGCGGTGCGGCTGGGCTGGCTGCCCTCCTACCCGCAGTTCGATCGCAACCCCTTGGATATCTGCAACGAGGCGATGGCTAAGGGGGCGACCACGGATGAGGATATCGCCGCCTATGCCGCCGGGCAACTCAGAGACGGCACCCTGCGGTTTGCCGTCGAGGACCCCGATGCCCCGGAAAATTTCCCCCGGATGCTCTTTTTATGGCGAGCCAATCTCCTGGGGGCCAGCAGCAAGGGCCATGAGTACTTTCTCAAGCACCTGCTGGGAGTCGACAACGCGGTGCAGTGCCATGAAAGCCCGTTGCGGCCCGAAGAAGTGAAGTGGCGCGATCCGGCGCCGGAAGGGAAGCTCGATCTGGCGGTCACCCTCGAACTCCGCATGTCCACCAGCGCTCTCTATTCGGATATCGTCCTGCCGGCAGCGGGCTGGTACGAGATGCACGATCTGAGCACCACCGACATGCACCCGTTCATCCATCCGTTCAATCCGGCGGTGGACCCGCCCTGGGAGACCAGGACTAGCTGGGACCAGTTTGCCTGTATCGCCAGGAAATTTTCCGAGATGGCGGCGGTGTCGCTGGGCAGGAGAAAGGACCTGGTGGCCACCCCGCTGCTGCACGACAGCCCTGGAGAGATTGCCCAGCACGAGGCGGCCGACTGGCGACGGGGGGAGATCGAGGCGATTGCTGGCAAGACGATGCCGCACCTGGTCGTGGTCGAAAGGGACTTCGCCAATGTCCACAAGATGATGACCGCCCTGGGGCCCCTGGTGCATCGGGCCGGGATCGGCGCCAAGGGCGTCTCCTGGCTTGGCCGGGAGGAGTATGACGAGTTGGCCGTCCTGCTGGGCACGGTTACCGCCGGCGGCATCAGTCATGGCATGCCGGCCCTTGCCACCGGCAAACAGGTCGCCGAGGCCATCCTCAGGCTGGCCCCGGAAACCAATGGGGCGACGGCCCGGAAATCCTGGCGGGGGCTGGAGGAGAAAACCGGTCTTCAACTCTCCCACCTCAGTGCCGGGAGGGCGGAGGAAAAGATCTCCTTTGCCGACATCACCGCCCAGCCCCGCAAGATCATCACCTCGCCGATCTGGAGCGGTGTCGAGTCGGAGTCCCGGCGGTACTCGCCCTTTGTCATCAACATCGAAGAGAAGGTGCCGTTCCGCACCCTCACCGGCAGGGCCCAGCTGTACATCGATCATCCCTGGATGCTCGATTTCGGCGAGGGCTTGCCGCTCTATCGGCCGCCGATCAACATGCCGGCCGACAACCTGCCCTACGCTGTCGAGCGGTCCCTGGCCAGAATGAAGGCGAATTTTGCTTACGACGACGGAAAAACCCTGGCGCTCAGCTATCTCACCCCGCATTCCAAATGGTCTATACACAGCACCTACGCCGATTCGCTGCTGATGCTCACCCTGTTTCGGGGCGGAGAAACCATCTGGCTCAGCAAGGAGGATGCCCGCCGTCTCGATCTGGCCGACAACGACTGGCTGGAATGTTTCAATGAAAACGGGGTGGTGATGGCCAAGGCGGTGATCAGCCACCGCATTCCTCCGGGTCAGGCCTTTATGTACCACGCGCAGGAGAGGATGATCAATACCCCCGGTTCGGCCATTTCCGGGCAGCGGGGTGGCACCCACAACAGCGTCAGTCGGATTTCGGTCAAGCCGACCCACATGATCGGCGGTTATGCCCAACTCAGCTACGGTTTCAACTACTACGGACCGGTTGGTTCTCAGCGGGACGAGGTGGTTGTGGTGCGCAAGGCCGGGGAGGTGGCCTGGTATGAAGATTAAGGCCCAGTTGTCCATGGTAATAAATCTCGACAAGTGCATAGGTTGCCATACCTGCAGCATTCCCTGCAAGAATGTCTGGACCACCAGAAAAGGCGCCGAGTACATGTGGTTCAACAATGTCGAGACCAAACCGGGGATCGGCTATCCCCGCCAGTGGGAGAACCAGGAGCTGCACCGGGGCGGCTGGCAGATAGCCCAGTCTGACCAGACCGGCTCCAGCGCTCGGGCGAACAGGAAAGCTTCCAGCGAGGGGGATAGAGCTTGCGGCGGGGCGGCGGGCAGAGAAAAAGAGCGTCTGCAGCTGAAGGCCGGCGGACGACTGCGCAAGATGACGCGGATCTTTCACAATCCCGACCTGCCGGGTCTCGATGATTATTATGAACCCTGGGAATACGATTATCAGAACCTGATAACGGCTCCGGAGCGGCGCCATCAGCCTGGCCTCCGCCCCAGGTCGCAGCTGACCGGAGAGGAGATGGAGGTGACCTGGGGGCCCAACTGGGAGGACGATCTGGCCGGGGTCTGCGAGACCGGTAAGGGCGACGTCAATTTCGCCGGGATCGATCAGGCGGTCTATCTCTCCTTTTGCAAGGTCTTCATGTTCTATCTGCCACGACTATGCGAGCATTGCCTCAATCCGGCCTGTGTGGCCTCCTGCCCCTCGGGGGCGATGTACAAGCGGGATGAGGACGGTATTGTTCTGGTGGACCAGGAGCGGTGCCGGGGCTGGCGCTACTGCGTCTCGGCCTGTCCCTACAAGAAGGTGTATTTCAACTGGCAGACCGGTCGCTCGGAAAAATGTCTCTTCTGCTATCCCCGGATCGAGTCGGGGCAGACGCCCTTGTGCGCCCACAGCTGCGTGGGACGCGTCCGCTATGTCGGGGTGATCCTCTATGACGGCGATCGCCTCCGGGAGGCGGCATCGGTCACCGCCGAGCGGGATCTCTATCCGGCCCAGCTCGACCTGCTGCTTGACCCGACGAATCCGGCGGTCATTGCCGCGGCCAGCCGCCAGGGCATCGCCGGCCAGGTCCTCGAGGCCGCCGGACGATCGCCTATCTACCCCCTGGTCAAGACCTGGCGCCTGGCGTTACCGCTGCATCCCGAGTACCGGACCCTGCCGATGGTCTGGTATATACCGCCGCTCAGTCCAGTCGAGGCCGTCTGCGACGACCTCGACATCGCCGCCACCATCGACAGTCTGCGCATCCCCGTCAGGTATCTGGCCAATCTGCTCACCGCCGGCGACGAGGAGCCGGTTCGCCGGGCTTTGAAATGTCTGGCGGCAATGCGGGCCTTTATGCGCAGCACCCGGCTGGGCCAGGCGCCCGAAGCGGCCCTGGCCGCTTCGGGCGGTTTCACGGAGGAGACCATGGTCAAGATATACGAGCTGCTGGCGCTGGCCAGACACCAGGACCGATTTGTGGTGCCTTCGTCATTATATCCGGACAACCGTTCCCTGCATCGTCTCCAGGGGTGTACGGGATTTGCGGAATATCGCTGAGACGCACAGCGGGAGGATGGTATGAATGCTGACGGACGGAGGCTAGCCAAGACCCTGGCCTTTCTACTCGATTACCCGAGCGGCTCCTGGCGGGCCGAACTGTTCGACTACCGCCGCCTTCTCACCACCACCGGCGAGAAGAACCAGCGGGCGGTGGTCGGCAATTTCATCGCCTATAGCCGCGGCTGCTCGCCCGTCGAACAGCAGGAGATGTATACCGCGGCCTTTGATCTGGAGCCGGCGTACAGTTTGAATCTGACCTATCACCTGTTGGGGGAGGGCGAGGAGCGGGGAAAGGTGCTGGCCAATCTTTTACGGCTTTATCGACAGCAGGGGTTTGATTATGGTGGTGGCGAACTCCCGGACTACCTGCCGATGGTGTTGGAGTTTCTCGCCCTGTGCCCGAACCCCGAGGAGTACCCGTTGCTCCGCTCCTGTCTCGGCGTGGCTGGCACCCTGGCCGAGCGGTTGCAGGAGCAGGACCATCCCTATGCCGGCTTGCTGGGGTTGGCCGCCGGCATACTGTCCCCTTCATCCGCGTTCCAGGGTGAGGCAATGCGTCAGGAGGATGACAATGCAACTGACTGATACGCTGGCATATGTGGTCTTTCCTTACATCGCGCTGACGATTTTTGCTCTCGGTCATGGCTGGCGGTATCTGCTCGACAGCTATGGCTGGAACGCCAGGTCCAGTGAGTTCCTGGAGAAGAGGCAACTGTCGCTGCCGGTGACCATTTTTCACTGGGGTATCCTGCTGGTGCTGTTGGGCCATATCGGCGGGCTCCTCATCCCCCAGCATCTTCTCGAGGCGATAGGGCTGTCGGCTCGAACCCATATCCTCATCGCCCATGTCAGCGGGGTGATTGCCGGCACCATGACGTTTGTCGGTCTTGGCGCGCTCCTCTACCGCCGCCTGACCAACCCCAGGGTGCGATGCGTGACGAGCCGCAACGATCTCGTTACCGTGGGCGGCCTGATCGTGGTGGTCGCCACGGGTCTCTACACTGTGCTCTTTGGCCAATTCGATGTGCTGACCACGATCGCCCCCTGGATCCGTGGCGTCATCACCTTCACCCCGGATTCGACCCTGATGCTGGAGGTGCCGCTCTGCTCCAGGGTGCATGTGTTGAGTGCTCTGGCCCTGCTCGCCTTTTCCCCTTTCAGCCGCCTGGTCCATATCTGGAGCGCACCGTTAAGCTATTTCTTGCGGAGCTGGATCGTGTTTCGGAGAAGGGTCGCTCACTGAGGCGGCTTACCGGCGACCGCTGGTGCCGGTGATTGCCGGTGACAGCCGGGCCCGGAGAAAGAGCAGAATTTCCAGCAGCAGCATGGCCAGGACCACCCAGGCGAAGTAGCGCAGGATCAGCTGGTGGAGCGGCACCAGCACGGTGCCCGCACCGATGCTGCCGGTAATGTCGAAAGTGCCGGTAAAGGCATAGAGCATACCGAAGGTGAAGTTCCTCGACCACTGGCTGGGGTCGTAGCGGCAAAGGCCTTCGCTGAACCCGTAGCGTCTGAGTCGCAGCAGGGCGCGGGCCAGTTCGACGGATTCCACCAGAAGGAACCAGAGTATGACCCACAGCCAGACGAGCAGGGTGATATTGTCTGGGATCACCCCGGAGACGGCGCTGGCTAGGCCGGTGATGGACATCGCTCCATGGATGATGCAGTTGGTGTTGTACCAGTCCCGGTCCAGGTCGATGCTGCGGCCCTGATGGAGATAGCGCCGGCAGATGAGGGCGAGGCTGAGGATATACAGAAGGGTGCCGAAGCCGAGCATTGCCGGGGCCACCAGCCTGTAGGCCGCGCTCGTTCCGAAGGCGGCCTTCCAGGCGATGACCAGCGACTGGCTGCTGACGGTGGACAGCAGCAGTACGCCGTGCACCTGCTGCCATTGGTCGGAGAGGAAGAAATGGCGGAGGCTGTCGATGGCCCAGACGATGAACAAGAGCCACAGGGCCAGATTGCCGAGCACCATGAGTTGTACCACCGGCCTCCAGCCTGGCAGCCGCTGGCAAAGGGCGATGCCGCAGACGGATATGCCGGCAATCCAGGTGCCGACGGCGAAGCGGCCGAGGTGGCTGGCAAGGTGGTTGCTGAACAGCCTTTTCTGCAGCAGATCGGCGAGATAGGATGAGGCGATGAAGATCAGAAGGATGAAGAGGATCAGGGCAAGAGAGGGGCCGAACTTCTCGTTGAGCACGGGGAAATGAGCGATGGCCCCGTTGACGAAGATGCCAATCGCCATGACGATGGCCCCCGAGCTGGTCGGTGCGGGGATCTTCCGCAGAAAGAAGATTCTGACCAGCCCAAGGAGAAGAAAAAGTACCGCCAGGCGAGGGAGGGCAAGCGGGGCGGCGAGCCAGTCTGTCAGGCAGGCCCAACAGATGGCGGCGACGCAGGCGACAAACAGCACAGCGCTCTCTGCTTGCTTGATTCTCACCACTATCGGCTTCCTCCTCTCTCAGCACGGATGAAATTTCCGGGCCAGGGGGCCGGTCTGGGCGCGCGGGTTATTTGCCCTTTTTCTTTTTGCCCTTCTTCCCCTTCTTTTTTGGCTGGGCCTCTTTGAGCCTGAGCGCTTCAGGGGCCTTTTCTGTCACCACGATCTGATGGTACTTCTTTTTGATTTCATTGATGTCGACCGTCGGTTCCGGGAATTTCATCTGTAATGATTCCATGGTCTTGGCGACGATCTGCGAGATGGCCAGATTTCTGAACCACTTGTGGTTGGCAGGGATGATGAACCAGGGTGCATGCCTGGTCGAACATTTGCCGAGAGCATCCTCGAAAGCCGCGGTGTAGTCGTCCCAGAAGGGGCGTTCGGCATAGTCGCCGTCGCTGATTTTCCAGTGCCTGGCCGGGTCTTCGATGCGTTGCCTGAATCGTGCCAGCTGCTCGATCGGATCGATATGCAGATAGAATTTGAGGATATGGGTGCCATTCTCGCAGAGCATTTTCTCAAAGTCATTGATGGCCCTGTAGCGCTTTGACCAGACCTCCTCGGGCACCATGTTGTGGACCCGTTGTACCAGGACGTCTTCATAGTGGGAACGGTTGAAGATGACCACCTGCCCTTTTTGGGGAACCGCCAGATGGTAACGCCAGAGGAAATCGTGGGCGGCCTCTTCCTTGGACGGCACCTTGAAGCCGTGGACCGCGCAACCCTGGGGGTTCATTGCGCCGAGGACGTGATTGATGGTGCCGTCCTTGCCGGCGGCATCGCGGCCCTGCAGGCAGATGAGTAGCGACCGTTTCCCCTCGGCATACATCAGATACTGCAGCTCCCGCAGCTTGAGGGTGCACTTTTCTATTTCGTCCAGGGCCGTCTGATGGCTCTCGCTGGTATCCTTGAAGCTGGCGTCGATCTGGTCAAGGTTCACTGTGCTGCGCGGTTTGACGATAAATTTCTTCAGATAGTCCATGCTCGCTTCCTTGTTCCGGTGGTGGGAGTGTTGTTCCTGACCATGCCGTTTTCCTGAGGCTGCGGCGGCCGGGTCATTGGTTGCCGGATGGGCGTCCGGTAATGTCCATCATAGCGGAAAGGTGAGCTGTATGCAGCATTCTTCCCTGTTTCTCCCCTCACGCCTGGCTACACCTTGATAGACTCGTAAAAACCTCGAGTGTGCATACAAGATGGCTCAGTACAAAAGGTCGATATACAAGGCGCAGTGGTGTCGGCCAAGCACAGGCGTACATGTGGTACGTCGAGCAGTGGCCGATCCCGCTGCAACGCAGGAGATCGACCTTTTTACGACGCCATCACACCTTGATGGCGTCGTAAAAAGTCGAACGTTCCACCTGGATGGGCTCAGGAAAAACCCTGATATACGAGGCGTAGCGTCTCAAACGGCAATTTGGTAGTACATATGGTACAGCGAATTGTCGTTTGAGATCTACAACGAAGTAGATCTGGGTTTTTACGAGCCCATCACACCTTAAAGCCCCCGACGATCTTGTTGAGTTCGTTGGCGTGGGCCATCAGCTCCTCGGCATTCTGCCGTACCGCGTCGCTGCCGCTGGAAATGGAGTGGGCGGAGGAGGAAACCTCGGTGATGTTGTGGCTGATATCGGTGGCGACGGTGGAGCTTTGATTCACGTTTTCGTTGACCTTCTGAATATCCCGGCTGGCCTGGGAGATGTTGTCGGCGATCTCCTGGGTCACGAAGGCCTGCTCCTCCACTGCCGCGGCGATCGATTCGACGAGGGTGTTGATGCTGTTGATGACCTGACCGATCTGCATGATCTCGTCCTTGGTCGACAGCGAGGTGGTCTGCACATTCTCGATAAGGCTCCTGATATCGAGGGTGGCGGCGGCCGTCTGCTTGGCCAGTTCCTTGATCTCGTTGGCGACCACCGCAAAACCCTTGCCGGCTTCCCCCGCCCGGGCTGCCTCGATGGTGGCGTTTAAGGCCAGCAGGTTGGTCTGCTCGGAGATTTCGGTGATGGTTTCGGTCACCAGGGTGATCTTGGCCGCGGCGTCTCCTAACTCTTTCATCTTCGCCGAGACGTTGCCGGCCTGACTCACGGCCTGGGCCGAGACATTGCAGGCCTGTTCGGCGCTTTCGGCTATCTTGTGAATGGTCGAACTCATCTCTTCGGCGGCCGAAGTGACCATCTCGGCATTGGTCGCCGAACGCTCCATGGCCGCGGCCACACTGTTGAGATTGGTGCTCATCTCTTCGGCTGCGGCGGCGACCCTGGTCGCTCGCTGGGCGGTGTCCCGGGCCCCGGAGAGCAGGGATTCGGAAATACCGGAAAGGGTGGACGAACTCGAACCGAGACTCGAGGCGCTGGTGGTAATCTGCCTCACCATTATCTGCAGTTTTTCGATGAAGATGTTGAACCATTTCGCCATCTCGCCCACCTCGTCCCTGGTTCCCACCGTCAGGCGCATGGTCAGATCCCCTTCGCCTTCAGCGATATCCTTGAGGCCGGCGACCGCCCGGTTGATCGGTCCGGTGATCGACCGGGCCGCGGGATAGATCAGGAGGCCGACGATCACCTGGGCGGTGATGACCACGACGATCAGGCTGCTGCGAATCGAACGGGAGGCAGCCAGAAACTCCTCCTTGTTCTGGGTGAGGGCGATGCTCCATCTGTTTTCAGGGACATAGGCGAATCCGGCAATCTTCTCCTTGTCGTTGAAAAAATACGATTCCACCCCCGTTTGCCCGTTAAGCATCGCTTTGACGATGGTATCCATGCCGGCCACGGTTCTGGTGTCCAGAGTGAGGATATAGTCTGGATTGGGGTGGGAGATCATGATGCCGTTATGGTCGATCATAAAGGCGTAGCCGGTCTTGCCGGTCTTGGTTCTCGAGATGAGGTCGATGATATATTCTGCTTTAATCGACAGACAGAAGGTGCCCAGAAATTTTCCCGAATCGGAGAGAACCGGGGCGCAGGCCAGATAGATCAGTCGACCGGTGGTTTCCGAGCGCAGGATCTCGCTGACGGTGGGCAGATGGGTGGCCACGACCTTCTGAAAATAGGGGGCGTCGGAGATGGCGGCTATCTTGTACTCGTCACCGGTCTCCAGCTCACCGGTCAGGACAGTGCCACGATCGTCGGTGACGAAGATGCCAAAATAGTTTTCGTTGAGTACCCGGAATTTCCGTTTCATGTCCTGGCGCAGCATGTCGACCTGGTAACGCGAGGATTCGAGGCCAAGCACCTTGACCTGGGTGAGCACGTCTCGGACCCTTGACCCGGTGGCAAACGCCGAGGCGGTCGCCTCCTGCATTCTGAGGGTGTTTTCGAGCACCGTGGCCAGTTCGTTGACCCTGGACAGGGCCAGATCGTAGGTTTGGTCGATAAGGGAGGTGGATGATTTGTTGATGGCAATGATACCGATGATCAACAGGGGCACCAGAACGGTGAGACAACCGCCAAGGATGAGTTTGAAGGCGAGTGATCGGAAATTGATCGATGGCAGCATACGGTATTCTCCCTGGGAAGACGGTGTCCTGTCGTTGGTTGCGACTCCCCTTGCTCTGTGGGGAGGCAATCTGGACCAATCGAAGAAATTGTACGTCAAAAGCCATCAGGAAGGCAACTGGCGGCAAAATAAAGAGGGAAATAGGGGAAGACTCCGATTTATATGAAACTCATCGGTACGGAAAGCTCTGTTGCCGCGCCGAGGAGTTTCATGCTTCGTTGTGGCTGAGGCTCTATGGTCCAGCCATGCTGGTTAGATAGGTTGAGCGACGCTTCTATTTTCCCTTTCTGGCGACCACCATGAAGTGTTTGGGGAGGTCGTCGTGTGGTGTAATCCGGGCAAAGCCACCGGCCAGCAACTGCTCTGCCACCGTTTCCGCCTGGTATCGCATCCGCTGAGGCGGACCGTCGTTCATTTCCTGTTTTTTCCAGTCTATGACAACGAGAGTGCCTCCGGTTCGCAGCAGCCGGCAGCTTTCGGCGATCGTTTGCACCGGATCATCGAGTTCGTGGTGCAGGTTGATCATGAACAGCAGATCGGCGATCCCATCGGGGAGGGGGATGCCGGTTTCCCCGGATTGTATCGGGATGATCTCTGGATGGGCGAAAACGACGTTTTCCGTCATCCAGTCAACCATTGTCGGGGAAATATCACAGGCATAGAGGGTGACAGGTTTCAGCAGCTCAGCCAGGGCGATACTGAAAAATCCGGTTCCCGCCCCGATTTCAATCATGACCGCCGGGGTGGCGCCGTCCAGCCGCGCTACGATGGATTGTGGTGGGATATCTTTCAACCGTGCTGGATTGTTGAGTTTCTGTAACTTCTTGACATCAAATTTCTTCTCGTTCATGGTTGTGGTCCAGAGTTGGTGGCTGCGGCGGTTCGCGAGGGTCTCTGCAACTCCTCGGCGCCAAAGACCCTCTTGCCGGTGTATGGAGTTTCACGGCGCTCGCTTACCCGGTCAGCGCGCTGTTTACTGCGTGATATCGGCGACAGGGCGGAGGACGGCATTGAGGTCGGTCTTGGTTGGAAGCAATTTCTGGGCATACATGATGTCCTGGGTCTGTTGCCAACCCTGCTGGTCGATGGTCCCAATGGCCAGATTCGCCTGGGGCTGAATCAGGGTGCGGGTGATTGCCAGCTGCTCCGCCAGAATTGGTCGCGGGGTGTCAGGATCGTATTTTTCGAGTATGGTCAGGGTCTTTTCCTGATTCTCCGGGACGAGGGCCAACTGCCAGCCCTTGAGGAGGGCGGACAGGAATTTTTGTACCAGCTCGGGTTTTTCCTTGAGGATCCGCTCGTGGGTGACCACCGAATTGGCCACGAATTTCACCCCGAAGTCCGCCGGATTGAAAAAGGCCGTCTGCTCTCCTTCCTTGTGCAGTTGGGCCGAGATGATCGGGCCCTGGGCGTTGCGATAGACCGGCCAGAGCTGGACCTTGCGCCGGTAGAAGGGGGTGTAATCGTAGCGAACGCTGAACAGGTCGACAGCCGACTGGCCAAGGTCGGCCTCGGCCAGCAGGGTTCGCATGATGGTTTCGTCGTTGCCGCCAAAGGTGACGCCGATGACCTTGCCCTTCAAGTCGGCAAGGCTGTCGAGCTTGACCTCATCGGGGCGATACATCCACTGGAGTGGATTGACCTGGAAGAGCTGGGCAATCACCACCACCGGAGCACCCTTGGCGCGCGCTCGGAGTACCTGATCGGCGGAGGCTTCGCCAAAATCCGCATGTCCCAGCTCCAGTTCGCGGATGGCGTCCCGTTCCGGGCCCCCCTCCTTGACTTCGACCTCGAGCCCCGCGTTGTTGAACAGGTTATCGCTCTCGGCATACAGTGCCCCGACCACGCTGACATTGCGGAGCCATTTCAGTCGATACGCCACCTGGTCGTTGGCCATGGCGCCGGTGGTGACGAAGAGCGCCAGGAGCGATACCAGAAAGGCGGATTGGGCAATGTTTCGATTTTTCATCATCTTTTCTCCATTACGTGTGTGGAAGCCGCGATGGGTTGGGTGGCGGCGGGACTATTTGCCGGTCCAGGCTCGTTTCACCGTAGCGCCCAGAGATTCCAGCAGCGCCTGGTAGATGGCGATGGTCATGCCAATGAGGAACAGGGCGATCAGAATTTTGCCGAGATCACTCTGGTACAGGGCAATACGAATTCTGTAGCCTATTCCGGCGTTGGCGGCGATAAATTCCCCGACGATGGTGCCGGCCATGGCCAGCGTCGCGCTGCCGGCAATAACGGTGGTCAGCTGGCTCAGATTTTCAAAGGTGCGGATCTTGACTTCGAGCTGCCAGCGCATGCGGCCGGTGGCCCTGTAGAAATGTTCGATGTCGTCAATCGGTTTGGCCATGATTCCCAGAACCGAGAGGAGCACCGGGAAATAACAGATCATCGCGGCAATCAGCAATCTGGTGAGGAAGCCGTCGCCCAGCAGGATGAAGAGGATCGGCGCCAGGGCGACGATGGGATAGGCCTGGATGTTGTAGGCGGCGACCTTGATGAACGAGCCGAGCCAGGTGGATTGCCGGCCAATGATCCCTATGGTGAAGGCCATGACGACCGAGATGACCTGGCCTATCACCGCCACAATCATGGTGTTGACGGTCGCAAGGGCATAAAGGCTGAATTCGGTCTGCAGGGTCTGCAGAATGCCGGCTGGGGCGGGAATCACGTAGTTGGAGAGATTCAGGCTGTATTTCAGCGTCATCAATGCGCCAATGAACAGCAGGTAGATAACAAGAAACTGGAAGACTCTCTTAAGCAGCATTCATGATCTCCAGCAGGGTTGCATTCAAGGACGCGGCGGAGGACGTGGTCCCTGTCCTGATGTCGCAGCCGTTGACGATGACGGTCTGCGGGCTCTTGCCGCTGCTGCGAAAGACCAGGATCGAATCACAGAACTTGGCGACCTCGATGACATTGTGAGAGATATAGATGAAATACCGTTCCGGAAACATGGATTTGATGGTCAGGATGATCTTTTCCCGGGTCAGCTCGTCGACATTGGCCAGGCTCTCGTCCATGATCAGCATGTCGCAATCCTGCAGCAGGTAGCGGATCAGGTTGACCCGGTTCTGCTGTCCCATCGACAGCTGGTCGAATCGGGACCCGATGCAGTCAGAGAGCCCGAAGATCTCGATGAGTTCATCGAGTCTTGGCCGCGTCGAGGCTGGTAGGACCCGTTGTACGTGTTTGTCGACGCTGGACCAGCCGGGGAGTCGTTCCTTGTTGTGGGAGTAGAGGAGGGTGGTGAGCCCCTCCGTTGTGACCCGACCTGAAAAGCCGCTGGTATCACCGGTGATAATCCTGGCCAGCGAGGTCTTGCCAACGCCTGAAGGACCGAAGAACGAGTGAAATCCTGGCTGGTCCAGTTGAAAATGTATACCAGCTAAAACAGGATGTTCGGCTCCTGGGTAGGTAAAGCCGACATCATCGCAAATCAAGGACATGGTGCGACCTTTTGAAACGTTTATCGTCTGCTCTGCGCGTAAAATGTTGTCTGCCGCGCTCTTCGTCAACCTGTTGCCAAGAACGTATCTGCGCCGGATAGATCCGTGATGATGCCCGGAGTGAGCCAGATTCGCCGGACAGCGATACCGTTCTCGTCATGCCACGTTCTTGGCCAGAACTATTCCATTTTTTACCAATTTTTGCGACAGGCAATACTCTTTTTACTGGTAAGTGGTGGTGAGGCATTGCCTCAATCGTGGTCAGAAGATATACCATGACTGGTAAGATACCTCTCCTCCCGCTCTTGATGAATGACGATGAACGAACGCATTGAAACGATGGCCAAAGATCCGCTTGGCGTGATGCTGCGGCAGTATTACGAAGGTGATTTGGCGGCATTTTTGACGGTCTGGTCCGACTCCATGGAGATGGCGCCGATGTATGGGAAATCTATGCTGCGCTCGCTGGCGGAAATGGATGAGCTGGAAAAATGCGCGCTGGCCAACTGCCGGGGCAGAGTTTTAGACGTGGGCGCCGGCAGTGGTTGCCATAGCCTGGTCCTGCAGGACCGCGGTCTGGAGGTCGAGGCTGTCGATATCTCGCCGGGCTGTGTGGCGCTGATGCGGCAGCGCGGCGTGCACCGGGTGCGGCACGCCAATGTGTTCACTGTCGCAGGGCAACGGTTTGACACCGTCCTGATGCTGATGAACGGCATCGGTCTCTGCGGCAGCATCGGCGGTCTCCATGATTTTTTGGGGAAACTGGACGACCTGGTCAAACCCGGCGGGCAGCTCATTGTCGATTCCACCGACCTGACAGCGCAGTTCCTGGCGATTGGCGAACAGGTATATGACGATGCCGGATATTGCGGTGAAACGGAATTTGTCATGGTCTATAAAGGGCTCCGCTCGGATCCCTTCAGCTGGTTGTATATAGACTATCCCTTGCTGGCAGGGATCTGCAAAGAGCATGGCTATCGGTGCGAGCTGGTGATGTCGTTTGCAGAAGGCCGCTACCTCGCCCGAATATCGTCGACAGCCTGAGGTGCCAAAAAGGAGAGAGGGGAGCGTCCCGAATTGTTCCCCCGAATTGTTCCTCGAATTTTGCTGCTGAGACGGAGCGGTATATTCATTTGGCAACCGACATCATCAGCTTGATGCGGTTGATCTGGTTCGTTTCACTCGCGCCGGGATCGTAATCGAGCGCAATAATATTGGCATCGGGATAGCGGTGCTTCAATTCCTTCATCAGCCCCTTGCCAGTGATATGATTGGGCAAGCACCCGAAGGGCTGCATGCACAGAATGTTCGTGACTCCGGTTTCCAGCATCTTGACCATTTCCGCCGCCAGCAGCCAGCCTTCACCTGTTTGATGGCCAAGGGAGATGAGGTTCTTCGTCTTCTTCCGCAGTTCGCTGAACGCTACGGGGGCGGTAAACCGCTTGCTGGTCTTGAAGGCCAACCGCATTCCCAACCGGGTGAACTCCAGAAAGGCGATTCCGGTCAGGGCGGAGAGATATGCCCGCTTTGACCCGGCAAGGCGTTGATAACTGAAAACGTGGTCGTAAAATCCGTACAGCACGAAATCCATAATGTCCGTCACAACCGCTTCGCCGCCTTCCTGTTCTACGACCAGCGCGGCGTTATTGTTGGCGTCTGGGTGGTACTTGAGCAGGATTTCGCCCACCAGGCCGACTCTGGGTTTGCGTTTTTCCGGACGGAGCGGCAATCGGTCAAACTCCCGGATCATTGACACAATGTTGCGCTCAAAACCGAGAACATTGCCGGAAGCGATATTGGTCTTGGCCTTTTCCACCCACTCTTTCGCAAGCCGTGCCGCGCTGCCGGGTTCGCTTTCATAGGGAGTGACGCGGTACAGCATGCGCATAAGCGCGTCACCGTAATGCCCGGCCATGATGGCCCGGCGCAACATCTTGCCAGTCAAATGGAATCCGGGAGCTTCTATGTCGATGTTGGTGGAAAAAGAAATGATCGGTACGCTGTCCAGTCCGCAATCTGTGAGAGCCTTGCGTAAAAAGGCAATATAGTTTGTGGCGCGGCACCCGCCGCCCGTCTGAGAAATGACCAGCGCGACTTGATTAAGGTCGTATGTGCCACTCTTCAAGGCTTGTAAAAGTTGTCCAACAACCACGATAGCAGGGAAACACGCATCGTTGTTCACATGACGCAGGCCCAGGTCAATGGCCTCTCTGTCCACCTTGGGAAGTTGCACAGCCTTGTAACCTTCCGATGCGAACACTGTTTCCATGAATTGAAAATGGATGGGCGACATCTGTGGAATCAGAATGGTGTGCGTATCGCGCATGGCCGTAGTGAACGGCGGCGGTGCCTTATACGGCTGCAACGCGAAATGCTCCTTACGGGTATGACGCTCACGCATGGCGGCGAGCAGAGAACGAATGCGGATTCTGGCCGGGCCAAGGTTCGCGCCCTCGTCTATCTTGATTTGCGCGTAAAGCCTGCCCTTGACGGTGACGATTTCTTCAAGCTGGTCGGAGGTGATGGCGTCCAGGCCGCAGCCGAAGGAAACCAGTTGCAAAACAGCCAGATTGTCCGTGCTTGCGGCAAAGGCTCCGGCCCGGTACAGACGGGAATGGTACGTCCATTGATCGACCACGCGCATGGGGCCGGGGTCGGGTGTCAGGTGCGCTACGGAGTCTTCGGTGATAACGCCCATACCGCAGGATGTGACCAGTTCCGCAATGCCGTGGTGTACCTCTGGGTCGGTGTGGTAGGGGTGTCCCGCCAGAATAATGCCCGGCTTGCCGGATTCCGCCAGTTCCGCAAGTGCCTGTTCCCCGGCGTTACGCATGTCGGCATAAAATTCGTCCATTGCCGCAAACCCGGCCTTTACTGCCGCTTCCAGTTCTTCAAGCGGGATGACGGAAAAGAGCGGAATATCATACAGCCGTCTTGCCAAAAACTCCCGATCCAACGGCAAAAACTGATATATGAGTTCCGTGCCGCTCTCATCGAGAGCACTAACGTTTCTTGCCAAAAGTTCAGGGTAGCCGATAACCACAGGGCAGTTGAAACTTCCGGCTTGCGTAGCGAAATTCAATTGCTCATGTGGCAGGCACGGGAAGAAAATACGCCTGATGCCGCGCTCGACAAGATCAATAATATGCCCATGGGCCAGCTTGGCGGGGTAGCACACCGTTTGCGAGGGAATTGTTTCATAGCCCTTGTAAAACATATCCTTGGAGGAGGGCGCGGAAAGCTCCACCCGAAAACCCAACTGCGTGAACAGCGTGAACCACAGCGGATAGTTCTCAAATATGTTGAGGGCGCGGGGAATGCCGATGCTCCCCCGGCTGGCGTCTTCCGCGGCGAGTGGCACATACGGTTCAAAAAGACGCCTGTACTTGTAGGCGTAGAGGTTCGGCAAATCCTGCGGCGCGATTTCCGCGCCCCGTTCGCAGCGGTTGCCGGAGACGAAACGCCGTTTGTCCGGGAAGATGGAAACCGTCAGCAGACAACTGTTTGTGCAGCGTCCGCAACGGACAGCGGTCGTCTTTGCCGTGAACGATCGTATCTCTTCAAGACCGAGCAACGCTGTCTTGCGCTCTGCCGGGCCTCGCTCTCTGGCGATCAGGGCCGCGCCGAACGCGCCCATCAGTCCGGCAATGGCCGGACGCATGACCGGACGGCCAATTTCCAGCTCCAAAGCCCGCAACAAAGCGTCGTTGACGAACGCGCCGCCCTGGACAACAACGAACTCGCCCAATTCTTCCATATTGGCGATCTTCATTACCTTGAAGCAGGCGTTGCGCACCACGGCGTAGGATAGACCCGCCGCTATATCGCCAATTACCGCGCCTTCCTTTTGCGCCTGTTTTACCTTGGAGTTCATAAACACGGTGCAGCGTGTACCCAAATTCACGGGTGCATTCGCAGTCAGGGCTTCATCCACGAACGTCGGTAAAGGAATGTCCAGCGAAGCGGCAAAATTTTCAATGAATGAGCCGCATCCGGCGGAGCAGGCTTCGTTCAACTGAATACGCTGGATAACGCCGTCGCGGATACGCATACATTTGATGTCCTGCCCGCCGATGTCCAGAATGAAGGATACGCGAGGTTCAAAAAAACGCGCCGCCGTAAAGTGGGCCACGGTTTCGACTTCATCAATATCCACACGGAGCGCAGCCGCCAGCAAGGCGCTTCCGTACCCTGTGGCAGCCGCCGCGAGAATGTTCAAATCCGGGCGTTTGCGAGTGTTGATCTCCTTGAGGATGACGAGTGCAGCCGCCAGCGGATCACCCTTGTTCGGCCCGTAAAATGAATAGAGAAGGTTGCCGTCCGCATCAATCAGCGTCGCCTTGATGGTGGTTGAACCGCTGTCAAAGCCCAACCATGCGTTGCCGGAACATTCTTCCAGCGTCTTTTGCCGAACACGACTGGCCCGATGCCGCTCGTAAAACGCTTCGCGTTCTTCGTTGCCGCGAAACAGTGGCGGCAAGGTTGTCGCGTGGCCGGAGCCGCCCGGTTGCTTCAATGAGCTGACCATATCACGCAACGCGGCGGGCGGCGTATCGCTCAAACGGGAATGCAGAGCCGCGCCGTGGGCGACGAAATAGTGGGAATCTTCGGGAAAGACCGCTTCGGTCATATCTTTTAGCGTAGCGGTAAAGCGTTCGCGTAACGAGCGCAGAAAGGCCAGCGGCCCGCCCAGGAACACTACCTTGCCCTTGATGGCTCGACCCCGCGCAAGACCACTGACGGTCTGGTTGACTACGGCTTGCAAAATAGATGCAGCAATGTCCTCCAGGGCGGAACCTTCATTCAGGAGCGGCAGAACGTCCGTTTTGGAGAACACGCCGCAGCGGGAAGCTATGGGGTATATAGTTGAGTGCCGTCCCGCCAATTCGTCCAGCCCAGCGACATCCGTACGAATAAATGCGGCCATCTGGTCGATAAAAGCTCCGGTTCCTCCGGCGCACGTTTCGTTCATGCGCTGATCCAGCCCACCGGAAAAGAAAGTCAACTTGGCGTCTTCCCCACCGAGTTCCACAACCACGTCCGCGTCCGGAATTTTTCTCTGGATGCACAGACCAGAGGCAATCACTTCCTGCACGAAGGAAACCCCAAGTTCCCCGGCAAGCGCGATGGAACCTGATCCGGTCATGCTCACCCGGCAGACTGCACCGAAAAATTTTTCGGCTATTTCGGCAAGCAAGGTGGCGGCATTTTCCCGAACTTCGGAGAAATGTCGTGAGTACCGCTGGAAAAGCACGTTTTCCGATTCGTCCAGAACGACGCCCTTGATGGTGGTTGAACCTATGTCTAGCCCCACAAATATGGATGTATCGCTGGTGGTCATGGCATCGTTCCTTTTTAGTGACGTGGCGGCACGTCAAAAGAACCGCACCACGGTTGCCTGAAGCGACAATCGTGGTGTGATGGCATTTGAATGTTTTTGCGCGGGATGCACCCACATGGGGTTCTGATCTGCGGAGTTTGTTCGCCCCTTTGCTCCATGTGTTGACTTCAATTTAATTTTCCAATAAGCAAGAGTAAATGACGATAAGAAGACGCACCATTTCAAAAAATGAGATATTGCTATGGATAAGCTCTTTTCCGATCTGCCGTTTTTCGTCGAGGTGGCGAAGCAGAAGAACTTCACGCAGGCCGCCGATGTTATGGACATCCCTTTGCCAACGATCTCACGACGGATTGCCCTGCTTGAAAAAAAGCTCGGCATTCAGTTGTTCAACAGAAACAGCAGAAAGGTGGAGTTGACGGAGGCGGGAAGGCGATTCTTTGAGCGATGTGAATTTATCGTCGCTGAAACAAGTGACGCGATTGAGCATTTGCGCAGTGAACAACAAAGCCTTACCGGACGCATTCGGCTGGCGTTTCCGGCCACGGTGTATTTCAACTACTTACGGGGAGTGTTCAGTTCATTCAGTGCCAAGTATCCCGGCATTGAAATGCACACATACTTCGCTACGCGGTGGGTCGATCTGTACGCAGAGCCTTTTGATCTGGAAATACGCGCAGGCTATCTTCCAGATTCTAACCTGATCGCCAAGAGACTTTTTACCTCTTCGCTCGGCGTCTATGCGTCCCCATCGTTTCTAAAAAAATACGGCAAGCCGAAAAAGCCGCAAGACCTTGCCGCAATGCCGCAAGTCTACCTGACGCCGTTCCCGGATCATAGTCTGCATTTACAGAAAGGGAGTCAAAAAGAAACCATCACCGTAAGCTCGGCGCATACGGTCAATGCCCAGGCAATGGCGGAAGAATATGTGCTCGCGGGACAGTGTATTTCCGCTCTGGAAATCAATTCTGCGCAGAAATTTGAGCTACGGGGCGAGATGGTGCGCGTCCTTCCGGAATGGTCGGCACCCGGCATTGACGTACATCTTGTACGGACGAGCGGAACGATGCCGCGCCGGGTTCAGGTCTTTACGGAACATGTGGTGGAGCATTTCAACAGATTGCGGAACGATGCTAACTGGCAGTGGCAGTAAGCAAAACAGGGGACACAAAAAGGAAATGGGGGACAGACCCCAATAAAAAGCACATTACCGCCCTCCAGCCCTCGATAACCGATGCCGAGGGGCATGTAACCAGCTTCATTGGCGATGATTTTTATCCGAAACTCAGCACGGCAAGCTCTGTCACCGCGCCGAGGAGTTCAACAGAGTCAGTCGGATTTCGGGTTTCACCGGAGAGCGGCACGACCAGTTACGGCCACGATATTGCCAGCAACCTGACGGCACCAACCAGGGCTTCGGTTACGGTTATCGGCTCCAGTTACGATACGCTGAATCGCCATGTTGCCGTCACTGTGGACTGAGCTGGCTGGACCGCTCTATCTACCGACCAGGGTGTTGGTGAATTCAACGATCCGATTGGTGCCTTTGACATCGCCCATGGCCATGATATGGACCCCGTCGGTATATTCGGCGATAGCTTTTATAAAATCGCAGGTGATGTCAATTCCGGTCAACCCGTCGTTTTCCATGCGGGAAATAACCTCTTCGGGGACATCGATACCCTCGACGTTCTCATTCATGAATCTGGCCATTTTTACACTTTTCAGCGGCATCACTCCGATCAGTATCGGTTTGCCGAGTTTTCTGGCCTTTTTGAGAAAGGTGATCGTCTTCTCGGCATCGTAGACAACCTGGGTCTGAAAGAAGTCGGCTCCGGCAGAGATCTTCTTTTGCATTCTTGCCAGCTCACGGTCGATATCCCGCGCCGTCGGCCTCGCCGTGCAGGCGATGTTGAATGCTGTTGCCCCACCGAATTCCTTGTCATTGTAATCCCGGCCGCTGTTCATTTTCTTGATCAGCTGGATCAGCTCTATGGTGTTGTAGTCATACACCGCTTTCGATGGATAGGGCCCATGTTTTGGCGGATCACCCGTGGTTGCCAGGATATTGCGGATATCCAGGGTGTGGGCGCCGAGAAGATCGGCCTGGGTGCCAAGCAGACTCCGGTCTCTGCAGGTAAAATGCGGGATGGCGGCAACGTCGAGTCTCTTCTGCACGAGCGTTGCCATGGCGATGGAATTTATCCTGAGATTGCTCATCGGGCAGTCGTGGATATTGATAGCATCCAGGGGGAGATACTCCCCGGCTTTCTCTATGGACTCGGCGGCGAAGACCCCTTTTACCGGGCCGAGTTCGGTGGTGATAACAAACGTTTTGGTCAGTTTTTCAAGAAGATTCATGGAACGCTCCCGCAGATCAGAGTTACGTGTTGTTGGTGTAATGCATTCATGTTGCATTCGCCTTGTGGCGCATCCACCTGGCGATATGGCGGGGATCGACCGATACCAGCATGGTCCCCAGCAGGGTCAGGCCCCCACCGATGATGAGCTTCCAGCCGATCTGGTCGTGCAGAAACAGCACCCCGGACACCGAGGCCAGAAGCGGGGTCAGCAGCATCGACGGGGTGACGATGGAGACCGGATAGCGGCCCAGCAGAAAATAGACGATCCCGTGACCTACGACAGAGGCGCCGATGGCCGAGTAGACCGGGACCCAGAAGTCGCTCGCCCTGCAGCTGGTGAGGCTGTGCAGCTGTCCGGACTCGAAGATAAAACTGAGCAGCAGCAGCGAGGGAGTGGCCACCGCGGCGATCCAAGCCTGGAGTTTGAAGATACCAAGATTGGGACAACGCCGCATCAAAATGGTGGCCAGGGCCATCACCAGTGAGGCTCCGGTCACCCACAGCATGGCGCCAAAGTGAGAGAACACTACCGGATCGAAGCCGACCAGCAGGATACCGCCAAAAGCCAAGGCGATGGCCAGGATCCGCAGCGCCGAGAGGCGTTCACCTAAAAATACGGCGGCCATGATCGCGGAGAAGGGGACATAGAGCTGGGAGGTGATGGCGATCGAGGCGATATTGCCGCCTTGGTCCAGGCCGATAAACATCATGCTGAAGTGCAGAACTCCGAGCAGAAAGGCCACCTGCAACAGCGGCTTCATCTGGCCGGGAGCGGGGCGCAGCCAGGGCAGCATGAA
>JBKEBZ010000040.1:0-55644 GCA_047973425.1 Desulfopila sp.
CTCGGCGCGGCAACAGAGCTTTCCGTGCTGACGAGTTTCATATAAACCAGCATGGCTGGACCAGGTACCGCAGCCACAACGAACCATGAAACTCCTCGGCGCGGCAACAGAGCTTTCCGTGCTGACGAGTTTCATATAAACCAGCATGGCTGGACCAGGTACCGCAGCCACAACGAACCATGAAACTCCTCGGCGCGGCAACAGAGCTTTCCGTGCTGACGAGTTTCATATAAACCAGCATGGCTGGACCAGGTACCGCAGCCACAACGAACCATGAAACTCCTCGGCGCGGTAACAGAGCTTTCCGTGCTGATGAGTTTCGGATAAAAAACTCGTTTTCTGGCAGAGCCGTATCCATTGGCAGACCCGTTTTCTCCAAGAATCGATCACCGAAGGGAGGTGAACAATGGCGTCTACTCTACTGAATACCCTGTTGCTTATGCAGGGAAATGTCGGCGAAAAGGTAAGTGAGGTCAAAAAAAGTCTGCAGCGACATCTGACTGAAACGGGCATCGCCTGCAATCTGACAGAAGGTGATGTCTTCGATGGCGACTGCGCCGCGGCGGTAAGAGACTGGCAGAGTTCGACCGGGCTGGTGGCGGACGGCATTGTCGGGCCGCGCACCCTGCTTGCCCTGGGACTCTTCAGCATTGACGAACTCACGGCCCGGGTCGATGTCGCCACCGTCTCCCGACTCTTTCCCTTCACCAAGACCTCCAATATCGCCAAGTATCTTCCCTATGTGACCGCTGCACTTTCGGCCTTCGGTCTGACCAGCCCGGAGATGATCGGAGTGGCGCTTGGCACCATCAGGGCGGAGACCGAGGGGTTTGTGCCCATTGCCGAACTTCCCTCGCACTTCAACACCCTGCCGGGTTCATCGCCATTCAGCGCCTATGAATATCGACGCAGCCTCGGCAACACCAGGTCAGGGGATGGGGCACTCTACCGGGGCAGAGGCTTTGTCCAGCTCACCGGCAAGGCCAACTACAGAACATTTGGCGAGATGCTCGACATCCCACTTGCCGAAAACCCGGACTGCGGTTGTGCGCCCGAGGTCGCCGCCTGTCTGCTGGCCGCCTTTCTCGCGACCAAGAAAGAAAAAATAGCCAGGGCTCTTGAGGCCGACGACGTCAAAAGGATCCGAAAATATGTCAATGGCGGCAGCCATGGCCTGGAGAGGTTCCGCCAGACCTTCGAACAGGCGCTCCGCATTCTGGCCCGGCCTGCGGTGCCACTGGTCGGGGCGGCAGCGCCGGCGGCCGAGTTCGAACAGCGGGTCGGGCTCAATGTCAACCGGGACCCGGTCGATCTGCGCGATCGCCAGTACACGCCACCACCGCGGTCCCTGCCGGAGCTCTTTCCCAAAAATGAAGAGATACAGCAGTTCATCGGTGCTTACAGCCAGGCCGGGCTGATCCTCAATCAGGGGAGAGAGGGGGCCTGCACCGGTTTTGGCCTGGCCTGCGTCATCAATTACCTGCGCTGGCGTCTGGCCGCGATGCCCCAGCAGCTGGAGTCGGTCAGCCCGCGGATGCTGTACCACTTCGCCCGCCGCTACGATGAGTACGAGGGCGAAAATTACGAGGGTTCGAGTTGCCGTGGAGCCTTGAAGGGCTGGTTCCATAACGGTGCCTGCCTCGACTCCAGGTGGCCCTACCGGGCGGGTGACGATACCACCAGGCCTCTGCCGGGCTGGGACGACGACGCGGCCGAGCGGACCCTGGGGGTATATTACCGCATCGCTACCCGTGAGATTACCGACCTGCAGGCGGCGATACACGAGGTGGGCGCCATCTACGTTTCGGCCTACACCCATCGCGGTTGGGAGAGGGTAAGCAACACCGCCAGCCCTCCATCGTCCCATGCCGATCTGCCGGTCATTCCCTACGACGGAATACCATCGCGCAGCGGCGGTCACGCCTTCGCCCTGGTCGGCTACAACCGCAAAGGGTTCGTGGTCCAGAACTCCTGGGGCAGGCGCTGGGGGGCGGCCGGCTTCGGTGTTTTGACCTATGAGGACTGGCTGGTGCACTGCATGGACGCCTGGGTGACCGCCATGGGGGTTCCCGGTGTGGTCTCAGGCCGTCTCCTGGCGGTTCGCACCGCCTCGTCAGCGAGGGCTGTCGAGGGCGCGATCCCGACAAGCTGGTGGGATGAAGCCACCGCCTACCGTCATTCCATCGTCCTTGGCAACAACGGCAAGGTCAAGCGGTATGATCAACTCGACGGCTTGACCCGGACCCTGCAGCATCAGGGCTGTGTGCTGCCCCACACCTGGTTTACCGCCAATCGGTATGAGAAGAAACGGCTGGTCATCTACGCCCACGGCGGTCTCAACAGCGAGCAGGACGCCATCAAGCGGGCCAGAGCGATGGGCCGTTATTTTATCGGCAACGGCTGCTACCCGCTCTTTCTGGTCTGGAAAACCGGCCTGCTGGAGTCTCTTGGCGATATTCTTGCCGACAAGATCCACGGAGTCGACGACACCAGGGCCGGGGGGATCGGCGACTGGCTGGGCGACAACCTCTCCGATCCGCTGATCGAGAAGACCATCGGTCGGCCGTTGGCCCGGCCGATATGGAGCGAGATGAAAGAGAACGCCTGTCTGGCCGCAGACAGCGGCAGGGGCGGAGAGAAGCTGGTCACCGCGATCAAGTCTCTGGCCGTCAGCTGGGGAGAGCAGTTCGAACTCCACCTCGTCGGCCATTCGGCTGGTTCCATCATCCTCGGCAAACTGCTGGATCTGCTGTCGCAGCATCAGCTGATCGATACGGTGGGTTCCATGCATCTCTACGCCCCGGCCTGTACCGTCGCCTTTGCCAACCGTCATTACGCCCCGCAGACCAGGGTGATGAAGAATCTCTACCTGCATATCCTGAGCGATGCCAGGGAACGAGATGACAACGTTGCCGGCATCTACAGGAAATCGCTGCTCTACTTCGTCTCCGACGCCCTGGAGGCCGACCAGCGGATGCCGATTCTCGGCATGGAAAAGGTGTTCCGGCCATCCTCCGCCGGCTGGGACGGCTCCTCGGCCACCGCCGAAACGCTGGCCAACTGGCAAAGCGCGGTGGACAAGAACCGCCTGACCAGGCGGATGGTCATTCATGATGAAAAGCGTATTCAGACCAGGCTGGAGAGTCCGGGTTTTTCGGCCAGGAAACAAAAATCGTCACATGGTGGTTTTGATAACGATATCGAGGTGATCGAGACAACGCTCAGGCGGATTACCGGTCTTGCGGCCCTGGAACTGCCGGTAAGCGATCTGGTCGGTTTTTAATCCGCGGAGCAGAAGGCGGCTTGTGCTCGCGGTGCCGGGTCGAGGCAACCGGGATAGAGGCTGTGGGCTGTCGCAACAGTCTATTCCGGCGGATCGAGGTACAAGGAGATATCGACCTCGTCGATCTGTTCCGGCAGCAGGTACGTGCGGGCGTATTGGAGGTACACGCCACTGGTCAGAAAGAGCCGGAAGAGGTCGGAATCGATATGACGATTCCTGGCCATCTGCCAGAGAATGGCAATCGCCTCACTGATCGGTTTGGCCTCTTTGTAGGGTCGGTCAGCCGCGGTCAGGGCCTCGAAGACATCGGCTATGGCCAGCATTTTCGCCGGGATCGACATCTCTGTCCCGCGCAGCTTGCGGGGATAGCCTGTGCCATCCACCTTTTCATGGTGGCAGCCGGCGATCTCGGGCACCGTGGCGAGATGTTTCGGGTAGGGCAGCTGGGTCAACATCACGATGGTCTCGACGATGTGATCCTTGATTGTATAACGTTCTTCCGGGGTCAAGGTGCCGCGCGCAATCGAGAGATTGTAGAGTTCGCCTTTGTTGTAGAGGAACTCGGGCACCTCCATCTTGAGGTCGGAGATGCCGGCGCTGGCTGCCCGTCGGTCCTCGTTGCGCAGGTGGATATGGTCCGGGCGGTCGGCCAGGATCGGTTCCTGTACCGGCAATGGGGCGGCGGCCGTGCGCATTTTTCGCTGCCCCTCCTCCCAGGAGATGCCGATGCGGTCATCGAGGGTTCGCAGCCAGCGACGTGAGGCGATTCGCTCGAGCCGGTCGATTTTCTCCTGATCCATCGATTCGCCGCCGACATTGCAGGCGGCGACGAAAGCGAACTCCTCATCCAGACGGCTCCACTCCTCTTCGAGTGCGGCCAGGGCGGCCGGGCGGTCATGACCTCCGGCAATCTCCTGCCAGCAGCGGACCTCGGCCTCGCGTTTGACCACCTCAAAACGCATCCGTATTTCATGGATACGATCGTAGAGCGTTTCCAGCTTGGTAGCCTTGTCCACCACGGAGTCCGGGGTGGTCATCTTGCCGCAGTCGTGGAGCCAGCTGGCGATCCGGACCGCTTCCCACTCGTCGTCGTTGAGCTGAAAGTCGGCAAAGGGACCAGCGCTTGCCTCGCAGGCCTTTTGGGCCAGCATCTCGGTTAAAATCGGCACCCGCTGGCAGTGACCGCCGGTAGAGGGCGACTTGGAGTCGATAGCCCCGGCCAGCAGCTTGATAAAGGAGTCGAGCAGATTCTTCTGCATCCGCAGCATCTTGCGACTTTCCAGGGTAACTGCGGCAAAGCCGGAGAGGGCCTCGATAAAGGCCCGTCGGCCCTGCTGCTGGTAGCTGCCTATCGCATCGGCCTCGGCGAAGATCAGGCAGAGCAGACCGATGCGCTCCCCCTGTCGGGTAATGAGCGGCTGGAGGAAGGCCTGTGGCCTGTTCAGTCCGAGGGGGGCGATGACTGCTCGTAACTGCTGCAGGCCGTCGGTGGCAACGATCTTGCGTTTGCCGGCCGAGAGAAAGGATGCGAGCTCACCACCGTCTGTGGGATAGTCGGGCAGGGCGGAAAAGGCCCTGGCGGCCTCCTCACAGGCGACGCTGGCCTCGAAGGATCTGGGCCTCAGCAGTCCGGCGGCATCATTGACGATGAAGGCCATCGCGGCCTTGGCCTTGGTGGCGGCCATGGTCTCCCGGGTTATCAGGTCGAGCAGTCGGTCGAGATCGTGTTCGCCAGCCAGATTCCTGATCAGGGAGAGAAACTGGCCGATGGTCCCCTCCATCATGGTCATGGCCTTGCTCAGTTCATCCACTTCCGTTATGCTTGACGGGCTGTGTCGCTCCAGGTAGAACTCAAACCTGCCGATGCGCTGAGATGCGTTGGCAAGACGCCGGATCGGCAAGGATATTTTCCTGGCCAGCAGGTATATCAACGGGATTGCCAGCAGAAACATCAGCGCCGAATACTTCAGGCTCTGCTCGCGGATCCAGCGAGCTTCGAGGAGCAGTTCCTCTTCCGGCGCCAACATCACCAGATACAGATTTTTCTCCTGCTGCAACTCGAGTTTGCCGGTCGAGCCGAGCCAGGTTTCGCCATCGAGGGTGAACCGGGAAAAGGGGGTGAGGATATCCGGTTGGCTGGCGGCGAAACGAACGATCGGCGCCGAAAACTCAGAGGCCTTGCGGGGCCTGGTCCGTTCGTTGGGCTTTGTCAGTATGCTGTCGGGGTCCTGGTAGGCCACCACCAGATAGTCGTCGTCTTGCTTTGCCAGCAGAATCAGTTCGGTGCGGGGCGTCAACCGATGCTCTGCCAGGGTCTGCGACAGCCGGTACAAGAGGACGTCACCGGCCACCACCGCCTCTGCGTCGTCTGCCATCAGGGCGATGGTGATGCCCATCTGCTCGACGAAATGAAAGGGATACGGCTCGGTGACGATTTCCCTGTCGGAGTTGATTGCCTCGATGTACCATGGCCGTAGCCGCGGATCGTAGCTGGTCGTCTGCGGAACGCTCTCTTGCAGGAGGGTGAGATCATGGTCGAGCCAGATTCGCTCCATTGTCGTTGACGTGGGAGAGAGGCGAGCGATGCTGTCCACCATGTAGCGGGCCTTTGCCGGGGCGTGGAACTGGCTGCGCATGTACTCGTTGACGACACTGCGGATAAGGAAAAAATCGCCATTGGCGTAGCCGATTTCCAGGCTGGTGAGGCTCGGTTCCCGGTCGAGTGCCACCTTCATCACCGGGAGATAGGCGAGGCGCTGTTCTCGGGTTGTGGCGGTACAGATTCCAGTCGCGGCAACCATCTGCACCGTCTGGCCGATGATGTCGCTGGTCGCCCGGTACGATTGACTGAGTTCCTGGTTGACCTGGGCAAAAATCCGTTTCGATTCGTTGAACAGCAGATTGGCAGTCTGCCAGTAGATAAACTGCTGGAAGAAGAGGCCGAAGACAACGGCGAGAGCAGTGAACACGACACTGATCATCGCCAGAATTCGGTATTGAGGATACTTTTTCCGCTCTTTCATGATACGCCTGTATCGAGCATGGTTGGACCAGGAATAAACGGGATTCTCTATGCTATCGGAAAGGAGTCACTTTGGAAACGGTTTGTTCTGTTGCTGCCCCGGTACTGCCCAGATTGCTCATCGTCGGCGGTACTGGTCGTAATGTGGGAAAAACGGCCTGTGTCTGTGAGATTATCAGGAAAATATCACCTCGTTTCGAGGTTTTTGCCCTGAAGGTTTCCGCTGTTTTTCCAGATGAGAAAAAATTTCACGGTGCCCATGACCGGGCGCAAGCGACGTCTGGCTTGACCGAAGAGATCTGTCGGGATGGCGGCAAAGACACCATGCGGATGCTGCAAAGCGGGGCAAAGCGGGTTTTTTATCTCTGCAGTGACGGACGGAGCATCGCCGATGGATTCCGGGATTTCCTCCAGAAGGTTCCTGCGGCGGCGGCGATTGTCTGTGAGTCGAACAGCCTCTATGAGGTGGTCAGGCCCAATCTCCTGCTGGTGGTCAAGGGGACGACCGGGCCGGTAAAACCACGGGCGATACCACAGCTGGAACGTGCCGATATGGTCATCGTTTCCGATGGCAAGTCCGGCTTTCCCGAGCTGACGCGGCTCGATTTCGATGTAGTCAAGGGTTGGTATTTTATATGAAACGTGCCAGTGCGGAAAACTCTGTTGCCGTGCCGAAGAGTTTCATGTTTCGTCCTCGCTGAGGCGACCTGGTCCAGCCATGCTGGTTACAATAGAAAATGAGGAGAAGATGGATACGGCTTTGCATACATGGGAAGTACTGGGTCGGCTGATTGCCGAGGGGAACACGGTGGCCCTCACCGATTATCTGGATACGCTCAGCCCTCCAGAGACGGCGCGGGCCATTTCCCGACTGAGTGGTGAGGAACAGCAGCGGCTGTTGTCGATTCTCACGCCGGAAGAGGCCGCCGAGGTGATCGAGGATATCTCCGAGGAACAGGCCGCCGACCTGGTCGAAGAGATGGACACCGAACAGGCCGCCGCCATCATGGAGGAGTTGGACAGCGACCATCTGGTCGATGTTCTGGCCGAAATGGATGAGGCGGCCAGCAAGGCCATCCTGGCCAAGATGGACGTGGAAGACGCGGATGAAGCGCGGAAAATGCTGGAATACGACCCGGATTGTGCCGGTGGTCTGATGATTTCCGAATTCCTCGCCTTCCGGGAAAACAACACCATCCAGGATGTGCTCCACGACCTGCAGGTCAACCGGGAAGAGTATGGTGATTACAATGTCCAGTACTCCTATGTGGTCGATGACCAGGGGCGGCTGATCGGGGTGCTGCGCATGCATGATCTGCTCTTTCCCCGTCGTTCGACCCGTCTGGCCGAACTGATGATACCCTCCCCCCTGCGGGTCTCCGATCAGACGCCGTTAAAGGAGTTGCGAACCTTTTTCGAAGAGCATCATTTTCTCGGCGTTCCCGTGGTCGACAGCGACAATCGCCTGGTCGGGGTGGTCCTGGCCGAGGCCGTGGAAGAAGAGGTGAACCGACAGAAGACCCGGACGTTTCTGCGGCTTTCCGGTATCATCGGTGGCGAGGAGTTCCGCACGATGAGCCTCTCTTCCCGCTCTGGGCGCCGGCTGGCCTGGCTGAGCATGAATATCCTGCTCAATGTCATCGCCGCCAGTGTCATCGCCCTCTATGAAGACACCCTCGCTGCCGCGATCACTCTGGCGATTTTTCTGCCCATGGTCAGCGACATGTCCGGCTGTTCCGGCAACCAGGCGGTGGCTGTGTCGATGCGGGAACTTTCACTTGGCCTGGTGCGGCCTGGAGAGCTGCTCTGGGTTCTGATCAAGGAGGCCAAGGTCGGGATCGTGAACGGGATTGTGCTGGGGCTGATGCTTGGCGGCATCGCCTGGCTGTGGAAGAGTAATCCCTGGTTGGGCCTGGTGGTCGGCGGGGCGCTGGCGGCCAATACCCTGGTTTCGGTGCTGTTGGGCGGGATGCTGCCACTCATCCTGAAACGGCTCAAACTCGATCCGGCCCTGGTTTCGAGCCCCCTGCTCACCACCGTAACCGATATGTGCGGCTTCTTCTTCGTCTTGAGTTTTGCCTCGCTGGTGCTGCCGCGCTTGACGAGCTGACAGCGGGGGCGCCGAGCAGTCACGTTCATCCGCCTCCTGTGGCCGCAGTCGAAGCGGAAGAGCCGCAGCGGGGTGGGGGGTGCACCGCTGCGTTCTCTTGTCTAAAGAGAGCGATATGCTTATCTGTAAGAGACAAGGTTGTTTCTGCTCGTCGCAGCGTGAGATTGTTTGGAAGGTTGGTCGTCATGGACATAGATACGGTGGTATTGTTGATTCTGACAGCCGGTGCGTTTGGCTGGTGGCTGTCGTTGGGGATTTGTGAACAGCGAAGGGAAATGAGGGCTCGGGAAAAGGAGAATGCCGAGCAGCAGAAACGGCAGGAACGGTTGAAAAAGCTGTTCGGTCGATCATAGGAAAACCAGGGAAAACCAGAAAACCAGGGACGCTCCCCTGATTGCAGCCATATCCTGCAGGAAAACCAGGGGAAAACCAGGGACACTCCCCTTATTCAATTATCTTCTGCGGGCCCATGCCGAGACTCGGCTCAGTCTTTACGAACGTGGAGAAATGAGGCGAACCGGGGGATGCCGTTGGTGGTAAACCCCTGGTACTTGAAGGTGACGAAGCTGCCAAGAGGAGGCGGCTGACGTCGATCCGTGAGGGTGAAGCCGGTGCCGAGTTTGAATTCGACCCCGTTTTCCAGGCGGAGCGTCAGGCTTCCCATCAGCTCACGGAACCGCCCCTGGCCGGGGTTGTGAGCAATTACCTGACCTTCCATATCCCGGAAATTCTTTACCTTCAGCATATCCGGGCGCCGTCCGGCCCGAAAGGGCAGGGCCGGGTCCTTGACGATGATCCCTTCACCGCCCCCGGCTTCGATCTGGGCCAGAAAGTGCTGGAGATGGTCAGGGCCTCTGCAGACGATCTGCTCGATTATCCGGACATGCGGCGCGGGGTGAGAGGCGAACCAGTTGCGGGCCTTCTGCAGTCGAGTGGGGAAATCGCCTGCGGCCTCAGGTACCTCGAAAATATTGTAGCTGATCTGTTGCCAGCTCGCCGAAGGGGTCTGATCGAGAACGGTATTCTGCACGAAGTTGAAGTCGTTGCGCCCCCGCCAGAGTTCACCATCGAGCGCAAACGGGGGAAAACCCGCGATAAACCATGCCGGCGCCGAGATCTTTTTGCCCTGGCGGGTCAGCAGTTCCCGGCCGTTCCAGTAGCCGCGGATGCCGTCGAGCTTCTCGCTCATCAGCCAGCCGGTGACCTCTTCCTCGCCGGTATACCGCTCGGCATGGTGCAGCGCGGGTGCGGCGGCTGCTTCACTCACCGTCAAGACGAAAAAAAGCAGAACCAGGCAGAGACCGGCCCGGATGGGTCTGTTCACCATTGTCGTTCTTCCCCTTGCGGCCACACCTCTGTATCCTTCTGCCAGATTGTCTGGGGGTAAGAGCCGCTCTTCTTACCCGGTTTTCCCGGCCCATACGCAGAAGAATCATAGCATGGTTTCGCTCTGGGAGGAAATTATGGCAAAGACAGCGAGGATGACGGTGAATTGCGGCACGAAAGGGGCCAGCCCGAACGGTTTTTGGCTGCCGGTTGCGGTCATCCTTCTCCGCTTACCGTCAGGCCAGCCGGTATTTTTCCCGCAATGTCCTGGAGAGATGATTGACCAGGGCAAAGGCGTGGTTCACCGTCTGCCCCTTATCGGGGTTGACCAGACAGCAGGTTGCCGGCGACAGCATCCCCTGGCTCAGTATCTGCTGAAGATCTATCCCTTTGGTCGTCAGATGGCGCCAGATTCCCTCCAGCTTCATCACCAGAAAATCGAGGCTTTCCCTGGCAAAGAGTTCATAGCCGGTCGGCACGATGCCCCAGACCAGCACGCCGCCCCGGTCGAGGAATTTCTTGATCGAGCCCGCGCATGAGGAAAAAATCTCGGCATTGGTATAGATGTCCAAAGAGAGGATCTCCTGGTCGAGGCCGAGCAGAAAATCCCAATCCGGGTTGCCACAGAGATGAATGCCCCGTGGTCTGTCGATCGTTGCAAAAAACATATCGAGATCCTCTTTCGCCTTCAGGTCGCTGTAGCCGGACATCGAGGAGAAGATGAACTGGAGGCCCGGTTCATCGATAAACATGAAGGCATTGGCATTGCGCTCCTTGAGCCGAGCGAGCTGGACATTGATCCTTTGTGCCATGAATTCGAGCATGAATGGCCGGATGGTGTCGTCAAAGAGGATCGGCCGGTCGTTCTGATCGAGAACGTTGAAGCCAAAGCTGACCGGCCCCTCGAGCTGGCCGCGAATCGCCGGCCTGTCGCTGAGATCCCTGGTCAAGAATTCATGGTAGACCACGGAATACTCGTCACTGATGTCGAAATAGGCCGGGTCGTCGAAATGGGCCGCGGTCTCTTCGTATTCCATAACGAATTTGTCCATGGAAAAGCGCAGGGTACGTTGCTCCATGTCCAGCACAATACCGGGAAAGTGTTCGGCTGCCTGGACATACATGTCCTCGTGGTAGCTGGAATTGGGGAGCTGCGGCCAGAACGGCACATCGAGGGACAGGGCGAGGTTCAAGGCCTCGTTGACATCGGTATGGGGCATTACGGCCATCGCGGTGGTCAGCAGATTTCCGGGGATCGGCATGGCTCTTCTCCTCCATGGTGTGGATGGTGTGGGAACAGAGAACGAAAGCTGTTGCGATCGTTCTCGAAAGTTTTCGACAAGACAATTGACTTAGGTCAAGGTCTGGATGGTTTCCTTGTGCTAAGTAAAAAAAAAATTGAAAAGACAATGCATTGCGAAGAATCGACTGGAAAGAATTGATGGCGTCGTAAAAAGCCCGATCTCCTGCGTTGCAGGGGGATCGGCCACTGCTCGACGTACCACATGTACGCCTGTGCTTGACCGACACCACTGCGTCTTGTATATCGAGCTTTTGTACTTAGCCATCTTGTATGCACACTCGAGGTTTTTACGAGTCCATCAAGGCTTGGTCTGGGGTAAGGGGTACCGACCATGATAACCCGTTTGAGACAATCATTGGAGTAGGTACTATGCCTAAAAAGGATGCTGCACCACTTTTGCCATTGGAGATTTCCGATCAGGATGTGCTTGCGGCGATGACTTCGATACCGGGCTATCTCGATATCACCCCGAGTGATTTCCGGGAGGTGTATCAGGTTGCCTACACCCTGGCGATCAAGAGGCTGCTTTCTTCCATTACCGCCGCGGACCTGATGAGCCGCTCTGTACATCTGCTGCAGCAGGAAATGCCACTTGTCGAGGCCGCTGCCCTGCTTGCCGACAAGGGTATTTCCGGGGCGCCGGTGGTCGATTCCGCCGGAAAAATTGTCGGTGTGGTCTCCGAAAAGGACTTCCTGCGGGAGATGGGCTTTGGCGCGACGCCTTCATTCATGCAGATAGCCACGCATTGTCTCAACGACAAAAGTTGCATGATCGGTCTCTTACGCAATAAATCCGTGGGGAATATCATGACCAGACCAGCGCTGACCGGCCCTCCTGATTTGACTATCGGGGAGATATCGCAGTTTTTCAAGGATCACGGTATCAACCGACTGCCGATACTCGCCGCCGACGGACGTCCCGTCGGCATTGTCACCCGCACGGATCTGGCCCGCTCCTGCACCCTCTTCGCTGAGCGGATCGCGTCATGAGCTATCTGCGGAAGATGAAGGGTGGCGGACAGAGCCCGCCACGGGTTGGCACGCTCGAGATTTTCTGGTCCTGGATCGGCAGTTTCCTCGGGATTGGCGCGGTTGCGCTTATCCATTATCGTCTGCTCGATCAGACCGATCTGATGCTCATGCTGGGCTCTTTTGGTGCCTCGGCCGTGCTGCTCTACGGGGCCCCACGCAGCCCCCTGGCTCAGCCGAGAAACCTGCTCGGCGGTCATGTCCTGTCGGCCGTTGTCGGGGTGACGGTCTTTCTGCTGCTTGGCGATATCCCCTGGCTGGCGGCTGCCGTTGCGGTTTCTTTGGCGATCGCCTTGATGCATTTCAGCAAGACCCTGCATCCGCCGGGCGGGGCGACGGCCCTGATCGCCATTGTCGGCGGTGAAAGTGTGCACAGTCTCGGCTACTTCTATGTGGTGATGCCGGTTGCTGCCGGGGCGATTGTGATGCTGTTGGTCGCGGTTGTGGTCAATAACATTGCCCCAACCCGCAGATATCCCGAGTTCTGGCTGTAGGCTCCCTCGGCGTCGGGGCCGCCTGGCCCGCTGCCGCACCCTTTTTTCCCCGTCAAGGCAGGGCCTGAAGACCAGGCTCTGCCAGTTCCTCTGCGTCCTCCCTGTTTTCTCGCCTCTTGGCCATACCCGTCTGAACTGACGAGAACGTCGGCCTACAGCGACGCGCCGTTGCGGCCGTCTCACGGTAAACGGTCTTTCATAACAGGTAGAAGGGGTGATAGAATTGACTTAGGTCAATTCGTTTTCGTGATTTTTCAAGTTGAATGAGGGTATCGGTCAAACTGGCACAAGGTGAGATGTTTTTGATGGTATCTGTCTGAAAAGGAGAATGACGAGATGAAGATCGACAGACGTGAATTCCTGCAGGGGGCGGCCAGCACCGGTTGCGCTCTGGCGCTCGGCCTGCGTTTCTTTCGTTTTGACGGAGATCCGGTGCAGGCGACAGAACTGGACCGGTTCGTCCGTTCCACCTGTTCTCCCAACTGTACCGGGGCCTGCGGCTTCAAGGCCAGGGTCAGCGACGGCCGGATCAGCACGCTCATTCAGGCGGCGGATTACCCCGAGGAGTCGTACAATCCCCGTGGTTGTCTGCGTGGCCTGTCGATGATGGATCTGATCTATGGCAAGGATCGCCTCAAATACCCGCTGATCCGCACCGGTGAGCGGGGCAGCGGCCAGTTCCGCCGGGCGAGTTGGCCCGAGGCGCTCGACTATGCAGCCGGCAGGCTGCGGGAGATTGCCGAAAAGTATGGTTCGGAGGCAATCGGCACCACCATCCAGGTGCCCGGCACCGGCTACGTTCAGAAGGGGGCCCTGGTGGCCCTGGCCGGCCTCGCCCACTGGACGATGCACCATGGCTACGACCAGAACGGTGACTTGCCGATGTTCTGGCCAATGACCTTCGGGGTGCAGAGCGAGGAACTGGAATCGCTGGAATGGGTCAATGCCCGCACCACCATGATCTTTGGTTCAAACATCATTCAGACCCGCCTGCCCGACGCCCATTTCCTGCTGGAGGCCAAGAAGCGGGGCCGGGTCGTCGTTGTCGACCCGGACTTCTGCAGCACCTCGGCCAAGGCGGATGAGTGGTTGCCGATCAAGGCCGATACCGACGCCGCTTTGGCCTTGGGCATGGCCCGGGTCATCATTGAACGAAATCTTTATGATGTGGAGTTCTTGCGCGACTTCACCGACTTGCCGATTCTGGTGAGAAAGGACAACGGGAAACGGCTGCTGGCAGAAGATGTGCCCGCTCTGGCAGCCGATGCCAAAGGCAAGGATATTCCGGAGTACAGAAGACTTTTCGTGATCAGCCGTGACGGTGAGCTGCTGCTGCTCGACCCGGAAAACCTGGCGCCGACCGGGGCCGATCTCGAACAAGAGCTTACGGTGCGGTTGCGTGACGGCAGTCTGGTCGAGGTGGAAACGGTCTTCACCTCGCTTAAAAAAATGCTGCTCGACTATGACCTCGATACGGTCGCGGCGACCACCGGCCTGGCCGCCGGGCAAATCGAGCGGGTGGCGGTCGATGCCGCCAGCAATACCCCGCTGCACGTGGTCTATGGGGCCAGTAACTACCAGTGGTACAACGGCGATCTCAAGGGCAGGGCGCTGTCTCTGTTGCCGGTGTTGACCGGCAGTATCGGCAAGAGCGGCGCCGGCATTTCCACCTATGCCGGCCAGTACCGGATCCGTTTCGATTTAAGGAGCTGGTGGTTCCCGGAAGGGAGCAAGCTCAATTGGGTGCCCTACCTCCACTTTCTGCAGGGCGAGGGGCCCCGCTATCCGAAAAACGGTATCAAGGCGATGGTCGGGGCCTGGGGCAACCCCTTCGATCAGCACAATATGAGCAATATCCTCAAAGACAGGGCGGCCTCCGGCGAACTGGAGTTCATCATGACCTCAGACTTCCAGATGACCACCAGCTGCATGTGGTCCGATGTCGTTTTGCCGGCGCCGTCCTGGTACGAAAAGCATGATCTCACCGCCACGATTCTCCATCCCTATCTGCAGCTGCAGCAACCGGCGGTCAAGCCGCTGTTTGAGAGCCACTCGGAGCTGTGGATTTTCCGGGAACTGGCAAAGCGGTTGAATCCCGACTTCGAACGCCATTTCTTCCCCGAGCTCGACGAGGACCAGGCGGCTCTGGCAGTCACCGAGATGTTGCTGGCCAAAGGGGGGATGGAGACCAAAGGAACGACCCTGGCCATGCTGCAGAAAGGCCCGGTGCGTCTCCACTCTCCGGCTCCCGGAGACCGCCAGGTGCCGTTCTACGAACAGGTGCACCACCGCAAACCCTTCCCGCCGCCGAGCTATCCTGCCCCGATCAAGGCTACCGCCCAGTTTCTTCGCAGTGGTCGAATAGAGTTCTACAAGGACGAAGACCTCTTTCTGGCCGAGGGCGAGCAGTTGCCGCGGCATAAGGAATCGTACGCCGATACCGAATATGCGGTCAATCCCCAGGCCCGCACCCTGTATCCGCTCCGTTACGTTACCAAGAACTCGCTCTACCGGGTCCATTCGACCCACTCCAACAATCGGATTCTCCTCGAGTTGCAGGACAACAAGGCCAAGGTCTTTCTCAACCCCGACGACGCGGCCCACCGCGAGATTGCCGACGGGGAGCTGGTGCAGATTTACAACGACCGCGGCAAGACCCAGGCCTATGCGATCATCGATCCCGGCTGCAGCGCCGGTACGGCGATCTTCGAGGAGGGCTGGTGGTCACGCTATCTGGCAGGGGAAGGCTACAACTCGCTGACCTTTCCCTGGATCAAACCGCTGCATGAGGTCTTTTTCGTTCCCGGTACCTGGTCGCCGACCACCGCCTGGAACGAGTGTCTGGTCGAGGTGAGGAGGATGACGGTATGAAAATGGCAATGGTTATCGATCTGGAAAAGTGTATCGGCTGCCGGTCGTGCATGGTCGCCTGTAAACAGCATAACGCCCAGCCGCCGCAGACCTGGTGGAACAGGGTGTTCACCCCCGGCAGTCACCGGCATCTCACCCCGCCGGCCAAGGGTGTCGAATTTTTTCTGCCGGTGCACTGTCAGCACTGCGAGAACGCCCCTTGCGAAAAGGTGTGCCCGGTCGGGGCCACCTACCATGCCGAAGACGGGGCGGTACTGATCGACTATGAGCGGTGCATTGGCTGCCGCTACTGCATGTCGGCCTGTCCCTACGGCGTGCGGCAATTCAACTGGCAGGATCCCGAGATCGCCCACCAGCGCTCGGAGTATCAGGAAAAATACCGTTACGGGTATCCCAGAGAGCACCGGCACGAGGGACGGCTGGTCTACACTCCGCTACGGCCCAAGGGTATTGTCGAGAAGTGCACATTCTGCGCGCAGTACCGCGACAATGGCGAACTGCCGGCCTGTGTTCAGGGCTGCCCCGGCAAGGCGCGTTTTGTTGGCGATCTCGATGACCCGGACAGTGAGATCCGGACGATGATGAGAGAGCGTGACGCCTTTACCCTGCTGCCGGAAAAGGGCACCAAGCCCACAGTTTTCTACCTTTCCCCGAAGATCAAGGAGGTGTGACCATGTCGAGGACCATGCGAATCGGCTTGACGGTTAGCGGCGTACTCTTTCTCGTTGCCTTTGCCACCTGGATCTACCAGCTGAAGGAAGGCCTCATTCTCACCAATATGCAGAACGCCTACAGCTGGGGGCTCTACATCTCCGGCCTGGCCTTTTTTGTCGGCAACGCCGCCGGCGGGCTGGTACTGACCTCGTCGATCTACCTGTTCGGGGTAAAAAAACTTAAACCTTTAGCCAAGCTCGGCGCGCTCACCGCCTTTGCCAACGTCACCGCGGCGATACTCATCGTGCTGCCGGACATCGGCCAGCCGATCCGGCTCTACAATCTCCTCTTGCATCCCAACTGGATGTCGCCCCTGGTCTGGGACGTGATCGTGCTCAATCTCTATGCCCTGGCGGCGGCGGTCTACCTCTACATCCTGATGTTGCCGGATCTGACCGGTAAACTGGGCTGGCTGGCCATTAAAGTCGATGATCCGCAAGCCTTCTCCGAGCGGTGGGCCAAGCGCATCGCCCCGGTCGCGCTGCTGTTTGCGATCGGTATCCATGTGGTCACGGCCTGGATTTTTTCCACGCAAGGGGCCAGGGACTGGTGGTTTTCACCGGTGATGGCGCCAGATTTCGTCTCGGTGGCCATAGCCGTTGGCACCACCATCGTCTTGCTGGCGGCCGCGCTGGCCTATGGGGTCGGGGAGCGGTATCAGGAGGGATATCGCACCCTTGGGTTGATTATCTTCATCGCCACCTGTGTACATATCTTTTTGATGGCCAACGATTTCATCATCCATGCCTGGTATGGCAACGCCGAGGCTCATCGGCTGATGGAGATCACCTGGGGGCAGTTCGGCGCGGCCCATACCTTCGAGGTGGTGGCTCCTCTGCTGGGTGCCTGGCTGCTCCTGCGTCCGGGAGTGTTGCGGTCGCTGCCGCTGGTGCTGCTCAGTGGCGGGCTGCTGGTCGCCGGGGTCTTCGTCCATCGCTTTCTCATCATGCCGGCGGCCTTTGACAACGTGCCGATGACCATAACCCCCTTCGGTTTGCCGGAAAGCCACTGGTCCCTGCCGATCGCCTCAGGGCGCTTTTTCCCGGATATGGGAACCTTTTTCACCAGCTACAACTATGTGCCGACCCTGGTCGAGGTGGTGATCCTGCTTGGTGTCGCGGCCTATGCCGTTTTTCTGGTGCTGCTGGCGATCGACCGGCTGCCGATCCTGGTCAGGGAGCAGCGGTGATGACCGAGCCGCTCCTTCATGACGGTTTGCAGGCCGTGTCGCTGATGTTCTGTCATCCGGATGCGAAGTGGTCGTCGACGCCGTTGGGGGACCGGTTGCCGGCGGCCGCTCGCACCGTCATCGTTACAATGCGGGCCGAGCGTGCCGTTGTGCTGGAAGGGGAATATATCCGGCTTTTCGTCAACTCCATGCCAGAGGTGCCGTGTGCCCCCTACGGTTCGGTGTACCTCGAAGGTACGGTGATGGGCGAGAGCACGTTGAAGGTGGCTCAGGTCTATCGGCAATATGGTCTGGTTACCAGCGAGCTGGCCGACCATATCGCGGTCGAGGCCGAGTTTCTGGCCTGGCTGCATGGCAGAATCGACGGGTCTCATCTGGCGGCTGAGAATTTCACCTTTCTCCTTGACCATCTGAGAAGCTGGACCAGCGGTTTCTTCGCTGCGGTCGAGCACCACGACAGGCTTGGCTGTTATCGGCAGGCAGCGCGGGCCGCCCGCACTATTCTGGCGGGAATCGACTGACACCGGTGCCGGCCAGGCCCTGGCGGGATGGTTACGGCACCGGTCACGAAGGGCGTCGGTCCATCCTGTCGAGGGTCAACGACAGGTGGCCCGGGGCTCAACGGTAGGTTTCGAACACCTCGAACATGGCGTCGAGGTTCTCCCGGGTGGCGTTTTCCATGCAGGCGTTGGTATCGAAGATATAGCCTCCTCCGGCAGCACAGGTATCGATCAGGTACTTGCAGTAGTCGATAACCTGCTCCTTTTTGCCGAATTCCATCAGCATGGCGGGAAGGTTGCCGGATATGCAGGCCGTTCCCTGCAGGACCTTCTTGGCTTTTTGCATGTCCACATCTTCAAAGTGATAAATGACCTTGCCTGCCGGTATATCGGTCAACATTTCCAAGCGGGAGTCATATTTCCCCTCTGTATAAACCAGCGGGGTGACGCCGATGTCAATCAGCGACAGAAGGATTTTTTTCAAGGGCCGCCAGTACAGTTTCGCGTATTGGCTCGGGTTCATGAAGCCGTCCATGCCCTTGTGCAGGGGGAAAAACACCCTCTTTACCGGAAAGGGTGCATCCTTGAGACGTTGCAGCGAGGCGATCTGCTGGTCGGCGAACATATCGCAGACAGTGGCGACCTCCTCCTCATATTCGAACAGGTCTTCCATTATCCCGACGGTGCCGCGAAAATAGTCACCGAGGATGTCATAGGGCGCTTCCGAGGCAGCGCAGACCATCGGGGGGATACCGATTGCCGCCAGTTTTTCGATATACTTCACACTGACGGCCCTGGTCTCGGCATCGAGTTTGCCGATTTGGGCCAGCGTCTCATAGGCCTGAATCATTTCCGGGTCGTACAGCGGAGCGAGAAACGAGGTGCTCAAGACAATGGTGGGGGTGAGAGCGACCCTGGAGAAGGCCTTGAGGTTGCCGTAGGCCCGAGGAATGTATTTTTTTATCATGAAGCCCGAATAATCATCGATCAGCTCCGGGTACTCTTCGGGCAGGAGATACTCCAGTTCGATGACCTGGTGAGAGCTGGTGTGAGCTACCATTCCCCCCGGTCGACCCGGCCAGTCGATCATGGTCGACCCGGCCAGCTCATTGGCCCGACCGCTGGTGAAACCACTGAAATAGTGACCATCACAGGGATAGTCGGTATAGAATTTCACCGCCGCTTCACCGGCACGCTGGTGGTCGTAAAAAATGTCCCGGTAGCTCGAGCCGTACAGACGCTGCACGGCCGAGGCAAAAAACGGGGCAAAAGGGATTTTATCCGATTCCTTCAAGGCGATGGCGTCTTCGACTCGTTGTACACGCTCTTGAAATTTCTTGGTTGCGGTGGCTTGATCCATGATGGGCCTCTTGTAGTAATGATGGTTCAGGGGGACGATATGCTTGCGCCGAGATCCCATATATCACCGCAGCCCCGCCCCAGACAGGGCCCGGGGCGGGGGCGGCGGGCTACAGGATGACTTTTGGCAGTATTATCGCTGGTAGACTACCTTCTTGTAACCGTTCAGCGGTATGCACAAAAACATAGCACTACCACGGCCTGTAACCATTTATCCAGTGCACCAGGTTCGCTCAAGCAGGGCGCATAGCTCTAGTTGGCTATGCAACGAGGCCTGATCGGGCGAAAATGGGGTGCTGGTGAACGGTTACACCTTCTTGGCAATAATACCGGATAGGTGATGCGGTGGAAACGGCAAAATGAATCCACTCGTGTCCTGCCACGAGGCCGATCTTGCGAAATCACGCAGAAATACAGACGTACGTCAGGCGGTATTTGGAGTCGTGCTATGCGATGCAGAGGTAAAGCGAGATCGGGTGACTGGGAGAGCTGACAGGAACCCGGGCTGAATAGAGGGTTGGCTGAGACTATCTAAGGAGGGGGACGATCTGCACCGCAGGCCTCTGGCGCGGCTTGGTTTTGCGGCAGGCTGGAGAGCGCATTACGCTTACCCGTGCGGTGAGACCACAGTGCCGTTCAGGACGAAGGTCTGGCTCAGTGATAAATCGAAGGGGGCGTGCTGCCGGTTGCGTTTTCTTCCAGCTCATCGAGTTCATCGTTCCAGATACGCGGGACACTGCGGGTATAGATCAAACGCATATTTATCGGGAATGTGGTGGTAATTTTAATTTTCACCTCACTGGGGGGAGCTTGCTGTTTTCGTTTTTTGGGTTTCATGCCGCTATCCATAGCTGCCTCACTGTATCAAAGAAAGAACACCTGAAAACAGACCTCCCTGCATCCAGAAATTCTGCGCATGATATTCCGTCTGAGACCAGTTGTAAACAAGGATTTGTCTTCGATTTATTTTCCGCTGCAACCCCTTTTGCTATATCTCGTTAACTTTCCATGAGACAATCGTTTGCATTATAGAAAGTGTTTGTCAGGTGAAGTTGATGGCATATTGCCACACCCGTATAGCAGAAAAACGGCAAAATTTCATCTCTGGCGACAGCAAGGTGCGGGCAGGAGGAGTTGTCTGTGAATTTTTTCTTACAATGCTGTCTACTTGCCCGTAGGGAGCAGAAAAAACCCTGTTGTGATTCGATTCTGTCGGCACGGTTTGTCATGCATCATCATCCAGCTTCGAATACAGCGTCGAGAAATCGTTTGGTCGGTTCTTTCTGGGGATTGCCAAAAAGCTCGTCCGGCGCTCCCTGTTCTGCTATTTTTCCATCATAAAAGAAACAGACTCTATCCGAAATTTCCCGGGCAAAACCCATCTGGTGAGTAACCATTAACATGGTGAGATTATATTTACTGACCAGTTGCCGGATAACCTTGGTGACTTCGCCAATGACTTCCGGGTCCAGGGCCGAGGTGACCTCGTCGAACAGCATCACTTTCGGGCGCATGGCCAGGGCTCTGGCAATAGCAACCCGTTGCTGTTGTCCGCCCGAGAGGCGGATGGGCAGTTCAGCGGCTTTATCGAGCATGCCGACCATATCCAGAAGATCTTCGGCGCGCTGGCGAGCCTGTTCTTTGCTCAAGCCCAGGACAGTGACGGGCGCTTCCATGCAGTTCTGCAGGGCGGTCATATGGGGAAAGAGATTGAACTGCTGGAAACACATGCCGATATTCTTGCGCATCTCGCGGAAATGCTTTGTATCCGCTCGAACCAGCTGACCGTTTTTTTTCATATGGGTCAGGGGGGAGCCATCGACATAAATGACCCCTTCATCGATCTCTTCGAGGGTCATCAGCATGCGGAGCACGGTGGTTTTTCCCGATCCGGATGGGCCGATTATTGAGACCATTTCCCCCGCTTCTATTTCCAGATCGAGCCTGTCGAGCACGGTGAGATCGCCGTACCGTTTGCTGACGCTGTCAAAGCGAACCATGGGGGAGTCGTTGGTCTTTCCGGCCTGTTGAGTCGTGTCGCTCGTGGTTATGACATTCATTTTTGTACCCCTACTTTTATTCTGAGCCAGTTTTCAAAACCTTTGCTTATCGCCGCAGTGGGGAGGGAAATGAGTAGAAATATTACCCCGACCAAAGTATAGGGCTCGAGAAAACGGTAGTTCTCGGCCCCAATTGCGTTAGCCGTATGCATCAGCTCCGTCACCCCAATAACCGAAAGCATCGGGGTGTCTTTGAATATCCCCACCAGATAGTTGCTCATGCCCGCTATCGAGGGGGACAGAGCCTGGGGGATGATGATCCGAAAGTAGGTGTGAGTCGTGCTGAGGTTAAGGGCCAGGGCTGCCTCCCACTGTCCTTTTGGGACTGCGTCAAGGCCGCCGCGATAGACCTCTGAGAGGTACGAGGCATAATGGAGACCGATCGCGATCATCCCCGATGTCCAGGGCGACAACCTGATTCCCACTTGCGGACCAACGAAAAAGAAAAAGAAAATCTGCAGAACCAGCGGGGTCGATCGCACGAATTCCACAAACTCTCTGACGAGTCTATTGACGATCCAGTAGGGTGTACGCTGGAGTAGCAGGAAAAACAGGCCCAGGAAGATCGCGATCAGGTAACCCATTCCGGCGGCCAGCAGGGTGTAGCCGGTGGCTGCTACCAGCCGTGGCAGGATTTCGAGGGTAAAGCTCCAGTTCCAGTCAAACATCATGGCTCAGATTCTCCCTACACGGCGGGCCATCGCCTTTTCCAGATACCGCACGGTCGGGGTAACCGCGCATCGTGCTATGAGGTAATAGAGGACCAGGGCGGTGCCGAAGGCCTGGGCCGAAAGATAGGTCGATCCATTGATCTGTTTGGCGGTGAACATCAGGTCCGTCACTGAAATGAGGGCGACCAGGGCTGTTCCTTTCAGTAATTCGATCAACAGATTGCCGCAGGGTGGCAGCATGATGAGAAAGGCCTGTGGCAGAATAATTCTGATCATTCTGGTTGCGGGCGACATATTCAGGGCGATTGCGGCCTCCCATTGGCCTTTGGCCACCGATAAAATGGAGCCTCTGACAATTTCTGCACCGTAGGCACCGAGGTTCATACCGACCGCCATGAAACCGGCGAAAAATTTGTCGAGGCTGATGCCAAAGAGCGGCAAAACGAAAAAGATCCAATAGAGCTGGACCAGCAGTGAGGTGCCGCGAAAAATTTCGACATAGATGGTTGCGGGGTAATGGACCAGCCGGCTGGTTGACAGCCGCATCACCCCGACAGACAGGGCGATGACGACAGCCAGAAGTGTAGCCAGTACCATCTGGGCGATGGTGACTGCCGCACCATCGACAAACCGCGGTCCGTAGTTTTGTAGAAATTCCAGATATCCCATACTGATTTGACTCTATTGCTACTCTCGTAAAAACCCTCAACGTGTAATCGGGATGGCTAAGTACAAACGTTCGATATGCAAGGCGTAGTGGTGTCAGTCAATGCTCGGCGTACAAGCGGTACGCCGAGCATTGACTGATCCCGCTGCAACGGAGGAGATCGGACTTGTTACGACACCATCTCTCTTGTCATTGCAGAGAACCTGAAAGAGTGTGGTCTGCAGCGCCCAAAAGGCAAGACTCAGCCCGCGGTGAAATCTCTCTCGTACTTCGATTACGGCGAAAACATCTCGTTTTGGGATAAGCGTTGGTCCGTGCCGGTTACCGTGCTGTAACCGGCACAACAGGATGCTTTACCGGTTCTCGCAGACCCACTTTGTATTCATGTCACCAGGAAGTTGGTCGGCCGTGTAGCCATACTGCTTAACATCTTCGAGCATCTGGGAACTGCCGAGATATTTTGTCCGGGCTTCGTTGAATTTTGCCAGAAAATCTTTGTCCTGCGGCCGGAAGCCGATTCCAACCCAATTGTATGTCCAGTCGGGTAATGCCGAGGGGTCGGTAACCTCTAAGGTCCCGTTGGACTCTTTTGCCAGGGCCATGGCAGTGAAGTAGGTCACCCCTCCGGCGTCTGCCCGACCGGATTTGACTGCGGCAACAATTTCGGTATTGCCGGGGACCTGCATGATCTTCTCCGAGGGAACGCCTTCCTTCTTGGCCGCCTCGATAATACTGTAGCCGGCGCCCGTTACCAGGGTAAGGTTGTTATTCTTGATATCCTGATATGTCTGGATATTTTTCGAATTACCTTTTGGGACGATAAAGGCATCGCCGAATCGGCCGATTGGTTCAGAAAAATCGATATTGGCGCAGCGGGACTTGAGAATGTACATGCCGCCAGTGACGATATCGAAGCGGTTGGCCTTCAACCCGGGAATCAACCCGCCCCAGTCTGTGACCACCGGCTCGATGTTGGTGTAGCCCATGGCTTTCAAGATCCCGATCGTTATGGCATTGGCAAACCCCAGAGGCTTGCTGTTCTCGCCGGGATATGCCCAGGGTATCTCGTTGGCGAAACCGAGACGAATGGTCTTGCCGTCGGCTATTCGTTGCATGAGCGGGCCGTCCTCCGCCTGGCTCTGATGTACTGCAGTGCAGATCGCAAGTAAAATAGTTGTGAATATAACTATTTGTTTTTTTATCATATTATCCTCCTGTGCTGGGGTTGGGTGTCGTTGTCGGTGTCCAGCAGTATACAGATGTGACCTCTCGGTGTCAATTGTGTACAAATTAAAAATAGCGGGATATTTCGCTGAAAAGGGAGCTGGAGACTATCGATATTTGTTTGTAACTATAAGGAAAAATTTGATATATTGTGCATGGTTGTCGGAGAAATATTTTCATTATAATAACTTTGTGTTCAAACTATATTGTGCAATGGACCAATCCAGTCGATGGAGACGATGATCGGGTCCATCAAGAAAGATCAGGCAACAAAGCAACTGATCAAAGAGCATTTTTACGGTATATTTCGGGCAGAAATGGCAGGCGCGGATTTTTTCTCGGAAGAGGATCAGCAGAGGAGTCGATAACCCGGCCACTGTGCGGGGCAGACGAGAAGGGCGATACGGTATGGAACAGAACGCAAGCAGTCGGCGGAGCCAACGGAGCAAAGAGCTGTTGATCGGGATACGGAAAATCACCCAGGCTATCGATCTCCATTCGAAATATCTTTTCAAGACCACTGGTATCACCAGTCCGCAATTGGTGATCCTGCAGGAGCTGGCCCTTGTCGAGTCACTCTCTGTTTCCGAGATATCCCAGTCGGTGTCCCTGAGCCTGGGGACTGTTACGGAGATTCTGGCCCGGCTGGAGAAAAAAGAGCTTATTTCACGCCGGAAATCAGAGGTGGACAAGCGGCGTTCTCTCATTTCCCTCACCGAGGTTGGCAGACAACTGCTGCGGCAGGCCCCTTCTCCTCTTCAGGATGAGTTTACCGAATCATTTCACTCGCTCGAGGATTGGGAACAGTTGATGATTCTCAGTTCGATAAACAGGGTGGTGAGTATGATGTCCGCAGAAAAAATTGAAGCATCTCCCTTCCTGGTGGCAGGTCCCATTGCAACTGACAAATACAAGTAGCAGGCCGACTCCCTGATGAACTGGAAAAACCCTGCTCACAATCTCGCCCGCACAGAGTCCTTGATCCCAGCCAGATAGAGTCAGCCCTCACCAGCGAAGGGACGTGATGTCGGTGACTCGTACCACCGTATTGGGGGCATGAGTCTTCAAAGCTTGTTTCAGCGGGTTACCAGCTATTGAAAGATGGTGTTTGGAATCCGTGGTTGTCTTGAATTTTCGCTTTTGTCGACAGCCAATGCAGTTCTCGCGGTAAACGAGAAGTGAGCTCCCGACCGGCGAAGAAACCATCAGCGGCCAATTTCGGCTGTAATCGTCGTGCACCGTAGCTTTTGAGTGTTCGTTTGTGGGCTACGCAGGCTATTTCAACTGTCACCTTGAGGTGTCCATCTTCACGGAATCTCCGCGATGGTTTTGGCCTCAGCCAAGGGTAATAAAATTCAATAAGCAGGCGGGTCGTGCTAATTTGTTTGGTGATAGCCGTAATGCTGCTTTCGCTGGCATACATGAGAAGAAGAGTAGCCCGTTGAACGTGACTCGCCGATTCGGTCCGGCTGCGGCTTATTTTTTCAAGCTCTTGTCGATCGTTGTCGGCAAGAGCCAAATCAGACACCAGTCTGCCCAATCTTGCCACGCTGCCGGTGCGAGGAACGGTTACAGTTCGAGGTTTACCGACCTTCGCTTGCGACCCGGTGAACGCTTAGGATCACATTCACCTTTTATTGGGCAAATGCTGCCCAATAGCTATAGGAGTAGCGGGGCCTGGACAATCGATTCACCCCTGCCGGTTGCGCAGAATCACCAGGGTGAAGGGAACCTTGTCCTTTTTTGTTTGCCCTGAACGTGAACTCGTGGTGTAGTAGTATGCCCGTACTCGAGACTGCCCTGGAAATTGACGCTGCGCCGGGGTTGCAAACCATGGATTGGGCTCGAGCACGGCTGTTTTTTTTCTGGTTCATTGTCAGCGATCATCTGTAAATATTATGAATAACGGTATATTGTTTGATCACGGCCGGGCGGCGCGAATAGGTTTGCCTGAGGCGGTTTTTTGCCAGGGGAAATCCGATGAGGCCATAATCGAGCTGTTGGGCCGGTTTGGCAGGGGAACGGGTCGGCCCATCCTGTTTACCCGGCTGAGCCCTGCTCAGTTCGCCCTCGCCTCAGATGAGGTCCAGGTCGGCTACGATTACCATCCCCTGTCCCGTACCGCCTTTGGCGAGACCTTGCCGAATCGACCCAAGGGAAGGGTCGCCATTGTCTCTGCCGGTACGGCCGACGGGCCTGTCGCCTGGGAGGCCGCCCGCACCTTGACCTATCTCGGTATAAGCAACGATATCTACGAAGACTGCGGGGTTGCCGGGCTCTGGCGACTCACCGAGCGGCTCGAGGAGATCAACGGCGCCGCTGCCGTGATCGTGGTGGCGGGGCTGGATGCGGCCCTGTTGAGTGTTATGGGTGGGCTCACCGCCAAACCGATCTTCGGGGTACCCACCTCGGTGGGCTATGGCGTCGCCGAAAATGGTCGGGCGGCCCTGGCCAGCATGCTCTCCAGCTGCGCTCCCGGGGTGGCGATCATGAATATCGACAACGGTTATGGTGCGGCCTGCGCCGCCGCCCGGGTGCTCAACGCCCCGAGTAAATGAAAAGCCGCTGCCGGGCATCGAGCCACTCTATCATGAGGGGGGGGACAGCCTGCCGCCATCTGCGCAAGAGAGCAAATGCGTTTGGGAACCCGGGATCATGCTGGCAGGGGTGCTGTTCCGGTTATGGGCTCCCATGGCCCGCAGAATCGACCTCTGCCTCCGTCAACTCGATGCGGAGTGGGCCGCTCCGCATGCAGTCTGGTGCTGACGGCTGGTTTACACTCCACCACTGTCAAATATATGCCTGTGGAAAAATTTATCGAGCGCCTCGATTTAAACAAAAAAATCGTGTTTCTGGACGGACACTACCGCGATGTCTCTGTGCCGGTAAGGCCTTCTTCACCATCGAGCACCGGACGCCCTGGGGCCAGCCATTCGTTTTGCCGGGCCATGCGACGGACGGGCCGTCAGCCTGCGGGCACCAGCATGATCTGCAGGTCCATGACGTTGGTGTTGGTCGGCCCGGTGATTACCAGGTTGCCAGTTTTCTTCAAGAAATGGTAGGAATCGTTGTCGTTGAGGTAGTGAATGGGGTCGAGCTGCAGCGATTTCGCCACGTTCAGGGTAGTGCCGTCCACCACCGCCCCGGCGGCCTCGGTCGGCCCGTCGTTGCCATCCGTGCCGCAGGACAGAAAGGTGATGGGCAGGCTCTCCAGGGCAATGGCCGCGCTCAGGGCCATTTCCTGGTTTCTGCCGCCTTTGCCGCCGCCGCGTATGGTCACGGTGGTTTCGCCGCCGGCAATGATGCAGGCCGGGGGGGCGACGGGGAGCCCTGACTGGGAGCATTCCCTGGCTATCGCCACCAGACTCTTGGCGATCTCCCTGCTCTCTCCCTCCAGCATGGAGGAGAGAATCAGGGTATTGTATCCCTGTTGCCGGGCGGCATATTCGACTCGTTGTACTGCCTCGAGATTACCGGCGAGGATAGTGGTCAGCGCGGTGGTGAAGCATCGCTCTTCCGGCTTGGCGGTTTCGGCAAGCGAGCCGGCCAGGCCCTGGTCGAGCCGATCGAGGACCCGGGGTGGCAGGGTCGTGTTCAGCCGGTATTTTCTGATAATGGCGTCGCAGTCGGCAAAGGTGGTGGAATCCGCCACGGTCGGCCCCGAGGCGATGGTGTCGAGATCGTCGCCGATCACATCCGAGATGATGAGGCTGATAAGCGTGGCCGGGCTGGCGGCTCGGGCCAAAAGACCGCCTTTCAGCGCCGACAGGTGTTTTCTGACAGTGTTGACTTCGTGAATGGTCGCGCCGGAGGCCAGCAGCGCCGCCGTCGTTTTCTGTTTGTCTTCCAGGGTAAGACCGGCCGCGGGCAGAGGCAGCAGCGAGGACCCGCCGCCGGAGATGAGGCAGATCACCAGGTCGTCCGCAGTGGCTGCGGAGACCAACTCCAGGACCTGTCTGGCCCCATTCGCTCCGGCGTCGTCGGGAATGGGATGGGCCGCCTCGATGGTACGGATCCTGGCAAGCGGCTCGGTATGGCCGTATTTCACCACGATGATCCCGGTGGTGATGCGAGCGCCGAGGATCCTTTCCAGCGCCGCGGCCATGGGGGCGGTGGCCTTGCCGGCTCCGACCACATAGATGTGCCGGTACTGGTTGAGCGGGAATTGCCGGTCGCGGATAAACAGTGTCTCGGCCTCGACCCGGCAGCTGTTCATCACGGCATTGTCCGGCTTTACCGCCTCGACCCCGGCAAGAAAGAGCGAAACCGCGGCGTGTTGTGTGGCTGTCGCCTGAGGTTTTCTCGCTGGCGCTGGCATGATCTTCGCTCCCTATGCGGGGTGGTGGCTGGTGGCAGAACATAACGCAACACACCGCAAAACGTGTCGCGAACTGTCTGCTGGCCCGACCGATACCGTTGACGATCTGCACCAGAGGGTGCGGCAACCGTGATGGTCGGGCCGACGCAGCCCATGGGACAAGGTCGAATCAGCCGCCCCAGGGCATCTGGGCATACTCTTCGAAAATCCGGTCGTGGAGCTGCTTGAAAAAGGCCTCATGCCCCTTTTCCCATTTGGCCAGGAGGGTCAGCGACTCTTTGGCCTTGCCGGAGGCCTTCGCGGCGGCATTGGCATAGAATTCCGCCAGATCCTTTTCGATCAGAAAGGCAGTACGCAGGACCGCGACATCCGGGATCATCGATTCGATAATCTCCTGGTCGAGCATCTCATCCTTGGCCTTGCTGGCGAACCAGCCATCACCTTCGAGTGCGGCGGCGGTCTTGGCCGCCTTGTCGTCCGCGTTGGCCAACAGCCCGTTGATGTACTCGATATGCTTGAGTTCCTCGTCGGCCAGTCGTTGGAAAACACCCTTTACCGCGGCATGACTCGACTTGTCGGCATTCGATTTGAAAAATTTATAGCCTTCTTTTTCCCGCTGCAGGGCATATTCAAAGACTTTCTGTTCGTTCATATGGTTTTCTCCTCAAAGGATAGTGACATTGACGAAAAGAGGACTGCCAATCGTCCTCGAAACGGTTGCGCTCATCCTAGCCGATTTAGCCTGCGGTATCCACGACAAAGAGTGGTTCATGAAGATTTGCCCGGCAAGGGGACGTATGCAACACTGGCGATTTCGGCGGAAGAAGGATGCAACCGATGGTTGGTCGTTGCAGCGTGATGAACGGTTACAGTAGGGGGGACTCACCTCTGATCAGGACCTGGTGAACAGTTACAATCTGCAATCACCCCTTGCCTCGCCATTTATCGCATCTTATCGTAACAGGAAACGAATGTTTTTGTATTTCGAGCTGTTCTCGTTTTTTTATCCAGGCGGCGCCAGGAAACGACCAGAGCGTCGCCGCAGACCCTTTGCAAGGAGATTCTCACCATGTCCGACACGACCCAGACCGAGAAAAAAAACCTCGATCCCTTCTGGAAATGCTCCAGTTGCGGCAATACCATTCAGGCCCCCAAGGCCCCCGAGCAGTGTCCAAGTTGTCAGGAAAAATGCGCGTTCATGGATGTGACCTGTTACACTCCTGATTGTGGCGGACCTGGGAATATCGATCCCCGGCTGGTTTAACCAGCATGGCTGGACCAGGTAGCCTCAGCCACAACAAACCATGAAAATCCCGAGGAAGTGCCAACGACTCCTTGTCGGCCATTTTCGGATAAACCTCAAGGAGAATTCCGGGTTGATTTCTGCCCGGTTGACCCCATCCTGGCCGCCCGATTGACCATCCTTTGGGGGCCTCTATCCCTCTGTCGACTCCGGAAGTGCATCCTGTCGGGGTCGGCACTGGTCATTCCCTCAGCCCCAGAACAGCATGTTCATCCCGCAGGCGAGAAGCCACATCACCACGGCGTAATGGTAGTTGTTCTGCAGGATGTGCTTTGGTGACACCTGATAGCGGCTGGTGAGCACCAGGCCAACCCCGGAAAGGGGGCTGCTGCCGGTGGAGATGGCCCAACTGGTCAGAAAAAGAAAGCCGAGCTGCGAAGGGTCCGGTGCCAGCGGTAGCAGCAGGGGACTCACCACCGCGATGCCCACCACCGGATGAACGCCGATGATCCCGGCAAGGATCAATATCCCCGAGATCACGGCAAAGAGGGCAGGGGTGAAATACATTCCCTCGAGGTTGAAGACTGTCGGATAGACCAGGGTGATCGCCTTGAGTCCGCTGGAAAAGACCCCCGCTGCCAGAAAGAGCACGAACTGGCTGCTGACGGAATAGGCCCGATTGGCGATAAAATCACCGAGGGTAGTACGTCGCGGCCGACCTGTCATGAACAGAAAGGCGCCAAGCGGGGCGACCAGGCAGATAAGGGTTATGGTGTTGATGTCATCGAAGAAAAAGTGGAGCGTCAGCACAGCGACAGCGAGGGTGAAAGGGACGATCAGGCTCTCGACTTTTAAGGGATACCCCTTGAATTCCTGCCGTTTGGCAAGGGCTGTTTCGATGGTCGAGTAGGCGATGGCGAGGATGGTCATCAGGATTCCGGGGCCGATTGTCCGGTGCCACTGCATTGCCGGGGCATAGGTGAGGGCGACCCCGGTGGCGATGAAAAAAGGCGACCACCAGGCCGCCGCACAGAATGACCGGCCGAGAAGCTTGCTCTGCGACCTGCTGAGCGTGCCGTGTCGTTTCATGCGATCGCCAAAGACGAAGATCACCGAGAGATTGATCACCGCCCCCAGGAGGTTGGTGCCAAGGGCGGTGGTGACGATGGCGAGGTTGCCGCGGGGCAGGGTCTGTTCCTCGGTTTCCGCGGTGGTGAGCGCGAGAAACGATACCGCCGCGAACATCGCCAGCATCGGAACGTTCGTGGACAGCACCTCGGCAAAGCTGAGAAAGACCCCGTTGCCGGCCGCGTACGCTAAGGCCAGCACGCCGCCGCCGATCAGGATGATGGCCTGGTTCCGGGAGCTTTTGCCCAGATCGTTCCACATCAGAACGAATATCAGCCAGGCGAAAACGGCGGCAAAGAATATGAGGCTGCTGGAGATGGCGACACTGAGCAGATAGGCGAGCAGGGTGCCGACCATCAGCCAGCCGGTGACTTTTTTCATGGGATTGTGTAAGAGGTGGTCTGCTGGTTCCGTTTCTTCTGGCGCTGCAGTGGTGGAGGAAGAACTCCGTGGAGCGACTGGGCAAGAGAGGAACTGATCTCAAGTGATCTCATGTCCGGGCGAGTTCTCTGTCGCGGATTTCATCCAGACCCACCTCCCGCAGCATAATACCTCGTAAGCAAATTCTGTAAAGGAGCAACACATGGAAAAAAAAGGGTATATGGCAAATTGTGAGACACTGATGGAGCAGGTAACCCGGGGGGCCTTTCTCACGGTCAGATCCGGTGGCGAAGTCAACACCATGACGATCGGTTGGGCGACCATCGGGGTTGTCTGGGCGAAAAAGGTCTTGATGGTGGCGGTCAGAAATTCACGGCACACCTTTCAGCTTATTGAGAAAACTGATAATTTTACTGTGTCGATTCCAGCCGATTCCAACTGTAAAGAGGCCCTGAAGTTCTGCGGCACCAAGTCGGGAAAAGACTTCGACAAATTCAAGGAATGCCGCCTCGGCCAGAAGCCGGCGCTTGAGGTCGCATCACCGGTCATCGATATTCCGGGGACTCACTATGAGTGCAGAATTATCTACAAAACGGCAATGGATAGCGCCCTTCTCGACCCCGCGCTCATCTCCCTCTATCCGCAAAACGACTACCACACCCTGTATTTTGGCGAGGTTGTCGAGTGCTATGAACTGAAATAGTACCCATCTGAAAGCGGTCCTGGCCGACCAGGAGATGGGTGGCTCTGTCTCTTAGCCCACAGAGGGGTGGGCTGAGAGACAGAGCGGCAGAGAGAGCGGCCTAACCGGCAAACGGTACGACCAGTACCGGGATTGTCGATTTTTTCAGAATTTTCCTGAGGATCTTGTCGCCAAAGGCTTCGGCGATAAAACCCTGGCGGTGACAGCCGAGGACGATGTACTGACAGTCTTCACTGACGGCGACCGTGTATATCTCATCGGCGACCGAGCCACCTTCAGCGATCAGGATCTTGTTGATGAAGGTGTCGTCGCTTGCGGCCACGTTCATCTGCTGTTCCTGCTCGAAAAAGACCTTGGTCAGGGCCTGCTGGATCTTCCGTGCCTCGGTGTTCTTGCCGGTCAGGACCTGGCGGGCCTGCTCCTGATGCTGCCGGCGAATGTCGGCATACTGGTCGTCGTTGAAAATCGACATCAGCTGTCGCTTGCTTTCAGGGGCGGTGGCCAGCACGTGGAGGATGGTGACCTTGGCATCATACCTGATCGCCATCTTGGCCGCCTCCTCGAACACCTTGTGCATGTTGACGCTCAGATCTGTCGCAAAAAGAATGTTGCCTTTCTGTTCTTCCATGTGTTGCTCCTTGGGTCAAATGGATCAATGAAATATCCTCTGGGCGCCTGTCGTCACGCCGGGAATCAATGAGGTTTTTACGGGTCCATCAATCGATGGCAGAAAAACAGGGAGAAAATTGTCGTGAGACAACCTCTGCCTGCCACCTTGACTGAAAAGTAATTGTTCACCGGTGATACCGGGAATTTCCATAACCCGGATCTGTAAACGTTTATCCCGTACTCCAGATTCGGTCAAGCGGGCCGTTGCCCAAGAGTTTGCTCTGTGAGGAGGCCTGATCGGACGAAAATGGGGTGCTGGTGAACGGTTACACTGAAAATATCCTGCTGAAATGAGATATTCTACTCTTTTTCGCGGTCTACGGGAAATCAGTAGTTTTGAATGTGTGTATTATCGTCTTGACGGTTTACCTCGTGCCCGTCCAGAAACGGCCCTTTTGCCCTAACTCTTGATGGCGTCGTAAAAAGCCAGATCTCCTGCGTTGCAGCGGGATCGGCCACTACTCGACGTACCACATGTACGCCTGTTCTTGGACGACACCACTGCGCCTTGTATATCAGGCTTTTGTACTTAGACATCATGTACGCTCGCTTGAGGTTTTTACGAGCCCATCTACTATTGATGGGCTCGTAAAAACCCAGATCTACTTCGTTGTAGGTCGCAAACGGCAATTCGCTGTACCATACGTACTACCAAATTGCCTTTTGAGACACTACGCCTCGTATATCAGAGTTTTTCCTGAGCCCATCCTGGTGGAACGTTCGACTTTTTACGAGTCTATCAACTCTTCGTTGTGTTCGAGATTTTATCCTCGGAATATCAAATATATGCCTGTGGTAAAATTTCTCTCACGCCTCGATTTAGGCCAAAATATCTCGTTTCTGGATGGGCACCACCTCGCCAAAGGGGCGTTGAATGATGCGGCTACACTTCTTTTATGGCCATGCGGGCGGCAATGACGATCGGATCCCACACCCCGCTGAAAGGTGGAGCGTAACTCAGGTCCAGGTAGAGCAGATCGTCGAGGTTGAAGTTGGCATGAAGGGCCATGGCGGCGGTGTCGATCCTTTTGGCTGAACCCGGCCCACCGACGATCTGGGTGCCGAGCAGGCGGCCCGAGCCCTTCTCGGCCAGGACCTTGACCCGTATCGGTGCGGAACCGGGATAATAACGGGGCAGGGTGCGGCCTTCGATCATTCCGATACCGTAGCGCAGTCCCAGTGCCTGTATCTCCCGCTCGTTGAGACCGGTTCTGGCACACTCGAGGTCCATGAACTTGGTGATTGTGGTGCCGAGCACGCCTGGAAAGGTGGCGTATTCTCCACCCAGATTGATACCGGCTATCCGGCCCTGTTTGTTGGCGACGGTGCCCAGGGCGATGGTGGTCGGTCTGCGGCTGACCAGATGGAACGACTCGCAGCAGTCACCCGCGGCCCAGATCGTGTCGCTTTCGGTCTGCTGCAATGGATTGACCTTGATACTGTCTCTATAACCCAGGGGAATGCCGGCCGCTTTGGCCAGATCGCTCTCGGGGCGGGCTCCGAGCCCGAGAATGACCAGGTCCGCGGGGATGGTCCGCTGGTCGGTGACGACGGCGACGACCCGGCCGCTCCTGGTAGCAAAACCCTTGACCGATTCACCGAGATGAAGGGTGACCTCCTGGTCGACGAGCGCCTGGCGTATATCATCGGCCATATCGGGATCGAAGGTGGGCATCAGCTGGCTGTTGCGCTGAATGAGCGTGGTGGCGAGGCCTCGCAGCCGCAAGGCCTCGGCCATCTCCAGGCCGATGTAGCCGCCGCCGATGATCACCGCCGCTTTCGGCTGCTCTCTGGCGAGGAGTTCTTTCAGTCGGCTTCCCTGCGCCAGGGTTCTCACCTGATGGATGTTGCTGCTGTCGATTCCGGGCAGCGACGGTCTGACACCCTTGCTGCCGGTGGCGATGAGTAGCTGATCGAACCCCTGCCAGTGTTCGGCCCTGGAGTCGAGGTTGCGAACCAGAATCCTCTGGCCGGCCGGGTCGATGGCCATCACCTGGTGCTGGGTGTGCACCGTTATGTCGTATTTTGAACGAAATGTCTGTGGGGTTCTGGCAATAAGGCTGTCCTCTTTGTCGACCAGACCGGCGACATAGTAGGGAATGCCTCAGGCCGCATAGGAGGTGTGCGGTCCTTTTTCAAACACCGTGATCTCTATTTCCGGGCGTCGTTTGCGCAGTTGCGACGCGGCACTCATCCCCGCCGCGTCGCCGCCTATGATGATGTGCATGGTGTTTCTCCCTGTCGTTGAAGCTGATGTTTACCGGTTTTCGCCACAACCGGCTATTGCAGAATCGCGGGCGTGGCGATGGGATGGGCGTTATCGTGGGCCCCATCGGTCTGGACCAGCACCGATGCCGTCTGCCCCAGGCGCAGAACCACGGATTTCGGCACCTTGTCCAGAATCACCCGTACCGGAATGCGTTGGGCCAGGCGGATCCATTGAAAGGTCGGAGCGACCGTGGGCAGCAGATTCTGACCGGTACTGCCGTTTTGCACCGCGATGCCCCAGCCGATGCTGTCGACCCGTCCCTTGAGCGGGGTGTCGGGATAGCCCATCAGGGTAATGATGGAGGAGTCGCCGGCGGCGATGTCTGCGACCAGTGTTTCCCGGAAAAAGGCGTCGATCCAGAAACTGCTCTCATCGATCAGGGCCATGAAGGGCTGGTTGGCGACGGCCTGGGAGCCGAGCCGGATGTTGAGGTTGGCAATCATCCCGTCCACCGAGGCCCTGACCTCGGTGAAACTGAGGTTCAGCCGGGCGGTTTCGAGTTCAGCCTGGGCCTCGCGCAACTGGGCGTTCTGGGGGCCGACGATGCCGCGGTCGGCCTGAGCCTGCGCCAGCTGGGCCTCGGCCTGCCGCAGGCGACTCTGGGCCCCCAGAAGGGCGGCATCGGCGGTGTTTTTTGCCGCCAGATCCACCTGGAAATCACGCAGGGCATTGTCATAGTCGAGTTGGGACACAGCGTTCTTTCTGATCAGAACCACGTGGCGCTCCAGGGTTTTCTTCGCGTCGGCCAGGGTCGAGGCCTTGGCGTCGACATCGCTCCTGGCTTGAACGATCGACGACTGGCTTTGCTCCACGTTCGCCTCGGCGGCGGCGATCTGCTTGTCCAGGGCGATCAGGCTCTTTTCCGTACGGTCGAGCCTGGCCTGGGCCAGGGCCAGGGCGGTTTCAAAGGTGCGGGGATCGATTCGAAACAGGAGATCCCCCGCCTTGACCCGCTGATTGTCGCGGATCGGCAAATCGATCACCGGCCCCGATACCCGGGGTGCAATCTGGATGACATTGGCCATGACCTGGCCGTCACGGGTCCAGGGGTTGACCAGATAGTCGTAATAGCGCCAGGCGACCAGACCAATGGCAATCAGCAGAATTACGGCAAACAGGAGATAACGGGAGAATGTGTGCATAAGCTTAGATCCGAATGAAGAACGTACCGATCACTACCGTATAGATGACGATGAGGGCGACAAAGACCACCTGCGGAAAGACCAGAAAGCGGGTCCACCGCAGCCGATTGGAAATTTGTGCGGTGACCATGGCCGCCATAAAGGCCAGAATGAGGACCAGGAGGAGCGGGGAGAGATAGACGCCCTGTATATCCAGTTCTTTTGGTATGAGCATGACCGGTTCTGTTGAGTTGCAACGCATTGGCACGGAGACCTCTTCTACCGTATCGATGCGTTGCATGGTTCGTTATGGGTTGAGGTTATCTGGTCCAGCTTTGCTGGTTAAAAACGGGTTTCGCAAATACGTTCCCAGCGCAAGGTCGAGGCCTGCTGCGCGGCGTTGATCAACGTTTCGGACAGGATACGATAGGCGGATAATTCGCGCAACAACGTCCTGCCGGTGATTGAATCCACCGTCTCGGCGCCACTTGCCAGGGTCGCGCGCAGATCGCCGCCGACCTGGGTCTGCAGGGTATTCAGCCGTGTTGTCATCTCGATGGCGGTGGGCAGGGCGTTCGGCGTGTCACGAAAGGTCTCGATCAGTCCCTGCAGGGCACCCCGCCAGGCGTGGATCGCCGGGTGCATTCGCTCGATAGTGGCGGCGTTGAACCTGATGTTGCTGCGCAGCCGGCTCAGATTGGTCATCTGGGTGGTCAGCTCATAGAGGGACAGGCACAGCGCCTGGCCCTGCGCCTTTTCTTCCTCGCTCATGGCCGCTTTGGGCATGATGGCCACCCAGGCCGACATATTGTCGGGAATACGCGCCAGATTGCGCAGGTGATAGGCATGCACCTGCCGTCGCCACCAGCCGCCCTTATACGGCCCCAGGTCACGGCGGATATCCTCGATCAGGTAGCGGAACGAGGCCATGTAGCGACGGAGCAGACGCTGAAAGGCGGCTTCGGGTCGAAACGAGATCGGCGCCGATCGCGTTCCCACCAGCAGCAGGAAGAATGGCACCTGGTACGAAATCACCATATTGGCGACATAGAGGAAGCTGTAGACCTGGTCGTTGGTGATCTGCAGCACCATCGAGGAGAAACCGAGGACGATAAAACGCATCGGCGTGCGCTCGGGTTTGCCAAACACCCAGGCGCCGATGAAGACATACAGGTACAGCATGATGCCAAGACCCAGGAAGCTGCTCAGTTTGGGCATCACCACCAGGTGCAGGATGCCGGCGAAGATGAAGGTCACAGTCGCCGGAATCTCCATGGCACGCAGGTTTATGGTGGGTCGCATCGCCACGAGCATCCCGTAAATTGTCGAGAGCAGGATCACCATTGTCCCGTTGGGAAAGTCTGGCACGAAGATGTAGATCGCAAAGGCCAGCCAGAAGGTGACGGCGGTCCTGAGGACCAGCGCCAGCTTTTCCGGATCGGGGATCAGGGAGCGGAGCGGGGCTGCGGCCGTGCCCACCTCATCGCTGCTGTAGCCACCTTCGACCGGGATTCCCCGTGCCTTTGCCACTAAAAGCAACAGATTGGCACTGCGTCGATCGATGTCGGCCAGGGCTTCGAGGCTGATCAGGACGGTACCGTGGTCAAAGGGGTTTTCGGCTGCGGCCAGTTGATCGATGTGGGGCAGGGGCACTTTTTGCGGCAATTCGAGGTCGTTTTGGCCATCGAGCAGCGCTATGGTCTGATTCAGGCGTCTCTCGATTTCGCCGAGTACCGGCCGGACATCGGGTAGGGGGAGCTGCGGATATTTGTCGATGAACGACCTGACATCGACGCTGAGGTTACCGAGTCTATCGACCAGTGCCGCGTATTCGTCGATGGCCCGACGCCAGGTATCCCGCTTATTGATGATATCGAAACTTTCGACGATCCCCGCGTCAATACGATTGAGGAAGTTGGTGTGGAGCATCCTGGCCTGTCGACGCAGACCCAAAGGGCTGCCGCCGGTCTTCTCTTCGGTTTCCCGGCGATAGGCCGCATCCAGATGAACCAGAATCTGCTTGAGGTTTTCGACCTGGCCCCGTAACTCGTGGATGAAATTGCGCTGCCGTCGATCGACGAGAATAACGTTGGAGATGAGGGTGTAGACCAGCACGCCGAGAGTCGTCTCCTCCAGCCGCAGCATCAGGGTCTCAAACGCCAGTGCCGGATGCCCGGCCGAATAGATCGGCATCAGGATGGTCATCCAGCCGGCGACGTACCAGAAGTAATAGCGGCGATTGTCCTGCATCAGGTAGGCGCATACCGAGATCCAGCACACCACCGCCCCGCTGAACGCCCAGCGGTGATCGTTGAACAGGGCCATGAAGACAAGTGACAGGCATCCACCCATCAGGGTGGCCAGAACCCGCATCAACCCCTTGTGATAGGATTCACCCTTGTCACCCAGAGCGCAGTAGATCACTGCAAACATCGCCCAGATCGGTTTTTCCCAGCCAAGCGCCAGACTCAGGCCGACAGCGACCACCACTGAAACCGCAAGTCGTGTCGCAAAAAGAAACCGTTCAGAATTCATCTTCGCTCGATTCGAATAAATGGACACTCGTTAGGGCCTATCCAGAAACGAGAAATTTTGGCCTGAATCGAGGCGTAAGAGAAACTTTATCACAGGCATATATTTGATATTCCGAGGATAAAATTTCGAACACAACGAAGAGTCAGGACAAAAGAGCCGTTTCTGGACGGGCACTCGTTAACCACTCTCACCAGTTGGCCCTGCTTGCGTCTCATGATCAACAGTTGAAGTGGGGTTTCCCACGAGGAACCGAAATTGAAGGTGAGCTGGGGAAGGTCGTACCGGCTGCAGGTGACAGGCGGCGAGAATCGGCCTTTTCCTGTCAGTGCAATCTGCAAAAATAACCTATCCGGATCAGAGTGGCAATATGTTCATTCAGCACTTCTCCCCAGAAGAAGAAAACGATGCTCATCCCTGACCGATTTATGGAGCGCAACGGCCTTGGGGGTGTGGTGGCAAAAAGGTGTGGGAGTGACTGGAGCATAAGATGTTGTCCATTGCGAACAGACCGGTGAACAGTTACTTTTTTTGTACAAAGCCGGAGTGTTCCAAATTGCCGGTGGAAGAAAAGGGCAGAAGAAAAGAGCTTGCCTGAAGACGAAAACGTCATTACCATGGGGCTCCTTCGGGGAAAACACGGCCTGGCATTCAGCCATGCGGTTTTCTGAACTGTTCCGCCATTCTTTTTCTCATGTTTCTCAGGTAAATACATATGAAACGTATCATGGCCATTCTTTTTTTCGTGCTGGTTGTCGCAGCGCAACCCGTCTGGGGAGCCCGGGCCCAGCTGGCGACGATTTCTGCAGACCCCTATGTTTCGGCCCTGCTGATCGATGGCGCCACCGGTGAAGTGCTGTTTTCGGAGAATGCGGAGAAGGTGGTCTATCCAGCCTCGGTGGTCAAGCTGATGGATCTGCTGATCATGCTCGATCGGATCAGGGAGGGGAAAAACTCCCTGGAGGAGATGGTTCCGGTCACGGTCGAGGCGGCGAAGACGGGTGGCTCGCAGGTCTATCTCGATCCCAAGGAGCAGTTTTCCGTCGACGATCTGCTCTATGCCCTGATGGTGCAGTCGGCCAATGACGCGGCGGTGGCACTGGCCATGCATGTAGCCGGGTCGAAAGAAGGTTTTGTGGCGATGATGAATCAGAAGGCCGCGGAACTCGGGATGAAGGATACCCGTTTTCATTCGGTGCACGGTCTGCCGCCGTCCGCTGGCCAGGAGGTCGACCAGACCACCGCCAGTGACCTGGCCCTGCTGGGCCGGGCTCTGGTCGTCCGACCCGAGGCGCTGCGCTACACCGCCACCAGGGTCCGGGATTTCCGGGATGGCAAGTTCATCATGCGCAATCATAATCATCTTCTCGACCAGGTAGACGGTTGCGATGGCCTGAAGACCGGGTATTTCCAGGCAGGTGGTTTTTCGATCGCCGCCACCGCCGCCCGGGGCGACAACCGGGTCATCGCCATCGTGATGGGCAGCAGGGACCGCAAGGTACGCGATGCCAGGGCTGGCCAACTGCTCAATGAGGGGCTGGCCCAGCTGGCGACGCGACCTCCGTCTGCCACAGCCGCCAGTACGGTGTCAGCTTCCCGGCAGCAGCAAGAGTCAGGCCAACCCGCCACCGCCAGCCCCGAGCCGGTCGAGAAGGCTCCGGCGGCCGCCGCCGCAGCAGAGGCGGTGGAGGGGGGAGGAGCGATCCTGACCTTTTGGAAACCCTTTCTTCTTGGCCTGATGGCAGGTATACTGATAAGTGGTGTCGCGATCTGGTATATCCTGCGCCGCCGGCGGGTCAGGTTGCAAAAGGATCTTATCCGCAGGGTGTAAGAACGGGCCAGGATCGACAGGGTCGAGACCGTGGAGGTATCCGAGTGCCCACGGCGCTCATGCTCATGCGCGCCCTGCGTGCCCATACAGAAACGGCGGAGAGAGGACTGACCATGGCGGAAGAGGAACCCCGGATATATGATCTCTGTGTGCTGGGCTGCGGCCCGGCCGGTTTTGCGGGCGCGATGCGGGCCCTCGATTTCGGCAAGGATGTCTGCATCGTCGAGGCTGCCGAGGTCGGTGGGGCCGGGGTGATGTGGGGGGCGCTGGCCTCCAAGACCATGTGGGAGCTGTCCACCGATTATGCCGTTGCCAACAAGCGGGATCGGGGCTACCGGGCCACCGGTATGACGGTCGACTACTGCGAGGTGCGGCGGACGGTGCTGCAGGCGGTCAAGGAAAAGCAGTACCAGATGCTGTCACAGATCGAGACCTATTCGCCGCCGCGCTGGCAGGGCCCCGGTTCGCTTACCTTCAAGAGTGGCTGGGGCAGTTTCGTCTCCAACGATGAGCTCGATATCCGCCGTGGCGACGGCAGGCACGAGCGGGTTCGGGCCCGCTATTTTCTCATCGCCACCGGTACCCGGCCGCGCGGCATGCCGGGGGTGGTTCTCGACCAGCAACGGGTCTTCAACTCAGACGGCATTCTCAATCTCCAGTGTTTTCCCGAACGGCTGGTGATCATCGGTGCCGGCATAATCGGTTGCGAGTACGCCTCGATTTTTTCCAACTTCGGCCAGACCCTGGTCTACCTGGTCGATCACGCCAAGCGGGTAATCCCCTACGAGGACGAGGATGTCTCGACCTTCGTCCAGGAAAACCTGATGCGCAACGGGGTGAAGGTCATCCACTCGGCCAAGCTCCGCAGCATCCTGGCCAAGCCGGATTATCTGCAGGTCATTCTCGACTTCCAGGATGGACCTTCCGAGGTGATAGAGACGGATGCGGCCTTTATCTCCATCGGCCGGAAATTCGATCGCACCGGGCTGGGGCTCGAGCATCTCGGTATCGAAGAGGGCAAGGGCGGCATCCTGGTGACCGATGAAAACTGTTGCGTCAAGGACAATATCTATGCCGCCGGAGACATCACCCATCACCCGGCTCTGGTCAATATCGCCGAGGTGGAAGGGCGTTATGCGGTCAAGCATATGTTCGGCAGAAAGCGCTGGCCGCTCAACTACCAGAATATGTCGACGGTGATGTTCTTTTATCCGGCTGTAGCCTCGGTGGGGCTGGGCGAGAAGGCCTGTCGCCAGAAAAAGATACCCTACCGGGTGGCCTATTACTCCTATACCCTGTGCAGCCGTGCCATCGCCATGCGGGCCACCACCGGCTTTGTCAAGATCATCGTCAGTGACGACGAACAGCAGCGTATTCTGGGGATGCGCGGGGCCGGTCCGGAGGTTTCCAGCACCATCATGTCCATTGCCCATTTCATGGACCAGGGGCAAGGGGTGCTCGATGTGCTGAAAAGCATCTATCCCCACCCCACCATCGCCGAGGCGATCGAAGAGTGTCTGCGGATGCTATTGAACAAGTCTCTGTTCAAGCCCTACGCCTTTCCCGACCAGCTGCGCCTGTACCGGTGGCATCCCGATACCGGCCTGGTCCGTGACGAGGGCGGTGAGCTGGTCGGTGCCTGAGTGCGCCTGACAGCCACCGAGGGACCGGCAGGCTCAGCCAGGTAAGCGAGCAGAGCGAGACTCCAGGTAAGCGAGCAGAGCGAGACTCCGAGCCCCGGCCACGACGAACAATCAAACGCAGGAACTGGCGGACCATCAGCTCTTGGGTCCGTTTCAGGTGTCTTGCCGGCTGTCGTCTTGTTTCTCCAACAGCGAAAGGGGAATGAGGTCGCGCAACTGTTGGACCTTGGCCAGCGACTCCGCCAGCTGGTGGCAGAGTCGGTCCCGTTCGACGGCAATATTTTTCCGGTCGGTGATCTCCCTGGCCACATGGACCGTGCCGAGCAGCTTGCCGTTTGGGTCCCGGATCGGCGCGCATCGCACCAGAAGCGGCGTGCCGATATTTTGGTCAATCACCTCGAAGGTCGTTGTTTCGCCGGTTTTGACGGTGGTCAAATGGGGGCAGTCCGGCCAGGGATGATTGATGCCGTGCATGATCTTGAAGCAGTGCTGGCCGACCAGTTCTGCGGGGCTTCTCCCGAGAAAATTGCTCAACGCCTTGTTGGCCCTGACGATGCGCATCTCCTTGTCGTGAATGGAGACAAGGTCGGCGATGGCGTCGAAGGTAGTGTTCCACAGACAGATCACCCGTTCCATTTCCCCCTGCATCCGCTGCCGTTCGTCCATCTGTCGCTGGAGTTGCCGGTTCAGGTCCATATAACTCCGGTTTCTCTCGGCGGCTTCCTCTTCTCTTTGAGCCAGTTGCTCCGAGAGCATCCGGTGGAAACGCTCCTCCTTGGTGATGTCGAGCAGCACAATGATTGCGGCGCAGATGTCGGCGCTGGGTCGCGGCAGAATCTTGAAGAGAAAGGTCCGGCTGCCGGTGTCGAGCGGATGGCTGCCGGTGACCGGCACGCTGGTTCTGGTATATCGCGTGAGGCATTCGTCAAAATGACCACTGCCGTCAACACTGAAGAGTTCACGGACGGAGGTGCCCTGCACTTCCTGCGGCTTTTTGCTAAACAGGCTCGCGGCCACCGTATTGCAGGCGGTGATCCGCTCCTCGGCCGAGAATTCGATAACGCCGTTACTGGTGTTGTCGAACAGCAGCTGCAGGTACTGCTGGGTGTCGAACAGTTCCCTGGTGATGGCGCGGTGGACCAGGGGCGCTGGCCCCAGCCGCATCCCGGTCAACAGGTCGAGCCGGCCGCTGTTGATCAGGGTGAGCAGGAGATCGATGTTGGCGGACATCTCGGCGACAGAACCCTTGGCGATATAAGCCTGGGCGCCGAATTCCTGGAAGTTGACATTTTTCTCCAGGCCGATGGCCGAAACGACCACCAGGATGGCCTGGTCCAGCGCATGGTTTTGCCGGATACGACGACAGAGTGCTTCCCCGTCGAGCTCCGGCATGATCAGGTCGGTGAAAATGATATCGGGTTGGAAGCTCTCGAGGGCCTCCAGGGCGGAAGGCCCGCCGGGCACACACCGTACCTGCAGGCTCCGCTTGGCGAGAATATGGCCAAGAAGCTTGAGGGTGACGGCACTGTCATCGACGACCAGAACGCGTTTTGTCATTCATCTGCTCCAGACCAGAAAACGATCACCGACGTATCCAACAGGTAAGCCTGGCGACACCGGGAGGGGGAAACTCTGTGGTGTCACAGGTGTCAACAGAACCACCCGGTGCTGTCGTTCGCCATCCTCGCTCTCAAGGCGCGTCACCTGCTCTTTTTGGGGAAACCCGTGCTTGCCTTTTTTAAAGAAATCATTGCTATCCAAAATATACGTCAGCGTTGGGCGAGCTGTCAATCCGAAAAAACGAACTGCAGTGACCGGCAGAGCGGCCGGTCGTTCCGGCAGGACCGGATCAGCCCCGCAAGGAGGGTCGCCTGCGGCCCGTGCAGAGGTGGTCCTGATGTCGTTACAGCTGCTCGGCCCCTGGGTCCGGCTCGACCAGATCATCCTGAACAGGAGATTCTATCAATCCCTTGATCGTGGCGAAATGGTCGGAAACCGAGAGGGCCCACATCAGTTTGGGGACGATGGCCTCGGTATTCATGTCCCTGGCATAGACGATTCTGTCCATCGGCAGTTTCCTGCCCACCGCATAGACCTCGGGATGGACGCCCTCCTTGAGACACTGGGTGGTGACGACGACGATGATGTCGTTGTCGGCCAGGTCTGCAACTTTCGAAGCGAGATCGAGGACTTCGGTGGCTATCCCGCCGGTGCCGTAGCTCTCGATGATCACGGCCCTGTAGGTGGCCTTGATAAAATCGAAGATCTCTGGCCGCAATCCGGGAAAGAGTTTGAGCACCAGGATGCTCTCTTCCAACTGACTGACCATCCTGGGCAGAGCGGTCGCGCCCGGCAGAGAATCGCGATCGGAGCTGCGTGTGAAGCGCCTCGCGACGCTGAGGTCGTAGCGGATGCGGTTGTGTTTCACCTCGGCAACGAGCGGATAGTTGACACTTTCAAAGGCGTCGTAGCTGGTCGTTTTGGTCTTGATCGCCCTGGTGCCGTTGATGACCTTGCCATCAAAGACGATGAACACTCCGGCCAGCTCTTCCCCGGCCAGGAGCAGGGCGTCATGGAGATTCTGGACCGCATCGGTCTTGCTGTCGATCATCGAATACTGGGCCCCGGTGAGCACCACTGGCTTGTTGAGGCCGCGCAGCAGGTAGGCGAGAGCCGCGCCGGTATAGGCCATGGTGTCGGTGCCATGGGTTACCACGAACCCATCGTAGTTCGCATATTCCCTGGTGATGCCTCTTGCGATCGAGAGCCATCGGTCGGGCGTCATGTTGGAGCTGTCGATGTTCATCAGGGTGGTGCCGGTAACCTGCCGCTGGCCTGTGGAGCTGTCGATGTGAGCGAGCAGATCGTCCACCGTGTAGCGAGGGCGGAGTCCCCGACCGTCATCACGGCAGACGAGGGTGCCGCCGGTTGCCAGGATGAGGATGCGTTGCATGCGGATGACCTGTGTTGGATATTGATGACGTCGTAAAAAAGATGGCGTCGTAAAAAGCCCGATCTCCTGCGTTGCAGCGGGATCGGCCACTGCTCGGCGTACCACATGTACGCCTGTGCTTGGCCGACACCACTGCGCCTTGTATATCAGGCTTTTGTACGTAGCCATCTTACGTGCAGGTTTTAGGTTTTTACGAGTCCATCAAAGATCGGGACCGGTGGTCACCACCTGAAACCGGGTGCCCTGGAAATCGAGGATAACCCCCTCCCAGGTAATCTCCTCGAGGGTTAAACCACGTTCTGCCCTCTCGCCTTCCCGCCGGATACTGCCGTTGATGATGATGAGCCGGTCCGCGGGCCGGTCCGCATAGGTGTGGCCGGCAAAACGGAGCGTTGGTAGCTGCTGGCGGATCGAGGGCGGCAACTCGTCAGGAAAAGGCAGCTGCGACATCGCTGGGGCCGCCTCGATACTGTTGTCTTCGGTAAGGATCAGGGGGGCGGGCTGGAGCCTGACCCCCGGGTTCGAGGTGCCCGGCCGGCTGGTCGCACCGCGTGGGGCATCCTGGCTTACCGTCGGGCCACTGCTCACTCGGGTGGCTGACAACGAGGCGGGGCGATCGGGGCGATCGACCCGGCCTGCGGCGATACGGCTGCCTGCCTGGTCGACGTCAGAAGAAAGATCCTGGAGATCCGGGCTGTTCTGGGTTGTGGGCGGCAGGTGTCGGTCTGTGCCGTCCTGGGCGGTGCGCTCTGACTGACTGGTGCCGCTGGTTATCGTTATTTCCAGGGTCAGCGGCAATCGACCCGAGAACAGCCAGGCGATGAGGATGAGAAGGACAACACCGACACTCACCGGCAGCAGGTAGCCTGAGGGGAATGCGGAGTGCTGGCGGCGCTGCGATATCCCCGGGTAGGGGGCTGGCTGGCTTTGCAGGGTCGGGACCTGCCGCTGTTTTCGCTGTTGCTCCGATTTTTCGAGTGCCTCGAGGATATACGACATCGCTCATCCTCCCTGGTCGAGTTGCTCGATGACCACTTTTTGCGGTAAGGGGCCAGCTTTTTCCAGAATAAGACGGGGGCTGGTGATCCGGATGGTGGTTTTGGCGGGCACCGTCTGCCCCGTGGCGGTCCCGGGGGAAGAGGGGTGCTTCGGGGGCTGTGCTGTCTGCGGGCTCAGGGGCGCTGTGGTTTTTTTCGTCTGCCGGGCTCGCTCGCCGTCTGGCTGTGGTCCGCTGGTCCGTGCCTTCTGGGGCCGATTCGCGGGAGGTGCCGAGCCGGCACCGTTTTGCCGAGCGCCGTCTGCCTGGTTCCCCAGGGGGCTGGTGGCGGCCTGCTCCTGCCCGGTACCCTTCGCCTCTGCCGCCTGCTCCTGCCGGCTGCCGGTATTGGGCAACGTGAAAGACGACAGCGAGGACCAGTCTGGCACGAACATCAGCATGACTATCGTCACGAGCAGCGCCAGGGCGGCCAACCAGATGGGCAGACTCCGGTACAACCGTTTTTTGCGGGTATGGTGCGAGAACACTTCCTCTCCGGCCCGCCTCATGATCTCGATATCGACATGGTCGGTGTTGATCGCATAGGCTCCCAAAAGGGCGCGATCGCAGAGCAGGTTGATCAGCCGGGGTATGCCGCCGGTCAAGCGGATGGCATGGCGAATGGCCTTGTCCGAGAAGAGTTTTCTGTCGCTTACGCCCGCGACCTGCAGACGGTGCTGGATATAGGCCCGGATTTCATTGGCCGGCAGGGCTGTGAGCCGATACCTGCTGGTGATGCGCTGGTTGATCTGGGTCAGTTCGGGTCGCGCGAGTATCTCCAGCAGTTCCGGCTGGCCGAGCAGAACGATGCGCAGCAGTTTCTGGGCACAAGGAGCCAGATCGGTCAAAAGCCGCAGCTGTTCGAGAACGTCTATGGCCAGATTCTGGGCCTCGTCGATGATGATGGCAACGTTATGTCCCCGGGCACTGGCGTTATACAGGTGATTGCTGATGTTGTCGATGTAGGTGCTGTTCGAACCAAACGACAACTCCTCTGTGAGGCCGAGTTCCTGACAGATGGTTTTCAACAGTTCCCGGATGGTCAACCGTGGGTTGAGGATCAGCGCGACTTCCGTTTCCGGCTGAAGCCGGGTAAGCAGGCTGCGGCAGAGCGTGGTCTTGCCGGTGCCGACATCACCGGTAAGCAGGACCATGCAGCCGTCGCTTTCTATCCCCTGCAAAAGGTGCTCCAGAGCTTGCCTGTGCAAGGTGCTCAAGTAGAGATAGCGCGGGTTTGGGGTGATGGCAAAGGGCGGTTCGCTGAGCCCGAAATAGTCCGTGTACATGGTTTCCTGAGCTGGGGTTCATCCTGTAAAAGAACACTCTCCAACTGTAAGAAAAAAAGCCGGGAATGTACATGACAAAGGAGCCGGCCGTCTGTTTTCAGGGCATGCGGCGGGAGGGCGGTCAATGGTCGTTCCGGCAGATTCCTGGGCGGATGGCCCGTTCTTTGCTTGTGGTAAAAAAACAGACACAATTCGATTTTCTTCAGATCGTCATAAACAGGTATAATGCGCGCAGTGCCATATCGTGTGGCTTACCGGGGTGAGAAGGTTATCTCGTTTCTGACCAGCATGGCTGGACCATAGCGTCTCAGCCACAACGAACCATGAAAATCCTCGGCGCGGTAACAGCGTTTTCCGTGCTGACGAGTTTCGGATAAAAAGAAACACCAGACAGCAGATGGAGGGGAACATTGCCGACACTATTCTATGCCCACAGTCTTGAGGAATTTTCCCGCGAACAGTGGCAGCCGCTCGAGGTTCATCTCGATAACGTGGCACATACCGCAAAAGGATTTGCCGCAGAATTCGGAGCTGATGAATGGGGGCTGCTGGCCGGCTTGTTTCATGATGCGGGAAAAGCGACCCAGGAATTTATTCGCCGTTTGGAAGGGTCTGCCAAGAGAGTGGACCACTCGACGTTTGGGGCGAGACTGGCGGTAGAGCGGGGGGGCAAACTCGGGCCGCTGCTTGCTTATGTCATCATGGGCCATCATGGTGGTCTGCCGGATGGCGGTCTGCAGGAGGGGCAACTCCATTATCGCCTGCGAAACGGTAAGGTGGCCGCTGACACCGCGCTCGTACCTTCTGTCGATGTGCTTTCGGAGTTGAAACCTCCATTTCTGTTGTCACGGCAGTGGGCGGGATTTAGCCTGGCCTTCTTTACGAGGATGATTTTTTCCTGTCTGGTGGATGCGGATTTTCTCGATACGGAGAAGTTTTGCGCCCCCGAAAGGACCCAGATTCGTCATGCTGTCCCGATAAAGAGGGCAGGAGCGTTACGCAAAGCACTGAGTACGTTCATCTCCGTAAAACAACGCAATGCGGCACCGACTGCATTGAACCGTTTACGAAAAGAGATCGTGGATCAATGCAGGGACAAAGCCAGGGGCGGACAGGGATTGTATTCGTTGACTGTCCCAACTGGTGGCGGGAAGACATTGTCTTCCCTGACCTTTGCCCTCGAGCATGCGCACATCCATGGCCTGTCTCGAGTTATTTATGCTGTGCCCTTTACCTCCATCATCGAACAGAACGCCCAGGTCTTCAGAGCTGCGCTCGGTTGCGAAAATGTACTCGAGCACCATTGCAACTATCGGGAAAAAGACGATCAGGCCATGTATGCCAGATGGCAAAGGCTTGCCGCCGAGAACTGGGATGCACCGGTGGTTGTGACCACCAACGTGCAATTTTTCGAGTCACTGTACAGCAATAAAACGTCTCGATGCCGAAAACTGCATAATATTGCCGGCAGTGTCATCGTTCTCGATGAGGCCCAGGCGATTCCCACCGAGTATCTGGAACCGTGCCTGGCTGCGTTGAAGGAACTGGTTCAACATTACCGCTGCACAGTTGTGCTCTGCACGGCGACCCAGCCGGCCTTGGATGATACGAGTTCACTGCGCGCAGCTCTTTCTCAGGTTCAAGAGATCGTGGAGAATCAGTCACGGTTGTTTACGGCGTTTCGCCGGGTGAAGGTGGACCGTATTGGTCAGCTGTCCGTCGCGGATCTGGCAGGGCAACTCAGTTCTTTTCCACAAGTACTGTGTATTGTTGCCACGAAAAGAGAGGCCCAGGAACTTTACACCCAGGTGGCCCAAAGAGATGGCACCTTTCATCTGTCGACAAATATGTACCCGGCTCATAGAACGGAAGTTCTTGAGAGAGTACGAGAGCGACTGCGTATGGCATTGCCCTGCAGGGTGATTGCGACCTCCCTTGTCGAAGCTGGTGTTGACCTTGATTTTCCGGTCGTCTATCGAGCGATGACAGGGCTTGATTCCATTGCCCAGGCGGCGGGACGCTGCAATCGGGAAGGTCTTCTCCGCCAGGGCAGAGTGTATGTCTATACACCAGAGATGGCGGCGCCGATGCCATGGCTGCAACGGAGGATATCGCGGGCGGAAGAGGCATTGCGAGCATTTCCAGGGATCGACCCGCTGCATAACGATGTTATCCGACGGTACTTCGAGTTGTTGTTTGATGTGGAAGATCTGGACGCGAAGGCGATAGTGCGCCTGCTCAACCAGGGTCCGACGAAAGAACTTTCTTTCCCCTTCAGAGAGGTCGCTGAATCTTTTCATTTCATTGCCGATGATGGCGTTGGCGTCATTATTCCCGTCGATGAGGCGGTGGAGCGCCATATTACGGATATCTATCGCTTGAGGTTTCCGCGGCAAGCCCGGCGGCTACTTCAGCAGTATACGGTCTCTGTACGAAAGAAGACCTTCGCCCATCTGGTCAGAAGCGGGGCGATCGAGATGATGTATGAGGATTTTCCGGTGTTGCGCAATATGGCAGTTTATGACGAGGCGATGGGGCTGGTTGCGGAACGGGGGGAACTTTGGGATCCCGAGGATCTCATCGGCTAGGCCAATATCAGCCCCAACGATGCCGCGGTTACGCCGCCGGGCAACTCCTCAACATGGTAAGAGTCTCTTCATGCTGAGGATTTTCGAATAAATGTATTTGAACCAGAGGGATGTATTTGCTAGCCTGATTCAATAGGGTTGTGTCGCTGCGGTGTCGAAACAAGACGGGGTACAGCGAAGTGCTGGTTGCGACCGAAGGCGAAGTAGATCGACCTTTTTACGACGCCATCAAACTTACGTCGTCTGGTCATGGTCTGGCATGGCTTGCAACCATAACCGGGAGGTTCTGCTCGCGGTGCATCCGACTGGTGAATTGTTACGGTCATCTGACAGTAGTTTCAAGGAGGAGGAATTATGGCATATGGCGTCAAACTGCGGGTGTGGGGCGATTACGCCTGTTTCACCAGGCCGGAAATGAAGGTGGAAAGAGTGTCCTATGATCTCATCACGCCATCTGCGGCGCGGGGCATTTTGGAGGCAATTCACTGGAAGCCCGCCATTCGTTGGGTGATAGACGCGATTCACGTGATCAAACCGATCAAGTTTGACAACGTCCGTCGCAATGAAGTGAAAGCAAAAATTCCTCAACCGAACCCTGCGACCATCATCCGGGAAAAAAAGCCTTTGTATCTGCTGGTCGACGATGGCGACAACCGCCAGCAGCGGGCTTCGACATTGCTGCGGGATGTCGAGTACGTTATCGAGGCGCATTTTGCCATGACTGAAAAGGCTGGGCCTGGCGATAACATTGGTAAACATCTCGATATATTCAACAGACGCGCCCGGGCTGGCAAATTCTTTCAGCAACCGTGTCTTGGTTGCCGAGAGTTTCCGGCTTTTTTTGAGCTGCTGGAAGGGGAGACGCCTGTGTCCTGCTACAGTGGAGAGTGCAGGGAGCTCGGGTATATGTTGCTGGATATTGATTATGACAACGATATGACACCGCTTTTTTTTCGGGCAACCATGGCGGATGGGATCGTCGTCCCGCCTGCACCCACGGCCCGGGAGGTGAGGGCATGATTCTGCAGGAACTCAACAGATATTATGAGAGAAAGGTCGATGAGCCGGATTCGGCCATGCCGGCCTACGGCACGAGTAGAGAAAATATCTCCTTTGCGTTAGTGCTTGATGAGCAGGGCGTCCTGCTGTCGATCGAAGATCTTCGGGTTGGCGAGGGAAATAAACGCCGGCCGCGTAAAATGACGGTTCCGGCGGCGGAGAAAAAGGCGAGCGGGATCATCGCCAATTTTCTCTGGGACTCGTCGAGTTACGTTCTGGGTATCGATGACAAGGGGAAGCCTGCGCGCGCAAAGAAATGCAGAGAGGCCTTTGTCGAGTTGATTCGGTCGTACTGTGATGTCGATGACCCGGGCCTCGATGCGGTTCGAGCCTTTCTGGCGACCGATTGCCGGTATGTCCAGGAAAGAGCGGATTGGCCGGACATCTGCAAAGCGAATCTGGTGTTTCGCCTTGACGGGGTGAAAGGTTTTGTCCACGAGCGCAAGGCGGCGCGATTGGCCTGGGAGCGTTGCCTTCAGCAGAAGGAATCGGCAACCACAGGGCAATGCCTGATCTCCGGTGAAACCGCACAGCCGCTCGCTCGTCTTCATCCTTCGATAAAAGGGGTGAGAGGTGCGCAATCTTCTGGTGCGTCGATAGTTTCATTCAACAAGCCAGCCTTTGAGTCCTTTGGCAAGGCGCAGTCGATCAATGCGCCGGTAAGTCAGCGAGCGACCTTTAAGTATGCGACCGCTCTCAATGCCCTTTTAGGTCAGGACAGCAGGCAGAAGGTCGTTATCGGAGACACCACCGTTGTTTTCTGGGCTGAGCGTGACAGTGAAGCCGAACTGTTTTTCGCGGAGCTCTTTGCGCCTGAAGACAGCCAGGAGAAGAGCACGAAATCAAAGGATGACCAGAATACCGCCGCAAAAATCTTCGATCTGCTGCGCGGATTGAGAACAGGGCGGCGGGTGGTGGATATTATGCCGGATCTCGATGATTCCGTGCGCTTTTTCGTGCTTGGGCTGGCTCCGAATGCGGCACGCTTATCCATTCGTCTGTGGTTGGCGGATGACCTTCGGCTCTTTCTCGAGCGGGTCAGCCTCCATTTTGAGCAGCTCGCTCTTGTCCGTCGGTTTGATAACGAGCCCGAGTTTCCACCTCTTTGGCGTCTCCTCTGTCATACTGCGTCCCAGGGAAAAAGTGAAAATGTGTCACCGGTCCTGGCCGGCGGCATGATCAAGGCGTTGTTGAGTGGCGGCCGCTATCCCGACAGTCTTCTCCCGGTGGTGCTCGGAAGAATTCGAGCTGAACGTGAACTTGGTTACTTCCGTGCAGCCCTCCTTAAAGCTTTTCTCATCCGCAATCATCAACTGGAGGTACCCATGTCTCTTGATGTAAATCGAAAGGATGTCCCCTATCTTTTAGGCCGGTTGTTTGCCGTTCTCGAAAAGGCTCAGAGCGATGCTGTACCCGGAACCAATACGACGCTAAAGGACCGTTTCTTCGCCTCGGCGCCTGCAACGCCGGCGCGGGTTTTTCCCATGCTGCTGAAGAATTCGGCCAACCACACCGCGAAGATGCGTAAAGACCCTGAGCGGAAGGGGTGGGCAGTGGCCGTTGAGCGATCGATCCAGGATATTGTCGAAAACCTTGCTGATTTTCCGTCGACAATGTTTGCCGAAAACCAGGGCATTTTCATGATCGGCTATTATCACCAGATGAAAGACCTGTATACAAGTAAGAAAACCACCAAGAAGAGCGAAGAGGAGATCTCACGATGAGCACTATCACCAATCGGTACGAGTTTGTTCTGCTTTTTGATGTCGAAAACGGTAACCCCAACGGTGACCCCGATGCGGGAAATACCCCGCGAATCGATCCGGAGACGGGGAATGGTCTGGTGACAGATGTTTGCTTGAAACGGAAAATCAGAAATCACGTGGCGCTGACAAAAGAGAACGCGGAACGTTTCAAGATTTATGTACAGGAAAAGGCCGTACTGAATCGTATCAATGAAGAGGCCTATACAGCCCTTGATTTGAAACCGGAAACGAAGAAATTACCGAAAAAGGTGGAAGATGCCCTGCGGGTGACAGCGTGGATGTGCGAAAATTTTTATGATATCAGAGCATTTGGCGCTGTCATGACCACAGAGGTCAACTGTGGACAGGTACGGGGACCGGTGCAACTGGCATTTGCCAAAAGTGTCGAACCGATCATCCCGCAGGAGATCAGCATTACCAGAATGGCGGTGACCAATGAAAAAGATCTGGAAAAAGAGCGCACCATGGGGCGAAAACACATTGTTCCGTATGGGCTGTATGTCGCCCATGGTTTCGTCTCCGCGCCTCTGGCAGAAAAGACCGGCTTTTCCGAAGATGACCTGGAGATATTGTGGCTGGCGCTGGCGAACATGTTTGAACACGATCGCTCAGCGGCGCGGGGGCTGATGAGCAGCCGTAAGCTGTATGTTTTCAAGCATGAAAATAGAATGGGCAATGCTCCAGCCCATGTACTTTTCGATGCCATAGAAGTGAAGCGGACTGAAGGGTCAACCGGCCCGGCTCGTTCGTTTGCCGATTACCGCATTCGTGTGGGGGAACTTCCCGTTGGGGTCAGCGTCGAAGAAAAACTGTAGCCGCAGATGCACTGCCATCGATGCTTCCGCGTCTTGAGGTAAGAGGTGAATAGCGATGTATGCCGAAGATGATCTGCTGATGATTTCAGCGCTTCAGCATCTGCTCTTTTGTCCCAGGCAGTGTGCTTTGATTCATATCGAGCAGCAATGGGCGGAGAATGTCTATACGGCCGAAGGGCGGGTTTTGCACGAACGAGTGCACACCGTAGGTAAGGAATCGAGAAAGAAGACAAAAATTGAGTTCGATGTACCTCTTCGCTCCCTTCGGCTGGGGCTTATCGGTCGGGCAGATATCGTTGAGTTTCATCTGCAGGAAGACGGCATCTGGCAACCGGTTCCGGTAGAATACAAGAGAGGACGGCCGAAGACAGGCCCCAGTGACAGGGTTCAACTCTGCGCTCAGGCGATCTGTCTTGAGGAGATGCTTAAAACGAATGTTACGGCAGGCGCCCTGTATTACGGACAAAAGAAACGACGGCAGGAGGTGTTTTTTGATACAGCTCTCCGCGACTTGACTGGTGAGAGCGCCGAAATGCTGCATGGGTTGTTACGCAGTGGCGTCACCCCACCACCGAGGTATACCCCGGCTTGTGAAAGCTGTTCGTTGCTGGAGGTGTGTCTACCCCAGACCGTGGGGAAAAAAAGGCCGGTAGAACACTATCTCAAGAATGTAATGATATCATGAAAAAACACCTGAACACCCTGTTTGTCACTACCCAGGGTGCCTATCTCGCAAAAGACGGTGAGACCGTCGCTGTGAGGGTCGACAAGGAGGTGAAGCTGCGGGTTCCTGTCCATACTCTCGACGGCATAGTCTGCTTCGGCAACGTGGGTTGCAGCCCTTTTCTCATGGGTTTTTGTGCTGAACGCGATGTCGCAATCTCTTTTCTCAGTGAGAACGGTCGTTTTCTCGCTCGTGTTCAAGGTCCGGTCTGCGGGAATGTCCTGTTGAGGAGAGCGCAATACCGCGCTGCGGATGATCTTGGCTTTTCGGCGAATTTAAGCCGTTCACTGCTTACGGGTAAAGTTGCCAACAGTCGGACCGTGCTGCAGCGTGCCTTGAGGGACCACGGAGAGAAGATCGATGCCGAGGCGGTGAGGTCGGCCATCAAAAGGTTGACTACCTCTCTTGCGCGGCTGCAGAGTGACCTCGACCTCGATGCCGCCCGCGGTGTGGAGGGCGATGCCGCCCATGTCTATTTTACCGTCTTCGATCACCTCATTACTCGGAATAAGGAGGTCTTTTTCTTTAAGGAACGGAGCAGGCGGCCACCTCTCGACAATTTGAACTGCCTGCTGTCATTTCTCTACACTCTGTTGATGCACGATGTACGGTCTTCACTGGAGTCGGTTGGCCTTGACCCGGCGGTGGGATATCTTCACCGGGACCGACCTGGTCGCCCCGGTTTGGCGCTCGATATGATGGAAGAGTTCCGGCCGATGGCTGATCGACTGGCCTTGTCGCTGATCAACCTGGGGCAACTCAGCGCAAAGGATTTCATCGTCAGGGAAACAGGCGCTGTCTGGCTGAAGGATGGGGCTCGTAAAACCTTGCTGGTGAGCTACCAGAAGAGGAAACAGGATGTGCTGAATCATCCTTTTCTGGAAAAGAAGATGCCCCTCGGCTTGCTCTTTTACACCCAGGCATTGTTGTTGTCACGTTTTCTCCGAGGCGATCTCGACGGTTATCCCCCGATGCTCTGGAGGTAAAATGCTTGTCTTGGTGAGTTATGATGTAAAGATCAGTGATCCCGGGGGAAAACGGCGCTTGAGGCGTGTTGCCAAAGTGTGTAAGGATTATGGCCAGCGCGTTCAGTTCTCGGTATTTGAATGTATGGTTGACCCGGCGCAGTGGACGATGTTGAGGGAGAAACTGATTGCTGAGATCGACGAACATGTGGACAGCCTGCGATTTTATTTTCTTGGCGCCAATTGGCGTAATCGTGTCGAGCATATTGGCGCCAAGGAATCTATTGACCAGGAGGGACCACTGATTATCTGATCAGCAGCTATCGCGAATCATCGACAAACAGAAAAAAACCGCAGGTTCGCGATGCCTGCAATGCTGGGTTGTCTGAGCGAAGTCTCATCTGTTTGTAGTCATAGATACCGGTTGTCGGCAGGTAGGTTCGCGGATGCTGTCGCTTTTCATGAATAGTTCTATTTTCTTATGGCTTGACGGTCGCCCCTCACGCAGGGGCGTGGATTGAAACTACAAATCTATGTATTGGTATTAAAAATAAAAAGTCGCCCCTCACGCAGGGGCGTGGATTGAAACTTTTTTCCGCCGCGGCGCTGTCAGAAAACACATCTGGCGCCCCTCACGCAGGGGCGTGGATTGAAACTGTCGGTAGATCAGAGATAATGCAAGGTGAGTTTGGCGCCCCTCACGCTGGGGCGTGGAGTGAAACAGTTGGTCTCTCGCGTAGTGTACCCGATATTAAAGGCGCCCCTCACGCAGGGGCGGGGAGTGAAGCCCTA
>JBKEBZ010000027.1:0-9669 GCA_047973425.1 Desulfopila sp.
CTGATATACAAGGCGCAGTGGTGTCGGCCAAGCACAGACGTACATGTGGTACGTCGAGCAGTGGCCGATCCCGCTGCAACGCAGGAGATCGGGCTTTTTACGACGCCATCCACCTTGCATCGTTATGCCAAATTCGCCTCCGGCCGCGGCCTGTTTTGTATGATGGACTCGTAAAAAACCAGATCTACTTCGTTGTAGGTCACAAACGACAATCCGCTGTACCATATGTACTACCAGATTGCCGTTTGAGACGCTACGCCTCGTATATCAGGGTTTTTCCTGAGTCCATCTCGGCGGAACATTCGACTTTTTACGAGTCCATCTTGTATGAAACTCTTCAATATGGATGACTCTCCTGGTGCGGCGAGGAGTTTGATGTTTCGTTGTGGCTGAGGCGGCTTGGTTCAGCCATGCTGGTTTATATGAAACTCGTCAGAGCGGAAAGCGCTGTTACCGCGGCGAGGAGTTTGATGTTTTTTTGTGGCTGAGGCGACCTGGTCCAGCCATGCTGGTTTATCCGAAAATCGTCAGCACAGAAAATTCCTTTACCGCGGCGAGGAGTTTGATGTTTCGTTGTGCTGAGGCGGCCTGGTCCAGCCATGCTGGTTAGATCGACTGCAGAATCTTCTTGACCGTGTTGCCGTCGGCGCTGCTGCCGAAATGGGCCATGATCGGTTTCATCGCCTGCATCTTGCTGCCATATTGGGAGAAGTCGACGTTGGCGTCGATCCAGCCGCGGATCTCCTCTTCGCTGGCCTGCCTGGGCAGATACCCCTCCAGCACGGCGATGTAGGCTTCGTCCCCTTTGCCGCCGGCGGCTATCAGCTCCCGTTCTGATTTGATGAGTTTTTTGATGATGCCGACGACCACCGCATCGGAGAGAATCTTCTCCGGCTGACGCTGGAATTCTCCCAGGACGATGCGGATGGCGCCTGTTCTGGCACTGTCTTTGGCCTTCATGGCGACTTTCAGCTCGCCCCGTATCGTTTCCTGCAGACTCATGGTGTCTCTCCGCTTGGGCTGGTGGTTGTCATCGGTTTACCGATGGTTATTGAGGCTCACTGTACCCGGTGTACCACCGCTGGTCAATTTCAAACACCCGGTTTGTCGGGTCCAGCTGTCATCTCGATGCGGTCAAGGTGACGAACCCAGGTGATGATACTGGTGAAAGGCTTGCAATAAGGGAAAAACCTAACTATCATTATAAGTGAAACAGCTGCGGTAGTCTGCTGGCTACAAGGAGTAGTGTCATTGCTCCTGGTGTCGACCAGGGGCACGACCTGACAACCGGTGAGCGGCTCGGACCGCCGACCGTCAGCCGGACGATCTTGGGAGGGGTGTATGAAGAAGAGACCATGGCTGTTGCAACGTATCGGCCCACTATCGATTGTGCTGGGTCTGCTGCTGAGCGCCGGTGCCGTCCATGCCGCCGGCACCCTGCGGATCGCCCCGATGGGCGAGCCGGCTTCACTCGACCCGCACAAGATATCCGGCACCTGGGAAAACTACATTGTCGGGGACATGTTTGTCGGCCTCATGACCGAAGATCCCCAGGCAAAGGCGATGCCGGGAGTGGCCGAGTCGTGGACCATCTCCGCTGACGGCAGGATCTACACCTTCAAGCTGCGCCCCTCGACCTGGTCGGATGGCACTGCTCTGACCGCCAGGGATTTCGTCTATTCCATGCGCCGCATCCTGCTGCCCCAGACCGCGGCCGAGTACGCCTCGCTGCTCTATCTGATCGAAGGGGCCGAGGCGATCAACGGCGGCAAGGCCGCGGCCGATACCCTGGGGGTGCAGGCTCTCGACGACTCGACCCTGGAAATCAGGCTGGTTGCCCCGGCCCCGTATTTTCTCGAACTGTTGACCCACTATTCAGCCTACCCGGTGCCTGGCCATGTGATCGACAAGGTGGGGGCGGACTGGACCAAGCCGGAACATATGGTGGTCAACGGTCCCTACAGGCTGGTGGAGTGGGTGCCCAACACCCACGTCAGGCTGACCAGAAACGACAGGTTCTATGGTAACGATTCGGTAATACTGGACAATCTCACCTTTTACACCCAGGAGGACCGGGCTGCGGTCTTGAAACGTTTTCGGGCCGGCGAGATCGATGTGGCCATGGATTTCGCCTCCGATCAGATCGACTGGCTGAAGGCCAATATGCCAGGCGAGACCCGCATCGCCCCCTATATCGGGGTGTACTACTACGCGATCAACACCTCTATCGCCCCGTTTAGCGACATCCGGGTGCGCACGGCCCTGTCCATGGCCGTCAACCGCGAGGCCATCACCGACAAGGTGTTGAAGACCGGCGAGCTGCCCGCCTATTCCTTTGTGCCGCCCGGGGTGGCTCACTATGACCAGCCCGCCGAGGTGAGCTGGAAGGCCATGCCGTACAGAGAGCGGCTGCAGGAGGCCAGGAGGCTTCTGGCCGCGGCGGGCTTTGACCGGGATAATCCTCTGTCGGTGGTGCTGAAATACAACACCTCCGAGAACCACAAGCGGATCGCCGTGGCCATCGCCTCGATGTGGAAGCAGCTCTCGGTCAAGACGGAGCTGTACAATGCCGAGGTCAAGGTCCACTATGCCGATCTCAAGCAGGCCAACTTTCAGATCGCTCGCGCCGGCTGGATCGCCGACTATAACGATGCCCAGAATTTCCTCTACCTGATGGAAACCCGTACCGGGCCGCTCAACTACAGCCGCTATTCCAACCCGGAATACGATCAGCTGATGGCTACGGCCGAGATGACGGTCGACCTGGACGAACGCAGCGGCCTGATGCACCAGGCCGAGGCCCTGGCCATGGTCGAAGTGCCGGTTATCCCGATCTATCATTACGTCTCCAAAAACCTGGTGGGCAAAAATGTCGTCGGCTTTGAGAACAATGCCATGGATATCCATCGCTGGAGGTATATCAGTCTGCAATAAAGCGTTGTGCCGTCAGGGCCGTACCGTCGTGCAGCCTCGAAGGGCCCATCTTGCGGGCGGGACTGGATTCGCCTGCCGGGCCTTGGGGTGAGCGCGCAATCTTTTGGGGAGGTGTCATGTTCGCCTATGCCATCCGTCGCCTTGGCAGTGCCATTCCGACCCTGTTTGTCGTCATCACCGTGGCCTTTTTCATGATGCGCATCGCCCCCGGCGGCCCGTTTGACCGGGAAAAGCAGCTGCCACCGGAAATCGAGGCGAATATCCTCAAGGCCTACAATCTCGACAAGCCTCTGCACCAGCAGTATTTCGATTATCTCGGCAATATCCTCCATGGCGATTTCGGGCCGTCGTTCAAGTATCTCGATTTCAGTGTCACCGATCTCATCAAGGTGGGTTTTCCGGTCAGCCTCCGTCTGGGGCTGGCGGCGATTCTGGTGGCGGTGCTTTGCGGGGTCACCTTCGGCACTATCGCCGCCCTGCGGCAGAACTCCACCTTCGACTATATCGTGATGGGGGTGGCGATGACCGGTATCGCCATCCCCAATTTCGTGATGGCCCCGCTGCTGGCCCTTGTCTTCGGGGTCTATCTCTCCTGGCTGCCGGTGGCCGGCTGGGGCGACGGCGCCCTGCGGTACCAGGTGCTGCCGGTCATTACCCTGGCCCTGCCGCAGGTCGCCTATATCGCCCGGCTGACCCGGGGCAGCATGGTCGAGATCCTCCACGCCAACTTCATCCGTACCGCCAGGGCCAAGGGTCTGGCCGAACGGGTCGTGGTGATGCGTCATGCCGTCAAGGGCGGGCTGCTGCCGGTGGTCTCCTATCTGGGTCCGGCCACGGCGGCGGTCATCACCGGTTCGGTGGTCATCGAGTCGATTTTCGATGTCCCCGGTATCGGCAGATATTTTGTCAACGGCGCCTTGAACCGCGACTATCCGGTGGTGATGGGGGTGGTGATCTTCTATGCGGTGCTCATTATTCTGCTCAATCTGATCGTCGACCTGATTTACGGTTTCCTCGATCCACGGGTAAAGGTTGATTAAGTGGCTACGACACCCTTTGTGAAAGACCGGCTGACCGGGCTGGCGGATATCGACGCCGTCAAGGGCCGGAGTCTCTGGCAGGATGCCATGCGCCGGCTCATGCATAACCGGGCGGCGGTGGCCTCCATGGTGCTGCTGGCTCTCATCGTCGTGCTGGCGATCCTGGCCCCGTATCTCTCTCCCTGGGCCTTTGACGAGCCGGACTGGGCCTACGATTTCCCCGGCCCGCCGGACAGCGGCCTGCAGCACTGGTTCGGCACGGATGGCAACGGCCGCGACCTCTTTGTCCGCACCCTCTATGGGGCTCGTATCTCCCTTTTGGTGGGGGTGCTGGCCACTGCCGTCAGCCTGCTGATAGGGGTGACCTACGGGGCGACGGCCGGTTTTTTCGGCGGCCGGGTGGACAATGTGATGATGCGGGTGGTGGACATCCTCTACTCCCTGCCGTTCATGTTTTTCGTGATCCTCTTGATGGTGTTCTTCGGACGCAATATTTTTCTCATCTTCGTGGCGCTCGGGGCGGTGGAGTGGCTGACCATGGCCAGAATCGTCCGGGGCCAGACCCTGTCGGTGAAGAAGAAGGAGTTCATCGAAGCGGCGCACGCCATCGGGGTCTCCAACCGGAGGATCATTTTCCGCCATATCATTCCCAATGTGCTGGGGCCGGTTATCGTCTACATGACCCTGACCATTCCCCAGGTCATCCTCACCGAGTCGTTTCTCTCCTTTCTCGGCCTGGGGGTCCAGGAACCCCTCACCAGCTGGGGCGTGCTCATTTCCGAGGGGGCCAAGCAGATGGAGTCGGCGCCGTGGCTCTTGATCTTTCCCGCGGTGTTTCTGGCCATCACCCTCTTCTGTTTCAATTTCATCGGTGACGGTCTGCGTGACGCGCTCGATCCCAAGGACAGGTGATTATGCTGCTCGATGTCGACAATCTGACCACAACCTTTGCCACCCATGACGGCGAGGTGCGGGCGGTCAGTGGGGTGAGTTTCGGGGTGGCCGCCGGCGAGTGCCTGGGCATTGTCGGCGAATCCGGTTCCGGCAAGACCCAGGTGTTCCTGTCGATTATGGGCCTGCTCGCCAAAAACGGCCGGGCGGAGGGGAAGGTCTATTTTCAAGGCCAGCAGATTCTCGGCATGACACCGACGGCGCTCAACCGGCTGCGCGGGGTCGAGTTCTCGATGATCTTCCAGGACCCGATGACCTCGCTCAACCCTTACCTGCGGGTCTCCAGGCAGATGACCGAGGTGCTGATGGCCCATCGCGGCATGGGTGAGGAGGCGGCGGCCAACGCCTCGGTGGAGATGCTCGACCTGGTGGGGATTCCCGAGTCCCGCAAACGCTTTGTCATGTACCCGTACGAGTTCTCCGGCGGCATGCGGCAGCGGGTGATGATCGCCATGGCCCTGCTCTGTGAGCCGAAGCTGCTCATTGCCGACGAGCCGACCACCGCTCTCGACGTCACGGTCCAGGCCCAGATTCTCGAGTTGCTCGCCCGGCTGGGTCGTGAACTGAACATGGCGACGGTGATGATCACCCATGACCTCGGGGTGATAGCCGGAATGAGCGACAGGGTGCTGGTGATGTACGGCGGCCGTATTGTCGAAGCGGCCACGGTGGAGGAGATCTTTACCGATCCCCGCCATCCCTACACCCGCGGCCTGCTCGATTCGATGCCGCGCCTGGATGGGCCTGGCAGCGGCAGGTTGCCGACCATCGCCGGGCAGCCGCCAAATCTGCAGGACCTGCCGCCGGGCTGCAGTTTCGCGCCCCGCTGCAGCGCGGCCATGGATGTCTGCCTGACCATCCGGCCAGAGCTTGAACCGCTCGCCCCGGGCCGAATGAAGGCCTGCCATTTGCCGCAGCTGGAGAGAGCCGATGGAGACGACAGTGTCAACGACCACCGCTAACCGGCCGATTCTCTCGGTACGGGATTTCAAGGTCTATTTTCCCATAGCCAGCGGTCGGCTGTTCACCCCGCCGCTGCCGCTGAAGGCGGTGGATGAGGTGAGCTTCGACCTGTATGACGGCGAAACGCTGGGGGTAGTCGGCGAGTCGGGCTGCGGAAAGTCCACCCTGGGCCGGGGCATCCTGCAGCTGATAGAACCAACGGGCGGTCAGGTGGTCTGGCAGGGGCGGCAGCTGGTGGGGCTGGACGCGCAAGAGATGATCACCTGTCGCCGCGACATGCAGATTATTTTTCAGGATCCTCTGGCGAGCCTCGATCCGCGGATGACCATCGGCGATATCATTGCCGAGCCGCTGGCGGTGCATGTCCCCAAGTTGAGCGCGGCCGCACGAAAACAGCGGGTCGTCGAGATCATGGACCAGGTGGGGCTGCTGCCGCAGATGATCAACCGCTACCCCCATGAGTTTTCGGGGGGGCAGTGCCAGCGGATCGGCGTGGCCCGGGCCATGATCCTCAAGCCAAAGCTGATCATCTGCGATGAACCGGTCTCGGCCCTCGATGTGTCGATCCAGGCACAGATAATAAATCTTGTCAGTGCATTACAGGATAAATTTGGCCTCGCTCTGATCTTTATCAGCCATGACCTGTCCATCGTCCGCCATATCAGTCACCGGGTCATGGTGCTTTACCTCGGCAACGTGATGGAGATCGCCGACAAGGCAAGCCTCTACGACAACCCTCGCCATCCCTACACCAGAGCGCTTATCTCGGCCGTGCCGATTCCCGATCCCAGGCGGGAAAAAAACAAGCAGCGAGTGGTCCTCGCCGGTGATCTGCCCTCACCGCTGGCGGTTCCCTCCGGTTGTGTTTTCCGCACCCGCTGCCCGTACGCCAGAGAGCTCTGCGCCCGGGAGAAACCGGCCCTCTCGGAAGTCGGTCCAAGCCATCGGGTCGCCTGCCACTTCTGGCGGGAAATCGGGTGAGTGGGCTGTGCCGTTCAGGCGGAGGGCTGGACGATGGCTGAGGTGTCGCAGAGCACGTCGGTGACCGCGGTGTAGAGGTCGCGGAGGTAGATGACGCCGACGACCTTGCCCTCGGTGCCGACCACCGGCAGCCGGCGGAGCTGTTCCGTCAGCATGATGTCGGCGCAGTGCAGCGCCGAATCGTGCATCGAGATGGTGCGCACGTCCTCGGTCATGATATCGCGGACCGTCATGGTCCGGGCCTTTTCGGTCCGATCCAGGCGCATCGCTTCCCAGCCGTCGTCGTTGACCACGTCGTCCATGTACATATAGGACGGGATCAGCAGCCGCAGAATGTCCTTTGTCGAGATAATCCCGACCAGTTTCATGTCGTTATCGAGCACGACGATGCCGTTGACCGACAGGCCGTGACCGCGCTTGGTCCGCTTCATGACCTGAATTGCCTGGAGAACCGTCATTTCCGGTGTCAGCCAGTTGTGCAGCGGTTCCATAATTTCTCTGACTTTCATAGCGCCCTCTTGCAGGAAAATGTGGTGAACAAAACGGAAGGTAGTTCGGCAAATAGAGAATATCTACCATGATTTCCTGATAAGAACCAAAGGATTATGTGATTTCTGCCCGAAATTCGACCGGTCGACGCCGTTTTGGTCGAGGCCGGCCTCTGGCTGACCCAGCCTGACAGAAAATGACCTGAGTCAGCCAGCGGCTGGGCGCGGTTTGCGACCGTGGCGATCAGCTCTGCTCTTCGTGGTAGGAGTAAGCGAGCAGGTCTTCTAAAGAGAGGATCTCGAGCGCCGCGCTGTGGGTGGCCATCAGGATGACCGGCGGGGCGGCATCGTGCTGCAGGGCCTCCTGCCAGCGGGCTGCGCAGAGGCACCAGCGGTCGCCGGCAACGAGCCCGGGAAAATTGTAGATGGCCTGGGGAGTGCTGAGATCGTTGCCGTGCTCGCGCGAGAACTCCAGAAACTCCTCGGTGACCTGGACACAGACCACATGGCGGCCGTAGTCATCCGAGCCGGTGAAGCAGCTGCCTTCCCGGGTGAAGCCGGTGAGCGGTTCGAGACTGCACACCTCGAGCGGTGTGCCGAGAACGTTTTTGATCATCGTCGATACCTCGTCTGTTGTGCGCGGAGTGTTTGCGAAAAAGGTGCCTGTTCTCAGTACATGTAAGATGTTCCAAAAGAAGTGCAAGCGAAGGTGTGCAGACCGGGTGGAGTTCTGCGGAAAATCCTGCTATGGTAAGAAGTGGTACAGAAGATAGTCAGGCAGCCAGCGCCGAGGCGGGCTCGAGGCAGAGCGAAAAGCTACCCGAACCACCGACCATTCACCTGTTGGCTACGAGGCCAGGAGTGCAGCCATGGATGTGATCAAGTTTGCCATTCCCGAGATTATTTTTGGCCGGGGCAGCCTCGACTATGCGGGGCAGTGTGCCTTGCGGCTTGGTGCCCGCAAGGTCTTTCTGGTCAGCGACGCCGGCATCGAGAAGGCTGGCTGGGTCGAGCGGTTGATGGCGCTTCTCCGCAAGGAGGGGATAGAATGGGTCTACTATGCCGGGGTCACCTCCAACCCGCGGGATTACGAGGTGGAAAGGGGCGCGGAGCTATACCGCCGGCATGGGGCCGATGTGGTGGTGGCCATCGGCGGCGGCAGCGCTCTCGATACCGCCAAGGGGATTGCGATCATTGCCAGCAACGGCGGGAGGATCCGTGATTACGAGGGGGCCAACCGGGTGCACAGGCCGCTGCCACCGATGGTGCTGATTACCACCACCGCCGGCAGCGGCTCGGATATCTCCCAGTTCTGTATCATCACCGATGTCGAGCGGGCGGTGAAGATGTCGATCATCACCCGGACCCTGGTGCCGAATATCGCCATCGTCGATCCGCTGATCCTGCGCACCAAGACCGAAACGCTCATCATTCATTCGGCCATCGACGCCCTGGCCCACGCGGTGGAATCCTATCTGTCGACCATCTCTTCACCCTTTACCGAGATGCATTCGTTAAAGGCGATCGACCTGATTCTCCGTCACCTGCCGCAGGCGGTGGAGACCAGGTCGCTTAACGCCCTGGAGAAGCTGAGCATTGCCTCGATCTCGGCCTCGATGGCCTTCAGCAACGCCAGTCTTGGCGCCGAACATGCCCTGGCCCACTCGCTGGGCGGGCATTTCGACCTGCGGCACGGAGTGGTGCACCCGATTCTGCTGACCGCGGTCATGCGTTTCAATCTCGATTTTGCCACGGAAAAGCTGGGTGATATCGGCCGGGTCGTTCTCGACCGTCAGTGTGGTTCGGCCCAAACGACCGCGCTGGCGGGGATCGAGCGGCTCGAAGCCTTCTTTGCCTCGTTCGGGGTGCCGATACGGCTGGGCCAGGAGCTGGGGGCCGGGGATAGACAGGCCCTGGAGCCGATCTGCAGGATGGCGGTGCACGATGCCTGCAATATAACCAACCCCCGGCCCGCCTCCTGGCAGGAACTGTTGACGCTCTGTGAAGAGGTGTGGTGATGCGAGGCATTCCTTCCCTTGAGGACCTGATCGGCATTGAACATTGATGGCGTCGTAAAAACCTAAACAGCGAATTCCGGTCGTTTCGTCACTCTCGACTGGAAGATTTCCAAGATTGCGGCAAATGTCCTCATTTGCCGTTCATATTGGTCTTTGATAGCGCAATAAACAGCCCGCAACCTGAGCAAGATGCCACATTGTGGTCCTTTCGGCGCGGTTTCCCTCCTTCTGAACCTGCTGGCCCGCAATATATTGAGACCTATGGCCTTCATTATGACCGCAAAGGCTACAGCC
>JBKEBZ010000074.1:0-6442 GCA_047973425.1 Desulfopila sp.
CTTTTTTTCGTGACTTCATGACGATCTCCTATGTAAGTAGTTGTTATTACATAGAAAGATCGCGAACATCCCTCATCGGGTTTGTCAAGCAAAAAATGTTGGTTAATTCATATTTATCTTGCTGTATTTACATTATATTTCAAGCTGCCACCCCTAACATGTGATCCGGAATGTTTGCGAAATCGATTTTGTGAAATCACGGAACATAGCATAGTTAAAGGCATAGCGGGAATTGCTGGTATATCAGGCTTTTGTACTTAGCCATCTTACGTGCAGGTTTTAGGTTTTTACGAGTCTATCAGATTTGTATCTGCTGGCAAAGTTTCTACCCTAAATCAAGATCACTGTTATGACGAATGAAAGGGCTGTAGGCTGGTGCGGAAGCTGTGATCGTTCCGCTGCTATCCCAATCGTTCATCGTATTGAAATCAATGGATTGTACATCTTTCAATGTACGTAAATAAGAGACCAGATCTTCAGGGATTTCTTGTAAACGTCGTTCAATGATCTCTTGGTTTGAATACTGGATTCCAGCTTCGACACCATACGCGACGAAAGGCTGTAGAACGGTATAGCCAACGTAGGCCAGATTGAAATGAATCGGCCATAAGAGCATGTCGATATCACCACTCCTGCCATTGTAGGCATATGTGTCTCTGCTGGTTCCGACAGTCACTGAGAGCAAAGCCTGTTTGCCCAGAAACCTCCCGTGTTCGAATCTTTTTTTACTGGTATATACTTCCCCGTAAATAAAAACACGGTCAAACCATCCTTTGAGAATGGCCGGCGGCAGATGCCACCACATTGGATACTGTAAGAGGAGCAGATCAGCCGCATCGAGCAGCTCAATTTCTTCTTTCACATCCGGCGGGATATGGGCATGTTGGCATGCGTTCCGTTGCTCTGCCTGAACATTGAACCTTTCGCTATCTATGGGGTTTGTATAGTGACTGAACCTCTCGCAGGGATCGAATCCCTTTTGATAAAGATCTGATAGGGAGACTGACCACCCCTGTCTCTCCAATTCGTTTTTCGCAACACGGGCCAGATGGTGATTGAACGATTTGGGTTCGGGATGAGCAATGACTATATGTGCCTGCATAAAATCACCGTGGGGAATTGTGTTCAGAGTTCTTGCGAGTCCATCATAGTTGTGTTGCCACCAGGGGAACATCTGTCGGCCTAAGGTAAAACGTCAGCAAGGCCAGCGCTCACTCGTTATCAGCCTCTTCTTTGAGCCAATGGGTAAAATCTGCGACTCGGGGGATCTTTGCCTTCTGGAATGTCGATGAAATGAAATATCGTGGTGTCGGGGGAATGGTGCCGGGTTCCAGGGCAAAGGGGATCCGAAGGAGGTTTTCATCGATGTACCATTTGGCATTGTGACGGTTGCCGAGGACGACTCCCAAGCCAAGCTCCGCAGCCTTGAATGCATGCAGAGAATAACTGAAGGTCAGTACTTTCTGCAACTTGAACCATGGGTAAGAATGGAGAATCACACTCCAGCTGATAAGCCTGCGCTCAGTTTCGATCAACGGAACACCGGCAAGGCTCTCCACGGAATCAATCTTTCGCTCCCGCAATAACGCGGGTGATGCGAGAACGACGACTTCATCGGGAAGAAGGCGTTCGCTCTGCACATCTGCCGTCGCCTCAAAGCGGTATTCGATCCCGCAGTCAATGGTCTTGTCATCTTGATCGAGGGTCATTCGATCAATAAGCCGGAGGTTCAGCTCCGGGTGTTTCTGCAGGAAGCCGTCAATACGCGGTAAGAGCCAGGTGACAATGAAACTTGGTGGCGCGGATACGTGCAAGGTTTCACGCATGGTCTCCATCATCACCTTGTTGGTTGCATTGGCGATACCATCGAGAGCGGGTTGAATCGTCTTGAAATAGTCCTGACCGGCGGTGGTGAGAAAGAGGCGTTTGCTCCGCCTGCGAAACAGTTGTACCTGAAAATGATCTGCAAGTTTTGCCAACTGATGGCTTACCGATGATTGGGTCACATTGAGTTCGTCAGCCGCAGCTCGAACACTGCCAAGCCGAGCGACCGCCTCGAACGCGACAATTGCCGTTAATGGTGGTAATTTTCTCATAAATCCACACCATTGAGAGGTATCGTTCGTTTTTCCTCAGCTTTTATCTGAATTTATATCAATTTCTTTCATCCGAGTCAGCTGTTATTTTTCCCATCGATGCAGCAAATACGGTTTTTCTTCCTTGGCCTTGTTGACGTGTCAAGACCATCTGGAGGGGGAAATGGCGGCCAGGTTTCCGGCAAGTAGGTGACCCCGAAATGACTGTGAGTAAAGAGGTGAAGAAAATGACGAGACTGACGATCGGTTTGATGGCGATTCTGCTTTTGCTGGTCTTTGGGCAATCCTCACACGCACAGCAGCCGATTGTGATGAAATTTTCCCATGTCGCGGATGAGATGACGCCAAAGGGGCAGATGGCCCTTCGGTTCAGCGAACTCATCGCCGAGCGTCTTGGTAAACAGGTGGTTGTCGAGGTGTATCCCGAAGGCCAGCTGTATGATGACAACCGTGTTCTCGAGGCAATGCTGCTGGGCGATGTGCAGATCGCGGCGCCGTCTGTTTCAAAGTTTGCGGTCTATTGTCCTGGAATGCAGGTTTTTGATCTGCCTTTTCTGTTCAAAGATCGAGACGCCGTTACCCGATTCGAGCAGTCAGCGCAGGGCCGCCTGTTGCTTGACGCTCTCAATACGAACGGCCTGATAGGTTTAGGTTATCTCAATGATGGATTCAAAGTGCTGTCGGCGATAAAACCTCTTGTCGTTCCTGAAGATGCCGCCGGACTCAGGTTCAGAATTCAGCCCTCCAGGGTGCTGGCGGAGCAATTCAATGCCCTGGGCGCCATACCGATAAAAAAACCGTTTTCGCAGATCTCCACCTCGCTTGCGGACAAGGCCATAGATGGACAGGAAAATACCTGGGCCAATATCTGGTCCCGCAGGATATTTATGAAGCAACCGTACATTACCGAATTACATCATGGCATTGTCTGCTTTCTGGTCGTCGTCTCGGCAGACTTCTGGCACAGACTCGATGAACCCATCCGCTTGGAAGTGCAACGATCACTTGAAGAGGCGATCGCCTTTGGCAATGCTCTGGTCGAGCCTGCCAACAGAAAAGCCAGGCAGGAGATAGTAGCGTCGCATCGCGCAGAAATCGTCACGCTATCGGAGGAGGAAAGATCCCAGTGGAAAGAGGCGATGAGGCCAGTGTGGCGGCAATTCGAACAGGAGATGGGCAAAGAGCTCATTGAAACGGCATCTCGATCTCATTGAACCGTCTGTGTCCTTCACAACGAAAAGAGGCGGGCCGGATAACCGGCCCGCCTCTTCTATTGCGCACTGGAGCGGGAAACGAGATTCGAACTCGCGACTTCAACCTTGGCAAGGTTGCACTCTACCACTGAGTTATTCCCGCATGTTGCCCTGTTGTGGGCCGAGTATTTACCAAACCGCCAAATTGAAGTCAACAACTCTTTTTGCCGGTGCCACTCTTTTTCTTCAAGGCGGGCTTGGTTACCGTCTTTGCCGGTTTTGGCAGCGACCCAGCACCCGACCAGTCAGCGACAACGGCTGTCGGTCGGTGTCGCTTGGTCAGCGGGTCCAGATCTCAGGTTCGGCAGCGGTCATGGTGCAGTATTCAATCCGGTATGGTTCGATGATAATGACCGCGTAACGCGGATCTTCAGGGCCGACAAAAATTGAGGTCAGCATGTCGTTCCAGAAATTATAGCGTTCGTCCCGGCTGGTGGATACGGTCGCCCGGCCCTGTATCTGCAGATAGGGTTGCATCTCTGCCAGACTGTTGACCCCGCAGGTGAGATGAACATCCGGTCGCTTGGCAATCTGCGCCACTTTGCGTGAATCGGTGAAGGTCGCGCAGCGGATGACGAGGTTGCCGTCGCCAACCGTTATCACGTAGCGGACCCAGGGATTGTCCATCTCGGTGATCGTGGCGAGGGCGGCGAGCTGCGGTTTATGTAAAATCGTCACTATACGTTCTTGCAGGTCTTTTGACATAATGATGGTCCATTCAACGGGTGGAAAGGAGATGGTCGAAGCCCTCGCCGTTGCCGGCGTGGTTTGCCTCTTGCATCGCAGCCAAGAGGGGTTTCGTGAGTTCCTGGTTGCGGTTTTTTCCGTGGATACTGCGTCCTGCCAGCGTGGTGATACCAAAACCTGCCTACATTCTAATGCCGGACGGGTTCGTTGTCAGGGTCATTTTGCTGAGAGCGGATAGAAAAGCGCCAGACTGGCGATGAGCACCAGGGTGTAGAGAATGGAGAAACCTGCGCCGGCCTTCATGTAGTCCTTGGTGCGATACTCACCGGGGCGCATTATCAGGGCGTTGACCTGGTGGGTGGGCAGGATGAAGGTGTTCGAGGCGGAGAGCGCCACCACCATGGCCGCCGTTATCGGGCTTGCGCCGACATCGACCGCCATATTCATCGCCAGTGGCACCATCAGTACTGTCGCCCCGACATTTGAGGCCACCAGAGAGAAGAAGGCGGTGAGGGCCGACAGCACCAGCATCAGCAGCAGCGGGGAGGGCGCGCCGACCCAGGCGAGGATATGGCTGGCGATGTAGGCGGCCGACCCGGTTTTATCGAAGGCGGTGCCGAGCGGGATGAGACCGGCCAGAAGAAAGACCGTCCGCCAGTCGACCGCCTCGTAGGCGCGATCGGCGGGGATGATTCTGGTAACGATCATACCGAACGCTCCGGTCAACAGGGCAATCGAGAGCTTGATCTCGAAGCTGAGGGCCAGGACCAGGGAGAGGGTCAACAGCAGCAGGGCGCACCTGGTCCGCTCCGGCTTGAGATCTTCACCGTGAAGCTCTTCGATAAAGACGATATCCATCTTCTCGGCCAGCAGTTTGAACTGTTGCCAGCGTCCCTGCATCAGAATGGTGTCGCCTTGGTGGAGTTGGGTGACGTTGATTTCCTCCATGATGATTTCGTCGCCCCGGACAATGGCCAGCGGGTTGACCTGGAAGAGGGGACGAAACTGCAACTCCTCCATGGTGTGACCACTGAGGTTGGAGTGGGGGATCACCACCCCCTCGATGACTCCGGAGACCTCGGCATAGTTTTCTTCGCTGAAGACCTCCGCTTCAGGCTTGACCGTCCAGCCATTTTCCTGGGCCGCCTGGGTGATATTTTTTTCTGAGCCAATGATCCAGAGGATATCACCTGGTTCCACCATGCTGTCCCGGGTCGGAGCCAGATTCTTCAGATATCCTTCGTTTTTGGCGATACCGACGACAGTGAGGTGGTTTTTGGGCCGCAGCTCAAGTTCGCCAAGGGTGTGTGGCGGGAAATAGGACGGCACCTGCAGCTCATAACCATGGCCGATCTGTGCTCCGTAAATTTCCTGTAAGCGCCTATCCATGTTCTGTTCGTCGAGGTCGCAGCTGCTGGTGCTGGGCAACAGGTGGCGACCGAAGAGCACGAAATACAACAGCAGGGCGACAAGCAGGGCGATGCCGATCGGAGTCACCGAGAACAGGTCCAGTGGCCGGAACGGGGTGTGGTTCAAGACTCCTGCGTTGTATTGCCACCAGGACCCCATCAGATCGTTGAGCATGATCAACGGGCTGGAGCCTATCAGGGTGAGGCAGCCGCCGGTAATGGCGCAGAACGCCATGGGCATCAGGATGCGGCTGGCGGCGATATGCAGGTTGCGGCAGATGCGCATGGTCGCTGGCAGAAACAGGGCCGCCGCGCCGATATTCTGCATGAAGCTCGAGATGATGGCCACCGTGGTCGAAATGACCACCATGATCCTGCTCTCGTTTTTGCCGGCGACCTTGATGATCTGGGCGGCAACCACGTTCATCACCCCGGTCTTGTTGAGGCCGGCGCCGATAATCATCACCGCGATAATGGAGACAACCGCGTTGGAGCTGAGCCCGGCCAGGGCCTCCCGGGCTTCCAGCACCCCGGTGACGGGTAAGAGCACCATCATCAGAATGCCGACGAGATCAACACGTAACAGGTCGAAAACAAAAAGAATGACGACCAGCGCCAGCAGGCCGAAGACGATCAGCATCTCTGTTGTCAGAGCGGTTGGTTCCATAACCTCGTATTCTGTGGTTGCAGATGAGCTCGTCCGGAGAAACCCGGGCTACCACCGATAGTGTTGTTGGTCCTGTCACAGGGAGTGGGCCAGGCCCTTTCGGGTTCTATCCAAACCTCCTCGATGTACAAAAGGAACTTCGTACTGCCTGAAAATTTATGGCAACGAAGAAGGTCAGATTTTTTACGACGCCATCAGATATTGTGGTACGGATTGATATAGTTCGACTTGGCCTGCAGCGGCTCCCGCAGTTCCACCGAGGTAATGCCCTCGATATTGGCCACCTGCCTTTCCAACTTCTGCCGCATGGCCGGGTCCGTTTTCAGGCTC
>JBKEBZ010000004.1:0-44360 GCA_047973425.1 Desulfopila sp.
CAATCACACAGTGATCTGGCGGCAACCTGTTCTTTTCCAGCGGGCTGTTTCCTCCGCCAATAATCCGGGTCTGAGACCAGATGAAATGCGGCGAAAAGATTGAGTTGAGCATCAGAACCTGGCGCGCTTTCGGCCAATGAGCCGTAAAATATTCCCGCCCGGATTCAAAATCAATTACATCACCGTCGTTTTGGGTGTAGGCATTGATGAAGTCATCGGGGAACCGGATTGTTCCAAGACGTTCTCCCAAGGGGAAGCCATTTCTGAAATCACGAAGCCGTTCATAGGCTCCGGGTTCGTCATTGTAGAAACGCTTGTCGCTCAGATCGGGCATCTTTTCGTTCCTTCTCATCATGTAACACCACCTGGAACGGGTACTAACCCGCTCTTAGAAAAGTGTCCACTATTTTCTTACCACCTCAGATCGAACAAAATAGGGTGCTGGTGAACGGTTCCTCAGAAGAACCGAAAAGGTCTTCAGCGGTGCACCAGCCTGTTGCAGGTTGAGCGGCAGGGCGCCACTGACGGCCAGTTTGACCCGATATGAGTGAATACCGGTGCACTTGCCGTCAAGATTGGCGATCATCGTGCAGACCTCGCCAGTACTGCAGCTCTTGGCTTCCGGGTAGCATTGCATATTCTCGCAGGTCCAGTCGTAGATCGCCTTGGCCTTGGCGGCGACGATCTGGTCGACGAGTTCTTTGATCACCCCGCCGATCGGCTCCAGGCTGGTGTCGGCCACTGCTCGACGTACCGCATGTACGCCTGTGCTTGGCCGACACCACTGCACCTTGTATATCGACCTTTTATACTTAGCCATCTCAAGTGCATATTTTAGGTTTTTGATGTTCTCGTAAAAAGTCATCGACTACCTGGAGATGGGCTCTGGAAAAAACCTGATATACGAGGCGTAGCGTCGCAAACGGCAATTTGGTAGTACATATGGTACAGCGAATTGTTGTTTGCGACCTACAACGAAGTAGATCTGGGTTTTTACGAGTCCATCAGGTTTTTACGAGTCCGTCAACTATGGCTGCCGCCGGACAAGTCGATCCAGCCGGAAGGCAGAACCACAAGGGCCTGAGAACCGCATTTTCTTGCATCTGATGGCCGACTGGCGACTGCAACCGCCTGTTATGGAAATTCTTTGCCTGGCTGACCAGCAGGCGATGGCCAATCGACAAGAATAAGGCTTGGTAAAACCTCGCCAATCAGATATTCTCCCATATCCATAGTCGATTACCCTTTCCCTTTAAGCACATCACACCGCCATGATGCCATTACACATTGATGCTATCCGCGGGATAGCAGATTCCCCGATCATTTATAAGCGAGGCGAATCCCTGCAGCGCATAGGCGCTTTTCGCAGGGTAGCCAGCGATTCCAGTGCCCATCGCTATCTGTATGAGGTAGATGGCAATTTTGGCACGTATCGCACCGAAATAATACAGCTGGAAAGCGGTATCGATGCCCACTGCGACTGCCCCTATCCCGGCCGGGGCTGCAAACATATCGTCGCCATCCTGCTTGACCTGTTTGATGAACAGCAGCATGCGGGAAAAGAGGGTGCCGGCTTTGCCGACGAACGAGAAGAAACGGCATATCTCAGCTATGAAGAGATAAAGGCCAGGGCGCTCGAAGACCGCTTTCAACGAGGCCGCAAAGAGAATTTCACCCTCACTCAGGGCGAGATGATCAAAGGCGATCATCTGATAGCAACTCCGAAAGGAAAGCAGTATCAGGTCACTCTGCATGATCCCGCTCATGGTATTGGTCACTGTACCTGTCCTGATTATCTCACCAATAAACTCGGCACCTGTAAGCATGTCATTTATGTTTCTGAATTTTTTCGGAAACAAGACGATTTTATTGGCAGAGTCACCAGGGAAAGGTTCCCGTATATCGATATTTACTGGGAGAGTGTTGCCGGAAAACCAGCTCTTTTTCACGAGCTGGATCTTGACGAAAGGGAACCTGCCCTGGCCACCCTGCTGAGTGAGATATTTGATGCCAATCATCTCTTTACCAAGGAAAATCTCACTGATTTCATCCCGTATCTCAGACGATTGGAGGAGTATAGACAGGTCCGCATTCAAGAGCCGGTGCTGGAGAAAATATCGCATTGTGCCCTTGATGCCGAACTCGCTCACGCCGCAGTGCAGACGACTCTCCATTACCCGGATTTTTTAAAGATAACACCCTATGCGTACCAGGAGGCGGGTATAGCTTTCGGTCTCTATAAACGGGCGGTATTGATAGGCGACGAGATGGGGCTGGGCAAAACGCTGCAGGCCATAGCGCTTGGGGTGCTCAAGAAGGAAATTTTTGGTTTTACAAATGTTCTGGTCGTGACCCTGAGCTCACTCAAACAGCAATGGCAGCGGGAGATAACACGTTTCACCAGTGAACAGGGGTGCATAATCGCTGGGAGCGCCAGTCAGCGTAAGGCGCAATATCGCAATGATGCCAGTCTCTTCAAGATTACCAATTATGAGGCGGTGCTCCGTGACAGAACGATCATTTCCCGTCTCAAACCGGATCTGATCATCCTCGATGAAGCCCAGCGTATTAAGAACTTTGCGACCAAAACAGCCGAGGCCGTAAAAGGCCTGCCCCGTCAGCATGCCATCATTTTGACCGGCACGCCACTGGAAAACAAACTCGAGGATGTCTATTCCCTGGTGCAGTTTCTCGATCCCGACCTGCTCAGCCCGCTCTGGCAATTCGCCGCGGAACATTTCTACTTAAGCCGCAGGAAAGCCGGAGAAATCCTTGGCTATACCAACCTCAACAGCCTTCATGAAAAACTCAAACCCCTGGTCATCAGACGCCGTAAGGAAGAGGTGCTGGAAGAACTTCCCGAGGTGATCACCAACGATTATTTCATAGATCTCCATCAGGAGCAGGCTGAAATCCATCTGGGCTACTCCCAGACCCTGCTGCCGATTATCAGCAAAAAATTTCTCACTCCCATGGACTTGCGCCGCATCCAGATGCTGCTGTTGAAAATGCGCCAGGTCTGCGACTCGACCTATCTCATCGACAGGGAAACCAACCTCTCGCCAAAACTCGATGAGCTCGGCACGATCCTCGCCGAACTCGTCGAGCAAAATGGGCGTAAGGTGGTGATATTTTCCGAATGGACCACAATGACGATGCTCATTGGCAAGGATCTTTCCCGTAGATCGATCCCTTTTGTGGAACTGTCCGGCAAAGTGCCCGTGCACAAGCGCCAGGCCCTTGTCGATGAATTCAACACCAATCCGGACTGTAAGGTGTTTCTGTCAACCGATGCAGGGGGAACCGGCTTGAACCTGCAGGCTGCTGACTGCGTGATCAATTTCGAGCTTCCCTGGAATCCGGCCAGGATGAATCAACGCATCGGCAGAATCAATAGGATCGGCCAGCGGGCCCAATGCATCAATGTCATCAATCTTATTGCCAAACACAGTATTGAAGAGCGCATCATGGCCGGGATTCAACTGAAAGGGGATCTCTTTGGCGGCGTGTTTGACGGTGGCCAGGACGAGGTCATGCTCTCGCGGGAAAAGAAGCAGGAGATTATAGACAATCTCCGGCAGATGATTGGTGAGGAGACCGAACAGGAAATGCGCCAACCTGAACTCGTATCTGGCGAAGAGCTCGATGAAAATACGCCACATTTTCTCAATCCGCAGGTGTTGCAGGACGAGGCTGACTATGTGGGTGAAGAGTCGTCGGTTGACCTGGAAGCGTCGTTGGCTGAGCAGGAAGAGGGGCAAAAGCCCACGCCTCAGTCGCCACCCGAGATGGAGGAGGTTCTCAATCAGGGGATGAACTTTCTCAGCGGCTTGTTGGAAATGGCCACAGGAACAAAACTTGCCAGTGCGGCGGGCAGCGATAAGATGGTGGCTATCGACAAAGAAACGGGCGAGGTGACCTTGAAGTTTACCTTGCCAGGATTTCCCAAGAAGGGGTGAAGGTCTCTAGAGTGGTCGTCGCAAGGGGTTTTCTCTTTAGGTCGTAACTGTTCATCAGGCCCCCCCTTTTTCGTCCGATCAGGCTTCTTCACAGAGCAAAGGTTTTCTCTTTAGGCCAGCATGGCCGGGCCAGGCAGGCGTGCTGAGCGAGACTCTCCGGAATGCGCAGTTGCGACGATCACCCCGCTCCGCCGTGATGAACGCTCCGCCCCGGTAAGCTGAATCAGCCGTGGCCCACCGGGGTCAATCTGAACAGCTCGGCCAACTGGCGCCGATCCAGCTGTTTGATCATTCCGGCCTCGTCCTCTTGAAGGAGTGATTTTGCCAGTTCACGCTTTTTGCCGATCAACTGGTGAATTTTTTCTTCCAGGGTTCCCGCGGTTATCAGGCGGAAGACCTGGACTACATTCTTCTGGCCCATGCGGTGGACCCGGGCGGTCGCCTGCTCTTCCCGGGCCGGATTCCACCAGCGGTCATAGTGGATGACCGCCTGGGCACTGGTCAGGTCGATACCGACGCCGCCGGCCAACAGGCTGGCGCAGAAGACCCGGCAGTCCGGATCGCGCTGGAAGGCCTCGATCATTTTCTGGCGCTTGCCCACCGTCATCTCGCCCTTCAAGCTGGCAAAACCGATGCCGCTCCTCTTGAGATACCGCTCGATGAGGGCCAGCATATCGGTGTACTGGCTGAAGACCACGAACTTCATCTCGGCGGCCAACAGCTCCTGACCCAGCTCGATGAACAGCTCCCATTTACCGCTGGTATATTCATCGGGATCCTCGCAACCCTGAACCAGGCAGGGGTGGCAGCAGATGCGCTTGAGCCGGGTGATGGTGGACAGAATATTCATATAGGGGACCGCCGTGTTCTCATCCGCCAGTTCTTCGAGATCCTGCTCCCGGTCTCGGATCACCTCCCGGTAGAGGCCTATCTGGTCATCGCTCAGTTCACAGAGCCGATTATCGTCTATTATTTCCGGTAATTCGGTCAATACCTGCTCTCTTGTCCGGCGCAGGATGAAGGGGTGAATGAGCCGGTTGAGTCGCTCGCGCACCGCATTGCCGGCGCCTGCGGTTATCGGCTGCACGTAATGGCGGTCAAAATATCTCTCGCTGCCCAGCAGGCCGGGCAGGCAGATGTCAAAGAGGGAGCGGAGATCCTGCAGGGAGTTTTCCACCGGGGTGCCGGTCAGACCGATTTTCACTCGCCCGTCGAGTTTGCTGGCCGCCTGATGGGTCGCGGTCTGCCGGTTTTTCAGGTTCTGGATCTCATCGAACAGGACAATGGCGAAAGGGTGGGCGCGGAGCCGATCCAGATCCTGCCTGAGCACCCCATAGGTTGTCAGGACTATCCCGTGTTCCAGGGTCTTGGCCAGCTCCCGTTGCGGTCCATAGTAAAGCGCATAATCCAGGCCCTGGTAAAATTCGTCGATTTTCGCGGCCCAGTTCAGGACCACCGAGGCCGGGCAGACCACCAGTGACACCAGGTCTTCGTTTTGTCGGGCGGCGGCCTTAAGCAAAGCCAGGCACTGGTGTGTTTTGCCCAGCCCCATGTCATCTGCCAGCAGTCCGCCAATCCCCAGACTGAACAGCCGGTTCAGCCAGGCCAGACCGTTACGTTGATAAGGACGGAGGTGTCCAGGCACCTGGGCCAGCGAGAGGCTGTCCGTCCACTGCTCCACATCGAGCAGCTCTTTCAGCCGTTGCCGGACATCGTGTTTTTTCTCGGTAACGCTCACCTCGGGCATCATTGCGGTGAGTGCCAGCAGCTCCCGGCGGCTTAAACGAATTCTCCCCGAGCCATCGCCTGCCAACCGGTTCTCCGCCAGTTCATAGAACCAGGAGAGGGGGGTGTCATCGATCTGCAGCCACTGTTTGCCAGGCAGGCTGGTGAGACGGCGTTGCCGGGCCGTGAGGATATCCTCCAGGGTGATAGTGGTGTTGCCAAGGCCATAATGGCAGGAGAGGTAGCACCAGTCATCGTGCTCTTCGAAGGTGTCTATGATCAGCTGATCGGGGAATTCGCGGACCTGCAGCTCCAGGAGTTCCGGGGCGATGATGTTGTCTGGACGGTGCAGCGCCTCGCGGTTTTTTGCAAGAAAGGTCGGGATGTCGTTTATGGCCACGGTAAATGGCAGGTCCCGAATCTGTTCATTATCCAGATACCCCAGAAGGGGCATTGCCGCTTCCTGCCTGGTGGGGTTGGCGAACGTTCCTTCCTGCGGCAGCCGCCTGGTCGGCAGAAAGCCTTCACCGGGAAGATAATACACCCCGAAAAACCGGTTGGCGGCCAGCTCCTGCCGATCGAGAACCCTTCCATCCGGCAGTGTAAGGCAGGGTCTGACTTCCAGAAGGTTGTCGTCATTGAAAAACAGTCGATAGCATTCGTCGGCGGCGGGTAATATCCTGATCTGCTCCGGAGGGAAGTCGATGGTCCGAACCAGGTCCCATGTCTTGCTGGCCGACAGGTCAAGAGTCAGGGCCCCCGGGCTGTGCGCATCGCCCACCTGCAACGAGAAGCGGCAGGCGGCTGGATCGGCCTGCAGTGTCGGGAAGTCGTCGCGGTGGAAGGTATAAAGCATTCGGGTAAGCCAGAGCCAGAATGAGGTTTCTTTCTTCCAGCCGCTGCTGCCGCTCCCCGCCTTCTGGAGTCGCCGTTCATCCATGGTCATGGTCAGAACCTGCATTTGCGCAATCAGCAGGGCCAGAGCATCGTTTTTGTCGAGGTCCTGCCGAGGCCGCGACTTGTCGGGAAAGAGCCGCTGTCCCAGCGGCAGTGCCGAGGCGGGAAGATTGACCTCGATGCTGCCATCATCGGCGGTTATCTGCCAGCGGTCATAGTCTTTCGCGGTGGTGCGTTCCAGCGAATATTTGCTCTTCTTGAGCCAATCATAGAGGAAGTGGCCGAGCAGGTGCCACGTACTCTTAACAAAGCCGAGCGGTATGGGGATCGCCTGGCCTTCTGCGGGCGGGGTGATCAGGCTGAGGATGGCCAGGGCCGCCAGGTGCTCGCAGGCCTTGTCCTTGGCTTCTGAGCCGCAGAGGCCGCAATGGCTGTGCCGGATGATAAAGCCCTGCTGCAGTCTGGTGCTTTTCGTAAACTGCAGGGTCACGATTGCCTTGCCGTCAATCAGGGCTCCGGTAGTATTGCGGATACAGTGAAACCCATCGATAGTCCTGTCGCGGATCAGGTTCAGGCCACTGTCGAGAAGCGATGACGAGAACCACGGCTGCAGTTGGACCCCTTCCAGTACGGGAAAGAACAGCGGCACTGTTCGATTGTCGAAATTAAACATGATTCAACAGCTTGATGCTCTCGTAAAAAGTCATCGACTACCTGGAGATGGGCTCTGGAAAAACCCTGATATACGAGGCGTAGCGTCTCAAACGGCAATTTGGTAGCACATATGGTGCAGCGAAGTGCCGTTTGCGACCTGCAACGAAGTAGATCGGGGTTTTTGCGAGTCCATCAACAGCTTGTTTTGCTGGGCAAGCACAAAAAGAACAAGCCCTTACAGCTCTGCAACCGTAAGGGCTTGATATTTCTGGTACACCCGAAGGGATTCGAACCCCTGACACCCAGGTTCGAAGCCTGGTGCTCTATCCAGCTGAGCTACGGGTGCCTGTGTAGGCGCTTACTTACCAGGTCTTTGGCCGCAGGTCAACCGGAAAAGATTCCAATCGGCTCGGGCTGGGTGCGGGCGGCGGTCTTGCCCGGCACTATTCAGGGTTGGCGACCCGAATGGAGCCGACCTTCTCGCTGATCCCCTTTTTCAACACCTCGCGATTGTAGGCGGCGATGACGTTGCGGCGCTTGAGCATGCCCAGCACCCATCTGTTCTCCAGAGTCTCCACCACCGGGATCTCCTCGATGCCCTTGATGTCGAAGAGGTGCATGGCGGTATACAGGGTGTCGTCGGGCGTCAGGGTGATCACGTCATGGTGACAGATGGCCCCGACATACTGGGACGAACGCTCGCTGATATCCTGATTGATGATATTTTTGACATCCGACAACGAGACGATTCCGGTCATCTGGCCGCTGTCGTCGATCACCGGGAAGTAGAAACTGCTCTTGGCCTGACTGAAGATCTGCAGCAGCTGGTTGATATTGGCCCGTTCGCTGATGAAATCCACGTCTTCGGTTATGGCCGCGCCCACCTTGAGCGATTTCATGATCGCCATCTCCCGGCCTTCGTGGATGTTGATTCCGTCCCGGCTGAAATCCACCGTGTCGATCGAATCCTCGTTGAGCTTGGTAGCGACGATGGTGCCGATGATCGAGGCCAGCATGGCCGGAACGATGATCCGGTAGTTACCGGTCATCTCGAACAAAAGGAAGATCGCGGTCATCGGCGCGTGGGTCGAGGCGGCCAGGAAGGCGCCGATTCCCACCGCCGCATAGGCGCCGGAGTTGGCCGTCATGGTCGGCAGCAGCCGGTGGACGATGGAGCCGAAGGTGCCGCCGATCATGCTGCCGATAAACAGCGACGGGGCGAAGACCCCGCCGGCTCCGCCGGAACCGAGGGTGACCGAGGTGGCGATGATCTTTAAAAAAATCAATGCGAGCATCACCTGGACCAGGCCGTCGCCATAGAGCACCTGCTCCATGAACTCGTAGCCGTCCCCCATGATCTGGGGGTAGGTGATGCCGATCAGGCCGACAATGAGCGCGCCGGCTATCGGTTTGAGCTGGGGATGCAGCGGCAGCTGCCGGAACCTGTCCCTGACCAGGTAAAAAAACTTGATGTAGAGCACCGCGATAAAGCCGACGATGACCGCCAGAAGACAGTAGAGCGGCAGCTCGACCGAGTGGTTGACCACATAGTATTTCGGGATCACAAAGACGTTCAGTTCACCGAAATAGCTGCGGGTGACCACGGTGGAGATGGCCGAGGCCGTGACCAGGGCGGCAAACGACGAGATCTCGTAGGTGCCGAGCAGAATGATCTCGGCCGCGAAAAAAATCCCGGCGATCGGGGCGTTGAACATGCCGGCGATGCCGCCGGCGGCCCCGGCGGCGATATAGACCTTCATCCGGTTGCCCGACACCCGGAAGAACTGTCCCACCAGCGAACCCATGGCTCCGCCGATCTGGGCGATGGGGCCCTCCACCCCGGCCGAGTTGCCCGAACCGATGGTCAAGGCAGTAGAGACGATTTTCAAGAAAATCGAACGGGCCCTGATGTACCCGCCTTCGAGGTTGACCTTGCGCAGAAATTTCGGCAGGCCATATCCGTTTACCTCGCCGGGAAACAGCAGGGAGAGCGGGATGAGCAGGACCATGCCGGCCATCGGCAACAGCGGCAGCAGCAAGAGGTACCAGCCGCCCTTGTCGATCTGGAGCAGGCTGTGCCCCTCGATGAACAGATAGGTCTTGACCAGATCCACCACTGTCCTGAACAGGATGTTGAGCAGACCGGCCATTACCCCGATAAAGGCGGCGATAGCGAACATTCCGGTGTTTTCGCCAGGCAGGAGTTTGCGGAGTTTTTTTCTATTCATCTCTTCGCCGGTACGGCGCAACCGATATTTTCAGCCTGCCGCAAAAAAAAGTCGTCGGTCATGCCGGCGATAACGTCTCGCACCGCCACCGCTGGCTGCTGGTTGTGGTCGAGGTCGGTCAGTTTGGCGGACGGGGAGATCCGCTGGTGGTCCCAATCGTTGTCGCGGGTCGGTCGTTTCAGGTACGAGTGAAACAGGGCCCGGTAGCACCTGCCGATAAGCGGCATGTCTTTCTTGGTTGCCGGGGCCAGGTAGATATTCCGGTAGTTGAAGTGTTTCAGCTCTCGCAGTGCCGCGGCGACTTCAGGGCTGAAACCGATGGCACAGGCGCTGTCACTGTCGATGGTCGCCTCCGGGGCGGGAACCCTGCTGTTGGCGATCAGGTCGGTGACCAGGTTGTAGACGATAGTGCCGTTGGTCTCCCCGAGGATCCGTCGGCACTCTGCGGGGATATCGGTGCGGGCGACGAGGCCGAGCGTGATGGCGTCCTCGATGTCACGGCCGATATAGGCGATGCTGTCGGCCAGGCGCACCACGCAGCCCTCGGGGGTCGCGGGGACGAGTTGGTGCTTCGGGTCGTCTGTCTTGGCCTGCAGCTTTTGCTCGAATTGCCTGAAGGTGAGTTCGCGGTCGGGTGTCAGCCAGCGCGCGGAGGTCTCGCCATCATGACAGAGAATGCCGTCCAGGGTCTGCAGGGTAAGGTTGCAGCCCCGGCCTCCCCGTTCGAGGTGTTCGAGAAACCTGACCGACTGGAGGTTATGCTGGAACGGCGGCAGGCCGTGTTCCTGGCAGAGTTCTGAGAGGAAACGCTCGCCATCGTGGCCAAAGGGTGGGTGGCCGAGGTCATGACCGAGGGCGATGGCCTCGATCAGGTCTTCATTGAGATACAGAAAGCGTCCGATGGTGCGAGCTATGCGGGAGACCAGCTGGACATGCAGCACCCGGTGGGTGATGTGGTCGTTGTTCACCAGGCAGAAAACCTGGGTTTTGTCGATATAGCGGGTGTAGGCCCGCGAGTGGAGGATGCGGTCCGCGTCGACGGCGAACTGCTGCCGGTAGCCCTGCTGTTGATCGTGGCGTCGGCGTAGCCCGGTGTCACTGCGCGTGGCCAGGGGGGACAGCCGCGAATGTTCGTCTCGATCAAGGGCATCCCGAAGAGCAAAGGCGCCGTTTTCGTCAATGCGGGCAACCATCTTCTATCTTCATCCTCCTCTGGTGGCTTACGCCTCGATAGTGCCCAACCAGAAACGGCTATTCTAACCAGCAGGGCTGGACCAGGTAGCCTCAGCCACAACGAACCATGAAACCCCTCGGTGCGGTAACAGAGCTTTCCGCACTGACGAGTGTCATATAAACCAGCATGGCTGGACCAGATAGCCTCAGCCACAACGAAGCATGAAACCCCTCGGTGCGGTAACAGAGCTTTCCGCACTGACGAGTGTCATATAAACCAGCATGGCTGGACCAGATAGCCTCAGCCACAACGAACCATGAAACCCCTCGGTGCGGTAACAGATTTCTCCATGCTGATGAGTTGCATATAAACCGTGCCGCCGGCAGAGTCGGATAAGGAGACGCGGGCAGAGATGGGATACGTAGTGTACTTTCTGTCAGGATTGGGCAGTATCGCATATGCAATCAAAAAGAGGCTACTATACCTCAACAGGAAAAAAAAGCACGATTTAAGACGAGGAAAAGAGGGCTGGCAGCTGTTCGATTCGACTGGATAACCGTATCGTTCACCGCCGAGTCGCTTACGCGAGATGAAATTCGATGCTGGCCATTTCTGGTGTTTTCTGTTATCTTACTGATTTTTTATAAAGTATTGATCCAGCCATGCTGGTTTATATGAAACTCGTCAGCACGGAAAGCTCTGTTACCGCGCCGAGGAGTTTCATGTTTCGTTGTGGCTGAGGCTACTGGGTCCAGCTATGCTGGTTAGGCAGGATATTGACGGCAGAGACCCTTGGCAGGAGATGACGCCCGGGGCATGATGAACTCGGTGGTTGGTAATGGGCCGGGAGGATAGAAAACAGCCGCTCGCTGTCTGGGTGGCACAGCTGCAGGTGACATATGAAGGTGACGATAGAGTATTGCACGAAGTGAAACTATCAGCCGCGCGCTTCCAGTCTGGGGGCGGAACTCTCCGAGGCCTTTGGTGCCGATGTCGAACTCATCGCCTCGTCGGGCGGGGTCTTTGAAGTCACCGTTGACGGTGACCTGATCTTTTCGAAAAAGGCCTTGCAGCGATTTCCCGAAGAGGGAGAGGTCGCAGGTCTTATGCAACGCTGAGTCTGGTCGGTAGGGCCCAGGGCTCAGCGTTTGATCTGTCCCAGGCGGCTGGCCAGGCAGTCCTTGCAGTCGGGCTTGATTTCACCCCGCTCGCAGAATCCCTTAAAGCCCTTGATGAGTTCATCGCCCCCGAGTGGACAGGATTGGAGGAAGTCGATAAAATTGATCATGCGGCTGATGATCTCCGGCGGGGCAGAGTGCTCGATCTTGCAGGCCCCGTCCTCGGCTATGGCATTGTCGAGTGCGAGAACTTCGACGAAGAACCGTTTGAGCGATTCGTGCCGGTAGATCACATCTTTTGCGACTTCACGCCCTTTTTCCGTCATGGTGATCGCTTCGTAAGGCTCATAGTTGATCAAGCCCTTGTGGGAGAGAGCGCGCAGCGCCTCGGTGACCGAGGCCCGGCTGACCTGCAGTCTGGCGGCGATTTCCTTGCTGCGGGCGACGAGCTTCTCGTCGATGATGTGATAGATCGCCTCGATATAATCTTCAAGGCTGGCGCTGAGTGAGGTTTGCTTTTTCATGATAATCTGGTTGGTAAATGGTATTTACGAAAACCGGCAAACGGGGTGAGACTGGACCAGCGGCAGATCGCCTCCTCTCCTCTATACTGGAGCTAACCTACCGTTGTTTGGAGTTGCCGTCAAGCACCGATGCCGGCAAATTCAGGCCCGGTGGACAATCGGTCTGGTCGGTGAACAGGCGGTCTCATCGATCTGGCCGACAAAGGTCGGACCGTGGTGTTGGCTGCCGTCCAGGGAATATTTCAAGCTGTTGATACCTTCATTATGCTCTGCGAATTACGGGTTCAGAATCTGGCCTTGATCCGCTTGCTCGAACTCGATTTCGAGCAAGCGGAACAGGGTGGTCTGGTGGTCATGACCGGTGAGACGGGCGCCGGCAAGTCGATCATGCTGCGGGCGATTCATCTGCTGACCGGTGGCAGGGGCGCTGTCGACTGGCTGAGAAGTGGTGCCGACAGCTGTCTGGTCGAGGCCATGTTCGATGTCAATCCCCGCAACGCTTCCCTGCTCCAGCGGCTCGAGGCCAATGGCCTGGGTGGCGAGTCGACGGTGATCATCAAGCGGATCATCGCCGGCAACGGGCGCAGCCGGATGTATCTGAACGGTTCCCTGGCCACGGCGAAGCAGGTCGCCGAGATCACCTCGGAAATGTTGAGTATCGGCAGCCAGCACGACCATCAGCAGCTGCTCCAGCCGGCCCTCCACCTCGACTTTCTCGACAGCTATGGCGAGCTGTGGGCGGAGCGGCGGAGCTTCACCGAACTCTATAAGAACTGGCAGAAACGGCGGGCTGATCTCGCCGAGTTGCTGGCCCGGGAGCAGGACAAGGAGCAGCGCCGCGACTTTCTCGTTTTCCAAATCGAAGAGATCGAACGAAGCGATCCGAAGCCTGGAGAGGATGAGGAACTGGTCAACGAGAAGAAGCGGCTCAAGAGTGTAGATCAGCTGATCAAGCTCAGCAGGGAAAGTTATTATCTCCTGGCCAATGACATTACCGAGGCGATGTCGAACCTGCGTCGCAGCATGGAGCAGCTGGCGGCCCTCGATCCCGAGGCGGAAAAACTGGCGGAAACGCTGGCTGGCTACACCTTTCTGGCGGAGGATCATATCGTTGAACTCCGCCGTTACCGCGACAGTCTGGAGAGTGACCCCCTGCGGCTGGACCAGGTGAGTGAGCGGCTGGATATCCTCCAGGGTCTGAAACGAAAGTATGGTGAGACCCTGGAGAAGGTTCTCGTGTTCGCCGACAAGGCCCGCGCGGAGCTGGCGCGACTTGAAAGCCTGGAAAAGGAGATCGAGGCCACTCGGGCGGAAGTCGCCGATCTGGAAAAAGAGCTGTGCGCGCGGGCCGCGGCGCTGTCGGCGAAACGGGGCGAGGTCGCCAGGGAGATGGAAGAGGCCATGGGGGCTGAACTGGCCTCGCTGGCCTTTTTCCAGGCCGGTTTTCTGGTGCGTAACCAGGCCGGTGAGCATACCGTCGAGACCCTGCGGGCCACCGGCTGGGACCGGATCGAGTTCTTTTTTACCGCCAACCCCGGTGAGCCGGCCCGGCCTCTGGCCAAGGTGGCCTCCGGTGGTGAGTTGTCCCGATTGATGCTGGCGTTCAAATGTCTGATGGCTCAGCGGGATCTGGTCGATACCGTCGTTTTTGACGAGGTCGACGCCGGTATCGGTGGCGAGGCGGCCGAGGCGGTAGCCAGAAAGATCCGGGAGCTGGCGGGGCACCACCAGGTGTTCTGTATCACCCACCTGCCGCAGATCGCTGCCCGCGGCGACCTGCATTTTCAGGTGGTGAAAATGGTCGAGGGTGGCCGCACCGAATCATCGGTGGTGCGACTCTCCAACAGCAGCAGGGTTGAAGAGCTGGCGCGAATGCTGGCCGGAGACTCGGCCACCGAGCAGACCCATGCCTGGGCCCGGGAGTTGCTGGCCAAGGGCTGCGGCCAGCTCGATACCACCGGCACCGAGCGTTCGGCGGTCAGTGGGGCGAACCGATAACGCGTGACGAGGCGGCCGCCCCGCTGGCAGTGAGCAGAGCGGCGCCGATGATTGTGATGTGAACGATGAAAGCACTTTCCCTGTTCTCCGGTGGGCTCGACTCCATCCTGGCAACCCGGGTGGTCATGGCCCAGGGTATCGAGGTCGTAGCGGTACAATTCGTTTCACCGTTTTTCAACGATGACGTTCTCACGGATATCGATGGCTATGTTCGTCGCGTCCGCCAGCGGTACGGGATCACGGTGCTGGTGGAAGACATCAGCCTGCCCTATCTGCAGATGCTGCGTCAGCCCAGATATGGTTTTGGCAAAAACTTCAATCCCTGTATCGACTGCAAGATCTTCATGGTCAACAGGGCCCGGGAGATGCTGGTGGAGTTGGGCGCTTCCTTTCTCATCTCCGGAGAGGTGCTGGGCCAGCGGCCGATGTCACAGCGTCGCGACACCCTGAACGTCATCTCCCGGGATACCGACTGCCGCGCCATCCTGTTGCGGCCGCTTTCCGCCAGGCTCCTGACCCCGACCCTGCCGGAGGAAAAGGGCTGGGTGGATCGCGATAGACTGCTCGCCTTCAGTGGTCGTGGCCGCTCCCGGCAGATTGCCCTGGCCAGGGAGTTCGGGATTACCGATTTCCCTGCCCCGGCCGGGGGCTGTATCCTGGCCGATCCGATTCTCAGTCGGCGGATACGAAACTTCTATGATGATACCTTCGTGGTGAAAAGTGGTGAGATGACCGTAACCGACATCCGGCTGTTGCTGGTGGGCCGGCAGTTTCTCCTGCCGGGCGGCGGCTGGCTGATCCTCGGCCGGGACGAAAAGGACAACGATAAACTCGTCTCTCTGGCCGAACCGGGCGATGCGCTGCTGACCATGGAGAGCCGGCCCGGGCCGGTGGCGCTGTTGCGCCGGGCGGACAGGAGTGGCCACCAGCTGGGGCCGCGCCACGACGATGTGCGGCTGGCGGCCGGGTTGGTGGCTCGCTATGGCAAAAAGGTTCAGGGCCAACCGGCCGCGGCGACGATTACCATGACCCTTGGCGAGGCGCGGCATCGGCTGGACAGCGAGCCGCTTGCCGATGAGCGGTTCCGTGGCTGGATGCTGTAGGCCGCGGTCGGGGCGGTCAGCGATGCGGCAAAGAGCAGGCAGCCGAGGGTGAGCTCCCGGGTCAGGCCGCCTTTTTCCGCAGCGTCGGCTGGTGAGGCGTCGGTGGCGATTCCGGCGGCTGTTCGACTGGTCCATCGTCTTCTGGCGCGGCCCTCTGCAATTCGAGCAGCAGTCCCACCTTGCTCAGCGCCTCGAGCAGCGCCTCGTTGATTGGCCGACGAACCGTGCCCAGCCCGGGATGGATCGCCGTCAGGGTGACGCCGAAGCGCTGAAAGAGCGGCATGACGTTTTCGTTGTCGACGCTATCTGGATTCCGACTGCCCGCCTCCTGCTCCGGGCCCATATGCCGGCATCGGGCCAGGCGGGGTACCCCGTGACGGTCGAGGTTGCCGGCAAAACCGAACAGCCGGCAGACCAGTGCTCGATGGGGATACTGGCTGCAGCCCTGGCCTCCTGTGGCCAGAAGGTCGGCCCGCAGGAGGATGCACTGGCGGGAGGGTGCTGTCTTTTCAAGACGCTTGATGACGAGCTCGGCCTGGTTGGTGCGAAACAGCTGGAAGGCGACCGGCACCATTTCCAGCACCGTCGCCTCGATCTTCTCCGAAAAACAGCACTGCAGGCAGCCAACCGGGCAGCACAGAGCGGTGCGATGGCGATAGGCGGCGACGACTCGGTCTGCCTCATGGTACAATTCCAGCACCAGGGATTCCAGTTTCTGCAGCATGGCAATGGAAGAGAGGGGAGAGAGTGCGGCCTGCCGGGAACGGGGGCGCACGATAGAGCAATGGACTGCATCGCTGTATACGGTCAAAAAACAAAAAGAGCTATCGGTTTTTTGCCTGGCCCACCACTCTTTTCGCCGCAGCCGACAGAGGCGACGGCCTGCAGTCGGCGGGGGGCTCGAACAGTTGCTCGATGGCGGCCAGCAGCTGCTCCTCGGTTCTGGCCCTTTTCAGTTTTTTGAACGGTTTTTCCCTTCCCGGAAACGAAAAAATGAGATAAAGCCACAGCTGCTTCATCTTGCCGATGAGATGACCGGGCCCGGCCAGCCGCTGCCGGTAGGCGTCCAGCAACTCGTCATGAAAGGCGCGGATACGGTCGAGCCGGCGGCTGTGTGCAGGCGGGGCCAGGCCTTTGATTTCCTCGGCCAGCAGGGGGTTGGCCAGGATCCCCCGGCCGATCATCCAGTGATCGATGACGGGAAAGCGGCCGGCCAGGGCGGTGAACCCCTCAGGCGAAGTGATGTCACCGTTATAGACCAGCCGGTGCCGGCTCAGGGGCTGGCAGGCGGCAAAGCCCTCCAGGTCTGTGCTGCCCCGGTACATCTGTTTGCCGGTTCGGGGGTGGATGATAATCTCGCGTAAGGGGTAGTCGTCGAGACGGGGCAGCAGGTTGCAACCTTCACTCCTGTGCTGGTAGCCAAGGCGCATCTTGATCGACAGGCTGGCCGTGAGCCTGGGGATGACCTGGTCGAGCAGGGCGATAATCGCGTCGGGATAGGGCAGAAATCCCGAGCCCCGACCTTTTTTCGCCACCATCGGCGCCGGGCAGCCGAGGTTCCAGTTGATGTCGGTATAGCCGAGGTCCTCGAGCTGGTGGGCCAGATAGAGAAAATCTTCGGCATGGTTGTTCAGCAGCTGGGGGATGACCGGTAAGGCCTGGTTGTGCTCGGGGACCAGATCGGTCAGGATTCGCTTTTTCCTGCTGGGGCTGCGCTGGGGGGTGAGAAACGGCGCGACAGCCAGGTCGACGCCGCCGAAATGGCGGGCGAAAACGCTGCGGTAGATCACGTCGGTTATGCCGCGTAGCGGGGCGAGATAGAGAACAGGGGTTTGGCTCATGGGCTGAGAAACAGGTGAGGGACCGGTACTGCCCTCCCGGCCGGTGGTGGGATCAATGGGGCCAGGCACCGTGTGTCCGGGGATTTATCCGAAAATCGCCAGTGCGAAAAGCTCTGTTGCCGCACCGGGGAGTTTCATCGTTTGTTGTGGCCGAGGCTACCTGGTCCAGCCATGCTGGTTTATATGAAACTCATCAGCACGGAGAAATCTGTCACCGAGCCAAGGAGTTTCATGTTTCGTTGTGGCTGAGGCTATCTGGTCCAGCCATGCTGGTTAGGTATTGTGGTAGAAGACCGTGCTGTCGTTTTTGATTTTTTTTTACAGCGACAGGATACTACCCTATTTGGTCGCTCGTGCAAAGTGGCGATCTGACTGTAGTGCTGTCGGGGTGAATCCGGCGCGTTTTCTTATGGGTGACAGGTGGGCTGTGGGCAGTAACGGAGTGGAGAAACGCCAACGGCGATTGAGTGGAATCCGGAACATGAGTCGGTATTTTCCCGACCAGCTCATCGAGGCATTGGGGCAGGTGGCCAGAGTCCAGGGCGGCGATGTCTATCTGGTCGGTGGTACGGTACGCGATTGGCTGCTGGGCCGGCAACCCCATGATCTCGATCTGACCGTGGCCACCGATACCGCGGCCTTCTGCGGGCTGCTGGTCCGTCGCCTGGGGGGTGGGGCGCTGGTGCCGCTCGGCACCGGCGAGGAGGAGGCTACCCGGGTGGTCTGGCAGGGCTGGGAGATCGATGTCTCGGCCTTTCGCGGCGGGGCGCAAAGCCTTGACGAGGATCTGGTCCTGAGGGATTTTACCATCAACAGCATGGCGGTATCGCTCGCTTCCCTGATCGAGGAAGGGCGAGATCCCGAGCTGCTCGATCCGCTGGCCGGTCTGGCCGATCTCGAGCGGGGGCTGTTGCGCCACTGCCCCCGGGCCTTTATCGATGATCCACTTCGGCTGCTGCGCGCCTTTCGTTTCATGGCGACCCTTGATTTTGAGATCGATGCGGCGACCCTGGCGGAGATCCGGGTTCACGGAGCGACCATTGGCCGGGTCGCGGCGGAACGGATCTCCCATGAACTCGAGCTCATCCTGGGCTCGGCGAGCGGGGCGACGGTGCTGTGGCGGATGCACGAGGCGGGCCTGTTGCGACCGCTGCTGCCCGAGCTCTATCTCGGCCAGGGCATCGAGCAGCCCGCGTTTCACCACCTCGATGTGTTTCACCATAATTTTCAGACACTCCGTGAGCTGGAAACGCTGCTGACCTCGCCGCAATCGGTGTTTGTCGATCAGACTGAGGCGATCCGGGATTACCTGGCCGCGGCTCCGGTCATTCCCCGGCTCAAGTGGGCGGCGCTGCTCCATGACGTGGGCAAGCCGGCGGCCCGAGGGGTGGCCGATGACCATCGCCCCACCTTTTACCGCCATGACAGTATCGGCAGCAGGGAGGTCGACCGCATCGGCAAACGGTTGAAATGGAGCAATGACCAGCGGCAGCGGGTCGCCCGTCTCGTCGAGATGCATATGCATCCCTTTCACCTGTTGACCGTCCGGCAGAATCATCCATTGACGGTACGGGCCGCCCTCAAGCTCTGCCGTCGGGCGGAAGACGAGTTGCCGGGGCTGTTTCTGCTCGCCATGGCGGATAGCCTGGCCGGTTGCGGGGAGTTGAAACCCGAGGGCCTCGAAGACGAACTGGTGGCGCTCTACGCCGAGGTGGCGGAGATCCAGCGCCGGTCTATCCGGCCGGTCCTTGCCGGTCCGCCGCTCATCGGCGGCAGAGATCTGATCGAGCATTTCACGCTGCGACCCGGACCGGTCTTCTCCGTTATCCTCGATGAGTTGACGGTGCTGCAGATTGAGGGGACGATCACCAGCCGTGATCAGGCCCTGCAGTGGGTCGAAGCCTTTCTGCGCCGGGAAAAAAATAGCTGACAGGGACAGGGGCGGTGAACGGCGGCCGGCCCTTTTCGTCTTGTCAAAGCATGGTAAATGGACTAAAAAGTGCGTAAAGTCAGAGATTATTATGCCCAGAAGGCAAAAAAGAACAGATATCCGGCACGTTCTATCTACAAGCTCGAAGAGGTGCAGCAGAAGTACAACCTGATAAAACGGGGCGACAGTGTCCTGGATATCGGCTGTTTTCCCGGCAGCTGGTCGCTCTATGCGGCCGAGCTCGTTGGCCCGCGTGGCGTGGTGGTCGGGGTCGATATCCAGCAGGCCAGCCAGGACCCACGAGCCGACAGCGGTACCATCCACTGGTTGTGCCAGGATATCCGGGACGATGATTTCATCATCAACGTCCGGCGGATTCGTCCGTCGTTTCGAGTGCTCATCTCCGATATCGCTCCGAAGACCACCGGCAATCGCTGGGCCGATGCCCAGCAGTCGCTCAATCTGGTGCGGGAGACTCTGCAGATCGCCGAGCAACTGCTGCTGGCCAAAGGAAATTATCTCGTCAAGGTCTTTCAAGGGGAGGATTTTCCGGCTTTTGTCCAGGAGTTGCGGCAACGGTTCACGATGGTGAAGGTGCTCAAGCCGCAGAGTTCGCGAGTCGAGAGCCGGGAGGTGTTCGTGCTCGGGATGGGTTTTGGCCAGCCCTGACCGGCGTGGTTCGGTCTGGCAGAGGCAGATTGTTACTTGTTACGGTGATATCTGCATGAAAGACATCGACTGCCGCGGAGATATCAGAAAAGCGGCGCTGGTCGCCGCTTGAGATATCGTTTTTGATCAACATAAGAAAGATGGACTCGTAAAAACTCAGATCTACTTCGTTGTAGGTCTCAAACGACAATTCGCTGTACCATATGTACTACCAAATTGTCGTTTGAGACGCTACGCCTCGTATATCAGGGTTTTTCCTGAGCCCATCCTGGTGGAACATTCGACTTTTTACGAGAACATCAAGAAAAAGACAGGAAAATATATGTCAGGCCATTCAAAATGGGCGAACATCAAGCACAAGAAAGGTGCGGCGGACGCCAAACGTGGAAAGATTTTTACTCGTCTTATCAAAGAGATAACTGTTGCTGCCAGGATGGGCGGTGGTGACATCGACGGCAATCCACGGCTGCGAGCGGCGGTGAATACCGCCAAGACGGTCAACATGCCCAAGGACAACATCGCTCGAGCCATCAAGAAGGGGACCGGTGAGCTCGAAGGCGAGGTGTACGATGAGATCCTCTATGAGGGTTACGGGCCGGGGGGGGTCGCGGTGCTGGTCGAGTGCATGACCGACAACCGTAACCGGACAGTTGCCGATATTCGTCATTATTTCGCCAAGAGTAACGGAAACCTCGGTGAGTCGGGCTGCGTGGCCTGGATGTTTGACAAGAAAGGAACCATCGAAATCGACAAGACGGTCATCGGTGAGGAAGCGCTGATGGATATCGCTCTCGAGGCGGGGGCGGAGGATGTGATCGAAGAGGATCATGATTTCCAGGTCGTCACCGCGCCGGAAGATTTCGAGGCGGTGCGCGAGGCGCTTGAGCAGGCGGGGGTGGAGATGAGCAATGCCGAATTGAGCATGGTTCCACAGAACACCATCGAGGTGACCGACGAGAATGTGGCCAGGTCGCTGATGAAGTTGCTGGAAAACCTCGAAGATCATGACGATGTGCAAAATGTCCATGCCAACTTCGATATGGACGATGACCTGGTAGAGAGCATCTCTTGAGCCACACCCCAGCAGGATGGCGGCCGGTTTGTCTGACTCCGCACCCCGGGCGATGGAACGGGTCATAGGTATCGATCCTGGTTCCCGGGTGACGGGATACGGGGTTGTCGATGCCTGGCCGGGTCGCCTGTCCTTTGTCGCCTGCGGCACGATCAGGACCACGGTCACTGCCCCGTTCGCCCACCGGCTCAACGAGATCTTCGATGGGCTCAACGAGGTGATTCGACTGCATGAGCCGGTCGTGGCGGCTATCGAGGAGGTGTTCGTGGCCGGTAACCCCCGCTCGGCACTCAAGCTCGGTCATGCCCGGGGGGCGGCGATACTGGCGGCCACCCAGAACGGTCTTGCCGTGCACGATTACAGCGCCCGGGCGATCAAGCAGGCGGTGGTCGGCTACGGTCAGGCCGAAAAGCGGCAGGTGCAGCGCATGGTGCAGGTGCTGCTGACCCTTTCGGCGTCACCCAGCACCGATGCGGCAGATGGGCTGGCGGTGGCCATCTGCCATGTCAATCAGCTCCGATTCTGAGGTCTCTCTGACCAGAGAGGCGGGGCGGTGGTGCGACAGGTGGTTCTTTCCCCGCCGGCATGCTATGTTTGAAATGAGGATGAAATGATTGCGACCTTGGCCGGAAAAGTGCAGATCGTTTATCATGACCGGGTGGTGGTCGATGTCGCTGGAGTGGGCTATGAAATCTTTCTCTCCGCCGATGGCATCTCCCGACTGCCGGAGCAGGGCGGTCGGGTCTTTCTCCATATCCACACCCATGTCAGAGAAGACGCCTTTGTGCTCTACGGTTTCTGCCAGGAGGAGGAAAAAGAGTTGTTTCTGATCCTCAAGACGGTCTCCGGCATAGGGCCACGCCTGGCGCTGGCCATGCTCTCGGGAATGCGGGTGGCCGATCTCTGCCAGGCCATCGGTGACAACGATGTCAAACGGTTGACCACGCTGCAGGGCGTGGGCAAGAAAACCGCCGAGAGGGTCTGTGTCGAATTAAAGGAGAAGGTGGGGCATCTGGCTGGAGGCGCCTCCGGCCGGCCGGCCGGGGCTGCCCCGGCGGTGGCCGGCTCGACCGTGATGGACGCCATTTCCGCCCTCTGCAACCTCGGCTACGCCGACCCCGTGGCCCGGGATGCCCTTGGCTCGGTCAAAAAACGGCTGGGCGACCAATCGTTTGCGCAGCTCTCGGTCGCCGAGATGATCAGAGAAGGACTTAAGGCCCTGGCATGAACTTCGAAGAAGACATCACCTCAGGAGAAGACCGGTTGGTGGACCCGCAGGGTGATCCGCGGGAAAATGTCAACGACAATGCCCTGCGCCCCAGGAGGCTGGCCGAATATATCGGCCAGGAGCAGGCCCGGAAAAGCCTGGAGATCTTCATCAAGGCCGCTCTCGGCCGCCAGGAGCCGCTGGACCATGTGCTCTTCCATGGCTTTCCAGGTCTGGGCAAGACCACGCTTTCCTATATCATCGCCAACGAGATGGGCGCGGGGATCAAGGTGACCTCGGGGCCGGTGATCGAAAAACAGGGTGATCTGGCCGCGATCCTCACCAGCCTGCAACAGGGCGACGTGCTCTTTATCGATGAGATCCATCGTTTGAACCACGTGGTCGAAGAGGTGCTCTATCCGGCTATGGAAGATTTTCAGCTCGATCTGATTATCGGCCAGGGGCCGGGGGCCCGCTCGGTCAAGATGGATCTGCCCCATTTCACCCTGGTCGGCGCCACCACCCGCACCGGGCTGTTGACTCCGCCGCTCAGAGACAGGTTCGGGGTGATTCTGCGGCTGGAGTTCTACACCCCGGAGGAACTTGTCGCTATTATTCAGCGCTCGGCCGCCATTCTCGGTATGCGGATCGACGATTCGGGGGCGCTCGAGCTGGGCCGGCGGTCGCGGGGGACGCCGCGGATCGCCAACAGGCTGCTGCGCCGGGTTCGGGATTTCGCCGAGGTCGGCCACCACCGGGTGGTGACCACGAGTGTGGCCGATGAGGCCCTGACCATGCTGGGCGTCGATCGTTTCGGTCTCGACGAGATGGATCGACGGATTATGCTGACCATCATCGACAAGTTCGAGGGGGGGCCGATCGGACTCGAGACCCTGGCGACGGTAGTCTGTGAAGAGAAGACCACCCTGGAAGATGTCTATGAACCCTTTCTGATCCAGTCGGGGTTTCTGAAGCGAACGCCCCGGGGCCGGGTGGCGACGAGGATGGCCTACCAGCATTTCGACCGCAAGGTGGTGCGCGGCGGTATCCAACCCAACCTCTTTACCGATCAGAAGTGACGGGGGCCGGTTGGTGCGGCCCAGGCGATGTCCAAAAAAGAGCCTTATCCATTGATGGAGAATTATCATGCCGAAAACACTACAGGATTTTTTCGCAATGAAGGCGGCAGGTGAAAAGATATCGATGCTGACCGCCTATGACGCTGCCATGTCGCGACTGCTGGCGGAGTGCGAGGTCGATATGCTCCTGGTGGGCGATTCGCTGGGCATGGTGGTGCTGGGCTACGATTCAACCGTGCCGGTGACCATGGAGCAGATGCTGCATCACTGCGCTGCCGTGCGCCGTGGGGCGCCGGAGGCCTTCGTGGTGGCTGATCTGCCCTTTGGCTCCTACCAGACCGGCGTCGACGATGCGGTAAGAAACGGTATCCGACTGATGAAGGAGGCGGGCTGTGACGCGGTGAAGCTCGAAGGTGGCAGCGAGGTCTGCGAGGTGGTGGCGGCTCTGGTCAGAGGCGGTGTGCCGGTGATGGGCCATCTCGGTCTGACCCCGCAGACCGCCTCGCAGCTTGGCGGATTCAAGGTACAGGGCAAGGAGGTGGACAGCGGCCGGCAGATCCTGGCCGATGCCCAAGGGCTGCAGGACTCCGGTGCCTTCTCCGTGGTGCTCGAGTGCGTCCCACGGGAGTTGGGCGGGCTTATCTCCAGGCAATTACGGATTCCGACCATTGGTATCGGCGCCGGTGCTGGCTGTGACGGCCAGGTTCTGGTGGTCAACGACATGCTGGGAGCCTTTGAGCGGTTCGTGCCGAAATTCGTCAAACAGTATCAGCATATCGCCCCGCTTATCCGGGACGGGGTAAAACAGTATGTCGCCGAGGTCAAAAACGGTACGTTTCCGGATGACGAGCGAAGTTTTTCCAGCAGGGCCGATTACAGTCTGCTGGGCTGATCGGCTGGCAGGCAGCCTCAGCCATAACCACCAGGACAATTCCTGCCGGGCCGGCCGGGGCTGCTCCGGTCGGCCCGGCCGGCCGTCCCTCTCTTTTTCTTTTTTTCCCCTCACCTCTGTTGCACCTTTCCTTTTTGATATCAGGCCAGTGGCAAATGATCCCCACCGTCCCCCCAGGTGGGACGAAACTGCAGCGGCGATGATGTTTTTCCTCATTTTGCCCCACCATCTGACCACTTTTATAATCGTTTAATAATTTCAAAACATTATAGCTGTTATTTGCCAATCGCCCTCTTGGTATGCCTGTGCTCTGCGGCCAAGACCGCTCAGGTGCTGAACTTTGTCAGGTCAAGCGACGTGATACATTATGTGGTATTCTGTTGTGTCTTTATCACCATATATTGTATCTGTGGTGGCGAGATCGGTGGCTCTTAGGTCCCTGATCTTGCAATTGTTTTTCCTTGACATGGTTCTCCGTGCTGTTATAAATGAAACATAATGGTGTGAAGTGGTGCTAAAGGGTGTAATGCGGTGCAGGGTGTCTGAAGAGGTGCAGCGATCAAGAGCAGATTCCGTAGCAGATCAGAGCACACCCTCGACGGCAAGGGGCGGTTGAATTTTCCCAGCCGGTTTCGAGATGTGCTCGCCCAGTATGAATCCGAGGTGCTGATGGTGGCGCCTTGGGGGAATACACATTTGCGCGGGTTCCCCATTCCCGAATGGGAGGCCTTTGAGAACACCATGATGACCAAGGGCAGCAGGCAGGAGGGGATGGCGCGCCTGCTGCGATATATCGTCGGCAGCGTGGCGGAGTGCCCGCTCGACAAGCAGGGTCGGATTCTCCTCCCGCAGTATCTGCGCGAAGATGCCAAACTGCAGAAAGAGGTGGTTTTGGTCGGCATGCTGAGCCATGTGGAGATCTGGGATAAAGAGCGCTGGCGGGAAGAGTATGAGGATACCGGCGATCGTTTCTCCGAATTTGACGCCAAGTTTACCGAAATGGGCATCTACTGATGGTCGCAGACCAGGAGATCGACCAGATTCACCGGTCGGTGCTCGCGGCAGAGGTCATACACTACCTGCAGCCGCAATCGGGAAAAATTTACATGGATGGCACCCTCGGTCTTGGCGGACACAGTCTGGCCATCCTGGGCCATTCTTCTCCCGATGGTCGAGTCGTCGGCTTTGAGTGGGATGAAGACGCCATCCGGCTCTGTCGCATTCGCTTGGCGGCATTCGGGTCACGACTGGTGGTCATTCGACGCAATTTTGCCGAGATGAGTGAAGGCCTTAAGGAGGCAGGCGTCGAGATGCTTGACGGGATCGTGATCGATATCGGTCTCTCCTCCCTGCAACTCGATGCGGGTGAACGTGGCTTCAGTTTCCAGCGGGACGAACCGCTTGACATGCGAATGGACAGTCGTCGTCAGGTCACCGCAGCCACATTGCTGGCCAATTGCAGCGAGGAAGAACTGGCCGACATCTTTTTTTACTACGGGGAAGAGCGGCAGGCTCGGAGAATTGCCGCCGCCGTGGTGGCGGGTCGGCCCCAGGTGAAGATCCAGACCTCGGGACAGCTGGCTGCGCTGGTGGCGAAAGCGGTACCGAGGCGATTCCATCCCAAGCGAATCCATGTGGCGACCAAGGTTTTCCAGGCACTGAGAATCGCCGTCAATACCGAACTGGAAAATCTCGCCGCCATCCTTGCCGCAGCCCCCTCGTGGCTGCGGCCAAAAGCGAGATTATGTGTGATCTCTTTCCATTCTCTTGAAGATCGGATGGTGAAGAGAAAATTGAAAGACGATCCGCAGCTGAAGGTTCTGACCCCACATCCCGTGGTCGCCGGAACCGAAGAGGTCGCGGTCAATCCGCGATCCCGGAGCGCCAGGCTCCGGGTTGCCGAACGCATCTGAGGAGGCGACGGCGGCGGAGGTGGGTGTGGAGCATAACTGGCAGAGCGGCTGTTGGCTGTGAGGCCTGTGAACCGAGTTCGATCTGGAGGTGGAGATGATCATACATAATTCAACAGAGCCCTATACCCGGCCGACGGTCAGTATCGGCGGTCCTCAGCAGTTTACTCGACGTCAGGCCTGGGATTTTCCCGGTGGCGCGGTGCTCTGGAAAGGCATTGGCAGGGCGGCGGCGATGATTGGCGGAGTGACGGTGGTCGTCAGCATGCTCCTCGGCTCTTATGGCAGTGGGCTGACCGCCAAGGTCACCCTGCTCGAGGAGCAGCGCCACCAGTTGGTGGACAGGAACATCGTCCTGCGGGCGACCCGGGCGGGAATGTTGACCAGGCAGGCCGTGGAGGCCGCGGCCGGCAAGGAGCTTTCCCTGTATAAGCCGGAGGATGGCCAGCGATTCAGGTACAATCGCAGCAAAGGACGATTTGACAAATTTTAGAACGGAAAATGGCACTTCATACCGGTCTGCGGTCAAGACAGAAAAGAAGACGTGGACTGGCAGTCGTTCTTGTCATTTTGCTGGTGATGGGGATTGGTGCCACGTGGCGGTTTTTCGATCTCGGCAGGGCCGTGGAAAAAATACGGAGTTCTTTTTCCACGGCCATAATGCGTTCTGCGGATGGCAAAACCATCAGGGGAACGATTTACGACCGCGCCTACAAGGAAATGGCGGTGAGTCTGCCCAGGGTTTCGGTATATGCCCGACCGCGTGAGATCGCCAATGTCGCCGAGGCCGCCAGGATGCTGTCGACTATCCTGCCGATCGATTCCGGGTCGCTCGTGACCACGCTGCGGGGCGAGGACCTGCGTATCTGGCTGGCAAAGGATCTTACCGACCAGCAGGAACAAGAGCTCAAGTCGGCTGCGATCAAGGGGGTTTATCTGCATCAGGAATATTCCCGCTATTACCCGTTGCAGGAGACGGCGGCCCAGATCGTCGGTTTTGTCCAGGATGATATCGGCCTGGCGGGAGCGGAATACTATTATGACCATCTCGTCGGGCAGATGCTGGGGAGAAAGAGTCCGTCCGAAATTCATCCCGGAACCGGGATGAACATGCTGCTGACTCTGGATCTGAAGGTGCAGGGCATCGTCGAGACCCTGGCGAAAACCCTTGTGGTGGGCAGGCCAGGGGTCAGAATCGGGGCCTATGCGATCGACTCGTCTTCGGGAGCCATTGTCGCCGCGGTCCAGCTTCCCTCGTTCGATCCCAACCGGTATCGTATCTATTCCCAGGAGATCCTGAACAATCTGCTGGTTGAGCCGATGCCTCTGCCGCCCCTGTTTCGGGCCATACTGCTCGATGGGGCAACCATCGAGAGCCAGTACGAGCAGCGGGGGAGGGTACAGCCCTGGAGCGTCGGCGCCCGGCAGCAGAGTCTGGGCACGGAACTCCGTCTCTGGGAGAGGCTCGGCCTCTCGCGTGCCCCTTCCCTGGAATTTGGCAACAACGAGGAGCGGCAGAGTCAGCCGAATTATCTGGTAGTGGCCGACGGGCCGCAGAAAAACTTCAGCACGGTGCCCGAGTCGCTTTCTCCCCTTTCCCTGCTGGCCGCCTTCAGCACCTACACCAATAGTGGCAAGGGGGTGGAGCCGTATGTGGTCGAAGCGGTGTCCGATCCCGACAGCGTCGAAGATATCCAGGTGCTGCCGGCCGGCGATGATCGGGCGGAGAGCGAGGTGATTAACAGGGGCGTTTCCCGGGAAATTGCCAGAATGATCGCCAGGGAGGGGGTGGCGTGCGAGCCCGGGGGGACCATCCTCCACGATACGATCCGGGTGGCGGTCGGCAGCGGCAAGGGTTTTGCGCAGATGACCAACAGCCTTTATCTGGCCATCGTGCCGACCGAGCGGGCCGAATTGAGTGTTCTGCTCACCATTCAGGGTGGTCGTTATACCGTGGAGCAAAAGGATGCGCCGGCACCGGTCGATCCGGTAAAAGAGCTGGCGGCGGTGTTGCCGAGGATCGCGGTGTTACAGCAGGTGGGTAAGAGTATAGTCGATGTCGCCGAACCGAGAGAGGGAAAAAGCGGCAATTACCCGATGCAGTTGGACAGGGTTCGGGAGGTCGTTCGTTCGAGCCTGAATCTGGGCGATGCCGAACTGGTGACGCCGGGTCAGATGCCGGATCTGGTGGGCTTGAGCCTGCGTAAGAGCCTCAGGCTGCTGCAGCATGCCACCTGCCGGTTGGTTATTTACGGTACCGGTCGGGTCGTTGAGCAGAAACCGGCGGCCGGTGCCTCGCTTTCCGGGGTGGATGAGTGTATTATCCGCATGCAGAAACAGGAAGATGTTTCACTTGAGGCACTGGAAGAGAAGGTCGCGAAAGAAAGATGAACCAGAGTGATCAGGTACTGAAACAGGCCCCGCCTCCAGGCGCTGGCGCCCGACTGGCCGAACTCCTTGCGGGGCTTGACTACCGGCTGGTGGTGGCGGGGGCTTCCGGTGTGGACACGGTGGTCGCCGCGGTGAGCGGCGATTCCCGGACCGTCACCGGACAGATGCTGTTTGTGGCCCAAACCGGCCTGGTCAGCGACGGCCATTGTCATGTGCTCGAGGCGACTCGAGGTGGCTGCAGCGCGGTGGTGGTGGAGCGGGGGGCGGAATGGCGCTGTGCCAAGAGCTGGCAGGGCACTGTGGTGGAGGTGGCAGATTCCCGTCATGCCTATGCCTGTATCGCCGAAAATTATTACGGCCGGCCGGCCGAAAGACTCAAACTGATAGGGCTGACCGGTACCAACGGCAAGACCACCGTGAGTTTTCTGCTCGAAGACACCCTGATGGGGCTAGGCTACCGGCTCGGGGTCATCGGTACGGTGAATTACCGCTACCATACCGACAGTGGTTCGGTGATTCTGCCCTCGCCCTATACCACCCCAGAGCCCTTGCAACTGCAGGGCCTGCTGTTTGAAATGGCCCAGGCCGGGGTCGAACTGGTGGTGATGGAGGTCTCCTCCCACGCCCTGGTACAGCAGCGGGTCGGCAATCTCCGTTATGACATTGCCGCCTTTACCAATCTTTCCCGTGATCATCTCGATTACCATCGGAGTATGGCGGAGTATTTTGCGGCCAAGCGCCTGCTCTTTGCCCGGCATCTCAAGGTCGGCGGCAAGGCGGTGGTCTCTTGGCCCCAGCAGCCGGAAGACGAGACGGACTGGTCAGAGGGGATGGCACGGTTCTGCGCCGATCGCGCCATCGAGGTTCTGCGCTGCGGCAAGCTGGCCGCCAGCGCCGTTCAGCTCCTCGATTATCGCTCTTTTCTGGAACGGACGACGATCGATTTTCGCTGTGACGGCAGGGAATACACCCTGCACACCCCCCTGGTCGGCCATTTCAACGTCGACAACCTGCTCACTGCCATGACCATCGCCAGAGCCCTGGGTCACCAGCCTGATGAGATTGTGGCGCATCTCTCGAACTCGATAGGTGCGCCGGGACGGTTGCAGCGGGTCTTTGTCGATGATGGCACCGAACTGCCATCTCCGGTGGTCTTCGTCGACTATGCCCATACCCCGGACGCCCTCCGCCAGGTTCTGGCGACCCTGGCCGCGCTGCCCCATCGTGAGCTCTACTGCGTCTTTGGTTGCGGGGGTGATCGGGACACGGGCAAGCGACCGGTCATGGGGGCTTTCGCCGCCGCCGTCGCCGACGTGGTCGTGGTCACCGATGATAATCCGCGCAGTGAAGATCCCGGCGAAATCCGCAACCAGATCGTCGCCGGAGTACAAAAAAAACAGCGGGCCGGCCACGAACCCGACTGGTTGCAGAGCCGGGCGGTCGGTGAGCGTGGTTTCGTCGTCATCGGTAAACGGGATGCGGCGATAGAGGCGACGGTGCGGGCGGCCGGGGCGGACGATATCGTGCTGATAGCCGGTAAGGGCCACGAGAACTATCAGCTGAGCCAGGGGAAGAAACGGTTTTTCGCCGATAGCCTCGAGGCCGAATGCGCCCTGCTCTCCTGGAGTGTCGAGGCGGTGGCGCAGGCGACCGGCGGCCGCATCTACCGGCCGGAGATGACGGAGGTGAAAAGGCGACTTTCGGGTGGAGTCTCCACCGACAGTCGCTCGCTGCAGCCCGGCGATATCTTCGTGGCCCTGCGTGGCGAGCACTTTGATGGCCATGACTTTCTGCCGGCGGTGGTCGACCGGGGAGCGGGGTGCCTGGTGGTTGAATCGGTCAGCACCGTTCCCGCGCCCGTGTCTGTGGCCCGGGTGGTCGTCGACGATACCCTTGCGGCCCTGGCCGATCTGGCCAGATTTCGCCGACAGCTGGTGCGCAAGATCAGTCGGCCCCTGGTTATCGCCATCACCGGCAGCTGTGGCAAGACCACGGTAAAGGAGATGACCGCGGCCATCCTCCGGCACCACTGGCCGAGTGGCTCTGGTAATCCGGAAAACAGTGTTCTGGCGACCACGGGGAATCTCAACAACGTCATCGGCATGCCCCTGACCCTGTTGCCGATTACCCCCCGGCAGCGGGCGGCGGTGCTGGAGATGGGGATGAACGCCCCCGGGGAAATCCGGCGCATGGCCAAAAGCGCCGAGGCCGATATCTCCTGTATCACCAATGTCCATGGGGTCCACCTGGCCGGCCTCCATGATCTGGCAGGGGTGGCCAGGGCCAAGGGCGAACTGTTCGCCGAATCTGCTCCGGAAGGTATTCTGGTCGTCAATCTCGACGACGAATGGGTCCGGACCCTGGCCGAGCCGTGCTCCCAGAGAAAGATCACCTTTTCCCTGACGGATCCGGGGGCCGATCTCTTCGTTGGCGACATCGAGGCCCTGGCCGGCGCCGGTCTGCGCTTTATGCTGCACCGCCAAGGCGAGACGACCCAGATCGTTCTCGACACCGTCGGCCTGCACAATGTCGCCAACGGCCTGACCGCCGCGGCGATCGCCACCGCGGCGGGGGCGACTCTGGCCGAGATTGCTCGGGGCCTTGCCGATTACCGGCCGGCCGACCGACGAATGGTGCGGATGGAAACCGCCGCGGGTCTGGGGGTGCTCAACGATACCTACAATGCCAATCCGGCCTCGATGGTCGCAGGGTTGCAGACCCTGATCCAGATGGGTGGGCGGCAGACCGCCGCCGTATTAGGTGATATGCTCGAACTCGGTGACAGTGCCGTGGCCGCCCACGGCCAACTCGGCCGGCAGGCCGCCGAGGCGGGGCTCGGATTTCTGGCGGTGGTCGGTGACTTCAGGGAACATGTGGCGGCGGGAGCTCTCGCTGCGGGAATGGCCGCTGACAGGGTGCGGTTATTTGCCGAAAAGGACGCGGCGGCGGACTGGATATCGTCTCTTGTCGACAGTGGCGCACTGGCCGCCGGCGACTGGCTGCTGGTCAAGGCCTCCCGCGGGCTCAGGATGGAAACAATTGTTGAGAGGCTGACAGGAAACACTTGAGGAAAAATGGCAGGCGAGCTAGAAAGCCTGCCTAGTGTCGTCACGTCTCGGATGTTGCGATATCGCGTCTTAATTTCGGTTTCTTGCAAGGCACGACTGAGGGCGCAGAGGAGCACTCTGTAACCGAAGGAGTAACGAAGCCAAGAAGCCAAAAGGGCAAGCGCGATACGACAGATGAGGCATGACAGAACACGAGTGACGTGTTTTCAATCCGCAACATATTCCGAGACTGACAGATGCTCTATCATTTACTCTATCCGCTGCATACGACCTTTATCGGTTTCAATGTCTTCCGATATATCACCTTTCGCTGTATCGGCGCGGCCGTCACCGCCTTTTTGCTGATGCTGCTCTTTGGCCCGATATTTATCCGGGCGATCAAGCGCCGGCAGATCGGCCAGATCGTCCGGGACGATGGCCCGGAAACCCATTTGCAGAAGCAGGGGGTGCCGACCATGGGCGGGTTGCTCATCCTGGTGGCCATTACCGGGGCGACCCTGTGCTGGGCCAGGCTCGACAACCCTCTGGTCTGGCTGCTGCTCTTTGTCACCCTCTTTTACGGCACGATCGGAGCCTTTGACGATTATCGCAAGGTGAGCCGCAACAGCACTGCCGGGCTCAGTGCCCGTGGCAAACTGGTGCTGCAGATTCTCGGGGCCCTGGCCGTCGGTATCTTCCTGCTCTCCCATCCGGGCTATGACGGTCAGCTGAGCCTGCCGTTTTTCAAGAATGTCAAGCCGGATCTCGGCTGGTTTTACGTGGTCTTTGCGGTGCTGGTCATCGTCGGTTCGTCGAATGCCGTCAACCTGACCGATGGCCTCGATGGGCTCGCCGCCGGGCCGACCGTGGTCTCCGCCGCGGTCTACCTGGTGTTTTGCTATCTGGCGGGTCACGTGGTGCTGGCCGAATATCTGCAGATTCCCTATGTCAAGGGCAGCAGTGAGCTGGCCATCTTCTGCGGGGCGATCTTTGGTGGTTGTCTGGGCTTTCTCTGGTTCAACGCCTACCCCGCTCAGATCTTCATGGGCGATACCGGTTCTCTGGCCCTGGGCGGGGCACTGGGCTCGATTGCAATTATTATCAAACAGGAGTTTCTGCTGGCGATTGTCGGCGGAATTTTCGTGATGGAGGCGCTCTCGGTGATCATGCAGGTGGGGTATTTCAAGATGACCCACGGCAAGCGGATCTTTCTGATGGCCCCCTTTCATCACCATTTCGAGAAGAAGGGCTGGCATGAACCGAAGGTGGTGGTCCGGTTCTGGATCGTCTCGATCATCCTCGGCCTCTTTGCCATAGCTACCTTGAAGCTGCGCTGATGCAACACTCTGGACGGATTCATCACGGCATGTGCGTCGCCGTTGTCGGCCTGGGGGTGACCGGGAGGGCGGCGGTGCGCTATTGTCAGAAACTGGGGGCGAAGGTGGTGGTCTCCGACAGCCGCGGCCCCGAGCGGTTCCGAGCCGAATCGGCCGATTTTCTTGACCAGACCGGGGTGGAGTGGGAGGCGGGTGGCCACACCATGCCGTTTCTTCAGCAGGCCGACTGCATTGTCGTCAGCCCGGGGGTGCCCCAGAATCACCCGGTCATTGTCGGGCTGCAGGCGCAGGGGAAAACGGTGGTCGGAGAACTCGCGGTGGTCGCTCCCCTGCTTGAAATGCCGGTGGTGGCGGTGACCGGCACCAATGGCAAGACCACGGTGACCTCGCTTATCGGCGAGATCGTCAGATGCGCCGGCCGCAGGGTCTTTGTCGGCGGCAATATAGGCACCCCGGTCTTCGACCTTCTGGACCAGGGCGACTTACCTGAGGTGGTGGTGCTCGAGGTCTCGAGTTTCCAGTTGCTTTTGGCCGGTGCCTTTCGGCCCGATATCGGCGTTCTGCTCAATATCACCCCCGACCATCTCAACCGCCACGGTTCGCTGGCCGACTATGCCGAGGCGAAGATGCGGTTATTCCATAACCAGCGCCAGAGTGACAGCGCCATCCTCTCCGCCGACGATCCGGAATGTGCCCGCCACAGAGGCGAGGTGACCGGGCGCTGTCTCACCTTTGGTGGTGCTGCCGACTGCACGGCCAGAATCGACGGCACGAAAATCTGGACCGGGGACGATTGCGGGACCTTCTGTTACGATCTGGCCGGTACCGCCATGGCCAATGGCATCGGTGTGGGCAACGCCGCGGCGGCGATCCTGGCCTGTCGGACCCTGGGCATCGCCCCGGAGGTCATTCTCAGGGCAATAGCCGCCTTCCGACCGGGCCCGCACCGGATCGAGGAGGTCGGTGAACTGGCCGGGATCCGTTTCGTCAACGACTCGAAAGCTACCAATACCGGAGCGGTGATTGCCGCGCTGGCGCAACTGCAGGGGAAGGCGGTGCTTATCGCCGGAGGCCAGGACAAGGGCGATGATTTTCGGCTGTTACGGCCTCTGGTTCAGCAAAAGGTCAAGGAGGCGATTCTTCTCGGCGCGGCCGGCGAACAACTGGCCGAGGCCCTGCGGGGCACCACGACGCTGCACACCGCACCAACCCTCGAGGACGCGGTCCGGCTGGGCTACCGGCTGGCCAGCCCGGGCGATACCGTGCTGCTGTCACCAGCCTGTGCCAGCTTCGATATGTTCGAGAGCTACGGGCACCGCGGCACGGTCTTTCGCCAGGCGGTTTTGCGGCTCATCGCCGATGAGACGGTGGCGACGGAGGTGGACGATGAACCGAGGAGCTGATATGCCGTGCCGATTGCTGGTGACCGGCGGTGGTACGGGCGGCCATCTCTTTCCGGCAGTTGCCGCCGCCCAGGCCCTCAGAGAGCGTCAGCCGGAATGTGCGGTGCTCTTTATCGGCACCAGGAGAAAGATCGACACCACGACCCTTGACAGGTACGGTTTTGCCAGCTGCGCCATTCACAGCCATGGGCTCAAGGGCAAGAACCCGGTTCAACTGCTCAAGGCCCTGGCGGTGCTGCCGCTGTCGGTACTCCAGGCGGCCTTATATATTCGTCGGTTTCGCCCGGATGTCGCCTTGGGGGTTGGGGGCTATGTGACCGGACCGGTGATGGTCGCGGCCCGGCTTATGGGGGTACCGACCATTATCCATGAGCAGAATTCGATACCGGGGATGGCCAATCGGCGGCTGGGCGCGATAGTCGGTCGGATCTGCGTGTCCCTGCCGGGAAGCGAGCACTATTTTCCGCAGACCAAGACGGTGCTGACCGGCAACCCCGTGCGGCAGAACATTCTGGCGCTGGCCCGGCAAGGCGACGAAAAGACCGGCCCGCCGACCCTGCTGGTTCTGGGCGGCAGCCAGGGGGCCCACAGGGTCAATCGACTTGTTACCGAGGCGCTGTGTCAGGCAGAGGATGGTCTCGGTCTCAGGAAGATCTCGGTGATTCACCAGACCGGGGTCAAGGACGCCGAATGGGTGGCCCAGCGCTACCGCCAGGCCGGGATAGCGGCTCGGGTGGCGCCTTTTTTTCAGGATATGGCCGAGGTGTATGGCGAAGCGGACCTGCTGGTCTCCCGGGCCGGCGCCACCACGCTGAGCGAGTTGGCGGTACTGGGCAAGCCGGCGGTCCTGATCCCGTATCCCTATGCGGCCGACAACCATCAGGAGAAAAACGCCGACTACTATGTCCAGGGCGGCGGCGCGCTGCGCTTTAGTGAGCAGGCCATCGATGCGCAACTCCTGGCCCAGACCCTTTCAGGTCTGTTCGCAGATGACCAGCGCAGACAAACCATGGCAGGGGCGATGCGGAAGTTGGCAAGAGCCGATGCCGCAAAGAGCATTGCCGAGGTCTGCCTTGTGGCGGCGGGCCAGAGCGATCGGGGCCAGGCCGACCGGCACGTTGTCGGACCAGGAGAGTGAAGACGGACGATGTACAGAAAGAGTAAACAGCATATCCATTTTGTCGGTATCGGCGGCATTGGCATGAGCGGTATAGCCGAGTTGCTGCTCAATCTCGGCTATACCGTGTCTGGCTCTGACCTCAACGGTTCGGCCATTACCGACCGGCTGGCCACCATGGGCGGCGCCATCAGCAGAGGACACCGGGGCGAAAACATCGGCGCCGCCGACGTGGTTGTCACCTCCTCGGCGATTCCGGCCACCAATCCGGAAGTGGTCGAGGCCCGGCGCCTCCACGTTCCGGTCATTCAGCGGGCGGAAATGCTGGCGGAGCTGATGCGGCTGAAAAAGTACGGCATAGCCATCGCCGGCAGCCATGGCAAGACCAGCACTACCTCGATGGTCAGCTGGATGATGGCCCATGCCGAGTTGGATCCCACCATCGTCGTCGGTGGCAAGGTGGATAGTCTGGGTGGTAACGCCAAGCTTGGTCAGGGAGAGTTTCTGGTGGCGGAGGCCGATGAGAGCGACGGCTCGTTCCTGAAGCTGTCGCCGGTCCTCGAGGTGGTGACCAATATCGATCTCGAGCACCTCGACTACTACCGTGATCTCGACCATATCAAGGAAACCTTTCTGGCCTTTATCGACAAGATTCCCTTTTACGGGGCTGTGATCCTCTGTCTCGATGACCCCCATATCGCCGAGATCCTGCCGCGTATCTCGAAACGAAAGGTAACCTACGGCCTGACTCCCCAGGCCGACCTGTATGCGGAAAACATCCAGTTTCGTCAGGGGCGAATCTTTTTTACCGTACATCGCCGGGATGCGTGTCTCGGAGATATTGACCTGGCACCCCCTGGCATGCACAATGTCTACAACGCCCTGGCGGTGATCGGTGTCGGCCTCGAGCTCGAGATCCCTTTTGCGGTCATCGCCAGCGGATTGCGCAGCTATGCCGGAGTCCAGCGCCGTATGCAGAAAAAAGGCGAGGTCAAGGGGATAACGGTGGTCGACGACTATGGACATCACCCCACCGAGATCCGGGCGACGCTCGGCGCGATCAAGGCCGCCTGGCCGGACAAGAGGCTGCTGGTTATCTTCCAGCCGCACCGCTACAGCCGTACCAGGGCTCTGTTCAAGGAGTTTCTTACGGCCTTTCACCAGGCAGACTATCTGGTCATGACCGATGTCTATGCCGCCAGTGAGGAGCCGATCGAGGGGGTCTCCGGGCGGGCGCTTCTCGAAGAGATCGAAAGGCATGGTCAGCGGTATACCCGTTATATCGGTTCAGTGGACGGAATGGCCGAAGAAATTCTGGCGATGGTGGAAGAAAATGATCTGGTGCTGACCCTTGGTGCTGGAAATGTCGTCCAGGTTGGTGAAGAGCTCTTGTCGCTTCTTGACCAGCTGTAATAGAATTGTAATCTGAATATGGTATACTACTCGGTGCGCTGAGGGCGGCGGCCGGACAAACCGGACATCATTGCCGATGGGGATGGTCATGTTACAACGGAGAGCGCTGCGAATCCAGAGGAGCCTGAATGCGGCTGGCCGCTTTTGCCGGCAGTGCTTCCGGGAACTGACGGGGCGCCATCGCCGTCGGCCCAGCCGCAACAGTGACCTGCGGCATCTCGGTTTTACCCGGTTAGCCGAACCGGGCCGTCGTGCCAGGAGGCGTCCATCTCTGAGCAGGATGCGCAATACCTTCCGCTACAGCCGCCGGCTGCAGCGGGACACCTTCGATCCCAGGCAGCAGAAGAAAACCTCGTGGTTGAGGTATGTGCCAACATTGCTCACCACTGCGGTCATCGTCCTCTTTTTCTTCTGGGGCGGCACCCGGCTGATCGCCGGTTTTTTCCATGATATTTCGATTTTCAAGGTTCGGGAACTGCAAATCGTCGGTTGTTCGTCGGCCTCGAGGGAGGAGTTGCGACGCCTGACCCAGGTGACACCCTATCAGACCAGCCTGTTGCAACTGGATACCGACGAGGTCGCGGCCAAGGTCGAAAAAGACCCGTGGGTGAGCAAGGCGGTGGTCAAGCGCGACTGGCCCTCGACCCTGGTGGTGGAGGTCGTTGAACATCAGCCGGTGGCGATGGTCAACAAGAGTGCGACATCGGTTCCCCGGCTGTTTTATGTCGACCGGACCGGGATGGCCTTTTTCGAGGTGCGGCCTGGCCAGGACATCGATTATCCTGTCATTACCGGTCTTGACCGTTTTTCCGAGGAAAAGGAGCGGGCGGCGATTTTTGCCGAGGTGTACGCCTTTTTGAAACTGGCGGCAAAAAACAACCCGAATTTACCGTCGCAGTCGGTTTCCGAGATACATATCGATGCCGATGGCCAGATGGTCATCTACCTGGTGGATCATACCTTTCCGATCTTTTTCGGCAAGGGGGACATATATGAAAAGTACATCAGGTTAGTGAAGGTTCTTGAGGCGTTGTACAGGGAAAAGCAGAAAGGTATGCTGATCTCCGGGGTGGAGTATATCCAGATGGATTATTTGAATGACAAGGTGCTGGTGGCACAAAGCGAATCAAGTTGACAGGTATGGATGAAAATATAGAGCTCGAACCGAGAGAAGAAGAACGGGATGTCGTCGAACATGAACCAGGTGAGCTTGTCGTGGGGCTCGATATCGGCACCACCAAGATCTGTTGTGTGGTCGGGGAGGTGTTTGAGGACAGTGTCGAGATTATCGGGACCGGCACAGTGCCCTCCAACGGGCTGCGCAAGGGGATCGTGGTCAATATCGAGAGCACGGTCAACTCGATCAAGCAGGCGATCAAGCTGGCTGGCGAGTCGGCCGGCTGCGACCTGGACGCGAGTTATGTCTATGTCGGTATTGCCGGCAACCATATCAAGGGGTTCAACAGCCCCGGGATCGTCGCCATCAATAACCGCGAGATCAGGCAGGCCGACATCGACGACGTGATCAGCGCGGCCCGGACCGTGAAGATCTCGGAGAACCAGCGGGTCATCCATGTGATGCCCCAGGAGTATATGGTCGATGATCACACCGGTATCCAGAACCCGCTGGGAATGGCGGGGGTGCGGCTGGTCACCAACGTCCATATCGTCACCGCCGATATCGGCGCGGTACACAATCTGGTGACCTGCTGCAACAAGGCCGGGCTCGAGGTGGCGGAACTGGTACTGGAATCCATCGCCTCCGCCAACGCGGTCCTGAGTTCCGACGAACGGGAGCTGGGGGTGGCCCTGGTGGATATCGGTGGTGGCACCACCGATCTGGCGGTCTTCTGTGACGGGACCATCCGGCACACCAGGGAGATCGGCCTTGGCGGCCACAATCTCACCAACGATCTGTCGGTGGGGCTCAGGACTCCGCTGCAGGAGGCGGAGCGGCTTAAGGAGGATTACGGGGGAGCCATCTCCTCGGTCATCAAGCCGAACCTGGTGGTGGATGTGCCGACCGTGGGGGACCGCGAGCCACGCAAGGTGACCCAGAAGATTCTGGTGGATATCATCGAGGCCAGGATGATCGAGATTCTCGAAATGATCGATCGGGAACTGGTGGCGAGTGGCCAAAAGAACAAGATCAACGGCGGGGTGGTCATTACCGGCGGTACGGCCCTTCTCGCCAACCTGGTGGATCTCGCCGAGCAGATATTCGATCTGCCGGTGAGAATCGGTTATCCCACCGGGGTGAGCGGTAAGCTCGACGAGATCTACAGCCCCCGCTGCACCACCGCTGCCGGGCTGGTACTGTTCGGCCGCAACAAGAGCAGGGAACATCTCAATCGTGAACTGTCCGCATTTGAAAGGTTGAAGGGATGGATACGGAAAATCATGTAAAGCCAGGTAAGAAAGGAATTGTGTGGGGCAGGGCTGAAGCGACAGGTGCCACAACCACATATGTGACTGGAAGGCCCGCTGGGGCGCTGGTTTACTATAGCTGCTAAGGGAGAGTCGTATGCCGTTTAGAATGGCAGAATCAGAGGGTGAGGCGGTCGTCAGGGTAATCGGGGTAGGTGGTGGCGGCGGGAACGCTATCAACACCATGGTGGCCAATCGTTTGCAAGGCGTGGAGTTCATCGCCGCAAACACAGACAAACAGGCATTGATGCAGTCAAAGGCCGATGTCTGTCTGCAACTGGGGCCGAGCGTGACCAAGGGGCTCGGCGCCGGGGCGACTCCCGAGACCGGGGAACAGGCGGCGCTCGAGTCCCTCGAGGACATCAAGGAGTCGCTCAAGGGCAGCGACATGGTCTTTGTCACCGCCGGTCTTGGCGGCGGTACCGGCACGGGCGCCGCTCCCATCGTGGCCAAGGCCTGCAAGGAACTGGGAGTGCTGACCGTGGCGGTGGTGACCAAGCCGTTCAGCTTCGAGGGCAAGTTCCGGATGCGCAACGCCGATTACGGCTGGGATCAGCTGCAGCAGTACGCCGACACCATCATCACCGTGCCCAATGACCGGCTGCTGTCGCTGATGCAGAAGAACAGCAAGCTCACCGATATGCTGGCCATGGCCGACAACGTCCTCTTGCAGGCAGTGAAGGGGATCACCGATCTGATCAACGTTCCTGGTCTGATCAATGCCGATTTCGCCGATCTGCGGACAGTGATGAAGGAGGTCGGCCCGGCACTGATGGGCACCGGCAGCGCGGTGGGGGAAAACCGGGCGGTGGAAGCGGCCCGCAAGGCCATCGACAACCAGCTGCTGGAGGATTTCGGCATCGATGGCGCCCGCGGTCTGCTCATCAATATCTCGGCCTCGGAAGAGACCTTCGCCATGTCGGAATTCATGGAGGCCTCGGCTCTTATCCAGGAACGGGTCGACGAGGATGCCAGGGTGGTGATCGGCGCCCTCTACGACAACGCCCTCGAGGATGAACTGAAGGTCACTGTCATCGCCACCGGTGTTGGCGATATGGTCGGCCAGAAGGAGACGATCTCCAAGGTGAACGAGCTGTACCGCAGAAAGCAGGAGAACAGCAGGGAGAGGGAGAGAGAACGCGAACGCGACAGCGACCCGCTGGGTTCGGTCAAGGCCGCTCCGGTCAACAAGCAGCCTCTCGTTACCCGTCTGCCGGGCTCCAACTTCGAGACCCTCGACCATTTCGGCAACAGCAACAGCGAAGGGGACGGACGTCGCCGGGATCTGCCTGCCTGGAACGAGGATCATCTCGAGACCCCAGCCTATCTCAGAAAAAAGGCCAATTAAGCAAGGGGTCCGGGATCAGGAAAGAGAGGAAGGTCGAGGGGCATAGCGGCAGAAACTCCGCCAGATTGGCCGCCGAAAGGGGCCGGTATCTGAAGAAATGGACCGGACGCCTGCCGGTGGCGTTGGTCTACCCCAATGTGTATGGGGTGGGGGTGTCCAGTCTGGGGTTCCAGTTGGTGTATGCCCTGCTCGGCGAAGATGACAGGCTGGTGTGCGAGCGTTTTTTCCTGCCGGAAAAAGACGAGATGCTGCGCTCGTTCGAGTCGCAGCGCCCTCTTGCCGATTTTCCCATCGTCTGCATTTCCGTAAGTTTCGAACATGATTACCTCAATCTGGTGCGGCTGCTCCATCTGGCAGGTATTTCGCCTCTCGGTGCGGACAGAAACGACAGGATCGCTCCGGGCCAGCCGCTGGTCGTCTGCGGTGGGGTAGCGACCTTCATGAACCCGGAGCCGCTGGCTCCCTTTATCGATCTCTTCGTGCTCGGCGAGGCCGAGCCCGTGTTGCCGTCGCTGCTTGCGCTTCTGCAGGCCGGCTGGCAGGACCAGCCGCGTCGGCAGCTGCTGTCGGCGGTCAGCCGGAAAATTGCCGGCTGCTACGCTCCCTGCTTCTATACCCCGCAGTACGATCAGACAGGAGACCTCAAGGGCTATCTCGTCGCTGACGGCTTGCCGCGCCGGGTAACCAAGGCGGTGGGGGCAGAGCCGACCGTCGCCCCGCACTCCCAGCTGCTGACCCCGGAGGCGGAGTTTGCCGAGATGCATCTGACCGAGCTCGGTCGTGGCTGTTCACGGGGCTGTCGTTTCTGTGCCGCAGGTTTTATCTACCGGCCTCCCAGGCTGTGGGATGGCGAGGCGGTGCTGGCGGGGATCACCGCCCGCTTTCCAGGGGTTGCGCGTATCGGTCTTCTGGGCATGGAGATGGCCGACAGTGCGGCGCTGGAGAGAATAAGCCGTTATCTGCAGGAGAGCGGCTGCGCCCTGTCCTTTTCGTCACTGCGGGCCGATAGCCTCAGCCCGCAGCTGATTGCGCTGCTGGCGGCCAGCGACCTCAAGAGCGTGGCCATCGCCCCTGACGGGACCTCGGAGCGACTGCGGCGGGTGATCAACAAGGGGCAGAACGAAGCCGACCTGCTCCGGGCGGCGGAGTCGCTGGTCGCTGCCGGCATCAGCAAGCTGAAGTTGTATTTCATGATCGGTCTGCCCACCGAGACCGATGACGACCTGCAGGAGGGTGTCGAACTCGTCGGCAAGATAAAAGATCGTATCGATCCGCTGGGTCGTGAACGGGGCCGGCTGACGGAGATCAATATCTCGGTCAACTGTTTCACCCCCAAACCCTGGACCCCGTTTCAGTACCATCCCTTCGGGATGAGCCGGGCCCCCGAGCCGGCCGCCAGAACAGACAGCCGGACGGTGGTGGCGGACTTGAAGCGGCGCCAGAAACTGTTGCGGACCGGCCTGGCCAGATTTGCCAATGTCCACCTGCAGTTCGACAAGGTCGACAGCGTGTTGTTCCAGGCTGTTCTCGCCCGGGGAGACCGCAGACTCGCCGGGGTGCTGATGGAGATGGCCGTTTGTGGCTGCGGCTGGAAGCAGGCGATGAAGCGGCACCGTCTGCGCCCCGAGCAATACGCTGTGCGCGGTTTTGCCAAAGAGAGCCGTTTTGCCTGGGATCTGCTCGATCATGGCATCGACAGCCGCTACCTCTGGCTGGAATACCAGCGTGGTCTGGCCGGCAAGCCGACCTCTGCCTGCGAGGTGGCGGTGTGCAGACGGTGCGGAGTATGCCATGATTAGATTCGGCTGGGGCGAAAGGACGCGGGACCCTATCCGACAACAGAAGCTCGATGCCGGGCTGCAGCCGTTCAAGCTGGTCAAGTATTTTTCCTTTTCAAGCCTCGCTGTCATTCTGATCTTCACCCTGTTCCTCTCCTGGGTCATCTCCCAGAACGCCAAGAAGGTGATGCTGAAGCAGAGTGAAGAGTACTCGATGGTCCTGGCGGAGAACCTCAACCAGCAGGTGTTCAGGCGGTTCGTGTTGCCCACCGTGGTCCGCTTCGGCAATATCGCTCTCAGCAATCCCGAGCAGTTCAAGATGCTCGATTCCGTGGTGCGCAGCGTTATCCAGGGAATGGCCATCGAGTCGGTGACCATCTATGATTCGAGCATCAATATCGTCTCCTATTCGACGGTGAGTGACATTGTCGGCCAAAAGGATCTCGGCGGCAGCGAGTACCAGCTCGCCCTGTCCGGCGCCGCCAATTCGCATCTCGCGTACAGCGGCTCGCTGTTGAACCTGCTGCCGGAGACGCATCCCTTTGACTGCGAGCTGCGGACCTTCATCCCCTTTCGGCAGGTTCGGGACTCCGGAGAGCCCAGTGAGGCCATCATGGGGGTGATCGAAATCAAGAAGGACCTCTCCAAGGAGTATGAGAATATCATCCGGCTCCAGGGCAGCATCATCGCGGTGTCCAGCACGGTGATGGCCGTCCTTTTTCTGGTGCTGCGAACCATCGTCTCCAGAGCCGGACAGATCATGGAGAACAGAGCCATGGAGCGGCTGCGGCTGGAGGAGCAGCTCAACCAGGCGGAGCGACTGGCCCATCTCGGAACCATGGTGGCCACCGTTTCCCATGAGATCAAGAGCCCGCTCGGAATCGTCAGAAGCACGGCAGAGATTCTGGAGAAACGGATAAAAAAGGTGGCGCCCGGCAGTGAGCATCTGGCAAAAATCATCATGGACGAGACCAGTCGTCTCAATGATATCGTGGTGGAGTTCCTCGATTTTGCCCGTCCCCAGGAGCCCAAACTGCGTTCTGCCAGTCTCAACGAACTGGTGGAGAAGGCTCTTGGTTTCATTGCCCACAAACTGGCAGAACAGAAAATCGAACTCCGAAAAGAGATCGACGCAAATCTGCCCCGGGTGATGCTCGACCCGGACCAGTTCTATCGAGCCCTGCTCAATATTCTGGTGAATGCCATCCAGGCCATGCCCGATGGTGGGGATCTCCAGGTTCGGACCCAGGTGGGCAGCAGGGAACGGGTGGTGCTGACCGTGACCGACAGTGGCATGGGCATGAGCGAAGAGAAGGCGGCCCAGATCTTTCGGCCGTTTTTCACGGACAAACACAAGGGCACGGGACTGGGGTTGTCGATAACCAAAAATATCATCGACGGGCACAACGGGGAAATCCATATCGAGAGCATAGAGGATGTCGGCACAACCTTTTACATCAGTCTCCCCCAGGCATGAACCATGTCGGCTCGGGGTGACCGGTCTGGCTTTTCTTGATCATGGTCCCTATAGTCTGGATGTCGCCCGTGGTGAATGTATCGGGCTCTCCGGCAGGTCGGGTATCGGCAAGACCCAGTTGCTGAGGGCCATCGCCGATCTGATTCCCCATTCGGGTACGGTACGACTCGATGGGGTGAGCGCGGAGGAGATGGAGCCGCCTTCCTGGCGATGTCAGGTGGGGATGGTGCCCGCGGACTCCGTCTGGTGGCACGATCTGGTCGGCAGTCATTTCCACCAGCGTCAACCCGCAATGGATGTTGTCGCGCTGCTTGGCCTGGGTTTGCGGTCTGTGGAAACGCACCTCGTCGCCAAGCCATACAGAGAGCGGGTTTGCGGGTGAGGCAAAAAAATGGCGTGTGCCTACAAAATCACCGCACGTTTTCAACCGGCTTTATGCCGAAAACCTTTGCTGGTAGCCGGATTGCGAGCTTTCCCATGATTTCACGGCAGTCTTTTCGAGCCTCATTAATCTGAAAAAAATTGTACTTTGGGCTCCTGAATTCCGTTGCTTGAAGTTTTGATAGACTGTTGTGAATTCGGAACCAGGATTCCCCGCACTTGAGTTCTGCTGCGCGTTGCAGCAACAGGGCTAAAACACAG
>JBKEBZ010000130.1:0-30965 GCA_047973425.1 Desulfopila sp.
AATGTGGCCTGGGCCCATATTCTCGCCGGCAGAGATCTCGCTGGCACCAGACGTTGTGCCGGCAAGGCCTATTTTGTCAGTCAATGCCAACCCGTCAATCTCTGGGACTGGATCGATGAGCTCTTTGCTCGGCTCGGCATTGCGGCGGTGAATCGTTCGGTTCCCTTTTCGCTGGCCTATGCCACGGGGGCGGCGCTCGAGATGCTGCACCGGCTGGCAGCTCCGGATCAAGAACCGCGGATGACCCGTTTTCTTGCCGAACAGCTGGCGAAATCGCATTATTTTTCCTGTGCGGCGATTCAGCGCGATCTGGGATATAGCCCCAGAGTGTCGACTCAAGAGGGCATGGAACACCTCATAGCGTGGATACAACATCATGAAAAGACCTATCCGTAAATTGCTGGCGATATCGATTGCGGCACTTTTCTTCCAGGGCGCTTGCCTGCAACCGGTGAAGGCTTTCACCATCACCGAGGAGCGGGAGGTCGGAGAAAAACTTCTCTATTCGGTTCGTTCCGCCTTCCCGCTGATCGATGATCCCGACCTGGTGCAGTACCTCGCCGGTCTGGGGAAAGAGGTGCTGGATGTGGCCGGCCTGCAGTACTTCAACTACCGGTTCTACATTATCAACGACAAGGAGTTCAATGCCTTCGCCGCGCCGTCGGGGCTGATCTTTTTTTACTCTGGTCTGATCGGCTCCATGGTCGAGGAGGATGAGCTCGTTTCCGTTCTGGCGCATGAGATCGGTCATGTGGTGAAACGTCATCTCGCCGACCGGCTCGAGAAGGGAACGGTGATCAGCGCCGCCTCCATTGCCGTGGCCCTGGCGGCATTGGCCCTTGGCGGCGGGGCGGCGACCCAGGCGGTGATGACCAGCTCGCTTGCAGCCGGCCAGTCGGCCAATCTTCATTTCAGCAGGCATGACGAAGAGGAGGCGGACCTGCTGGCCTATGGCTGGATGAAAAAGATGGGAAGGAATCCGGAAGGACAGAAACGGATGCTTGACACCATGAGGCGGATAAGCCGCTACAGGAGCGACAGATTGCCCCAGTATTTACTCACCCATCCCAATCCGGAGGCGCGGCTCGATTACGTTCAGGCCCTGATGAAGATGGATGAGCAGCAACTGAGGAAAATTCCCCCACGAGACGAGTTCGCCTTTCTGAGATTCAAGTACCGGGTGATGGTGCAGTCCACCGATTCGTTCAGCTTCAGGGAATATCTCAGTAACGTGATCAGTGATGGCAAAAAGAGCGAGCATGAACGGGCGATGGCGCGCTACGGCCTGTCACAACTGGAGATGGTGCTGAAAAACACCGACGCCGCCCTCAAACAGCTCGAGCAGGTCATCGCCATCTATCCGGACAGGACGATACTTCTGGTCGACAAGGGGATCATCCTCTACAATGGGGGACAGTACGATGCGGCCCGGAAATTACTGGAGCAGGCGGTGAACAGGAATCCGGATGACATGTACGCTGCCTTTTATCTGGCGAAAATCTGCCAGCTTCAGGGTGATCTGTCCCGGGCGAAAACCCTGTTCGATACCGTTTCCTATACCCTGCCCGAATATTCCAAGGTCTATTTCGAACTGGGACGGATCGCCTCGTTGCAACAGCAGAGCGCGGCATCGGCCCTTTATCTGGGAAAGTATTACCTCTACGAGGGAAAGCTGGATTCCGCCGAGCACAGCTTCAAGGCGGCCTTACAGGATGCCAGGGCGACAGCCGGGCAGAAGGAAGAGGGGCAGCAGCTGCTGGATACCATCGAACGGCTGAAGAAGAATTGATGGCGTCGTAAAAAGTCCGATCTCCTGCGTTGCAGCGGAATCGGCCACTGCTCGACGTACCACATGTACGCCTGTGCTTGGCCGACACCACTGCGCCTTGTATATCGAACTTTTGTACTTAGCCATCCTATATGCACGCTTGAGGTTTTTACGAGTCCATCAGAATTGACGCTGGCCTGGTGCCGTCACCGCGCTGTTATGAAAAATCCAGGGTTGGCGCTACCGTGGGTTGCCGAGGTAGGCCAGAAACTCCCGGTTCCCCTTGGGGCCGAGGATGGGGGAGGCAACCGTGGCGTGGCAGCGGAGCTGGATAGAGGCGGCAAAGTCACTGATTCTGTCGATCGCCTCCTGGTGCAGTGCGGGATCGCGAACCACTCCACCCCGGCCAACCTGTGCCTTGGCCAGCTCGAACTGGGGTTTGATCAGACAGACAATGGCTGGCGGATTGTCGGCAAACAGCGGTGGCAGCACCGGCAGAAGGGCGGTGAGAGAGATAAAGGACGCGTCGATGACCGTCAGATCCACCGGCTGCCCCAGGAGTTCCGGGGTCAGCTTCCGGGCGTTGAATCGCTCCATCACCACCACCCGTCGATCGGTGCGGATCTGCCAGTCGAGCTGGCCATAGGCCACATCCACCGCAAAGACCTTGCCGGCACCATGCTGCAGAAGGCAGTCGGTGAAACCGCCTGACGAGGCACCGATATCGAGACAACATCGGCCGGTGACTTCGAGGCCGAAGTACTGCAGTCCCCGCTCGAGTTTGAGGCCGCCCCGGGAAACATAGCGGCATTTCTGCCGCACCCTGAGCTGGGCATCAACCGGGTAACGTCGACCCGCCTTGTCGGCGACCGTCTCGTCGACCAGAACCGAGCCGGCCATGATCAGGGCCCGGGCGGTGCCGCTATCGCTGGCCAGGCCGCGTTCGATCAACAGTTCATCCAGGCGTCGTTTCACGTGTTCATCACGGGGTGTAGCCCGAATTTTTCATCAGTTCAGGTGGGATCGGGTTCGACGTTTTTGCCGATGAATGGGGGTTCGCTCTGTTCATGGGCAAGAGACCAAAAAAGATGGTGCCGCCTGATCTGCTCGTTGATGAACGCTGGGTATATGTACCTCCGCGCTCTTTCTGGCGAGATGTCGTGTCCCTGTTACAACGTAGAGAATGCACACAGTGTTCATGAGAAATCCGGGGTAGGGCGAGAGCGAGCGGCCAGGCGGTCAGATTTACAGGCTGTCGAGTTTTTCCTTGGCGATTTTCGCCTCTGGTGAAGAGGAGTAATGGGTGACGAGCTTTTTGTAGATCATCTTGGCCGTTTCATTGTCGGCCAGTTGCTCGAAGGCCATACCCTGCTTCAAGGTGGCGGATGCGGCCTGCGGGCTGCTGCCGTTCTGGGAGATGATCTTCTGATATTGGAGAATGGCCTTGTCGTATTCCTTCTGGGCGTAGAGGCATTCACCCATCATGTAGCTCGCCGAGATGCCGTCATTACTCGACGGATTGGCCGAGGCGATCTTTTCGAACTCGCTGTAGGCCTTGCCGTATTGTTTCTGCTGGTACAGCTGATTGGCCCCGGCCAGCGCCGGCTCTGGTGCGCTGTTGACCGGCGGGGCAGCGGTGGTCGCCGGGGCGGTGGCTGTGGGCGCAGGCGTTTCCTCGACCGTTTTTACCGGTTCGATGGCGGCGGTCTGCTGCTGGGGCTGCCTGGAACTGGGCGTAACCGTTGGCGCGCTCGGTTCGGCAGGGCCCGAGACGATGCGCTTGCTCTGATTGGTTGTTATATGGGTGACCCGGTCGGTTCCGGCAGAGGTGGTGGCCAGCACCCGGGCCTTGGCCTCATCCGCCTTGAGCTTGGCCTCATCGGCTCGTCGTTCCGCCTCTCTCACCCTGGCATTCTGGATCTCCTGCAGACTCTCTTCCTGGGCCTTCAACTTCTGATTGAGTTCGACGATAAGCGCCTGCTTGGCCTGCTGTTCGGCGGAAATCTTGGTCAAGGCCTCCTCCCGGCGCTGGGCCTCTTCCTTGGCCACATTGCCAATATTGGATTGCAGGGCGTCGTTCTGCTCTTTTAACAGCCGGTTCTGCATATCGGTCTCTTCGAGCTGGCCTTTCAGGGAGGCAATCTGCTGCTCCAGGGTGTCGATCTCGTTAGCCGAGGCGGCCTGCTGTTTCTGGATATCGCCGACCGTTGACCGCTGCATGTCTGTAAGCTTCTTGTTGACGACCTGCAGCTGGTACTGCAGCCGCTGCACCTCGTCCTGGGTGGCGCATTGGCTAAGGAGCAGTGGCAGGGCGGCGACGGCGAATATATAACGAAATGTTTTTTTCATTTGCCTAGATGAATAAGGTGAGTGAAGAGTTCTGTTACCGCGACCATTGCGGATAAGATTGGCTGCCGGGAAACGAAAAGAGCGGCCGTTGTCCCGAACCGTCCTTCATGATAGCGTAAATATGGTGCACTTTCCCATCTCTTTTTGCAAAAATGATCTGGTTGCCATCGGGTGACCATTGCGGAGATTCGTGATGGCTGAGGTCGGTGGTCACCGGGGTGGGAGTGGCTCCCTCCTGCGGCTTAACGGTATAAATCTGATAGACGCCGTTGCGCAGGCTGGAGTAGGCAATGAGATCCTCGGTGGGTGACCAGGATGGCTCGGCATTTTCGCTTCCCTGGTAGGTTATTCTCTGAGTGCGCCGGTTACGGAGATCCATGAGGTAGAGGTTCGGTTTGCCGGAGCGGTCGGAGACGAAGACGATCCTGCTGCCATCTGGTGACCAGGCCGGGGAGACGTTGATGCCAGAATTCCTGGTGAGCTGTTCGATAATGCGGCCCTGGTTGTCGAGCATATAGAGATCCGGGTTACCGTTCATCGAAAGGGTCAGGATCATCTTGCTGCCGTCCGCTGACCAGGCCGGGGCGAAATTCATCCCCTTTCGTCGGGAAATGACCCTGGTGGTCTTGTTCTGGCGAAGATCGGTGATGTACAGATTGGGGTTGCCGGAGTGGTACGAGGTGTAGCTCAGCATGGTCCCATTGTTGACAAAGCGGGGCGAGACAATGAGGCTCTTGTGGCGGGTGACCTGACGTCTTTTGGTGCCGAGGATGTCGGTGATATAGACCTCTTTGCTGTTATTTTCAAGAGAAACGAAGGCAATCTGGCTTAAGGCGATGCCGCGGTTGCCAGTCAACTCCTGAATAACATCATCACAAAAGCCGTAGAGCATCCTGTTGACCTGATCCGGAGTTCCGCTATAGGATTTGCCGAACAGCACATCGGTGGAGGCGGCGTCGACCAGTCGCATCTCGAAAGTTATGCCCGAGGTGGTCGCGCGATATTGGCCCAGCACCAGGTAGTCGGCGCCGTAATTCTGCCAGGTCGCATTTTGGCTGCCGCCATAGTCGGCTGCCGGAATAATGTCGATTATTCCATGAAATTTCAATGCTCTGCCAAGGATGTCGGCCGAATCGACGCCAAATTTCTGGATCTGGCCGGAGAGGTCGCTGTTGACAAAGTAGGGAACCGCAAAGTTGATCTTGCGGGTCTCGGCGGCACTGATATCAAGATAGACCCGCTGGGCCATGGCTGGCTGGGAGGTAAAGAAAAAGAGCGCAGCGAGTATCGACAGCGTAGAATACAGAGATGTTTTCGTCAGCATAATGGTGAGAGATTATCACAGATAGAGAGGTTTACCGGATTCCTCCGGGGGTGAAATTCAGTCCTATTTCCAGGCGATCCTTGCGAATTGCCGCAGGTATCGGCGGCAGATAACCGACATCCTGCAGGGCCTTGGTGGCAAAGCGGTCGAAGGTGGTGTCGACAGAGTGGCTCTCGAAATAGCTGCCGGCGATTCTGCCGTCTTTGTCGACGGTAATGATCACGGTGGCTTTTAAGGCCGGGTCCCATTTCCTGTATTCCGGCAGGCTCCAGAACTCCTGGATCCGGGCCATTATCGCCGCATAGTACTGTTTCTCGAGGGCGGTGGGCTGTGAAGATCGGCCATCGGCCGTCGCCGCGCCGGCGCTGGCGGTCGCTGCCGCCTTCATCCTGTTGGCGGTCGCCTCGGCCAGTCGTCGCTCGAGCTCCGCCTCCTCGGCGGCGATTCGAGCCTCTTCGGCTGCCTTCTTTTCGGCCGCGACCGCCTTTTCCCGTATCTCGGCCAGTCGCTGTTCCGTCCGGATCCGCTGGGCCAGCTGTTGTCGTTCCAGCTGACTCCGGTCAGGCTCTGGTTTTGCCTGGTCAGGCTCTGGTTTCACCGGCGGCTGGTCTGGTTCGGCGACGATCTCGGATTTGACCTTGCGCTTGAGCGGTTTGATCGATACCGCCTCCGCATTCGACGCGGTGGACATGGGCACAGGTTCGACAATCTTCGGCTCGTTCAAGGCGATGACATTCTTGGGTTGTACCACCGGTTCCGGGGGGGGAACGTTCTTTACCGGTTTCGGTGCAGCCTTTGGCGGCGCCGGTTCCGACCTGGGTGCCGGTTTGGCCACGGTTTCCGGACCACTCGGGGCGGCTTTCGCAGCCGGCTCGCTGGCGATATTGATCAAATCGACGGTATACACCTCTTCAACGGGTGCTCTGACATGAAAGAGATGCGGCAGATAGACGACGGCCAGGGCAATCAGCAGATGAAAGCCAAGGGCCAGGTTGAGCGGTAATTTCCACTCGTTGACAGGCATGTGGGTCACCTGAATCTCTCGATACACGGCAGTCAGTTACTCTTTTCTTCTGGTTGGGTTATCATCCCGAGTTTGCCGAAGCCGGCCGACTTGATGTCGGCCATCAGGGCGACGACGAGACCATACGGAACGCTTTTGTCCGCGCGGAGATAGACCGGCTGATCTTTCATCTCCCCGGGCAGCTTCTCCAGTTCATGGGTCACCATGGCGGCCGGTATTTCCGTGCCGTTAAGGCTTATCTTTCCCTCTTTGTCGACGGTAAAGACCTGGGGATCATCCTTTTGTCGCAACGCCTTGGCCGTGGTCTCGGGCAGATCGACATCGAGCCCCTGGGTCATCATCGGCGCGGTGACCATGAAGATGATGAGCAACACCAGCATCACGTCGACCAGGGGCGTGACGTTTATTTCAGAAACAAGCCGTTTCCGGCCATTGCGTGTGGTTACCATTGCCATGGTGCTCGCCTCACTCGGTTACTGCCTCAGACACGGCTGAGCAGGTCGCGCTCGACCAGGTTGAGAAAATCGGTGCTGAAATGCTCGATCTCGTTGTCCACCCCGTCAAGCTTGTTGGCGAAATGATTATAGGCGATAACGGCGGGAATTGCCACGGCCAGTCCGGCGGCGGTGGCGACCAGCGCCTCGGATATGCCGGGGGCGACCACGGCCAGCGAGGCCGAGCCGCGTTGGCCGATGTCGTGGAAGGAGGCCATGATCCCCCATACCGTACCGAAGAGACCGATAAAGGGTGTGGCGCTGCCGGTGGTGGCCAGAAAGGGGAGGGAGGAACCCAGCTGACTGATATGTTGCTGATGCGCCTTGCGCATCGCCCTCTTGAGATTGTCGAGGGTGGCGAGTTGCATGTCGAGCGCCTCTGGCTGATGCTGACCCTCTTTCCGGTTGCGCATCTTGTTGATCTTCTGCAATTCACTGTAGCCTGCCGAGAATACCGCCGCTTCCGGACTGTATTCAAACTCTTGCGCCGATTTGTGGGCCGCGCTCAGGTTGGCCGACGACCAGAAGGTCTCGAGAAAATCCTCACTGTCCAGGCGCACCTTGCGAAACAGCCGCGATTTCATGAAAACGATGGACCAGGAGATGATGGAAAACAACAGCAGGGTCAGCATGACAAACTGCCCCACCGGGCCGGCATGAAAAATCATGTTTACGATGGACAACTGCACTGGACTGTACCTGGAGAAAAGTTAAATGGTTGTCATTCGCCATCGGCGTAATGTCACGACCCGCGCCTTGACTGTGGCGAAAGAGTGAACGACAAGTATATTATTTTACCTGGTTTGTTTAAAAGTTCAACAGAGAGTGAGAGGTTGGGCGGAGTGGATGAGAATTTATTGATCGATCGTTTTTTTCGCTGGCAGCGCTCCCGCTGAGTCTTTGCCAGCATCTCTCTCGCCGCTCTTTTCGGTCGATCGGGCGGCAGGATCGGGCTCAGGGGGCGGCGGCCAGGGTGACGCTGAAGCTGGTTTGCACCGCAACCTTGCCGGCAACCCGCAGGGTTCCTTTCATGAAGCTGACCTTACCGATGGTCTCTTTCAGCGTGACCTTGATCTGGATCTGGTCGCCGGGGGCGACCATTCTTTTGAATCGGGCGTTGTCGATCCTGGCAAGCACCGGCACCCCCTGGCATGGTAGAGGGGCTTCTTCGAGCAGGTAGCTCATCAGCAGGGCGCCGCTCTGAAATATCGCCTCGCACAGCAACACGCCCGGCATCACCGGTCGACCCGGGTAATGCCCGGCGAAGATCTCGAGATCGCTGGCAATGGTCGCCTCGGTGGTAATGGCTGTCGCCTCCCTGGTGACTATCCGATCGATCCAGAGAAAGGGGGGACGATGGGGGATTCGGGCGAGAATTTCCGCTTGAGCCGTCATCATCACAGTCCTCCGTTGACTTCCAGCACGGCTCCGGTGATATAGGCCGCCTTGGCCGAGGCGAAAAACAGCACGGCGTCGGTTACCTCCTGGACGGTGCCGAAACGGCGCATAGGCACCATTTTCTTATAGGCCGCGAGCTGCTCGGGTTCCAGGTCCTTGATGAAATCGGTGTCGATGAAGCCCGGCGATACACAGTTGACGGTAATCTTCTTTTTCGCGGTCTCCTTGGCCAGCGACCGGGTGAAACCGATCTGACCGGCCTTGGAGGCCCCGTAGTTGGCCTGGCCGGCAAAGCCAAGATGGGCCACCGGCGAGGTGATGTTGATAATCCGTCCGTATCTGTTCTTCATCATCAGCGGGATCGCCGGCCTGGTCATCAGGAAGGTGCCGGTCAGATTGGTGTCGATCACCTGCTGCCAGCCCTCTTTTTTCATCATGGCCACCACCGCATCCCGGCGAACCCCGGCGTTGTTGACCAGTATCTGGACTGAATCGACCAGTTCTTCGATCGCCTTGTACAGCACCGCGACCTGCTCTTCGTCGGCGACGTCGCATTTGAAGAGATGCAGCCGCTTGCCGAATTGCTGGCATGCGTTGCCGAAGGCCTCGGCGCTGGGGGTGTCGCTGCCATAGACACCGACGACGGTTGCCCCCTGTTGCAGGAGCTCGCTGGCAATGGCCCTGCCGATGCCTCGGGTGGCCCCGGTTATGATCGCGGTCTGTCCTGAAAAGGTGTTCATGCTCTCTCTCCTAGAGGCTGCGGAGGTAGCCGTCGACATCGTTGGCGACGATGACCCCGTAGTTGATGGCACCGAGCCAGCCGGACATGATGATGCCGACCGAACCGACGTGGAAGAGGCCGGAAACCTCCTTGAAGATGGTCCTGGAGATGTCGAGTCCTTCGAACTTGGTGCCAAAGGAGGTGCCACGGGTATGCAGGGTGTAGCGGTTGAAGGTCCGGGGGGTGGCCGCTTCCAGCCAGTCGATCTTGCCGGCGATATCGGGAATGTACCGCTCAAGATCGGTAACCGCCTGGTTGGCCATGGTCTCCTTGGCCTGCTGGTAGTCGTTATCTGACATCCTCTGCCAGTCGTCATATCGGCCGTTCATCGAGGCGACGATGGTATAGCGGTCGTGACCGGGCCGGGTCTTGGGGTAATAGAGCGAAAATGTCTTCGATCGGGTTGTCAGATCGAGCAGTTCGGTCGAGTCGAATTCCGGGGCGGTGGAGGTGAACAGCAGATCGCCGACGTTGGGGATCTGTTCACCCTCGCGTATGCCCATGTACACCTGACAGCTCGAGTTGTTGACTCTGATGGCGTCGGCGCGGGCCAGAAACTCCTCGGAGAACGAGCTCCGGTCGGTGAGATTGTGAATGGTGTTGGTGATTCCACTGTTGGAGACCACCGCGTCGGCGGTTATCACCCTGCCGCCTATTTCCACCCCACGGACCTTGCCCTTGTCGACGATGATATGGTCGACTTTGGCCCTGGTGCAGATGGTCACCCCGTTTTTTTCCAGTTCGTCGGCCATCATGCCGATCAGTCGGTCGGTGCCGCCCTCGAAGGTGAAGACCCCCCGGTTCATGAAGTTGGAGAAGACGATGCCGTAGGTGATGGCCGGGTCGTCCAGGGTGGAGCCGTTGGCATAGGTGATGGGCTCCATCAGCAACCGGTGGACATCGGTTCTCCCCGGGAAAAACTGGTGAAACAGTTCCCTGGTGGTCATCGACTGGTCGTCGTAGAAGTTCATGCCGGCAACGGTATCGAAGAAGGCGTTGACGGTGGCCAGCGGAATCCTGAAGGTGGTGGTGAGAATTGTGACGAAATCGTCTTTGTCAAAGGTCGTCTTCAGGCTGAACTGGGGATTGTCGAAGACGATCTCCTTGAGCTGGACAATGGCTGACATGATGGCCCGGTTCCAGTATTTCTTGCAGGTTTTCACCATGCCGTAAGGAAAGCCGTGCAGGGAAATGTCGAAGATGTGGCCCTGACGCTTGAACCAGGTGGCGAGTCCGCCGAGCCGATGGTGATGCTCGACGAGCAGCACCTTGTGGCCGCAGTAGGCCAGCCGGTTGGCCGCGGTGAGTCCGCCAAGGCCAGAGCCTATTACAATGATGTCATAATGATTTTCGCTTTGGGCAAGTGGAACTGGCATAGTCGTGTCTGTGGAGTTGATGGCGATTGGTGCCCGTGATCACCTGATCGCCGCATTGGCCCTGACACCGCGCATACAGGCTGTCAGCTGTCCTGTGGCGTGTCATGGCCGGTGGTGGTCCGGTTGCCCGGGTAACGCGTGGGCTTTGTCGATCTTGGGTTCCAGGGATGAGCGATCGTCTCATGTGGGGCAGGGGTGCTTCTCGTCGAAAAGCTCCTCCACGGGGCTCCCCCACGGGGCGTGCGCCCCCTTCAGATCCGTGTGAGCATATGTTGATTGACGATCGATACACCGCTTAACATCGAACCGATGATACCGAGGAAGCCCTGATCGGTACCGGCGAGAAAGAGGTTGCTGTAGCCGATGGCGCCATCCTTGATCTTGGTGGGGCTGCCATAGATGGCGCCGTGACGTTTGGCGGTGTAACGCTCTATGGTCAAGGGCGTGAAGGTGTCCTCATATATACTATGGTCTCTGAATTTACCAAGATATTTCTCGACGACCTCAAGAGACTGGGCCCGGACCTGGTCTTTGGCCAGGTCATAACGTTCCCTGACTCCCTGCAGAGCCAGCCAGTGGTCATAGGAGGCGAGGTGGGTGGAACGCACCTCGATCGTCTCCGCCAGTTCGCGCTGTTGAAAGTTCTGCGGCAGACAGATGACACCGCTGCTGAAATCGGCCAACGCCGCCGGCCGGCTGTAGGAAAAGGGGACCTTGTCGTTGTAAAAGAGCACGGTCCTGTCGTCTGGCAGCTTATCGCGGGCGGAGGCGGGCAGTACGAAAATCGACTCGATAAAGCCCAGACGGGGGCATGGTTCGGGTTCTGGCTCGAGATGAAGGAGCGAGCGGGTCTCCTGGGAGCCGATGGTCGAAAGCAGCTGGCGGCCTTCGATGACCTCGCCCGATTCGAGCCGTACCCCCAGCACCTGACGGTGATTGGTGATGATCTCCCGGACCCTGGCGTTACGGCGTAGTGTGCCGCCAAGGGCCAGAAAATGTTCTTCAAGCAGCTTGAGAAAGTCTCTGACCGTGCCTTGGGGCCGGAACAGGCCCTCCTGATAGATGGCTCGGAACATGATCGCGAACTGGCTGAGATCCATATCGTTTTCGATGCTGGAGCCGTAATACATCAGGGGGCAGAGCAGCATGTCGGCAAGCAGGGGGGCCCCCAGGGTTTCCGTCAGAAACGCCTTGGCTGAACGAAATGGTGCCGGAGTGAATGGATTGAAATTCCGCAGAAATTCCTGGAGATGGGCAAAGGCGTCGACGGCCTGCGGGAAGTATCGGCAGATCTCTTGGTTAAGCAGCTGGAAGTCGTTGCTAAAGAGCAGCCGCCGATTCTCGGGAAAGCAGATCGCGCTGGCGATCTGCTGCTGCGGCACGAGACGGCTGCGCGAAATCTTCAGCTGCCGCAGTAACCGGTTGAGAGGGGCATGCTTGTCAGCGGGCTCGGCGTAGTTGGTGATGGCATGCAGGCCGGTTTCCAGCAGGATATTCTGTCGATAGTAGTAGGAGTTGAGTCCCCCCAGGCGGCTGTGCTGTTCGAGGAGAAGGATGTCGGGGCCAAAGCGGGCCAAACGGATTGCGGCGGCCAGCCCGGACAGGCCGCCGCCGATAACGATACAGGAGACCTTCACCGATTCAGGCGTTTTTCAAGAGGGGTTCCAGGTAGTGCACGCAGCTGCTCAGCGTTGCCAGTCTGGGATAGTCTTCCTCGGGGATCTGCAGTTGGTGACGTTTACGCAGTTCCATTACGATATCGAGAAAGTCCATGGAGTCAAGATCCAGTTGATCCCGGAGCGGTTCGTCAGGATCAAGGCTGGCGAAATCGGCTTCGTCGTCGATGTCTTCTATGATTTCGAGGATAAGATCTTTAATTTCATCATTGGTCATGGGCTTCTCCACAAATATCCATTCATACAGAAAAAAATTCAGCTCAAACCGGTTCCCCGCCCCACATGCAGCGCTGTTTGTTCACGGACACGACATCTACCGGACGGTGCCGGGACCCGGGGGCAATTACCTCTGTTTTGAACACGAAAAGAGTCTGTATACCATACCCTGAACATCTTTTTAAGGTTTTTTTGTAAACGTTCACCAACACCCCATTTTCGTCCGATCAGGCCTCCTCACAGAGCAAACTCTTGTGCAACGGCCCGCTTGAACGAATCTGGAGTACTGGATAAACGTTTACAGATCCGGGTTACGGAACATTCCCGGTATCACCGGTGAACGATTACGTTTTTTTCAAGAGGACGGGTGGGGCGCGGTTCTGGTCAATTCTCGACTTTTTTGACGACTATGGTGGAATTGATCCCGACCATACCAAAGGAGTTGTTGAGAATGGTGTCGACCGTATCGACCTCTTTCGCCTGATTGATGACCAGGTTGTCAAGGGCACATTCCGGATCGAGACTGTCGATGTTGATGGTGGGGTGGACGATATTGTCGGTAAAACTCGGGAGGTTGCCGGCCAATTCGAGTACTCCGGCCGCACCCATGGCATGACCGATAATACTCTTGGTGTTGTTGATATGGGTTGTGCTCGCCTCGGCAAAGACTTCGCGGATGGCCTTGCATTCCTCGATGTCGCCCTGTCTGGTGCCGGTGGCGTGGGTATTGACGATGCTGATCTCTTCTGGCTTGAGATGCGCCCGGGCAAGGGCCAGGCGCATGCATTCCACCTGGCGGGGGCCGTATGGCAGGACAAAGTCCCTGGCATCGGAATTCATCGCGTACCCCACCACTTCGCCATAGATCTTCGCACCTCTTTTTAGCGCCTTGTCAAGATGCTCGAGCACATAGATGCAACCGCCCTCGGAAATGACGATGCCGTTGCGGTGCAGGTCGAAGGGTTTTGACGCCCGGGTCGGATCGTCGGCCGCGGCCAGGGCGTTCTGTGAATGGAAGCTGGCGAAGATGCCAAACGATCCCGTTGACTCGGAAATGCCTCCGGCCAGAGCCATGTCCACCTCACCGAGTTTCATCATCTGCACGGCCTGGATGATCGAGGCGTTGCCGGCGGCACAGGCGGCGCCGATCGAATAGTGCGGTCCGGTGACGTCGAGGCTTAAGGTGATTTCACCGGCCGGGTTGTTGAGTACCGTGCGGGGATTGTGATGGTGGGTCCAGTAGCTGGTATCGTAGTTGTACTGGCGGATATTGTAGATTTCATTTTCCGTTTCCACGGTGCCGTGCTCGGTCAAACCGATATAGATGCCGATCCGCGATCTGTCACACTGGGTGATGTCGATTGCGGCGTCGGCTAAGGCCTCATGGGCGCAGTACACCCCGATGCATCCCGCCCTGGTGCCTTTCTTGTTCTCTTTCTTTTTCCGGTACCTGGTTTCGGCAAAGTTGCAGATACCGGCAGGGGCCTTGCCGAAATAGCGCAGGTCGATCTCGGTTATTTCGCTCTGACCGTTGATGAGTTTTTGACGATATTCCGTAAGATTGTCGGCATTTGGGGCGACAAGGCCTATGCCGGTAATCACTATTCTGCTGGTATCGGTATGCATGCTCGATGGTTGGCTGATGTCGACCGTTATGGTCAGCGAGATGGTGGCCCCGATGGGAGATGGATGACGATGCGAGGGTGAGACACATCCATCCGGGCCGGAAAACGATTCAACGAGCCGAATCTATGCTATATCGCCTGAACTTGCAAGGGATAGTCGAAAAATCGTCAGCGGCTGGCCAAAGCTGGCCAGGGTGAATAGTGTGGTATCTGTACCGGTCGTTTCCCGTGTCCCGTCAGTATATATTACGCTCTGGTCGGATTATGGGGGATATGCTATATGTAAGGGCATTTTTTACCAATGGCCGATTTATCATACGTGCCCACCAGGTCGCGAGCGAACAATGCATCGGTGCCCTGGCAGCTGTTGTCCGGTCATGATGGGTCTTTCGATACTGACCAGCTATGTATACTGACGACAATTCCCGGATAGATACCCGGCAGAACGGCAAGACGCCGTTGCGGCAGACCGCTCTCGGTCATTGCAGACCGGGGCGGGTGGTCCCGGCTATCGCTGAACTGGAGCATGGCAACATAGCGGTGCTTCGCGATGACGGGCTGCTTGGCGCCTTGCCGGATTATTTTGCGCTGCTTGCCGTGGAAAACGGTGAAGACCGCGCCTTGCAGCTCCTGCGTCGCCTTGGTGAGGCGACAGTCCTCGCCGATGAGCCGCTGCGATTGAAGGCGGTTCTGGTTCTGGCGATGACCACCGACCGGATCGCTGCCGTGGAGAACGATCTGCTGCTCCGGGAACTGGCCGATATCCTCAGCATCTGGTTGCGACTGGAAAAGAAGTTTATCGCCGGTTACGAGATCGCCTGCTGGCAGTTGCATACCATTTGTGGACGAATGCTGCGATCCGGCCTGTTGGCCGAAGCCGACAAGGTGCTGTCGACACTCCACGATATCTGGAGCGGGCGGCTGCATAAGATAGATGCGATGCGTAAGGTTGCCGGGGGCACTCTCGATCGCATCGCCAGTCACGGCCTGCTGGTAAAGCTCTTTGGCCGGTTCATGTCCCGGCAGAACCAGAACCGGCAACTGCTGAGCCACATTCTGACCCGGCTTGGTAGAAAACCCGCGGCCTTTGCCCTTGACCTGCTCGAACGTACCGACGACCCGGGGGAGCGGCAGCGACTGCTGCAGTTTCTGATCTCCGCCGGTACTTCGACCAGGCAGGTGGTGGCCGGGCGGCTTCCCGGCGAAGAGCGCTGGAACAGCTGTTGCGACATGCTGCAGATTCTCGCGGGCATGGGCGATGACGGGGTCTACCCGCTGGTGGCGCTGAAGTTGCAGCATGCCGATCTGCGGGTACGACGGGAGGCGGTGGACAGTATTGTCCGGCTCGGCGGCGACAAACTGGTCGACCGTTTGAGCGAGATCGTGTTTACGGTGGACGATGTGCTCAAGAACGTCATCGTCAAGCATCTTGGCGCCTCCCCCAGGCCAACCGTCTGCACTGCTCTGTTGCGATTGATCGAGACGAAGGCGGGCCAGCGGGATTTCGCCGACGACCTGCTGCTCTGTTCCATCGTCACGGCCCTGCAATCGTATCCTGAAACCGGCGTGGTGATACGACTTCGTCTGTTGAGGGAACAGGTACAGGAGAGCGCGGGCTCCAACAGACTGCTGCACCTGCTCGATGACACCCTGTTGACCCTGGAATCGCAGATTCGCCATCGCCGTTACCTGCCGAGCGAGGGCCGGCCGGTGTTGGTCGTCGCTGATGGCGGAGCACCGCCGCTGCCGGTCGATATGCCCGTCAGGGTCGACCCGGGCACAAACGGGCTCACCGGGCCGAGGCCGGGACTGCAGCTCTGGGAGCCACTCTGGCGCCGGCTGGGGGACGAGGGTTTTGCCGCACTCTATAAGATACTGCAGTTCGCCCGTTATGAAGATAATGCGGTCATTGCCCGTGAGGGCCAGTGTGACGACAATCTCTACTTCATCTCCTCTGGCTCGGTTTCTCTCGAATGCACCACCGGTCTGGCCAGAACCTTTCTGCAGCGGCTTCAGCCCGGAATGGTGGTTGGCGCCGAACCGTTTTTTGCGATAACGGTTTGGACGGTCGAAGCCCGGGCCAGGACCGGGGTGGAGGTATATATTCTTCGACGAAGAGCGTTGCAGCAGCTGGAACTGCATCACGCCGGGATCAGCGCCCGGCTGCAGGGATTTTGCACCGATTTCACCGCCACCACCAAACTGCTGCAGGCCTCCGGCGCCGATCGCCGAGGGGAGAGGCGGCATCCGGTGACGGCGATCATCCGCACGGCCCTGATAGACTCCCGGGGCAGGGTCAGCCCCCGCCGCTTTGTCTGCCGGTTAAGAAATATCTCCAAGGGAGGTTTCTGCTATGATATCGGCATAACCGACCATGAACACGCCCGGCTGCTGCTTGGCCGCCAGGTGCAATTCCGCCAACAGCTGGCCGAAGACGTGGTCTGTACCGTCGAAGGAATCGTGGTCGGTATCGAACAGGTCCAGGACGAGGCGAAAACCTTCCGGATCCATGTCCGGATGCTGGAGCCGATCAGCAGCCGGGATGTCCACCGGGTCGTTGGCCGGTTCAGCTGAGAGGTGAGCTTATGTCACTATCAAGAGATTGGGTCGGCAGATGTCGTCGAGGTGAGCACACGAGGGCGCGAGGATGACGGCTCGAGCGGCTGGCGGCGGTGACGGGTTCCTGCTGCGGAATACCGCGATAGCGACGCCTCTGGCACTCGCCCCCATGGTCGGGCTCTCGCACAGTGCGATGCGCTCGCTGGTGCTCGAACTGGGGGGGATCGGTCTGCTGTTCACCGAAATGCTCTCGGCCCGGGGCCTGCCCCATGACAACGCCCGTATCTCGCCTCTTTTGGCCAGGTCGGCGGCCGAGCGACCACTCATCTACCAGATCTTTCTCGCTGACGAACAGCCAATCGATGCGGCTGTGGCCCGGCTCGAGTCGCTCGATGCCGACGGGATCGATCTCAACCTCGGCTGTCCGGCGCCTCAGCTGCGCCGTTGTGGCTCCGGTGGCTTTCTGGCCGAGGACCGGCAGCTTGTCGACAGAATCGTTACCAGGATCCGGCGGGCCACCACCTTGCCGATCAGTGCAAAGATCCGGCTTGGCCGCACCCTCGATAAGCCAAAGCTGATCGGCTTCTCTCGAATGCTTGCCGATGCGGGTGTCGATATGCTGACGGTCCATGGCCGGTTGCACGGTGAGAAATTCTGTCGCCCCGCCCGGTGGGAGTGGATTTCTCATGTCAAACAGGCGGTGTCGGTTCCCGTTCTGGCCAATGGCGGGATCTTCTCGGTGGCCGACGCCAGGCGCTGTCTCGAGCAGTCGGGTGCGGATGGCCTGATGCTCGGTCGTGGCGCCTGTATCCGGCCATGGCTTGCCGCTGAAATCGCCGCGGCTGTTTACAAGAGGCCGGTGACGGGTCGAACCTGGGGGCTCGACCAGATCTATTTTCGCTTTGTCGAACTGCTCGGCGAGCGGTTTCAACCCGAGCGGCAACTGGGGCGGTTGAAACAGTTCAGCCAGTACTATGCCCGTTCGTTTACCTTTGGACATCAGCTTGCGTCTTTGGTCCAGACGAGTAACACTATGGCAGAGGCCGTGGTCCGGGCCCGTGATTTTTTCAGCGGCACCGAGGAGTGTGAACACCCCGTCGAGTTGTAACCTGTCTCACCGTAACCCAACCAGCATGGCTGGACCAGGTAGCCTCGGCCACGACGATGATACCGCTACGCTGCCGTGAAACTGGTCGACGCGGTAACAGGGCTTTCGGTGCTGGCGAGTTTCATATACAATGACAATGGTCCATGCCGCAGGATGTCGCCGGACCTTTAACTGACCGGCAAGAAGACTGGCAAGACCAGCGATTGCTGGACTCGTAAAAACCTACAACTTTCAGTGAAGATGGCTCAGTACAAACGTTCGATATACAAGACGCAGTGGTGTCGGCCAAGTGCAGGCATACATGTGGTAATGTGGTGCGTCGAGCAGTGGCTGGTCCCGCTGCAACGCAGGAGATCGGACTTTTTACGACGCCATCAGTGATTGAGAAGAGGAGCAGAACATGATCGATACTATGAAGAAGACGATGTTTACCGGAATTGGCCTGGCCATGCTGACCAAAGACAAGGTGGAAGAGCTGGTTCAGGAATTCATGGAGCAGGGCAAGCTCACCAGGCAGGAAGGCGAGAAGATGGTCGAGCGGTTCATGCAGCAGTCCAAAGACGCCCAGGAGGACTTGAGCAAAAAGCTCGAAGGTCTGGTCCAGGAGGGACTCGCCAAGATGGATCTGGCCCAAAAGAGTGAAATCGTTGCGCTCAAGGAGGAGATCGCCCGGCTCAACGAGCGATTAGGAAAGCTGGAAGCGGACGATTGAGGGGCCAACAGGCCAGGGCCGGTGGCGATGACCTGTCACCGGCCGAATTTTTGTCGCACCTTTGTCACTATGGCGGTGAGTTCTGGTAACCGCAGGGTCTGCAGCAGGAAAATATAGCCGGCAGCGGCGACAACGATGATCGCCAGAAGGGCCAGCGCCTGCCGGAGAATGTCCCCGGCCAGCCATGGGGCAGCGACCGTCTGCCCGAACACCACCAGCCCGGCCATAACCAGGGTGGCGGCGACGATCTTCAGGCAACCCCGCAGCAGATAGCCCAGGGGCAGTTTACCCATGCAGAGCGAGATGACTGTCATCAGAAACATGAAGTTCAGCAGCATGGTCAGGGAAGTGGAAAAGGCGATGGCCCGATGCTGGAACTGATCGATGGTCAGGGTGATGAGAAGCAGATTCGCACCGATGGCGAGAAAACTGGCGATAACCGGATAGCGGGTTCTGTTGAGGGCGTAAAAGGCCGGGACCAGCACCTTGTTGGCGGAATAGGCAAACAGGCCGATGGCATAGAGCGCCAGGGCCTGGGCCGTGGCCCTGGTGTCCGCTGCCGAGAAGGCGCCATGCTCGAAAATGAGGCGGATGATCGGCTCGGCCAAGAGGATGAGTCCGGCGGTTGCCGGGATCGCCAGGGCCAGGACCATGACCAGGGAAGAGACGAGGGTGGTCCGCATCTCGGCTATATTTTTCTCGGCGGCCTGTCGGGCCAGCAGGGGCATGGTGGCGATGGACAGGGTAACGCCGAAGATGCCGATGGGGAGCTGGACCAGCCTGAAGGCGTAGTTGAGCCAGGAAACCGACCCTTCAACGCAGGATGCGGCAAAATTGGTGTTGATGAAGATGTTGATCTGGGTCGCCGACAGGCCGATGGTCGCCGGCAGCATCAGGGTGAGGATCCGGAGCAGGCCGGGGTCGGTGAGATTGAGGCGCGGTCGGTACCTGAACCCGAGTTTGTAGAGGGTCGGCAGCTGGATCGACAGCTGCAGTATCCCGCCGACGAGGGTGCCGATAGCCATCCCGGTGATGGCCGGTATACCATAGCGGGGCAGCAGCAGGGCGAGACCGGTTCCGGCCACGATCGAGCCGAGGTTGAAAAAGCTCGAGGCAATGGCCGGTACGAAAAAACGGTTGTTGGTGTTCAGCATCCCCATCACCACCGCGGCAAGCGAGATAATGACCAGAAAGGGCAGCATGATCTGGGTCAGGGTCGCGGTGAGGGCGGTCTTGCCGGGGATGAGGGCGAAGTCCGGTGCCAAGACATGCACCAGGGGTACGGCGAAATAGATGCCTAACAGCGTGATCAGGCTTAATATTACCGCAAAGAAGGTCAGCACGTTGGCGGCGAGTTGCCAGGTTGCACTCTTTGCTTGGTTGGTCTGGTAGTCGGAAAAAACGGTGACAAAGGCGGCCGACAGTGCCCCTTCGCCGAACAGATCGCGGAGCAGGTTGGGTATCCTGAAGGCGACGACAAAGGCGTCGTAGGCCAGCCCAGCCCCAAAGAGGGTGGCGAACACCTGTTCGCGAATGAGGCCCAGCACTCTGCTGCACATCACGGCAATACCGACGACGCCTGCGGAGCGGGCGATGGTGGCGCTGTTGCCTGAAGACTGTTTCAACCTCTCCGACCTCGTCTTGTCTGTCGGTTTATCCGAAATTCGCCAGCACGGAAAACGCTGTTGGCCCGCCGAGGAGTTTCATGGCAGCGTAGCGGTGTCATCGTTGTGGCCGGGCGATCCGGAGTCTCGCAGCGCTCGCTTATCCTGTCTAACCAGCATGGCTGGACCATAGCGCCTCAGCCACAACGAAGCATGAAACTCCTCGGCGCGGCAACAGAGCGTTCCGCACTGGCGAGTTTCATATAAACCAGCATGGCTGGACCATAGAGCCTCAGCCACAACGAAGCATGAAACTCCTCGGCGCGGTGACTGAGCTTTCCGTACCGATGAGTTTCATATAAACCAGCATGGCTGGACCAGGTACCGCAGCCACAACAAACCATGAAAATCCCGAGAAAGTGCCAACGACTCCTTGTCGGCGATTTTCGGATAAACCATGAGCCATGCCGGTCAGTGGCGATGATGGATAACGACCCGTAAGATGATATCTCTGACGATACGATAGTTCCGCAGGGAAGATACCTCGTCTCCGGGTAATTTGCCAGCTCTAGATGGCCAGCGGTAAAATCCCGTCGATAAGGGAAACCGATTTTCCCCCATAAAGCCCGGCACGTTGTCAAACATGCTTGACTTTGTCTTTTGAAATTGAATATATCATGTGTCTGGATAATGGAAAATTCATGAAAAGTGGCACCTGTTTGCCTGGTATAGAGCTGGAGCACCCTGCATGGTGCGCTCGCCATCCGTGTGACCGGATTCCGACCGGGAGCTGGGACAAAAAAGCCGTTTCTGGATGGGCACTGCCTGGTCATGGCGGCGGCTCCGGGCGGAGCCACCTGGCAGACCGTGGCTTGCAGCCGTGATACGGAGTTCGCCCAAGGTGGAATCAGGCATCCTGGTTTTTTGGCAAAGGCATTGAATAACCTTCGATTTTGAGGAGATAGATATGCAGGACACGAGCAAGGTCAGAAACATTGCGATTATCGGTCATGGTAACTGCGGGAAAACGTCGTTGGCTGAGGCAATGCTGTACACTGCGGGGAAGATCAATCGCCTGGGCAAGGTCGATGAGGGCAGTTCGGCCATGGATTATGAAGAGGAGGAGATCAGCCGTAACATATCCATCAATACCAGCTTCCACAATTATGGTTGGCAGAAGCATGAAGTCTATCTGATCGATACCCCGGGCGATGATAACTTTCTCAACGAGACGATCTTTGCCGCCAACGTCTGTGATGGGGTGGTGTTTACCATCGGCGCGGTGCTTGGTGTCAAGGGTCAGACCATAAAGTTTGCCGAGATCGTCAAGGGCAGGAACCTGCCCACCGTCATCGTGGTCAACAAGATGGACCGGGAACGAGCGAATTTTACCAAGACCATGGACGAGATGCGGGAGTTGCTGCCCTTTAGCACCGCGGTCCTGCAGATGCCGATAGGGGCCGAGGACAATTTTCAAGGATTTGTCGATGTGATCAGTGGCAAGGCCTATCTGTTCTCCGGCGACAAGGGCGGTTTGACCGAGGGCGAGGTACCGGCCGATCTTGCCGGGCAACTGGCCGAGTACCGCGAAGCGATGATGGAGAGTATTGCCGAGACCGACGACGATCTGCTGGAAAAATTCCTCGAAGAGGGTGAACTGACCAGGGAAGATCTGCTGCAGGGTTTGAAGAAGGGAGTGGCCCAGGGAGAGATCGCTCCGGTATGTGTCTGTTCGGCGACCAAAAATCTCGGTACCGCCGCGATACTCGACTGCGTGAACAGCTATCTGCCATCACCGGCGGAACGACCGGTGAAGGTCGGCACCGACAGCAAGGGAGAGCTGGTCGAACGCATTCCCGACGCCGATCAGCCTTTTTCCGCCCTGGTGTTCAAGACCATGGCCGACCCGTATGCCGGCCGTCTCACCATCTTCAGGGTGTTCAGCGGCATTCTCAAGGGAGATCACTTCTATAACTCCACCAAGAGTATCTCTGAACGTTTCGGTCAGCTCTACCTGCTCGAAGGCAAAGAGCAGAAGCCGGTGGACAAGGTGGGGCCGGGCATGATCGTCGCCGTTGCCAAACTGAAGGAAACCGCCACCGGCGATACCCTCTGTGATGCCGATTCGCCGATCATCTACGAAGCACCGACTCCGCTTTCTCCGGTCATCTCCTTTGCGGTCAGCGCCAAAAAAGGTGATGAGGAGAAGGTCTTCGGTTCCATCACCAAGATTCTCGACGAGGATCTGACCTTGAAGATGGAGCGCCAGCAACAGACCAAGCAGACCCTCATTTCCGGCATGGGCCAGACCCATCTCGAGGTCCTCGGCTCGCGGATCAAGCGGAAATTCGGGGTGGAGATGGCGCTGTCTACCCCAAGGGTTCCCTACATGGAAACCATCCGCGGCAAGGCCAGGGTGCAGGGCAAACACAAGAAACAGAGTGGCGGTCGCGGCCAGTTCGGTGACTGCTGGATAGAGATCGAGGCCTTCCCGGGTGGCGGTTATGAATTTGTCGATCAGATCGTCGGCGGGGTCATCCCCCAGCAGTACCGGCCGGCGGTCGACAAGGGAATTCAGGAGGCGATGGAGCGCGGGGTTCTGGCGGGCTATCCTCTGATCGATGTGAAAATCACCCTGGTCGATGGTTCGTATCACACCGTCGATTCTTCCGAGATGGCCTTCAAGATTGCCGGTTCGCTGGCCTTCAAAAAAGGCGCTCAGGAGGCGGGGCCGGTGCTGCTCGAGCCGTATGTGAATATGGAGATCAGGGTCGGCAAGGACAATGTCGGAGATATCATGGGTGATCTCAACTCCAGGCGCGGCAAGGTCATGGGCATGGATTCCGATGGCCGGTCCGAGATTATCAATGCCCAGGTGCCGCAGTCCGAAATTTTGTCGTATGCCACCGATCTCACCTCGATGACCGGTGGTCTGGGCAGCTTCTCCTACCAGTTCTCCCACTATGAGGAGGTTCCTTCTCATATTGCCGAGAAAATTATCGCCGCGCGGGCGGCGGATGAGGCGTGAAGGGTCGATGATGGAACAGAACAGAGGCCGTCGGTTCACCTTCGCGGTGGTGACTATGAGCGACAAGGGCTCGCGTGGTGAGCGGCAGGATACCAGTGGGCCCTATCTCTGCGAGACACTTGCCGGCGCGGGCTATGAAAAGGTGCTGTATGCCATGATTCCCGATTCGGTCGAGCGGATCGTCTCGCTTGTCCGGGAACTGGCCGACGTCAAGAAGGTGTCGCTGGTGCTGACCACTGGCGGTACCGGGGTGGCCCCGACCGATGTGACTCCGGAGGCGATGCTGCAGGTCATCGACAAGGAAATACCCGGCATAGCCGAAATGATGCGGCTTGCCAGTCTTGAAAAAACGCCGAACGCCTGCCTGTCCAGAGGGAAGGCAGGCATTCGCGGTACGACGCTTATCGTCAATCTGCCGGGCAGCCTGAAGGCGGTGCGGGAAAATCTGGCGATACTTCTGCCGGTGCTGTCCCATGCCCTGGAAAAGATCCATGGCGATGAAGGTGACTGCGGCCGGTAACTTCCGTTATATTGGCTGGCTGCCATCAGAGCACAGAAAGACGGCCCATCGAGAGGTTATCTCCCTCTGGGTGGGCTGTCTTTCTTCGTGGTGGTCCGTGAAGGGGCGAGATGTGGGTCAGAACAGGAGTTCCACCTCGGGCTCGTCGGCTTCGATCGTTGCAATGTTGCCGATGATATAGGGTGTTTCACCGACTGCCTCGAAATGGTGGAGAATATCGTTGACCTTGTTGCTGTCGACGATGGCCATAAGGCCTATACCCATGTTGAAGGTGCGGTACATTTCCGCCATCGAGACCTTGCCCTGTTCGGCCAGAAAGGAGAAGATCGGTGGCAGCTGCCAGGTGGTGGTATCGATCACCGCTTTGTAGCCCGTGGGCAGAACGCGGGGAATATTGTCGACAAAGCCGCCGCCGGTGTTATGGACCATGCCGTTGATCTTGTAGTTTTTCAACACATTCAACACCGATTGGGCGTAGATGCGGGTTGGTTTCAGCAGCTCTTCCCCAAGGGTGCAGCCCAGTGCTTCGATATACTGGTCGATGGGCAGCTGCAGCTCTTCGAAACAGATCTTACGGACCAGTGAATAGCCGTTGGAATGCAGGCCACTGGAGGCCAGACCGATGATCGCGTCGCCCATCCGGATATCGGAACCGTCAATGATCGCATCCCGTTCGACGATCCCGGTGACGAAGCCGGCCATGTCGTAATCGTCGTTGCGGTAGAGACCAGGCATTTCCGCGGTCTCTCCGCCGACCAGTGAGCACTTTGCCTGGCGACACCCCTCGGCGATACCTTTGACGATTTCGGTGGCGATGGCCAGATCGAGATGGCCGACGGCCAGATAATCGAGAAAGTAGAGTGGCACGGCGCCGCCGACGATGATGTCGTTAACGCACATGGCAACCAGATCGATACCGATGGTGTCGTGCTTGTTGCACAGATGGGCGATAACGAGTTTGGTGCCGACACCGTCCGTCGAATTGACCAGGACCGGATGCTTGTACTTGTTGGTGTCGATCGCTATCAGCGAGGAGAACCCGCCGATATCGTTGAGAACACCAACACGATGAGTCGATGCCACGATCTCCTTGATCTCTTTGACGAAGGCGTTGCCTTTGTCGATATTCACTCCGGCTTCGCGGTATCTCGATGGGTTGCTTTCTGTCATAATGCGCCACAGGTTGAAAAGTTGCTGCAGATGGTATGAGGGTTGTCTGCGGGTTTATCCGAAACTCACCAGCGGGAAGTTACCCTGCCGAGGAGTTGTATAACAGTGTAGCGGTGTCATCGTTGTAGCCGAGGCTTTCTGGTCCAGCCATGCTGGTTTCTATGCAACGCATCAACATGACAATCTCTGTTACCGCGCCGAGGAGTTTCATGTTTCGTTGTAGCCGAGGCTTTCTGGTCCAGCCATGCTGGTTTCTATGCAACGCATCAACATGACAATCTCTGTTACCACGCCGAGGAGTTTCATGTTTCGTTGTAGCCGAGGCTTTCTGGTCCAGCCATGCTGGTTAGACACCGGTTAACTGGCAAATTGTATTCATTTAAGAGATAAAAAGCAATTGAATTGGTTACTCATTCCCTTTGCTTTTCAGGATAAACCAGCACGATTGGACCAGGTAAGCGAGCCTGCGAGACTCCGGGTAAGCGAGCCTGCCAGACTTCGGGGAGGTCAGCGACAACGGGCAATGCAACTCCGGGCTCGTCAAGAGAGCTCTGCCGTCGGCGAGCTGTGAATAAAACGAGATCGACGACCTTGCAGCCTTGCATTAATCGGTGCGCTCTGGTAGAGAGCTTGGCATGAAACTCCTTGTTTTGCTTATCGGCATGGTATTGATTCTCGAAGGTCTTCCCTATGTGGCGGCGCCGGAGGTGATGCGCGACTGGCTGGCCAAACTGAGCCAGGTGCCGACAGGTCAGCTGCGGGTCTTTGGTCTTGTTGCCATGGCCGTCGGCCTCTTCATCTGCTTTGTGGTGCAGCGAACTGCTCTGTTCGGCTGAGGTTTTTGTCACCTCTCACCAGTGATGGACTCGTAAAAACTCCGATCTACTTCGCCCTCGGTCACAAACGACAATTCGCTGTACCATATGTACTACCAAATTGCCGTTTGTAACCTACGCCTCGGACAGCGAAGTTTTTCCTGGGCCCATCTCGGCGAAACCTTCGACTTTTTACGAGAGTATCAACCGTTGATACTCTCGTAAAAACCTAAAACCTGCACGTAAGATGGCTAAGTACAAAAGCCTGATATACAAGGCGCAGTGGTGTCGGCTAAGCACAGGCGTACATGTGGTACGCCGAGCATTGGCCGATCCCACTGCAACGCAGGAGATCGGGCTTTTTACGACGCCATCAACCGTTTGGTAGACGATATGGACGAAAAAGGTAAGAGCAAACGCGAGCTCATCGGCAATGAAGGGCAGGTGATCCTCGACATGGTTCGCCGGCTCAATCGACGTGGCGCCAGCGAAAATCTGCTCAAACTCATCGCCAAGACCCATCCGGCGGATATGGCCTGGGTCTTTCGGTACCTGACCGATGAAGAGCGAACCCGGGTCTTCAGCGTTATCGCTCGAACCGATATGGTCGGCGAATTCTTGAGCGAGCTCGACTCCGCTTTGGTGATCGACCTCGTGCGGGAGATGAGCGGTCAGGTGATGGCCGATATCCTCTCGGACATGCCGGCCGATGACGCGGTGGACCTGCTGGAGGTGTTGCCCGAAGAGGTCGCCGAAGATATCCGGGAACATATGGCCAAAACGGACAGGGAGGAGGTCGAACAGCTTCTGCAGTACGATCCCGAAAGCGCCGGGGGGTTGATGTCGACGGACTTCATGAGTCTTGATGAAGAACTGAGCACCGGTGAAGCCATCGCCTCGATCCAGAAGCGCAGCGAGGAAAAGGAGATGGTCTTCTATCTCTATATCACCCATGGCGAGGGCAAGTTGGCCGGGGTGGTCTCCCTGCGGGAGCTGCTGCTGCATCCGCCGCACCGTCAGTTGAAGAATATCATGAATTCCAACGTAATTTCGGTGACAACCGATACCGACCAGGGAGAGGTAGCTCATGTGGTTTCCCAGTACAACATCCTCGCCGTTCCGGTGGTCGATTCCAGTTACACCCTGGTGGGAATCGTCACCGTCGACGATATCATCGATGTGATCCGCGAGGAGGCCACCGAAGATTTTCTGCGCATGGCCGGTGCCGGCAAAGACAGGGAAATCCTGCTCAAGTCAACCAGGGAAAACGCCATGCTGCGGGCCCCCTGGTTGTTTGCCTCGTGGATTGGCGGCGTGCTGGCGATGTTCATTATCGGCTCGTTTGAAGAAGAGCTGAGCAAGGTATTGGCTCTGGCCTCATTTATTCCCATCGTCATGGGCATGGGCGGCAACATCGCCACCCAGTCGTCGACCATCATCGTCCGGGGCATTGCCACCGGTCGGGTCAATCTGCACGATTTTTTGCGCATCATTTTCAAAGAGATGCGAGTCGGCATGATTCTTGGCACGGTGTATGGGCTGTTTCTGGGCATCGTTGCCTATCTCGGTTTCAGAGAGCCGGCCCTGCTCGGGGTGGTGGTGGGTATTTCCATTTTTTTCAGCATGGCGATGGCTGCAACCCTTGGGACCTTCATTCCTCTGGTGCTCAAGCGTTTCGATATCGACGCGGCAATCGCCACCGGTCCGTTTGTCACCACCTCGATAGATATCGTCGGCGTACTGATGTACTTTTACGTGGCGAAGTTCTTCCTGGAGCTGTGAAGACTGAACGAACTGCAGCATGGAGGGATGACAGCGAATGGGTGGGCGGATTTTTTCACTGGTTATTTTTCTGCTGCTGGTATTTACCCTCTACCAGTGGTTCTTCCCTCTGCAGCGACCGGTCCTCAACCCCTCGGCCAAGCCAAAGGCCATCACCGCCCGGGGCGATCTGGCCGGTGAAGAACAGACCGCCATCGAGGTGTTTCGTGCAACCTCGTCCGCGGTGGTCTATGTGACCAGCATCGCCGTCAGGCGGAGCTTTCTCTCACTCAACGCGGTGGAGATTCCCCAAGGAACGGGGAGTGGCTTCGTCTGGGATGACGAAGGCCGGATCGTCACCAACTTTCATGTGATCGAAGACGCCAACCGGGTGCAGGTCACCATGGCCGACCAGTCCTCCTGGCGGGCGGTGCTGGTGGGCGCCGCTCCGGACAAGGATCTGGCGGTTTTGCAGATCAGCGCCCCTGCCGGGGGGCTTCGACCGATCCTGATCGGCCGTTCCGATGATCTGCTGGTCGGTCAGAAGGTCTTTGCCATAGGCAACCCCTTCGGCCTGGACCAGACGATGACATCCGGGATTATCTCCGCCCTGAATCGGCAGATCACCAGCGTGACCGGTCGGACCATCCATGGGGTCATCCAGACCGATGCCGCCATCAATCCGGGCAACTCCGGGGGACCGCTTTTAGACAGCGCCGGCCGGCTGATCGGGGTGAATACCGCTATCTACAGCCCTTCCGGGGCCTATGCCGGTATTGGCTTCGCCGTGCCGGTGAACGAGGTGAACCGGGTGGTGCCCGAACTGATCCGGCACGGTCGGCTGATCCGTCCGGGAATCGGGGTGAGTTTTGTCGATGCCGGGGTCGCCAGGCGGTTGGGAATTACGGGCGTGCTGATCTTGCATGTCGAGCCCGGTGGGCCGGCGGCAAAGGCGGGGTTGAAGCCGACCAGCCAGTACCGGGGTGAAATTCTCCTGGGAGATATCATTTACGCCGTGGCTGGTAAGACGGTTGGCAGCTCGAACGATGTCCGGGATATTCTCGAAGGCTTCAAGGTCGGTGACGAGGTGGTGGTGAGCGTCGACCGTGATGGACGGCGTCTGGAGATCCCGCTCCGGCTGGAACCGGTCGACTGATAGTCTCTCCGGGTTGGCGACGGGGTGCTCACCGGGGCCCCGGCGGTGCCAGGTGGTTGGCGATGAGTGTTGCGGTCGTGCGGGTCAAGAGCGAAAAGAGCGCTGTCGGCTTGGCCCCGTCGCTGGCTCGGCCACTGCTGAAGAGGTTTTGCCGGAGGGCCTTCGATAGCTCCAGCTGTACTCCCATCCCGGAGGTGCCCCGATTGCAGAGATTGGCCGGATGGCGTCCCAGCAGCCCGACCGTCGTCGCCGGTCGGGCTGAAAATCCCGCTGCCCGCAGCCCGGTCACCAGCTGTTTCTGCAACTGGTGGTGACGGCCACCGATGAGGATGTCGGGCAGATCCGCTCGCAGGCCGTGAATGGTGATGATCAGCTGGGCATGGCCGGCGACCAGCAGCGCCCGCGGTTCATCGAAACGACTGCTGGTCAGATGCAGGCGGCGGTTGCCATCGGTCTTTATTCCCCGGAAACCATAAAAGCTGTAGTGTTCGCCGGCAATCGCCCTGGCGATACGGTAGGTTCCCGGCTCGATCTTGCCGCCATGCGGAGCCATTATCGCGACTTCGGGTGCCCCCAGACGATAGCCTATCTCAAAATCCCTGCCCTCCAGTTCCTGGCTGGCCAGTTCACTGAAATTTCGATATGCTCGTGTCATTGGCTGGCGTCGCTGTGACGAACGTGATATCATGCCACTCTTGTGCAGTGAAAAAAGTGGTGAAATGACCAGGTGATAGCCGGATTATCCGCCACCGGTCGAAAGAATTTCTACAGGAAGTCACGAATGTTTCGAGCGTTTTTTTTGTCACGTCGATGGTTGTGGTGGGCCTGGGGTGGCGCGGTGGTGCTGCTGCTGGCCCTCTATGTTCAGGTGGAGCTGACTGTTCAGATCAATACCTGGTATGGCGGATTCTACAATATTTTACAGGAGGCGACCAAGCATAAGGTCAGTGAACTCTGGGACGAGATGGAAAAATTCGCCTATATCGCCTTTCCCTATGTCTTTATCGCCACTCTTACCGCCTATTTCACCCGCATTTACGCCTTTAAATGGCGGGAGGCCATGACCTTTGCCTATGTCAGAAGATGGCGGGATGTGCAGGAGGAGGTCGAGGGCGCCAGCCAGCGTATCCAGGAGGATATCTACCGTTTCGCCCGAATTTTCGAAAGTCTTGGTCTGCAGGTGGTCCGGGCCCTGATGACCCTGATCGCCTTTCTCCCCATCCTCTGGGGGTTGAGCAAGGGTGTCGATCTGCCCTATATCAAGGATATCCCCGGCAGTCTTGTCTGGGTGGCGCTCATCGTCTCGCTGGGTGGGCTGTTGATCTCCTGGTTTGTGGGGATCAAGCTGCCCGGGCTCGAATACAATAACCAGAAGGTCGAGGCCGCCTTCCGCAAGGAACTGGTCTATGCCGAAGACGACAAGGTTCACTACGGCAAGGTCGAAACAGTGGTGGAACTGTTTACCGGCTTGAAGTTCAACTATAACCGGCTGTTTCTTCATTACGGCTATTTCGATATCTGGGTCAACTTCTTCGAGCAGTTGATGGTCATCGTTCCCTATCTGATCATGGGGCCTGGGCTGTTTACCGGGCTCATCACCCTTGGGGTGCTGGTCCAGGTCTCCAACGCCTTCAGTAAGGTCCGCGAGTCGTTTTCGATCTTCATCGCCAACTGGACCACCATCACCGAATTGCGCTCGATTCATAAGCGTCTTCATGAGTTCGAGATAAATATCGGCTACCGGTAATCGACAGATCTCGCCCGAATCTCTCCTGAACACAGTGGGTATGTGTTGATGTTTTCGTATGGGGTGCTGGTGAACGGTTACAAATCATCATACAATGCCACGTGGTCGGCGAGACAAGAAGATGTGGTCTTGCTGGCGCTTACACTTTTTTCCCAGCAATGCGAATTTCTAAAAAGTGATCTATAAATTGAACATGCCTGTTGAGATATTTTACAATCAAGCCAACAAAAATTGCTGCTAAAACAGTTCCTTCTCTGATACCTATTATCTTATTAGCATATACGAGACCAAGGCTCAGACTGATTGTAACCAAAACACAATCTGAAATGATTTTAATTTTACCAAAGTCTTTTTTGGTGACTGTTGCAATGGCCTTCACTACTCCTTCACCAGCCACCATCAGTACATTGGCTTTAACCTCAAGAAACATGCCAAAGCCGATCATAACCGTGCTGAAAACAAAGAGGAATATCTGCTCCAGGTAATTCGATGGTTGCAAAAAAGGTAACCGTTCACCGGAATTATAGCCAAACCTGAAAAAGTCAGTGCGTTCATGAAAAGATTCTGGTACATCTCCTATCATGAACGTGATACTCACATACCGCAAAAAAGCGATCACCCAAGACGACATCGCCTTCATCACCAAGGTCATCAAAGAACACTGGGATGAAGGTCGCACGGCCATTTCCCGCAGACTCTGTGAAGCCTGGGATTGGCGACAGGCTAACGGCTACCTCAAAGATGGCGTCTGCCG
>JBKEBZ010000109.1:0-27592 GCA_047973425.1 Desulfopila sp.
GCCTCAACCCCAACGAAGCATGAAACTCCTGGGCGCGGTAACAGCGTTTTCCATACTGACGAGTTTCGGATAACACCATGTGCCATCCAGGGTGATCTCAGCACCAATTTACCGGGCGCAGATCATTGATACGATCTGCGCCCTTCTCCGCCACCCCGACAGCAGCTGCGCCTCTTTTGCGACGATCATCGCTGATTGGTGTGCACCGCAACCGTCACGACGGCAGCGGCGAAATATCGCCTCCCTCCACCTCGTTGCCAGGCAAAGTGTGATGCGCTGCAACCCAGCCGTCAGGAAAGCTCTCGTTTTACTCGCCGATTTCTCCACAACCCACCATCGAGGGCGTGGACCCACGACTGGGATTTGTATTACTATCCGTCATCGTTGATGTTCTCGTAAAAAGTCGAATGCTCCGCCGAGATGGACTCAGGAAAAACCCTGATATACGAGGCGTAGTGTCTCAAACGGCAATTTGGTAGTACATATGGTACAGCGAATTGTCGTTTGTGACCTACAACGAAGTAGATCGGGCTTTTTACGACGCCATCATCGTTGCAATATCCAGGAAATCTCGTAAGACCCGCTTATCTGTTCCTGTCATGCTGGTTTGTGGTATGATGGAAAAAATTTCACCTTTTCTCTCTCAATTACATTCATACCTTACTTCTGAAGACGATGACCCCACCGCGTAGATCAGGTTTTCTCAACCGCTGTATCAACGACACACTCTCCGGCTTACGGGAAGGACTGTCGCACTTCTCGGGCAAGAGCAGGAGCGCCGTCATTTTCTGTTTGACCAGCGAGGAAGAGCCCCATATCTGCGATCCGCAGAATCTGCTTCGCGGCTATGAACCAAAGTTGCAGGATATCTATTTCAACACCTCCGACTGGCGGGTCGATCCCTGCCACAGATATGACAATAAGCGGTTCAACCACATCGACTCGGTAGAAAACCTCAAGCTCGACGGCCTGATAAGTTATGGTGGCCGCTCCGGTCCGGTCTACTACCAGATCTGGTTTACGGAACACCACCCGGACATGTGCTCGATCGGGCCCACGGAACGATGGCTCGAACATGCCGTGCTGAGATTCTCTCACGACATCGCCAACGGCTACGAACTCTACACCGGTATCTCCGGCTCATTTTTACGGGAATACACAACCCACGCCGTTCGCGACTACATCGTCGACTGCGTCAATCTTCGCCTGGGCATCGACACCCACATCCGGATATACCAGGTGCTGGAGTCGGTTCTCGGCATCTCCAAGACTCCGGAAGAGGGGGAAAAGCCCCGCGGCGAACTGATGTTTGTCGAACCCCGGCTGCTCAAACAGGTCAACTTCATGGCCCGATTCTGTACAGACCAGCAGCCGCTGCTCAATCACCATAAACATATCCGCAAGCTTCTCCTGTCCGTGGAAGGTTCCAAACGAAGACTTGTCACCAACGGCTCACGGATTCTCGGGATCTGTGACGGAACCTTTCCAGAATTCTGCCTCATCGCCGACTTTCACGGCAAACTGGGGTTCATGCGCTTCCATGATGAATTGATCTGCAGCTTTGAAGATGGCAGCTTCAGCTCATCGACTCACCGGGCCAAGCTCTTTGAAATAGAAGAGATTCTGCTTGATTACGACCTGAACACCGATGCCGGCAACAACCTGTTCCAGGTGATCACCACCCTGGTCCACAATGCCGAGACCAACGGTTTCGGCTGTACCCTGGTGGTCGATCTCGAAGCTGCATATCAGCCCCTGGCCGGACAGCTTCTGGAAACGCCCATCGATCTCCAATGCCCGGACATGCTGGCCCTGGCGGCCGGACTGTCCAAGACCGACGGCGGTCTGCATATCCGCAGCGACAGCTTTTTACATGGTTTCGGCTGCCTGCTCGACGGCCTCAGTATTCCAGGAGAGGATCGTGCCCGGGGTGCAAGGTACAACAGCGCATTGCGGTTTACCAATCTGCGTCGCAACACCATCATCGTGGTGGTGTCGGCTGATCGGCCGGTGTCGGTTATCTATCGCGGAACGGAGATCCGCAAAAAGCAGCTCCATGACGACAAGGAGCGATGTACCCTCTACCCCGAACCATTACGGGACTGGCTCGCCAAAGACAGCTGAAAGCCAGGTTTATCTGTTGACCTGCTTGTATCCGGAACTCGTCAGCACGGCGAACTCAGTTACCGTGCCCAGGGTTTCATTGGTCGCTGTTATGGCTGAGGTGACCGGGTTCAGCCATGCTGGGTTATCTGAAACTTCCCGGAGCAAAAGGCTCTTTCACCGGGCCGAGGAGTTTCATAACGACGTAACGGTGTGATCGTTGTGGCCATGGTCTATGGCCACCATGCTGGTCAGGTGAGCATGGCTCTGCTCTCAGTCTTCGAGCACCCATGCCGGGATGTGATGGAGAATATAGTTCTGTACGGCCTCCTTGAGTTCACCCTTGGCCACGGCCCCCACCGCCTTGATGGTTTCGTCAAAATCGAACCAGCACAACTCGTTGTCGTCATGGCCGTAAACGGTGAGTATCCGTCTATTCACCTCTTCGACATCCTCTTCTTCCTGGATTGCCGCCACAAGCTGCATGGCCTGTTGGTAGGTGAGATATTCTCTCTGCTCGTCACTCATTCCATGACCTCCAAACGGAAAAAGGCGAGTCGGAACCACATCCCGCTCGCCTTGTCATTTTGCCGGATATCCTCTCAGGCCGGTTTCACCACTGCGCCAGAACGAATACAGCGGGTGCAGACCCGGGCACGTTTCACCCCACCACCGCTGGTAACCATGCGAACATTCTGAAGGTTAGGCAGCCAGCGCCGTCTTGTCTTGTTATGGGCGTGGGAAACATTGTTGCCAGTGATCGGTCCTTTGCCGCAAATTTCACATACCTTTGCCATTTTTCCTCTCCTTATAATACCACCTCTCCCCCCAGCACACAGACCAGCGGGGAGAAATGAAACGATTACCAGTGATCAATTGCGATAACGAAACCATTTCTCTTACTCGGTTTGCGCCGTTAAGGCAAGGTTTTTTCCTTTTCCAATACAACTCACCAGCACCGCAAGCTCTGTCACCGCCGAGGAATTTGATGTTGCGTTGTGGCTGAGGTAGTGTCCGTCCAGAAACGAGATATTTTGGCCTAAATCGAGGCGTGAGAGAAATTTTACCACAGGCATATAAGCGATATTCCGAGGATAAAATTTCGAACACAACGAAGAGTTAGGGCGAAAGAGCCGTTTCTGGATGGGCACGAGGTAATTTGGCCCAGCCATGCTGGTTAAACGACGAAATCCAATGCAATCCGGATAAGGAGCGTTATAGTAACTGGTACAACAGACGACGGGTGCAATGGGCAGATTTCCCGTCGACCAGCCTGCACCAGCCGGTGCCCTCCCCTTTACGAGCAGATGATCATGAGCTATGAAAGCCCCACAATCCGTCCCCCCAGCGAATGGCGAAGCGGGCTGCTGCGCGTAACCCGCGGCTGCAACTGGAACCGCTGTCGCTTCTGTGGCATCTACCCGCACCTCGGCCAGAACGACTTTTCAATCCGCACGCTGGAAGATATCTGTAAAGATATCGAAATATTACACCAGAGCCGACCAAACATCGAGACAGTTTTTCTTGGCGATGCCGACCCGCTCCATGCCGGAACAACACTGTTTCTTGCCGTTCTGGCAGAGGTGCGTCGGGTTCTTCGACCTGCGCGAATAACCAGTTATGCCCGGTTCTCCACCCTGTATAAACGTGGGGCAAGCGATATCGAATCGCTGGCCCGGGCCGGGCTTTCCCGGGTACATTTGGGCCTTGAATCGGGTGATGACCACATTCTCAAAATGCAACGCAAGGGCCAGAATGGCAAAATAGTGCGGACCGTGGCCTCCTGGTTAAGAGACGCCGGCATCGAACTCTCGGTCTACGTGCTGCTGGGTATCGGCGGCAGAGAACGATGGCGGCAACACGCCGAGGAAACGGCATCGCTTCTCAACGACATCGTTCCGCAATTTATCCGCATTCGCCGTCTGCACATCTATGGCGGCTCCCCGCCCTGCCCGCTTACCAGGGAAGTGGCGCAGGGGACATTCACCGAACAGTCGCCGGAAGGTACCGTTCTCGAATTGGAAAAGCTGCTGGATCTTCTCTCGCCCATGCCATCCTTTCTGACCTGCGATCACAACAACAATTACCTCAATATTTCCGGCCATCTCGACTCCGACAAACAAGAGATGGTGAGCGAAATACGTGCCTTTCTCAATCTCTCCCCCGAGCAGCGTCAGCACCATTACGCCATGAAAGGTTCCGTCATCTGAACCCGTATCGTACTGAAGGGTCACTTTGCGCCATTCTTTTATATAAAACTCCTCAGCACGAAAAGCTCTGTTACCGCGCCGAGAAGTTTCATGGTCCGTTATGGCTGAGGCTACCTGGTCCAGCCATGCTGGTTAGGTGAATGGATGATCGCAGGCAATACTGTGCAGGCAATACTGTGAAAGAAATATTCGATTGTATTTCAACATCTTCAACCTGGTGTACCTTGAGACGGAAAGTCTTCATCCGATGCTTTTTCATTGCATTCGCCACCCGGCCATGGTAGCTACGAGAGGTCCCGGATGTAACAATTATTCCCAGCAACAGGTCGTTCATGAACAGCTCAAACCCGCTCTGGAATTTTTTCCGTTCTGTCCAGCTTGCTATTTTTACCCTGTTGGCCCTCGCCCTGACCTCCATCATCGGCACCATAGTCCCCCAGGGCCGGCCTTTCGAGTATTATGTAAAGGAGTATGGCGAGGCTACCGCCCGGTTGCTGCACATCTTCGATATACCCGAGATGTATAGCTCCTGGTGGTTTCTCACCCTCCTTGTTCTTCTGACCGTCAACCTCATCGTCTGTTCCATCGATCGATTCCCGCTGGCTTTAAGCCAGATGACCCTCGATCAGACCAGCCTGACCCGGGACAGACTGGAGAAAATGTCGTTTACTCATGTGTTTGACGGGGGATCATCAACGATCTACGCAACCCTGGCAACCACCTTGCAGAACGACGGCTGGCATATTACAACCAGGAAAACGAGCGAAGGCGAAATCACCGCCGCCCAGAAAGAACGATGGTCAAGAATCGGGGTGTATGTGGTGCATAGCTCCATTCTCGTCATTTTTGCCGGAGCGTTCATCGGCTCCTTTTTCGGCTACAAGGGCAGCGTTCTGATCCCTGAAACCAAAGCGACCGACACGATCTACTCGTCGACAACCCAGGCCCCCATCGATCTCGGTTTCACGGTCCGCTGTGACCATTTCGAGATCGAATTCTACGAGAACACCATGCCCAAAGACTACAGATCGCGCCTGACTGTTCTTGAAAACGGCAAGGAAGTGTTGGTCAAAGATATCGAGGTAAATCACCCATTGAAGTACCGCGGTGTGACCTTTTATCAGTCGAGTTACCAGGGATACCAGGATTTTCTGATAACCCTGACCGGCTCTGCAAACCGCAGTGAGACTCTCATTGCCCCATTCCAACAAGAGATGACCTTTGCCAAGGAAGAGGTGAAGATCGGCGTGATCAACGCCGAAGCACTCAGAGACCGGGTGGTCAGGGTGAAAATCTGGCTCCAGCATGGTCAGAACCCTCCCATCACCCTCTGGCTCAACCCTCAGGAGCCCACATCTCTGCAGGCGCACGGACTGGCCTCTACCTTGACGGTCAAACAGATGTACGCCACCGGACTCCAGGTGGCAAAAGACCCGGGTGTCTGGATAGTCTACCTCGGTTTTCTTCTGATGTTATCCGGTCTCTACATAGCATTCTTCATGTCGCACCGGCGCATCTGGCTGGTACACGACGCCGACACGTCCGGCAGCGTTCTGCTGGCTGGCACCAGCAACAAAAACAGGGTCGGTTTTGAAAAGCAGTTCAACGAATTGGTCGCTTCCATCACCGCCGGAGGCAAAAAAGGGGAGTGACGGCCAGTGCCTGCCGGCCTCACGCCCCGATACAGAAGCTTCACCGGTTCCCACACACTATGGAGTTTTGCGATGGACAGCTCACAACTTCTTGGCATCACGACCTTTACCTATCTCTTTTCCACGCTGCTCTATGTCGCTCTTTTCATCTTCAAGAGAGAACGGCTCGGCAAGGCGGCCACGATCTTTACACTGGTAGCCCTGTTGATCCAGACAGCGGGGATCGCCCTGCGCTGGGTCGAATCCTACACCTTGGGCATAGGCCACGCGCCGCTCACCAACATGTATGAGTCGGTGGTCTTTTTCTCCTGGACCATTATCGCCCTCTACCTCTTTCTCGAATGGAAGTTCAAGACCAGGACAATCGGCGCCTTCGTGGTTCCCCTGGCCTTTTTGAGTATGGCCTACGCCTCCTTTTCCACCGAACTCAGCAAGACGATCAGCCCTCTGGTGCCCGCCCTGCAGTCCAACTGGCTGATCGCCCATGTCGTTACCTGTTTTATCGGTTATGCGGCCTTTGCCGTCGCAGCGGGACTTGGCACCATGTATCTGCTGAAAAATAACGCTGCTGCAGGTACAGGAACGATAGCGGATCGACTCCCCCCGCTGAAGACACTCGACGACATCACCCACAAGACCATGGTCTTCGGCTTTATCTGGCTGAGCGCCGGCATCATCACCGGCGCCGTCTGGGCCAATTCTGCCTGGGGAACCTATTGGAGCTGGGACCCCAAGGAAACCTGGTCGCTGATCACCTGGTTCATCTATGCGGTAACCCTCCACGCCCGTTACACCAGAGGCTGGGGAGGAACACGGATAGCCTGGCTGGCCCTCGTAGGTTTTATCTCCGTGATGTTCACCTACTATGGTGTCAACTTCCTGCTGGCCGGCCTGCACAGTTATGGCTCGAGTTGACCACAGGGGTCAGGCCCGCCCTTCTCGACAATCGGCTGGACCACCTGACAGCCGAGCCGCAACAATTACCACATAGTGACACTTCGTCCAGCAACTTCAACGGGTTAATCTGTTTGACTAATGAGAGTGAACGCAGTATAGAGTGAAGTGTTGAAAAGAACGTCGCTTGACAGAATCCGTTTCTCGCTCCGTCGCGGTTTTATGAAACTGGTCACGACCTGCCCGGCCGCCTTGGGCATCAGATGCCTCAGGAATTTCCGGGCAGGCCAGAAAACGTTCAAGCGATTTCTGCCGGCCCGTCAGTGATACTCAATAACCGAACAGAGGACATCGTCATGATCAGAAAGGCTCTCATTGCTGCAGCTGCCGCTGCACTTATTTTCGGTACAATCGCCGTCACAACAGGCAACGCCGAGGTCAACAAGGGACCAGAAGAAATCACGCTGGTAACCACGGGTTCGGCCAAACCGAAACCAGCCTTTTTCCCTCATAAGACCCATCAGGAAAGGTACGAATGCGGCACCTGTCATCATGGCATGGCCGATGGCAAACAGATTCCCTATGTCGAGGGACAGGAAATTGCCGGATGCCAGTCCTGCCATAATCCAGAAGTACTGCCTGGCAAAACCGCGGGTAAGGAGAAACTCGACACCTTCAAGGGGGCGGGACACGCCAACTGTCAAGCCTGCCACAAAGAAGAAGCGGCCAAGGACGAGGCCAAAAAACAACTCAAATCCTGCAAGACCTGCCATCGTTAAAACGTTCTTGCCAGTCAGTCCCCGATAACGTGTCACAACGGCAAAAGGCTGCCTCTCATAAAGAGAGACAGCCTGTAGCCGTTTTCATGTTTTTTCTTTTTTTCACCTGAGAACGGCTCTCGGGGCTATGCCCCCGAGAGCCTCTTGTCGCCTATTCTATTTTCGAGATATCCCCGATCTGCAGGATCAACTCACCCGTTGCCGTCAACAGGTTCAGCCTGTTCTGACGCAGGCCGATATCGTCTGCCATCACCATCACCTGGTCGAAAAAGTCATCGACCGGCTCCTTCATCTTCAACATCGCCCGTAAGGCCTCGACGTATCGTCCCTGGCTGAGAAGTTCAGCCATTTCCACCTGGACCTCCTGGCAGACCCCATGCAATGCCAGTTCGGCCGGCTCGGTGAGACGGCTGCTGTCGACCTCGGTTTCCCGGTTGTCTTTGATGATATTGCGGATACGCTTGTAGGAGGCGGCAAGCACCGCAAAGGCCTGGTCATGACGAATGGTTCGCAGCGCTTCCAGCCGCGCGAGGGCCGCTTTAACATTATCGAAGCCAACCGAGGTCACCGCCTCGACCATCCCCAGCTCATAGCCTTTGGTTACACAATCGTTGATGAACCGTCCTCGGATAAAGGCCATGATCGTCTCGACCGTGGCCTCGCCACCATCCACCTTGCTGCCATAGAGCGCAAGCGCCTTATGCACAACCTCTCTGATCGATACATCCCAGCCGCCATCGGCAAGAATGTGTAAGAGTGCCAGAGACTGACGCCGCAGACCGAACGGGTCCGCAGTCCCGGTAACCTTCTGACCGATACCGAAACAGCCGGCAATGGTGTCGAACCTGTCGGCCAGAGCCACGATGGCACCGACGATTGACTGGGGCAATTCAGCGCCTGCCCTCTTTGGCATATACTGTTCCCTGATAGCCAGAGCCACCTCCGCCGGCTCGTTATCATGTTCGGCGTAGACCCTGCCCATTTCACCCTGCAGGGTCGGGAATTCACCGACCATATCGGAGATGAGATCGGCTTTGCACAGAAAGGCCGCCCGGCTGGCGACCTCGATCGCCTCTGGCGCGATCTTTTCAGCCAGAACCCTGGCCAATCGGGTGAGTCGTTCACTCTTTTCCAGCATGGTACCGAGCTTGGCCTGAAAAACGATACCATCGAGGCGCTGACGCTTGTCTTCGAGGCTGGTGCTGCTATCACTCTTAAAAAAGAACAGGGCATCTTCCAGACGTGCTTTGAGCACCCGTTCATGCCCTTTACGGGTAATCCGCGGATTTTTCACCCGGGTGTTGTTGACCGCGACGAAGCCCGGTTGTAACCGGCCTTGCCGATCGGTTACCGGAAAGTATTTCTGATGCTCTCGCATCGAGGTGATAAGCACCTCCTCGGGCAGTTGGAGGAACTTTTCGGCAAACATCCCGCAGACCCCGAAAGGCATTTCCACCAGATTGGTGACCAGATCGACGAGATTGTCGTCGACTGCGACCATGGCATTGGCACCGAATTCGGATTTTTCCACCGCCTCTCGAATTTCCGTTATCACCATTTCCCGGCGTTCACCGATATCGGCTACCACAGAGTGCTGGCGGAGCAAGGCCTCATACTCGTCTTTGCCAGAAACCACAAACTCCTTTTTAGCAAGAAAACGATGGCCCCAACTGGTATGGTTCGAGACAATCCCCTCATGCGACAAGGGAACGATCTCATCGCCAAACAGCGCGAGAAGCCACTGGATAGGTCGGGCGAAGGCGGTGTGGTTGCTGCCCCATTTCATCGATTTGGGGAAGGACAACTCCAGCAGTAACTCTTTGAGCAGGTCGGGCAGAAGTTCCGCGGTCTTTTTGCCGGTAACCTCTCGAACCAGCATCAGGTAAACCCCTTTGTCCGTCTCAACCTGCTGGAGTTCGTCGACATTGGCTCCCCGGGACCCGGCAAAACCGATGGCTGCCCTGGTGAACTTTCCCTCGTCATCCATGCCCGCCGTCACCGAAGGACCGATAAGTTCCTCCCGGATGTCCTGCTGCTGTTCGGCCAGATCATCGACAAGAAGCGCCAACCTCCGGGGCGTCCCTTTGGTTGTCATGGCACCGTGGCGGATCTTCAGCTCGGCAGCTTTTCTGGCAAAATTATCCTGAAGCTGCTCCAGCGCCGGCTGGAGAAAACCCGCAGGAATTTCTTCAATTCCAATTTCAAAGAGTAGGTCGCGCATTGTTCGTTTGCAGTAATAATATTGGTATTCTTGATGGACTGGTAAAAACCTCAAACATGCAGTGAAGATGACTCAGTACAGCCGTTCGATATACACGAAGCAGTGGTGTCGGCCAGGCACAGGCGTACATGTGGCACGTCGAGCAGTGGCTGATCCCACTGCAACGCAGGATATCGGGCTATTCCTGGACAATGGACAGATTTGCCCAACCGCGGCAGCTCCGTCAGCGTCGGCGAGTTCGCGCAGGGTCGTGCGAACAGCACTGCTTTCCCGGCTTGGCGATGACCGGATTCCTCGCCAACAAGTCACGAGGTGGCAGAAGACTGACTCATGAATCGAGCATCGCAAAGGTGGAGTAATCGTCGCAGAGATTTTCCACCCGTACCGAATAGCTTTTGATCTTTGCCAAACCAGCCAGGCAGGTACCGATACTGCGAGTGACGGATTCAACGGAGAGCACGTTTTTATCTTTTGCGGACCCCACCTCGATCTCCCTGTCGATGCTCTTTTCGATTTCGGTAATCAGGTCTTCGATCCACATGAAGGTGGTGAACCGTACAGCAACCCTGGCATATCCCCACTTACCGGTAGAACAGGGCAGGGAATTCTGGCAGGTTCGACTCGTCGGCAGGGAAATAGGTATCTCGATACGGAGTTCCAAATCTTCTTCGTCGGCCAGGGAACCGCACATCACACAGGTGTAGGGGCGGATATTGAGCGAGTCGGAGCTGGCACCATTGGTGAGGAAATAAGGAAATTCTATTTCCATATGCGAGGCCTCGGCATCGAGTCGCTTTTTCATTTCCTGAAGAATTTCCCGGAAATTCAACAGATCGATCGTACCATGATACTGGTTGAGAATCTCGACAAACCGGCTCATATGTGTGCCTTTGAACTGATGGGGCAGATTCACATACATATTGACGGTGGCTATAGTGTTCTGACGACTTTTAGCCTTGTCGAGCACGGTCACCGGATAACTGACGGTCTTGACCCCCACCTTCTTGATATTGATGCGACGATGATCAATCGAACTCTGAATATCTTTCATCTCTTCCATCTTGACCTGTCTTGCCGAACCAGCCCGGCCAAAGCCATACGACAGTTGCATTTCGTCTTTACCGGGTAACCGTTCACCAGCACCCCATTTTCGCCCGATCAGGCCTCATCGCATAGCCAACTAGAGCTATGAGACCTGCTTGAACGAACCTGGTGCACTGGATGAATGGTTACAGGCCGTGGTAGCGCTCTCTTTTTGAGTATGCCGCTGAACGGTTACTTTACCGGCAACCCCGGCAGACAATGAGTATCCCTCCAGAAACCAGAAAGCCTCTCCTCAATCGAGGCGTTCGATAAATTTTACCGCAGGCATATATTTGATATTCCGAGAATAAAACTTCAAACGCAACGACAAGTTAGGGCAAAAGAGTCGTTTCTGGATGGCCACGAATTGATGCTCTCGTAAAAAGTCGAATGTTCCGCCGAGATGGACTCAGGAAAAAACCTGATATACGAGGCGTAGTGTCTCAAACGGCAATCTGGTAGTACATATGGTACAGCAGATTGTCGTTTGTGACCTACAACGAAGTAGATCTGGGTTTTTACGAGTCCATCACGAATTAACCAATAAGTCTTTTCACCGCCTTCTTCAACTCATCGATATCGGCGGACTTCACCACATAGTCGTCTGAGGCCCAGGCCCCCAGGTCCTGCTTGTATTCGTGGTAGGCACTGCTGAGGATGATCGGCATACTGGCGTCGATCATCTTCATCTGCCGCAACACTTCAATACCGTTCATCCCTGGCATCTGGATATCGAGAATAACGAGGTCCGGCGGCTCGGCCTTGAACTTCTCCAGCGCATCTTCACCGTTTAGGGCGGAAACGATCTCATAGCCTTCATCGGTGAACTCTTCCTTATACAACAATTGGATGTTCTCTTCATCATCTACCAGCAATATCTTTTTCACTCAACTCTCCTCTGATATAGGACCTAAAGAGCTTCACGCAAATGTCTGGCGGCCTCTTCAGGCGGCATCGAATTGATATAGAATCCCGATCCCCATTCAAACCCGGCGATAGAGGTCAGTTTAGGAACAATTTCAAAATGCCAGTGATAATGTTCCAGTCCGGGAGATTGCAACGGTTCAGTGTGTAAAACGAAATTATAGGGTACATCCTGGATACAGGTATCCAGTCGCTTGAGGGTCTCTGAAAAAAGCTCGGCCAGACTGTACAGTCTGCTGTTGTCTTCTTTACAATAGGCCGACGAATGGGCCTTGGGCAGCACCCACATCTCGAATGGGGTACGAGGCGCAAAGGGGGTCAGGGTGATAAAATGCTCGTTTTGACAGACGACACGCACATCCTGTTTCATCTCCTGATGGATGATGTCACAGAAAACACAGCGCTCCTTATAACGGTAATACGACAAGGCGCCAGCAAGCTCTGAGACGATCATCCTCGGCAGAATCGGCAGGGCTATCAGCTGGGAGTGAGAGTGCTCGAGCGAGGCCCCGGCGGCCTTGCCATGATTTTTGAAAATCATCACATACTTGAATCGGGGATCGCGTGAGAGGTCGTTGATACGCTCTTTAAAAGCCAGGAGAACAAAGAGCATTTTATCCGGGGCGAGGTCAGAGAACTTCTGCTCATGCACAGGATTCTCGATGATGACCTCATGGGCACCGATGCCATTCATGCGATCGTACAGCCCTTCACCTTCTTTGCCGAGATCCCCCTCGATAATCAGCGCCGGGAATTTATTCGGCACCACCCGTACCTGCCACTCCCCTCCCTCTTTGCCCCGATCACCGTTTTTGTCGTATGACAGTACCTCAGGTGGCGTGGTATTCTCGTTACCAGGACACAGGGGACAGAAACCACCACTCGTCTTCGGCTGCTCAATGAGAAAATCTGTCGGTCGTTTTCTTCGCTCCCGGGAAATGATGATCCATCTTCCGACCACAGGGTCCTTGCGCAGTTCCGGCATGCCGTTCAGAGTCCTTTTGATTTTTCGCGTGTCTCCTGCAGGGTCTTGCAGTCGATGCAGAGGGTGGTTACCGGCCTGGCTTCGAGCCGCTTGACCCCGATGTCCTCACCACAGCCTTCGCACACCCCGAACTCCCCCTCCTCGATTCTGACCAGCGCCTCTTCAATTTTCGAGAGCAGTTTACGCTCGCGATCGCGGATACGTAACTCAAAGCTGCGGCCGGACTCCACCGTCGCCCGGTCATTGGGATCAGGAATATTGCTGGTCTGATCAGTCATTTCGTTGAGGGTCTTGCCCACTTCGGCAAGAATCTCTTCTTTTTTTGCTATCAGCTGTGCCCTAAAGTTGTCCAACAGTTCCTTATCCATCCAGCCTCTCCTTCAAAAACTATTGAAACTACGTCACCGTTCACCAGCACCCCATTTTCGTCTGATCATACCGCTCCACCGAGTCAGCTTAAGTACAACGATCTGCTGAAACGAACATGGAACACGGAGGAACGGTTACAGTTGGCGGTTTAGCAAACTTCGCCTGCGACCTGGGGGACGCTTACGAAACTACAATTCATCACGAACATATGTACCGCTCTTGCCACCCGTCTTCTTCAGCAATCGGATGTTGTCAATCACCATCGCTTTATCGACGGCCTTGCACATATCGTATATTGTCAACGCCGTAACCGAGACTGCGGTGAGGGCCTCCATCTCAACCCCGGTCTTGCCGCATATGCCGACAGTCGCAAAAATTTCAATAGAATTATCCTCATCTTGCAGGCAAAAGTCAATGTTGACCTTGGTGATGAGGAGCGGGTGGGCCAGGGGAATGAGTTCGTCAACCTTTTTGGCGGCCAGTATTCCGGCCACCCGGGCAATGCCCAAAACATCACCCTTGCTCATGGTACCGGCCTTCACCCTGGCATAGGCCTCCGCACTCATCCGGATCACTCCGCCGGCATGGGCAACCCGTTCCGATTCCACCTTCTTGCCGACATCGACCATCACCGCATTACCATCCCGGTCAAAATGAGTCAACGCGCCCTGTCCCTTCGTGGCCATAGCTATTTACCCTTATGATTTTTCCCCCGCACCTCGCTGAAGAGTCGCTTGAAAAAGCCTTCATGTTCTTCGGCCTGTCCATGCTTCTGGCAGAGCGCATCAAACTCCCGCAGAACCGCCTTCTGCTCTTCACAGAGTTTTGTCGGGGTCCTGACCTGCAACTCCACAATCATGTTGCCGCGCCCGCCGCCACGTAGTCGAGCCACACCTTCATTTTTCAAGGTGAATCTCTCTCCTGACTGACTCCCGGCGGGAATGGTCAACTTCTTTTTGCCATGAACGGTGGGAACCTCGATCTCTTTACCAAGAGCGGCATCCACCATGGAAACGGGTAACCGGGCGAAGATGGTGTCTCCTTCACGAATGAAAAAGTCATGGGCTTCGACATGGACCACAACATAGAGGTCGCCGGCAGTGCCCCCTTTTCTGCCACCTTCACCCTCGCCGCGCAGACGCATCCTCGCCCCATTGTCTACACCTGCGGGGATTTTGATCGATACCAGTTTACTCTTCTCCACCAGCCCGGCCCCATCGCAATCGACGCACGGTTCGGTTATCACATCTCCCTCGCCATGACACTGCGGACAGGGGGAACTGACCTGGAAAAAACCCTGGGAACGTATCACCTGGCCCCTGCCGCCACAGACCGGACAGGGTTTGCGCGGGTATCCGGGTCGGCTGCCGCTGCCCTCACAGGTCCAGCAGGTATCGCGGCGGCGTAACTCAACCTCTTTGGCGACACCGTGGACCGACTCCATGAAGGTTATGTTGACATCGAATCTGAGGTCGTTGCCGGCAATTGGCCCATCCCTGCGGGAACGACTGCGACCGCCACCGCCAAAGCCGAACAGATCGCCAAAAATATCGCCAAAACTCGAGAAGACATCCTCAAAATTTCCCGGGCCGCTGTAGCCACTGTTTTTCAAGCCGTCATGCCCGTAGGTATCGTAAATCTGGCGTTTTTTCTCGTCGATCAACACCTCATACGCTTCGGTGCACTCCTTGAATTTTTCTTCCGCTTCCCTGTTATCCGGGTTTCTGTCCGGATGATACTGCATCGCCAACTTTCGATACGCCTTTTTTATCTCGCTGTTCGGCGCATTCTTGGCAACCAAAAGAATTTCGTAATAGTCTCGTTTCATGTCCTGTAACTACAGTTGATATCACACAGTAACAGACGAGTTATCCAGAGCTTCCGCTGAATCGTCTTCCTTGCTGTCAGGTTGCTGGGGCAAGTCGTCAATGTTTTTTATGGTCACTTTGCCCGCAGCTATCTCCCTGAGCGTCATCACTATTTCCTTGTTTCTGGCCTCTACCAAAAATGGTTCGCCCTGCCTGTGCTGCTTGATACGTTTCACCGCCAAATGGATAAGGTTGAACCGATTATCATCACCTACCACCTCAAGACAGTCTTCAACTGTAATTCTCGCCATCTTCTCTTTTTCCTTGCAGTATGTTCTTCTCTGTCAGGTTCAGCGCCGCCCCTTTGTCCATCACGTTCTGGTAAAGGGATTTTCCAGCATGAACGTTTCACTCCGCTCCGGACCGACACTGACGATCTGCACCTTCACTTCGGTGTAATCCTCGATCCTGCGGATATAGTCTTTGGCGGCCATCGGTAAGTCGTCAAATTGACGGATGCCGGCAATTTCTTCCTGCCAGCCGGCAAGTTCTTCATAGACCGGCTTTGCCGCCGCCGCCTGGCGGATGTTGGTTGGCATGCTGGTAAAGGGTTTGCCGTCTATCGTGTACGATGTCGCCATCTTGATGGTTTTCTGGCCACTCAACACATCGAGTTTGGTTACCGCAAAACCCGTCAAACCGTTCAAACGGACCGCATCCTGGGCCACGACCCCATCGAACCAGCCGCAGCGCCGCCGCCGACCGGTGGTCGCTCCGAACTCATGCCCCTTCTCCTGCAACTGACCGCCCACCTCGTCAAAGAGTTCGCTCGGAAACGGTCCGGCCCCTACCCGGGTGGTGTACGCCTTGATGATCCCGACCACACTGTCGATATGAGCCGGACCAAAGCCCGCGCCATTACAGGCGTTGCCGGCAACAGTATTTGAAGAGGTGACGAAGGGGTAGGTCCCGTGGTCGATGTCCAACTGCGTTCCCTGCGCTCCCTCAAAGAGGATATTCTTGCCATCCTTGCGGGCCTTGTCCAGTACCTTCGAGACATTACCGACGAACGGTTCGAGTTTGTCGGCATAGTGCAGCGAGGTTGCATACACCTCTTCGAGATCGATTGGGTCACTGTTGTATTTTCTGGTCAACAAGAAATTTTTCTCATCGAGTGCCGCACGCAGTTTCTCTTTGAACAGCGCTTGATCGAAGAGGTCGCCGACCTTGATACCGACCCGGCCGACCTTATCCATATAACAGGGGCCAATCCCCCTGCCGGTCGTACCTATCTTTTTGTCCTCGGCCAGAGCCACCTCTTTGGCCTGGTCCAACCTGGAGTGATAGGGCATGATCAAATGAGCGCTCTCGCTGATCAACAGACCCTGCGGCGTGACATCGAGACCTGTTTCCTCGAGTTGCTCCATTTCCCGCAACAGAACCCCAGGATCGACAATCACCCCGTTGCCGATCATGCACATCTTGCTCTCATAGAGAATACCGGAGGGAATGATATGAAAAACATATTTCCGGCCATCGACCACCAGGGTGTGACCGGCATTGTTCCCCCCCTGAAACCGTACGATATACTCGGCATACTGCGTCAGCAGATCGACAATCTTCCCCTTGCCCTCGTCACCCCACTGCGCTCCGACGACTACGACACTGGACATCTCTCTTCTCCTGGTAATCTGGTGACTCGGCAAAAGCACCGTAATTCGGCCAGTTGACAAGAAAGACCGCCTTCCTGGATCAACCGCCCTCGACCGCCTTTGTCGAAATCAGGTATGTATATTGCCGGTGCTACCGGACATCGGCAACAACCATGCAAAATAATTGCAAATCATATATAGACTAGACAAACCGCTAACTATAGCCAACAGTACGAATAAAGTCAATCACCGTCAATGCAGCACCGAGCCATGGTAATCACTAATCCATCACAGCAATATAACAGACAATTTCAGTATTTTGCCTGCCAAATCCGCAGTCCAATCGTCTGTGCTCTCCCATTGACACACCCCTGTAAACACTTTACAGTTGGCCAACCGGTGGAAGCGGACACAGGGCCAGAATCGCAGAAAATGGCGCAATGGACCGCGCGCGTGTTCTTTCAGCGTCTGTGGATCGGTCGCCACCGAGAAACCTCGCATCGCAAACCTTTTTCGATGTGGTGTAGAAACTCCAGGTTGTGTCCATCAAGAAACGAGATATTTTCGACTCAATCGAGGCGTGAGAAAAATTTTATCGCAAGGTACTTATCCGAAACTTGCCGACACGGATGTCGCTGCTACCGCGCCGGGGATTTTCATCGTTTGTTGTGGCTGAGGCTATCTGGTCCAGCCATGCTGGTTTATCCGAAAATCGACAGTGCGAAAAGCTCTGTTGCCGCACCGGGGAGTTTCATCGTTTGTTGTGGCTGAGGTTACCTGGTCCAGCCATGCTGGTTTATATGATATCTCGAGGATAAAATTTTGCTCATAATGAAGAGTGAGAATAAAACAGCCGTTTCTGGACGGGAATCATGTTGGCAAGAGGCCCAGCTATGTTTGGTATAGGTTTACCTGAAATGATTCTGATTCTGGGCCTGGCGCTGATCGTCGTCGGCCCGGACAAACTCCCCGAACTCGCCCGCTCGCTCGCCAAGGGCATCATGGAATTGAAAAAGACCGCTGAAGGCTTCAAGGAACAACTCAGGGAGGAGGGCAACCTGCTCGACGATGTCCGGCCAGACCTCGAAGATGCTGCCAAGACCTTGAAAAAGCATATGCTCGAGCATCCTGACGACAGCAGAACGACCCCCTTTGAGAGCGATGAGTCCACTATGTCGCCAGCAGACCTGACCGGTGTCGATTCAGAGTCGAGCCAAAGCGGCGGGGAACCCAACCAGGCTCAGGCTCAGACTGACCAGGAAAATCGCGCGGCGGCGGTCTTGCCAGCCGATGAGAGAGAGGCCGCCACAACCGGTGGACCGGTGTCCGGCGCTGGTCTCGACCCCGACGACGAGCCCAACAGGAGCGGCGGATATCGACCAAGTAGTGGCAAATGAGTGATTACAACCTAAAAAAGGCCATTCCGGCCCTTGAACGTAGCCTGGCGTTTTTTCGCCCCCACCACCTTGAACTGCGCCGGAGGTTGATCATCGTCTTTTCCGCAATCGTCATCTGCTCGATTGTCGCCTACGTCTTTGTCGAGAAAATCGCCCTGTTCTGTATCGCACCGCTCATGGCAGCCAGCCCGTTATTTGGCAAGCTGGTCTATACCAATCTACCCGAGGCGTTCATCGCCTATATCAAACTGGCGCTCCTGGTCGGCATATTCACCAGCTTTCCGGTAACGCTCTACCAGACCTGGATGTTCGTGGCTCCAGGCCTCCATAAAAACGAGAAAAAACTGGCACAACTCATCGTCTTCTGGGCCACGCTGCTCTTTGTGGCCGGTGGCGCCTTCGCTTTTTTCTCGGTCATTCCCAAAATGCTCATCTATTTCATGAGCTATGCCAACGAAGGTCTGCAACCGCTCCCCAAACTGGGCATGTATCTGACCTTTGTCGCCCGCACCGTGATCGCCTTCGGCCTCAGTTTCCAGATCCCCTTTCTGATGGTTGTCGCCGGCAAGGCCGACCTCGTCTCCTCGCACTACTTCAGGGCCAAGCGCGTCTCCTTCTACCTGGCCATCCTCATCCTCTCCTTTCTCTTGACCGCTGGCGATTTGATGGCAACGGTACTCCTCGCCATCCCCCTCTTTGGCCTGTATGAGGTGGGCATTTTTCTCTCCCAGCTCTTTTCCGCCAAAAAAAGCACCAGGAGTTCCTGATCGCGCCCCGAGCCAGGGCTCAGCCGATCTCACTTTTCAGTAGACAACACGAAATCCGATACGCCGGTCGGCCATCGTGGTGATACTCGATGGTGTCCGGCTGCAGCAGCTTGTTCATCACACACCCTTCGGCGATCGTCAGCTGGAACAGGCGGTCCTCGGTCAGTCCCGAGGTCTTTTCCAGCAGGCCATTTTCTATCCGATAGCTGTTGATCGGATGATCCTCACCCAGGGGACACTGGTAAACCCGGCCGTTTGGGAAAACAAAAAAGTTTTCGGCCACATTGCCACCGCAGGCAAATTCCTCGTCAGCGGCCAGAAATACCTTGGGGTAGGTCACCTGAACCCCCGCCTCGGCGATCTGCCGGGCAACCTCTGGCACCACCGCCAGCCACTCTGTGCGGCTCACCTGCACGGGCTGTCGCCCTGCGTTCTCAGGAGCGGATTTGCCCCTCAGGCCAATGACCTGGATGAAAAGTTTTCTTACCCCCAGATCATTGAGCAGTTCCTTCATCTGCTGCAGCTTGGCGATATTTCTCCTGCTGACGGTATAGATCACACTCACCTCAAAGCCCAACTGCACGGCTTGCCGAAGGTGGTCGACGCACACCTCGAACACCCCCTCCCCTCGAATCGCGTCATTGGTCGCCGCATCGGGACCATCGAGGCTGAAGCTGAGACAATCGAGTTCTGCCGGAGTGGTTTTGTGAAGAAGGTCATGAAAAAGAAAGCCATTGGAATCGACGGTTACCGTAAATCCCAGTTTTTTGGCAAACCGTATCGCCGCCGGTAATTCAGGATGCAGCGTCGGCTCACCGCCAAGAAAAATGACATTGCCGCCTCTCTCGTCCCGGGCAAAGAGCTGCAGCCATTTTTTCACTGTGCCAATATCAAGGGTCTGGGTGCCATGCTGGTCGGGGTTGATATAGCAGTGGCTGCAGGAAAGGTTACAGGCGGTCAGAATATGCAGGAAAATGTTGCGTTCGCCGGGTCTGAACCCGACTGTCTTTGGCGTGATTGGCATTGGAATCGTTGGGTATCGGTTTTTTCATGGTGTGGAATTGCAGGGTTGTTGCAAAGTGTAGTTAGCCAAAAGCGTGTTCTGCAAGTAGCCATTCGGGGCGCGGAAGAACCGCTGGAACAACCTCAGGCTTTCCTCACGTAAAACAGAGGAGACAACCTTGACCTGCAGGGAGGCGTAGAGCGGTGCAAGCGAAGCCAGTGGCAGGCTGGTTCCGCCACCCATCACATCCTCATAGGCATATACCATGTTTTTCACCCCGTTGACGACAAGGGTCGCGTAGCACATCAGACACGGCTCCATGGTCGAGTAGACGGTGACCCGGCCAAGGTCGATATCCGGTCGTTGTGCGGCGACACTTCGCAGGGCGACGATTTCGGCATGATCGAGCTCACTCAGTACAATCCCACTGTTGGCCCGGGCGCCGCTGGCCACGACGTCGTCGCCGGAGACAATCACGCAACCTACCGGGAACTCGGCCAGCGTCAAAGCCTTTTCGGCCTCGACCAGCGCAAGACGCATGAAATGTTCGTGCCGCTCTCTGTCTCTTTGATCCATTTCTTTTCCGTGCAAGAAGAAGCTCCTGTCAATTCCTGATGGCGTCGTAAAAAGCCCGATCTCCTGCGTTGCAGCGGGATCGGCCACTGCTCGGCGTACCACATGTACGCCTGTGCCTGGCCGACACCACTGCGCCTTGTATATCAGGCTTTTGTACTTAGCCATCTTACGTGCAGATTTGAGGTTTTTACGAGTCCATCAATTTCTGCTCAACACGCTATTTTTTTTCGTAAATCACCCAACTCCTCTGGCGCAGCAACTACCAGCATGGCTGGACCAGATAGCCTCAGCCACAACGGAACATGAAACTCCTCGGCTCGGTGACAGATCTCTTTGTGCTGATGAGTTGCATATAAAAGTACATCTTCGTGTAACCTCCAGCTGAAAGAGGTTGCACAAGCGGTAAAATTTCGGTAGTCGTTGAGGATTTACCAAACTTTGCTCAAAACCTGCTGAACGCTTGCAATTTTCGCAGTAATCGCTGCAAACCACGATGCCGAAACCGCACTGCGGAGAACGTTTTTTATTTTTGTCGTAGCATTGCCATTATACAGAAAAACACCGGACCAGGGACACGACATGAGCCTAAAAGACGAGTGGACACTGGAAAGCGCCCTGCAGATTCTCCAGCATCCGACGGTGGACAGCAAGCTCTGGGCCGAAGCCGCCGAGTGGTTACTGCGTTTCGGGCCACCCTCCATCCAGAAAATCCTGCTCGAGGCCTCTCAGGCCGCGACCAGGGCGCAGTTTCCAGATCTTGAGCCTGCGGCCTTCACTGCCGACAATATGCCCATGTATGCGCTGGACGAACTCGCCCGGGCGCTTGGAATCAGCGAAGACGAGGTGAGCGACCTGCTTGAAGAGAAGAACCTGGGTGCCGGTATGGCAGAGGTCTCCTCCGGGGCCAAGCGGACGATCCACTGAAAAGAAATCCCGCTTATCCGGTTTGATTCAAGCCATTTTTTCATTATGTTACCGAAAGCAGTATCGGACTGCGGTCGGCATGACCTCAAAGTGATTTTCAGAGCGTGTACAGTTTTTCGTCCCGCACCGGTCTGCTCCGTTCGCTCTGGACCCTCTTTTGCAGGCTTTCCAGAGTGAAGTCGTCATCACCCAGCGTATCGCCAAGATCCTGTTCGATCTGCTCCGGATCCTCCCCCGCTTCCATCCGTCTGATCGCCTCCTCCATGGTATCGCCCAACCGAAGACCAGTCTTGGTCGAAAATCTTCGCATGAGCGAGGCCATCTGGCGAGGATCGTCCTCATCGATGGAGCCTGCCTCCTGGATCAGTGATTCGAACGCCTGCTCCATTTTGCCTTCGTCGATACCCGCCGGAATGTCGCCATCGCCATCCGTGGCGGTCGAGCGCAGGGTGGCGAACCTGGAGATCTGCCGGCTCAAGTTCTCTTTGCCGCATTGCGGACAGGCCGGTCGGCTGGTGGTATCGATTCGTGCGGAAAAGAAGTTGAAGATCACATTGCAGGCATCACAATAAAATTCATAAATAGGCATACTCTCTACCGTTTCAAACTGGTTGTAATTGCCCTGAGATACGCGCCATCGCCATCTATCGGCCAGAAATGACCATCATCACCGGGCCGACCACGGCCGCGCCGCGCCGCAGGTATCCGTGACGATATCATGGCTGCACCATCATGATGCCAGCACCCTGTCGATCATCTCTTCGCTCACCGCATCGGTAATGTAGGTTGAGCCTATGCTATCGGGCAAGATGTAGAAAACCTGGCCTTCCACCACCTTTTTATCTGCCTTCAGATACCTTTTGACCTGGTTCCGGTCAATGGTGGCTGGCACCTCCACTGGCATGCCATAAGCGGAGATGAGAGAGAAGATGCGGTTCTCCTCCCGAGCCGAAAGCGTGCCCTTCATGACGCTGAGCCGGGACGCTGCCACCATGCCGATGGCCACAGCCAGCCCATGGATGAGTTGAAACTGCGAAGCGGCCTCGATGGCATGACCAAGGGTGTGACCGAAGTTGAGAACCTTGCGGATCCCCCCTTCCCGCTCGTCAGCACCGACTACCTCTGCCTTGATCTCACAACATCTTGAGATAACTCTGGTAATGGCTGTGTGGTCGAGTTCGAGAATCTCTTGCCTGGAGAGTTCTAAAAAGGTGAAAAACTCCGCATCCCAGATCACCCCGTACTTGAGCACTTCAGCCAGCCCTCCCAGCAGTTCCTCAGTCGGCAGAGTATGTAAGACATCGATATCGATATACACCGCCCTGGGCTGGTAAAAAGCCCCGACCAGATTTTTGCCCTCCGGCAGATCGACACCGGTCTTGCCCCCCACCGAACTGTCGACCTGGGCCAACAGGGTCGTAGGCACCTGGATAAAGGGAATGCCCCGCATATAGGCCGAGGCCAGAAAACCGGCGATATCCCCGACGATTCCACCACCCAGCGCGACAATGGCATCGTGTCGGTCGAAACCGGCCTGGGCCATCTGCCGAGCGAGTGTCTCGACGGTAGCCAGATTCTTGTTTTTTTCACCGGCAGGAAAGGAAAACAGGGTCGCTTTCAATCCGGCCCGGGCCATGGCATCGAGTAATTTCCGGGCATACAGTCCATCGACATTGCTATCAGAGATTATGGCCAGCCTGTTGCCGATTTTTTGACCGGCGAGATCATTGCCAATCCGCTGCAAACAGCCCTTCTCCACATATATCGGGTAACTGCGGCTATCGAGCCCCACGAGCACCTCTGCCATACATCCTCTCCCGGCTATTTCTGCAATAGCGTTCCTGTTGTCGGTTCAACGGCTCACAATACTGACCTGCCTCAACGGCCTCTCGACTCTACCTGCTTTTTCGACAAAAAAAAAGGAGATACCACCCAGGGGCGGTACCTCCTTTCTTTCTGGCCGTGGACTCTACTTACATGGACGCGCCGGATGCGGCACCCTGCATTTTCACCTCTACCTTTTCAGTCAGCCCCTCGTAGTACTTCCGGAGATGGGCCAGAACCTCGTCACGACCGAAATGATCGACTACCTCGGCACCCTCGGACAGCGCCTTGCGGAGCTTGGTCCCGGAGAGGATGACGCGGTCTTCTTTCGAGTGGTTGCAGGTGCGCAGCGAGGCCATGCCGTCGCACTTGTAGCAATAGAAGGTCCAGTCGATCTTCATCGGCTTGCAGAGCAGATCTTTGCCATCATCGCCGGTAACCGGGATACGATCGAAAATTTCCTGGGCTTCGAACAGGCCATAAAAGTCGCCAACACCGGCATGGTCACGACCGATCAGCATATTGTTGACCCCGTAGTTCTGGCGGAAGGTAGCATGGAGCAGACCTTCGCGGGGGCCGGCGTAACGCATGTCAAGAGGATAACCGGCGGATATGACGTTCTCTTTGACAAAGTAATTGTTGAGCAGAATATCGATGGCCTTGACCCGGACAGGGGCAGGAATGTCACCGGGCTTGAGGTTGCCGATCAGCGAATGGATCAGTACCCCATCACAAACCTCAACGGCGATTTTGGCCAGATACTCATGGGAGCGGTGCATCGGGTTACGGAGCTGCAGGGCGGCGACGTTGGCCCAGCCACGCTCTTCAAATATCGCCCTGGTCTCGGCCGGAGTCAGGTAGACACCAGGATACTCCTTGGGATACTCGCCCTGGGACAGAACCTTGACCGGACCAGCCAGGTTCACCTCTTTCTGGGCCATGACCATGATGACACCGGGATGATCCTTCGGGGCGATCTCCCAGAACTTGTCACCGATAGACTCTTCGCCTTCACCTCTGAAGACCTTTTCACATTCCCACTTCTTGTCCGCCTCGGTCATTTCATACTTTTCGGCGACCTTCATGGTGGCAAAAACCTCGCCTTTACGCACCAGGGCGATCTCCTGGCCCACGGCAATATCCTTGGCGTCGGCTGCGGAGACATCGAGGGTGATCGGTACCGGCCAGAAGGTGCCGTCGGCCATCTGGAAGTTCTCACAGACGCCTTTCCAGTCGGCCTTGGTCATAAAACCGTTCAGAGGAGAGAAACCACCAATACCCATCATGATCAGGTCGCCTTTGGCACGATCGGAGATCTCGACCTGCTTGAGTCCGGCGGCTTTTTTCTTTTCAGCTTCCAGCTCGGCGCCCGTAAGAAGGCAACATACCAGACCTTTACCACCGTGAGGTGCTACTAATTTAGACATAGTGTTCCTCTTTTTTGAGATTGACTATAGAGAAAAGACCACCGTCCGGACACCCAGACGGCAATAACTGAACTGCGATTCATTTACAAGGGCTTATATATAATTTTGTCTGCAGAAAAGTCAAGGGAAAAGCGTGGCTCGATTTTTCAGGCAAAACGCAAAGCTAAGCAGCGGAAAAGGCTCTCTGCGAGTGGAAGTTTGCTCACCGGCAAACAAAAGAAATGCCGGTCTCGAAAACCGATCATCGCCAGCCGTAAAATGATCGCAAACGTTCACCAGGTCTTGAGTAAAGGTTGATGAACTCGTAAAAACCTCAAGCTTGCATACAAGATGTCTAAGTACAAAAGGACGATATACAAGGATCAGTGGAGTCGGCCAAGCACAGGCGTACATGTGGTACGCCGAGCAGTGGCCGATCCCGCTGCAACGCAGGAGATCGACCTTTTTACGACGCCATCAAGGTTGATAAACCGCCAACTGGAACCGTTCCTCAGTGCTCCATGTTCGCTTACGCGACTCACTGCATGTTTGCGGTTTTTACAAGTCCATCCCTGTTAATGTTTTCAATAGTGATGCCATTTTTTGTCACTCTATTGGTGACCTGACCTGCCGCGGGAAGGTCAGCATTACTCCGACCGTATCATCTCACCTGAACAACATATTGTTCTTACATGATATCTTTAAAATTGAATCGCACTTTCCCGTTGGTGCGTTTTTTGCTTTAAACGTTATGTAATTTTCCACGTTATCTTTTCGATGAGGAATAGCATGCCTTCCCGAGCCTTTCAGCCGTGGCGAAAACGCGACAACGGATTCAGCTTTATCGAGCTTGTGGTTGTCCTGGCCATTCTCTCCGTGCTTGCTGCAATCGGTCTGCCGGCACTGCGTCAATGGGTGCCCAACTACCAGCTGAAGGCCGCAACCCAGGAACTGTACGGCAACCTGCAAAAGGCGAGAATGGAGGCGATTAAGACCAACAGTACCGTCTCGACCGTTTTTGACACCTCGACCTGTACCGCTGCAAATGGCGGCAATTACACCTTCACCAATGACGAGAGTGGCGAACGGATTGCCGCTGTGGCTCTGAGTGGCGGTATCTGTCTGACCACCGGAACGATCAGCGGTTTCAATTCCCGCGGCCTGCCCAGATCCGGCGCGGGCGGCAGCGCTGTTCTGGAAAATGACGAGATTTCCAGAACGCAGACGATCACCCAGACAATTGCCGGCAACATCCGCATCAAATAGCGACCCGAAGAGCCTATCATGATCCCCGCACTCCAGCCCTCTCAACAGCGTGGCTTCACCCTTGTCGAACTTCTGATCGCGATGACCGTGGCCATCATCATCCTCGGGGCGATCTACAGCGCCTATACCGTACAGCAGAAGCAGTATATCGCCCAGGCCCAGGTGACCGACATGCAACAGAATATCCGGGGTGCCATGAGCCTGCTCACCCGGGATATCCGCATGGCGGGTTACGACCTCAGCGGCGAGGCCGGTGCCAGGCTGCTGAGAATCGAAGACGACCTGCTCTACTTTACCAGTGATCTCAACAATGATGGCAGCCTCGACGATCCTGGCGAGTATATCGTCTACGATCTGTACACCTCCGCCAGCAGTTCCCTGTCCACCCTCGGCAGGGCGAGCAGTTCCACCGCCATAGGAATAAATGAAGTGCCCGGTGGCAGCGGCCACTACGAGGCCAACAATCCGTCGACAGCCACCCACCAGCCCGTCGCCCAGGTCATCGAGGCGATCCGATTCACCTATCGTGACAAAAACGACACTATCACCAGCGATCCCGACCAGGTCAGGACAATCGTGGTCGCGCTCTTGGCGCGGGCCGAAAAGGGAGATCCCGAATTTGTCAACAATTCAAGTTATCCAATCGGCGGCCCCTGGCCCAAAGGAGACCACTTCCGCCGTCGCTATCTGGAAATGAACATTCAGTGCAGAAATCTGGGGTTATAGAGATGATGGGCTGGTAAAACCTCCGATCTACGTCGCCCTCGGTCAGAAATGGCAACTGGCTGTACCCTATTATGTACTCCTCAATTGCCGTTTCTGAAACCATGCCTCGTATATCGACGTTTTTCCTGAACCCATCTTGACGGAACATTCGACTTTTCATGAGCGTATCAAAGATGACACATCTCCATTCGCAACAGGGTTTCACCCTTATCGAAGTGCTGGTGGCCATTGGCATCCTTTCCATTGGCATTTTCAGCCTGATGACCATGCAGACCACCTCTGTCAGGGGCAATGCCAGCGCCAATGCCATCAGTGAGGCAACCGTGATCGGCGCCGATGAGATCGAGAAAATCCTTGACGAGAAGTTCAACGACACCACCACCCCGACCACCGCTGTCCAGCTGACCGACACCGACAGCGATGGGCTGGCTGGACTGACTGACAGCGTCTGTTGCCAAGATGGCAACGACCCGGCCGGCACGCCCGTCAGCGGCTGTAACGATCCCAGCAATCCGGCCGTCAACAAGGCCGACTTCTGCCTGATGTCCGGAAAATACTTCCTCTATGTCAACGTCGCTGAAGACGAGCCGCTGACCGAGGCCCCGAACACCTCGAAGACCATCCGGGTATATGTCAAGCGTCCAGACAGAGACGGCCCCCGTGATACCGTCGCTTTTGATTACTTTCGCACCCTCAGTCTTTAACCGGCATGCTGGTCCCGTTGCCAGAAGACGGCAGACAATGCGCTCCCGGACCGCAAGGGACTCTTTCTCCGTAACCGTTCACCGGAATTATAGCCAAACCTGAAAAAGTCAGTGCGTTCATGAAAAGATTCTGGTACATCTCCTATCATGAACGTGATACTCACATACCGCAAAAAAGCGATCACCCAAGACGACATCGCCTTCATCACCAAGGTCATCAAAGAACACTGGGATGAAGGTCGCACGGCCATTTCCCGCAGACTCTGTGAAGCCTGGGATTGGCGACAGGCTAACGGCTACCTCAAAGATGGCGTCTGCC
>JBKEBZ010000091.1:0-39755 GCA_047973425.1 Desulfopila sp.
CGGCCCATGAATCCTCCAACTCGCTTCTCCTCTTGGGGCCGAGATGCCCCCAGGGATCGAAAATGTTATGCTGTTTGTGATTTTTCACGTGAAACATTGCCGCCCCTCTCATTTAGTTGAAATAACAAAGGAAATATAGCAGAAAGGGCAAGTTTTGGCAATGGGAAAATTCACTTTTATCTCACAAAATTAGTTACTTGGCTGGGAAGAGGTTTTTACGAGTCCATCAAAATTGATACTCTCGTAAAAAGTCAAATGTTCCGCCGAGATGGGCTCAGGAAAAACGTTGCTATACGAGGCGCAGTTTCTCAGTAACCGTTCACCAGCACCCCATTTTCGCCCGATCAAGCCTCATCGCATAGCCAACTAGAGCTATGAGACCTGCTTGAACGAACCTGGTGCACTGGATGAACGGTTACAGGCCGTGAAGATCGGAGTTTTTACGACGCCAGCAAAATTTTCAGTGAATTGATAACCACGCACGCATCGCCGTTACGGTTACACGTATGCCACAGCATCATGATGCCCCATCAAACTGGCACCCCTGCAAGCTTACGGAGTGTATCCCGCAAATAGCCAAAACTCGGCGAATCATTCTTGTCAACATTCATATGTGGGCTGATCGTTTCAGCCCATTGGGACTTTTCGGCACCAACAGCCTGCCAGCCTTTTTGGGCAAGTGCGGTTGCACCACCCTTAGAGACGGCATCCGCCAGGCGCTCCCACGTGCCGCAAATGGAATCGTTCACATAGGCACTCAAAACAGAATCCTTGGATTTTGGATACGCAGCCTTGACCGCTGGAATATCACCGAGAAACCAGGCCTCACCCTCTTCAATGGCAATACAGAAACGGGTTTCCGGCCGAGGTCTGCAGGCGTCGAGAAGAGTGAAAAGCTCTTGCCGAAAGGCTTTGAGGCACTTGTCATCGAGATCGCAGACCAGAATAACCGCAGCAGCACGATAACCTGTTGGATAACGGGAAAAAGCCTTACCATATCCTCGGAGTAGCTTGGGAAGTTGGTCAAGGAGGATACGCGTGCTGGCGTCTCCCGATGTGCCAAGTTTTTTCGGAATGCGGCCAATTCCTTTATATGCGATAACCTTGAAACTGTGCCCGGAGCCTATCATTTTGGGCACAAGAATATCGAGAGCCGATTTGCCGGATTGATCTTCCACAAGGATTTCAAAATGCATCCATTTACCTCGCGTCCAGATAATCGCTGTACCACAATCCGCCCAGCGGCAAACCTTCTGCCACCATACTCCTGACAATGTCATCGTTGCTTGCCCGGCGAATGACCGAATAACCATCCGTCCCCTTTTCCAAGATCCAGACCTCCTCAGGCTCCAGGGCATCAACCAGGTACGGCTGATGCGTGGTCATGAAAACCTGCGATCCCCCCTTACGACCGGTCGCGTGCTCGCGAAATTCCTGTGCCAAAGATTCAAGCAGCTTGTGATATAAACCGTTTTCCGGTTCCTCTACACATAAAAACGGAGGAGGGGCCGGATCTTCGAGCAACAGCAGATAGGCAAAGATCTTCAAGGTTCCATCAGACATCTGCTGAGAATAGAATGGATCGTGAAAACCTTTATCATTGAACCTCAACAGCAATCGGCCGTCATTGGTCTTTTCCGTATCAATCTTGTCGATGCCGGGAATTTTTTTGGCAATTCGTTGCAGTATGGTATGAAAACGCTTTGGATGCTCTCGCTCCATGAATTGCACGACATTGCCGAGATTGTCCCCATGGATGTTGAGGTGTCTTTGCGGCCCGGCCAGGGGCAGACTCCTGGCGGCATCAGGAGTAAAATAGCTGAGATACCAATTTTCGATAAATCTGCGGAAGGCGGAAATCCTCGGGTGCTGTTTCAACGAGCCTAAGGTGGCTACCCCGAGTTTGCGCATATCCTCAAGCTCAATAACCTCGGTTTCTCTCGATTCCTCTTCTGCCCTCCCTGATCGAATCGACTCCACCAACTCGAGCAGATCGAAATCACCCTGCTCCTCGTCAATCTGACGGCCGTCCTTATCGCCCTTCCAGGCAACCCCCTTGCCACTATTCAATAGAAGAAATGAAAACGGCCAGCCATACTTCTGTCCCCTGCGTCTTTGCCTGAGACGCTCACTCAGGACATAGGGGCGCCCCGACCCGTCGACATCAAAGGCGACTTCATAGGTGATGGGCCTGGCATTCCCATCTTCCTTGTAATACACTTCAAAGCCAATCGGCCCATTCTGACCTTGTGACCGAATACGGTGAAAGCCGCCCCGGCCGCGAGAATCACAAGCCTCCTCGACACCAAATTTCAACGCGTCCGCCAGAAATCCGAAGGCATCGAACAGTGTACTCTTACCCACACCGTTTTTACCGATCACCGCGGTCATAGGGGTGAGAGATTCAGCCTGCCGCTGATTCCACAATCGTCCAAGCGTAATGTCCTTGAGCGCCCTGAAATTCTTTATTCTCAAACCTTCGATCTTGGCCATTGTTCGTCTCCCACTCGTATGACTTCCTGAATATGCTCATGAGAGTAGCTTGGAATCACCATGTAGACAAGCCCATATGCACGACAAAAAAAAGGGTTTGCAGCAAATTGCCACAAACCCTTTAAACGACTGGTACACCAGGAGCGATTCGAACGCCCGACCTACGGATTCGTAGTCCGTTGCTCTATCCAGCTGAGCTACTGGTGCGCGTGAAGTGGGGTCTATATACCCCAGTTTGCTCGCGACATCAACCCTGTTTTTTGTCGGCCACCTCTTTTTCGGCCTTCTGCAGCAGGATCTCATGCTCGGTCGGCCCCATCTCCGGCTCGGCAAAAATCACGATCTCGGTTGCATAACGGGACTCATGATCCTGGATCTCGTGGCGTTTGTTGTTCAACAGGTACTGAGCGACATCCAGCGGAAAGTGACACTCTACCCGACCGATGTGCTTGCGGCTGGCTCCGGTCTGGATCCTGCGCAGGTAGAAGAGGGCCAGGGTCTCCACCGAGCGCACCGTCCCCCTGCCCTTGCAGTGCTGGCAGACCCGATAGTTGCCGGCCTCGATGGGGGATCCCAGCTTCTGCCGTGAAATCTGCATCAACCCGAACTTTGAGATACGGCTGAAATCGACCTTGGCCTTGTCGCGCCGCATCGCCCTCTTCACCGTTCGCTCGACCTCACGGATATGCTTCTTGTTACGCATATCGATAAAGTCCACGATGACCAGGCCACCGAGATCACGCAACCGCAACTGCCGGGCCAGTTCACTGGCCGCCTCCAGGTTGGCCTGATAAATCGACTGGTCGAAATTCTTGCCCTTACTGGTGGAGCCCGAGTTCACATCGATCGACACCAGCGCTTCGGTCGGCTCGATAACGATGGAGCCGCCGGATGGCAGGCTGACCCGCGGCTGATAGATCGATTCGATCTGGTCCTCGACACTGAACTGATTGAAAATCGGCCTCGAACCCTTGTGCAGACGCACCTTCACGTCACGCTGCCTGGATGGCAGAAGAGAGATGAACTTCTTGACCTGGTCCATCGCCTCTTCGTCATCGACCAGGATCTCTTCAATGGCCGGGTCGAAATGCTCCCGCAGAAAACGCAGTACCGACTGGTGATCTTCATACACCTGGCCCACCCCGTTCATCTCCTGGGCCTTTTTCTTGATCTCCTCCCACAGTCCGAGCAGATAGCCGACATCACGGCTCAACGCCGACTTGGTGATGTCGGCGCTGGCGGTACGAACGATCCAGCCGATTCCCTCGGGAATTCCCAGAGAGCCCATCGCCGCCCGGAGCTGCGCCCTGCGCTCCTCCCCGGAGATCTTGCGGCTGATACCCGAAGAGTCAGAACCAGGCATCAGCACCACACTGCGGCCCGGCAGGGACAGGTAGGTGGTCATATTGGCGCCCTTCTTGCCAACCTCTTCCTTCACCACCTGCACCATGACCTCGCGTCCCTTTTCCAGCACATCGACGATGCTCAGTCGTTTCCAGTGGTGGTTTTCGACATGGGTCCGCAGTTCATCGCTCAGATCCTCCCTGTAATACTCGGGATGGATCTCGCTAAAGGGCAGAAAACCGTTCTTTTCCAGGCCATAATCGACGAAGGCGGCCTGGAGATTGGGCTCTATGGCCACGATCCTGGCCTTGTAGATGTTATTCTTGGTCTGGGCCCGGTTGATGGTCGAGACATGGAGCGAATCGAGCCGCCCGTTGGCCAGCAGGGCCAGCCGGCATTCTTCCGGCTCTTCGGCGTTGATCAGCAGCTTGAGGACGATCTTTTCCCTGTCGTTGTCTTCCGGATCGTCATCAGGCAACTCCGCGAGCGCCCCTCCACGCCTGCCGAGGCCATCATCGCGATTGTCATCTATTTCATCATCAAAATCATCATCGTCATCGATGTCATCATCGTCATAATCCTCATTTTCCTCGAGATCGTCGTCACTTTCCAGGACCCGGCTTTCCTGGCGGCGACGGCCACGGGACCGGCGGCTGGAACCTGAACGCCGGTTCTGGCTCGTTCGCTCGTCAATCTCATCCTCCTCCTTATCCGTTGCCGTCTCGCCGTCAGAAACCTGGGCGGCCTCGGTAGTCTCCGGCTGGGCGGCAGCGGGTTTTTTCCGGCGACGAGAGCGCCCCCGCGAAGCGGACCGGGACTTTTCCCTGGTCGTCTCAGCAGCCGTATCCGTCGCTGCACCGTCCTCGGAACCGTCCTCTTCCTGCTCCGGCTGGCCCTGGGCGGAGGGGGCGGGTCGCTCATCCTCCTGCCTGGCAACCATCTCGGCCCCCAACTCGCCAGCGTCAGTCACCGCCGGTTTCTTGCGGCGGGGGGCCCGTTTGCGCGGCGGGCGCCTGGCAGCGGCCGAATCGGCTGGTTCGGCCGAACCCGTTGCACCGACACCATCGGCTGCCACCGCCGTATCGGCGATGACGTCGACCCTCTCGGTCAGTACAGGTGACCCCGCCACCGAGACGGCATCCCCGGCCGGCTCGACGCCAGTCTGGGCCTGGTCGGTCTGGACAACAGCGGAGGTGGACGGCAAGGAATGGTGCTCGATATCTACGCTGGCTTCGGGACGCTCCACCGGGGCCACCGGCGCAGCGACAGGTGCGGCCACGACAACCTCATTGGCCGGTTGCTTTTTTCTTGCCGGGCGTTTGCGGGGTTTTGCCGCGGCCTTGCCATTGTCGTCGCCGGTTTTCTCTGGGCTATGAGAAGCGGTTTCCTCCGCTTTACTGGCACTCCGTCTGGACCGAGAAGCCTTGGCGGGGGCTGCTGTCTTTTTTTCTTTTTTGTCGTCCGCCTCCGCCTCTCGTGGCGCATCTTCGACCACTGTGCTTCGCCACCAGGCGCCTGTTGTCGCTTTGAGTTTTTTGCTCGCTTTTCCTTCTTTGTTCTTCTTATCTTCTACCATGTGTTTCCCTGACAGGAACATCGACTCCCACAGCGAGAGCCATGCCTGCGAAATCTTCCGGGACCACCGGCGCCAACGGGTCTCGCCCCGTCACGCTCATGGTCACCCCAGAATCCTTGATTACAACATCCTCGTGGTTTTTCCTCGAGAATGCCCACATCGGCGGTCATCCCATCATGTCATTCAAGTCATGTGCGCCACAGGTCCGGGAGCGGCATCCAGATCGGCAACACCAGATAAAGCCAGTTGGCTTCATCAGGTTGTACAGCCGGGCCAGTACTCCGGTCCATCAGGCCAACACAGACTCGAGCCGCTCGTTGCCACCCGCAGATGACACCAGCAGCGATTGGATTGGAATCGACGTGACAGTCACAACCTGCCGCCAATTTCACTGCAACCCTCAACAGCGCCCGCCAGCTCAGCTGGCCACGCCCTCGGGCAGACCTCACTTCACTTCCGGCAACATCGCCCGCTTCGCCCATCGAGGACCTGCTGGCAATGTTTCCGAACGATTTTTTCCATCCCTCGATGGGCTCGTAAAAACTCCGATCCACTTCGCCCTCGGTCACACACGACACTTCGCTGTACCCTATGTACTATCAAATTGTCGTTTGAGACACTCCACCTCGTATAGCAAAGTCATCTCGGCGGAACCTTCGACTTTTTACGAGAGTATCATGCAAAAGCGGTTCATAGTACTCTTTGAGACCGATGCACTGCAAGAACCAACAGTCCCTTCAGGCAATATTCTCAGAGGTTGTATCGATGATGGACTCGTAAAAACTCCGATCTACTTCGTTGTAGATCTCAAACGACACTTCTCTGTACCATATGTACTACCAAATTGCCGTTTGAGACACTACGCCTCGTATAGCAAAGTTTTTTCTGAGCCCATCTTGGTGCAACATTCGACTTTTTACGACGTCATCATCGATGAGTCCAGCGAAAAATGTTCTATTCCACATCTCACCTGACCGAAAATACGACAATTTCTGTTCATAATCAAGGCAATTTTCTGACTTTAAACTTGACACTGCCAATGGAGAAACGTAGATTCGAGTTCTTGACAGAACAGCTTCATCTCATCACATACCACCATTTCGCGTCCCGCCAGATGACAGGTGTAACCAAGCAGAAAACCGCCCCACCTGGCTCCAGGACCATGCCATTGCCAGCAACAAGGAGTACACCGTGATATCCTGCCCGGAACTACGCCCAGGAAGAAAGTGGATCTATGCCCGCCTCGCCCTTGCAGCCTTGTTGAGCCCCATTCCCGCGTTGGCGGCAGAATCGGTTTCCACCGCGGAATGGAATATCACCGCAGATCGAATCGTCCAGGATCAAAACACCAACAGCATCGTCGCCGAAGGTGATATCATCCTGGAGAAACGCATAAAACTGCCACCTCGGGTGCAGCTCAACGCTCGAAAAAAAACCAAATGGTCCGACCTGCTCGGTGACACATCGCCCAAAAAGGCCGTTACCATCGGTCAGGTGGACGAGCGGTCCGCCGCGGCCCGCTACCAGACCGACATGGTCATCAAGGCCGACTGGCTCAAATACGATCTCGACAAGAAATTCATCGAGGCCCGCGGCAATGTCCAGGTCATCGACAAGGATGATACCCTGACCGCCGATTCCGCCCAGGTCGACGTCAACGCCGAGACCGGCAAATTTACCGACGCGGTCATTATCCGCAAAGAACACCAGCTTCATCTCGAGGGGAAATCCATCGAAAAGACCGGGGTGGACACCTATCGCATCGTCGACGGCTGGGCCATTACCTGCAAGGTGGAAGACGGCAAGACACCGCCCTGGCACTTCGCCAGTTCCGATACCCGGATCACCAAGGGCGGCTATGCGCTCATGAAGAACGCCACCTTCAATATCAAGGGAGTGCCGGTTCTCTACTCTCCCTACATGCTCGTACCGGTCAAAAACACCCGGCAAACCGGTCTGCTCATGCCCGAGTTCTCCTACTCGAACATCGGCGGTTTTGGCGGCAACCTCCCGTTTTTCTGGAATATCTCCGATTCAATGGATGCAACCTTCTTCCCCGAGTTCTATACCGAACGGGGCTTCATGCCCGGGCTCGAGTTCCGCTACGTCCTGACCGACGCCAACAAGGGCGCCTTCATGGGCAGCTATATGCACGACGCCCTCTCCGATGGCGATCGCAGCAGCAGTTATTATCAGGACAGCGACTACACCCACGCCAATACCGATCGCTACTGGCTGCGTGGCAAGATCGACCAGAATTTCGCCGAATGGCAGACCCGACTCGACATCGACGTGGTCTCCGATCGGGATTATCTCTCCGAGTTCGACAGCGGCTACACCGGCTTTTCCCAGACCAAGGACCGTTTTCAAGACCAATTTGGTCGTGATTTTGCCAACAAGTGGGATTACACCCGCCCCACCGAGCTGTCGATGCTGCGGAGCCAGGACGGTATCTCGCTGCAGGCCAACCTGCTCGCCTATAACGATGTCCGCAGTGACGCCTTAAAGGCCCGGCAGGAAGATCCGCTCTGGAAGCTGCCCCAGCTCGACTTTTCCGGGGTGCTGCCCATCGGCGCCACCCCGTTTTCCTTCAGCTGGCTCTCCGACTACGTCTACTACTGGCGCAAAGACGGGGTCGGTGGCAACCGTATCAATATCGCCCCCAGTATCAGCACCCCGGTGGCGCTGTCACCCTATCTCGAGTCCCGAGCCGAACTGACCATGATGGAGACCGCCTATCTGGTCGAGGCATACGGCGACACCGATTGGAACAAAGACAATTTCCAGAACAGGGTCACAGGGCAATTCACCTACGAAATAGCCAGTCCCCTGATGCGGAGCTTCTCGATCGCAGAGGACGGCGAGCTCGACCATACATTGCGGCCCTGGGTGCAGTACGATTACATTCCCGATGTCAGCCAGGGCGACCTGCCCGAAATGGACAGCACCGACAGGATCGATAAAGAGAGTCTGGTCTCCTTTGGTATCGACAACTACTTCAACACCATCTTCGACACCACCGAACGCGATATCGGCTACCTCAAGATCCGAGAAGGGTACAGCCTGCTCAGCCAGGACAGCGATCAACCCTTCATTCCCCTGAACCTGCGCCTGCGGCTTCTGCCCCTGCCCCGCTTCTTCGTCGAATACGAAACCGATTACGATCTCTACGGCGACGGTTTTGTCCAACACAGCCTCGAGGGACGGATCAGCAACTCCCGGGGCGATTTCTTTTCGATCGATTACAGCTACAACAACACCGACGAGATTACCAACAAGATCAATCAGCTCAACTTCACCGTCGGTGCCCGGCTGCTGCCCCAGTGGTATACCAGGCTCAAGGTGGAACGATCGCTCATCCATGACCAGACCAACGAGGCCAAGTTCGCCCTGGGCTATACGGCCCCCTGCTGGTCAGTCGAACTCCAGACCGACTACACCCCGTCGGAGACCAAATATCTGCTGGTCTTCCAGCTGGCCAACATCGGCATCGGCAGCCCGCTCAACCTCGGGATGTAACTTCAACTTTTTACGAGAGTATCATGCATTACGACATTTTCAACGGCGATGCCGATGGTATCTGCGCTCTGCATCAGCTGCGGCTCTACGAACCACGACCCGAGGCCCTGGCGATCACCGGGGTCAAGCGCGATATCGCTCTTCTCGCCAGAGCGGAGTTGACCGGGGTCAGAGACAGCGGCATCACCGTTCTGGATATCTCGCTGGACAGCAACAGACAACCACTGATGGAGCTGCTGGCCGGCAACAATACCATCACCTACTTCGATCACCACAGTGCAGAACCGATTCCGGCAGCACCCAACCTTACCGCGACGATCGTCTTGTCGGCCGATACCTGCACCTCGCTGCTGGTCAACCAGGCTCTGGGCGACAGATACGCCCGCTGGGCCGTATGCGGAGCCTTCGGCGACAATCTGCATGGTCCCGCCGGCGAGTTGGCGACCAGAATCTCTTTAGATGCCGACCAGACCCGGCAATTGAAAGAAATCGGCGAGCTGTTCAACTATAACGGCTACGGCGCCACCATCGACGATCTGCACTTTCACCCGCTTGAACTCTATCGGGCCATAGCCCGTTACGACGACCCGCTGCGCTTTTTTCAGGATTCAGAGGAGCTGGCCACCCTCCGCCAGGGATATGCCGACGATATGGCCCTGGCACTGGCGGTGAAAGAGTATCCCAATGCCGGTAAAAACAGGGTGTTTTTTCTGCCCGACGCCTCCTGGGCCCGACGGGTGTCTGGGGTGTTTGCCAATATCAAGGCCAGGGAGCAGGTCGAGAGCGCCCATGCCCTGATCACCGAGAACAGTGACGGTTCGCTGCGGGTGAGTGTGCGGGCGCCCCTGGCCGACCGGCGAGACGCCGTTACCCTGTGCAAACAGTTCCCTACCGGTGGCGGCCGGGCGGCCTCGGCCGGGATCAACTCTCTGCCAGCCGCAATGCTTGGGGACTTTCTCGACGCCTTCAACAGCATCTACAGCTGACGGCAGGATGACCGCGGCCAGCCCCAGAGATCTTCTGCCTCGTCCTTTGGTCAAGACATGGGTCATGGCCGGGTTACTGGTGCGACTGGCGCTGCTGGCCGTGCCAATGGCCTGGGCCAGCGACGACACCGCGACCTTTCTTTCGGATCCTGCTCCATCCTTTACCTTTATCGACGATGGTGAGCGCCAGAGCCTCCTTGCCGCGCTCGCCAACCAGCGCACGTATCTGGCCGGCTTACCCAAAACCTACGCCATCAGCGTCAATGGCAGCCGCTCTTCACGAGAAGAGTTGCTCGACTCCATCGATACCTTCATCGCACTCCTTAATCGACAGCTCAACTGGCGACAACTGAGCGAACAGCTGCGTCAGCGGTTCGTAATCGTCGCCGCCAAGGGCCGGGATGGGCAGGGCACGATGCTGGTCACCGGCTACTATGAGCCGTTACTGGCCGGCAGCCTGGTGAGCGCCCCGCCCTATATCCATCCCCTGTATCGGCGGCCCAAGACCCTGGTCAGCCGGCGCGACCCGGTAACCGGCAAAGCAGCGGTCGGCCGATTGACCGACCGGGGCCAGCTGCGGCCGTTCTGGAGCCGGGCCGAAATCGATGGACCCGGACAACCTCTTGCCGGCGACGAACTGGTCTATCTCCGTGACCCCTTCGAGGCCTTCCTCCTCCATGTCCAGGGCTCGGGCCGTATTGTCCTGCCTGACGCCACCGTGAAAACGGTACGCTTTGCCGGTCACAACGGCCACAGCTACCGCAGTATCGGTACCTTGCTGGTCAAAGAGGGCAAGATGACCCTGGCCGAGAGTTCCGTGCCGGCGATTCGTCGCTATCTTCATGAACATCCGGAGGATCTACGCCGGGTCATCAACGCCAATCCCCGCTATATCTTCTTTGCGTGGGGCGGCGATGAGCCGATTCGGGGCAGCCAAGGCTCCCCGTTGACTGCGGGCAGGTCAGTGGCCATCGATCGCAAGGTGCTGCCGGACGGTCTCTTTGGCTGGTTGGAAACCACAATGCCGATCGTCAATGCTCAGGGAAGGGTCATTGGCCATACGCTGCGCAGACGGTTTGTGGTGCCTCAGGACAGTGGCGCCGCCATCCGTGGCCCCGGCCGGGTTGACCTCTTTCTGGGCAGCACCGCTGATGCCGCAGCCACCGCAGGCTCGATGAAGGAGAAGGGAAAACTGTTTCTTTTCTTGAAAAAGAAGGGGTCTGATCACTGATCAGCATGGTCGAGGCAGAGTGTCTGGGATGAAAATGCACCGGCACCTCCGCCTTGCCGCTAGCGACCATCGACCAGGGTCGCCCCAGGCTCAGCTTCGCGCAGATAATGGCTCAGGTGGAGTTCCAGCGCCGTTTTGCATCGGCGATACTCACGGCCAAGAGCGGCATCGAGAATTTCCGCATGCTCAGCGATGAGCCCCGTGCCGCGGAAACCATGGGTTTTCAGGTCGAACATCACAAACTGGCGGTACTGCTCAAATACCCGGCGATGATACATCAGATGCAAATCGGAACCGCAGGCGGCGATCAGCGCCGCATGAAACTGCCAGTCACATTCGCTCCAGATCAGCTGATGCGCCCCGTCATCTTCGCACATCTTTTTTTCGATATACTCCAGCTTATGGTAGGCCGCGACCAGGTTGGTCTCCCAGTCGATGTCGCCGTTTTTCAGGGAATGGGCCATACCATCGACTTCAAAGAGAATACGCAGCCGGGTCAACCCCTCCAGCCGTTTCCTGGAGACCTCGGCAACCCTGAAGCCCTTTTGGCTCTCGGCGACCACCAGGTCCTCGGAGGCCAGCCGGGTCAGACTCTCCCGAATGACGTTGACCCCGGCGCCATAGGTGGTCTTCAGCATCTCGATCTTCAATTTGCTGCCGGGAAGGAGCCTGCCCATGACGATATCCGCCTTCAAGGACTCGTAGACACTACTGTTCACATCGATACCCATATTTCTCCTGTTCTGACCATGGTCGCAGCGGGGACAGCTCTGTTACCGGACCGATGAGTTTCATGGTTCGCTGTGGTCGAGGCTTCCCGGTTGAGCCATGCTGGTTTATCCAGAAATCCTCAGCACGGATTTTTCACCTATTCGAGCGGATAGCGTTTGAGGAACTGCCCTCGTATCCGCTCCTGGTCGACGACGATCCCGGTAAACCGACAGAACGCATCGAGCCCCTGGTACCAGAAAAGATAAAATCCAGAGAGGGCCTCGATGTCCAGCTGCCGACACCTACTTAAAAACTCTGTATTCTCAGGAGTATACACCGCATCAAAACCCCACCTCTGACTACCGAAGCCAGCGAGCGGGAAAGGGTTGCCCGGATACTGGAACATGCCCACCGGCGTGGCATTGATCAACCCGTCAGCCCGTTGCATTTCCGCAACGAGATCCGGCCCGGCCGCCCTCACCGGCAACCGGCTCCCCGCCATCTGCGCGACAAACTCTCTGGTCAAGAGCTCATTGGCGTCATGCACCACCAGTTCCATCGCCCCCAAGGTCTGCATGGCGTAGGCGATCGCCACCCCGACCCCGCCGACCCCCAGCATCAGCACCCGGCCCGGCTGGAAACCGGCGCCGAACCGGCTGCGGAACCCCCGACAACAACCGGAATAATCGGTATTGTCGGCCTGCATCCCCTGCTCGGTAAAGAGGACCGTGTTGACCGAGGTCAGCCCTTCGGGAAAACCGGCCAGGGTGGTAACACAGCCAAACGCCTCTTTCTTGTACGGATGGGTGACGTTGACCCCGCAATACCCTTCTGCCTGGCAACGCCTCAGCTCATCGACAATGGAGACCGGACCGGACCGATCGAGCAGATCCATCGGCTGATACGTTACCGCAAGGCCATGAATTTCACCAAGGAATTCATGAAGATCTTTTGCCCGGCTACGGCCGAGGTTATTTCCCAATAAGCCCAGTTTGACCCGTTTCGACATGACACAACCTTCCTAAAAACCTAAGAGACGCGGGAGACCCGTCACCGTCACCGGCACAAAGGTCAAAATAACCAGGACGAGTAACTCGACAAAGAACAACGGCAGAATCTGCCTGGTCAGACGGCCCAATCCCACCCCGGCAATGGAATCGGCGACGAACAGACAAAGCCCCAGCGGGGGGGTGATCAGACCGACCATCAGATTGAAGATAACCAGGATGCCGAAATGGGTGGGGTCCACCCCCATGCTCACCGCGATCGGGTGCAGAATAGGCACCAGCACGACCATTGCCGCAATTCCTTCGAGAAAGAGACCGACAAAGAGGAAGAGGAGCATGGCCGCCAGCAGGAACATCCACTTAGCCGTCATAAAGGTAAGAGCGAAGTCGGTGATTATATTGGGGATACGATTATAGGTCAAGAGCCAGTTCGCTGCCGAGACCGCAGAAATGACAATCAGGATGACCGCGGAGTCGCGCATCGAACGGCCAAAGATCCCGATCAGCGCCGAAACTTTCAACTCGCCGAAAAGAAAGATCCCGACAATCAGGGCATAGGCCACGGCGAAGCTGGCCGCTTCCGTTGGCGTGACCACCCCGAGCAGAATGGTTCCCACCACGAAGACCGGCATGAAAACCGGAATGATCCCCTGCAACAGGGTCTTTCTCTTCGACTCCATCGACCGTGTTTTCTCGGGTTTTTCATAGTTGCCGGCCCAGATCAGCACATAGACCGACAGAAAGATCGCCAACAGCACCCCAGGAACGATACCCGCCAGAAAAAGGGCCGGCACCGAGACCCCGGTGACGGTCAGCGCATAGATGATCACCGGGATACTTGGCGGGATGATGGGCCCGATCACCGAAGACGCCGCGGTGATGGCCGCCGCAAAGTCTCTTGGGTACCCCTTCTTCTCCATCTCCGGGATGAAAACCCTGCCAATCGCCGAGGTATCGGCAACGGCCGAGCCCGACAGACCGGCAAAGATGACCGAACCCCAGATATTGACCAGGGCCAGGCCAGCCCGGAAACGACCGACCAGAAGACTGGTAAACTTGATGATGCGGCTGGTAATGCCAGACTCGTTCATCAACTCACCTGCCAGAATGAACAGCGGGATAGCGAGCAGAGGATAGGACTTCATCCCGCCAAACATCTGGGTAGCCACAATGCGCACAGTATAGGGAAATTCACCAACAGCCATGAAATAGAGCAGCGCGGCGACAATGGCAAAGGCAATGGGAACACCGATAAACAGGCAGACAAGTAATATGACATAGATCATCACAGCACCTCTGAAATGGTGAAATTGCTCTTTTCGGCCGTCAACCTGCCGAAAAATTTCAATATTGCCGCAATTGTCAACATCACCCCGCCGAGGACCATGGCCGCCTGGTAGGGGTAGAGATGACCAAACCAGATCATGAAGTCCCAGCCGGTGACCTCGCGCAGGACCTTGGCACTGTTAATGAGGCCGGAGGATTCCATGCCACCCCGTTTCATCATGAACTGCCAGCCCGACCAGGTGAGCATCACCCCGATGACCACCATCACCAGATCGACCACCGCATAGAGCAGCCGGGTCGACTTCTCCGAGAGAAAGCCGACCAACATGGTAAAGCGGATATGCCGGTCCTGCAGATAGGCCAGGGCCACACCGAACATAATCCCGTAGATTGCGATGAAGACAGGCAACTCTTCGCCCCATTCCAGGGACTTGCCAATGGCGTAACGACGAACGGAATTGACGAAGACGATCAGAAAAAGCAAGACCATGGAAAATGAGGCGCCAGCGGCAAAGATCCGGGTAAATATCCGGGTTACCCGGCTGATGAGAGTGTGCATAGACTATGCCCTCCTGCTGTTGTGTGGTAACCGTTCACAGCACCCGATTTTTGCCAGAACCAGTCTTCCTCACCGCGTTCACACGCATAAAGAGGCCAGTTGCAGCAGCCAGGAGCATCGAGGGACAGTGACAGATCCGGCGCATGCATCCCGTCGACGGGCACCGGTGAACGATGACGTTGTGTGTAGATGAAGCAGCCACGAGGCATGGCCCGGGTCGCGACAGCGTGGCAACAGATCAACAGCGGATCGGCTGCAGGCTCATCTCGACAGTGCACCATGCGGGCCTACCGACTTACGGGCCGGCAACACCGCTTTATCCCGGTATCGCCTCGCCGGCAAGAGAGGCAGGCCTTTTCTCTCTGCGGCATGCTTTTATTTGTTGGCTACCTCCGCGACCGCTTTTTCGAGTTTGTCGATCCATACCGCGTCGTCACCCAATTCTTCAGCCAGCCACTTCTTGACCGCAGGCTGGGCCAGGCTCTTGAATTCCGCCAGCTCCTCGTCGGTCGGCGAATACACCTGCATTCCGCCTTCGATCACCCTGATCAGGCCCTCGGCGGTGTTGAACTCCTGGATCGCCCGCCCCATGTTGCCGGCCATCCGGGCCGCAGTCCTGATCACCGCCTGCTCCCTGGGGGGCAGAGCCTGGAAAAACTCGTCGTTGATCAGGATGAAGTCGGCGCCATAGACATGGCGATCGAGAATCATGTACTTCTGCAGTTTATAGATATTGTTGCTGTAGATGACCCCGACTGGATTCTCCTGGCCATCGACCACCCCGGTGGACAGGGCGTTGGGTAATTCCGACCAGGCAATCGGCGTCGGCTCACCCCCAAGGGCCTTGACCATCTCCACATAAAACGGGGTCGGCTGTACCCGAAACTTCAAGCCCTTCATATCGGCTGGAGACTTTATCTCTCGAACATTGTTGGTAAAATCTCTGAACCCCGTTTCGCCGAAGGCCAAGGTTCGCAGACCGCTCTTCTGCAGACAGTACTCAGCCAGTTCCTTGCCAAACGGACCATCGAGGACATCCCAGGCGATGGGCGCCGTATCGAACATATAGGGGATGTTCAACACGTCTGCCGGCTTGCACACCTTGGCCATCGCCCCGGAAACGATCGCCATGGTGGCCATACCCTCCTGAACCTGCTGCACCAGATCGTTCTCGTCGCCAAGGGCCTTGGCCGGAAACAGCTCGACGGTCATATCCGTCTCACCTTCGACGATGTTCTTGAAGATGACTCCCGCCGCACCCTTTTTTGATGTCTGCCACTCGGCGGGATCGACGTGCCCCAGCTTGATAGTGGGCCCAGCCACCGCAGCCGATGCCCCAATGACGATTGCGCCAGCAATACCCAGACCGATAATTGAACGAATCATGATCCCTCCTTGTAAAGAGTTGGGTTCACCCCATGCAAACCCAGATTACAGCGAAGAAATCGCGGCGACACGACGCCGTGATTCCCGCTGGTAACTGCACCTGATCACCCTGGCAGATCCTCACCAGGCCGCCAGCCGCGGTTATCGATCGGCCCCAAACGAGCGTCCCAGCTCCAGACCGACCTGCAGACTCTCCCGGTTCATGGCGATGAAGTCCTTTGGCACCCGCTCACCGATGGTGGCCATGATCGACTCGGGTTGCACCAGATCCTCCCGCAGGCCGATAAGCGCGCCCAGGACACAGATATTGAAGACGATCGGTTTGCCGATCTCCTGCATCACCATATCGTACATCGGCAGCTCGACCTGCTGGGCATCGACCTTTCTGATGGTCTTGACGAAACGCGGGTCGGCCAGCAGGATACCCCCCGGACGGATCTCCGGACCAAAGCTGCTATAGGCCTCCTGGGTCAGGCAGATCAGGATGTTCGGCTGGCTGACCACCGGAAAATCGATCTCGGCGTCGCTGATGATCACATCGCTCCTGGTCGCCCCGCCACGGGCGGCCGCGCCATAGCTCTGCGACTGGGTGGCGTTTCTGTTCTCCTGGACAACCGCGGCCTCCGCCAGGATGATGGCGGCGGTAATGACCCCCTGACCGCCCGAGCCGGAAAAAACGAGTCGGACCCTTTTCATGGTTGCTCCTCCTTCATCACCGTGTTGACCATCCTCTCATATTCCCGGCAATATTCCGGCCTCTCCACCTCGAGAAAGACACCGCGTCCCAAAAGCGAGGGGTTGTCCGCCAAGGCCTTGGAGCCGACTCTGGCCGTGATGTTCTTATAGTTCTCCATCATCTGGGCCGCATCACCCTCTTTGTTCTTGCGCCCGAAATGGGTCGGGCACTGCGACAGCACCTCCACCACCGAGAAGCCTTCGTGAAGGATGGCCCGCTTGAGAATCTCGGTGCACTCCTTGACATGGTAGGTGGTCGAGCGGGCGACGAAGGTGGCCCCGGCGGCGATGGCGAGTTGGACCACATCGAAATTGTCGTCGATCGTGGTATAGGGCGCGGTCGTCGCCTTGATCCCCATCCCCGACAGGGGCGAGAACTGGCCACCGGTCATCCCGTAAATTCTGTTGTTCATCACGATGGCGGTCATGTCGATGTTGCGTCTGGCCGCGTGGATAAAGTGATTGCCGCCGATCGCCAGGGCATCGCCATCGCCCATCGGCACCAGCAGGGTGAGCTCGGGCTTACTGAGCTTGACCCCGGTGGCGAAGGCCAGGGCCCGGCCATGCAAAGTGTGCAGGGAGTGGAAATCGACATAGCCGGAGATCCTGGCCGAACAGCCGATGCCAGAAGTCATCACGATCTCGTTTTTCGACAGACCCAGTTCATCCACCGCCCGCAACAGGGCGTTCAACACCGTGCCATGGCCGCAGCCGGGGCACCACATGTGGGGAAAAAAGCGTTGTCGCAGATAATCCTGTATGGCCATGATTAAATCCCCCTTCCCTGGATGACGCGTAAGATCTTTTTGATATCGGGTGGTGTAATCAGCTTGCCGTCGACCCGGTTGGCGAGAAAGATCTTCTCGGGCCGGTCGACCACCGCCCGTACCTGGGCCAGCACCTGGCCCATATTCATCTCGACCACCAGCACCGCCTTGGCCTTCGCGCACCGCTCCCGGACAATCTCGGCCGGAAAGGGCCAGAGGGTCTGCAGTTCGAGAACCCCGAGTTTTTCTCCCTTCGACCGCCGGTCCTTGGTGAGATGAAGAGCCGACCTGGCCGACGAACCGTAGGAGATCAGCAGGTAGTCGGCATCATCTACGAAATGTTCCTTGTAGCGGGTGATGGCGTTGGCGTTATTTTCGATCTTGTCCACCAGGTGACGCAGCAGTTCGTTGACCACCCGGGGATTGGCCGAGGGAAAGCCCCACATATCATGATAGAGCCCGGTGACGTTGTAGCGGTGCTCGGCGCCGAAATCGGACATGGGCAGACGACCATCCTCCCGCGGCAGGTACGGCCGGTAATCGACCCCCTTGGGCACCGAGGTGCGCAGCCGGTCCACGGTCTCGAGTTCGCCGGCTTCAGGAATCACCAGGCGCTCCCGCATATGCCCCACCGCCTCGTCGAACAGCAGAATGACAGGGGTCCGGTAGGTCTCGGCCATATTGAAGGCCTCGACCGTCATCTGAAAGACATCCTGATGATTGGAGGCGGTCATGGCGATGATGGCGTGGTCGCCATGGGTGCCCCAGCGGGCCTGGTTGATGTCGCCCTGGCTGACATGGGTGGGATTACCGGTGGACGGTCCGCCCCGCTGGACATTGACGATCACGCAGGGAATCTCCGCCATGCAGGCATAGCCTATCGCCTCCTGCTTGAGGGAGAAGCCGGGACCACTGGTGGCGGTCATGACCTTGTGTCCGGTGAGTGAGGCCCCGATGATCGCGCACATCGAGGCGATCTCATCCTCCATCTGGATGAACTTGCCCCCTCGCAGCGGCAGCCGGGCCGCCAGCAGCTCGGCAATTTCGGTGGACGGAGTGATCGGATAGCCCGCAAAAAAATCGACACCGGCATACAGGGCGCCCTCAACGCAGGCCTCGTTACCCTGCAAGAATTTAAGCGTTTTCATCTTCGGTCGGCCCTCCCTGGTCAACGATCACGTCTATGGCGAGATCCGGACAGCGCAGTTCGCACATCCGGCAACAGATACAGTCCTCAGGCCGCCGGCAGACAACCTTGCCCATCTCGTCGAGTTCGAGCACCTGCTTGGGACAGAAACTTACGCAGATACCACAGCCCTTGCACCAATCCCGGTTGATGCGCAACTCCTTCAGTGTTTTTTTGGCCATCGTCTCCTCATGCTCATAATCGATAGGGACAGCAACGACCCGAAAAGGGCCCTGCCGAAGTGTCCCCCCTCTGGCCCGCCGCTATGGTCCAAAGAGGGGCATCACGGTCAACCAGCCGATGAAGGTTATCAGGGAAAACAGCGTACTTGCCGAGATCGCCGCCACGGCGAAATCACCATCTCCGTGCATCCCATGGGCCATCACATAGACGATCGTCGCCGTGGGTGAACAGAGCAGGATAAGAGCCGGCAGGTACAGAGCGGTCGGCACCTGGAAGAGGCCGAAAAGTGCCACGGCCAGGGCCGGCAGAACCACCAGCTTCAGCGCGGCCGTTGCCAGCACCGGCCGCAGATAGCTCTGCAGAAGACGGATGGACAGCGAGGCACCGATCAGCAGCAGAGCCATTGGCGGCGCCAGCCCGCCCAGGATATCCAGCACCCGGCCCAGTATCGACGGGATCGGCACCCCGGCAAACGATACCACAATACCGCTGGCCGCCCCGATGATGACCGGATTTTTGCCCAGTCGGAGCAGCACCTTCCGCCAACCCGCCGTGGTGGTGTCGGCTCGCTCGTGCAGTTGCAGCACCAGGGTCGACAGCAGGTTCTGCAGTACCATGATAAAGCCGCAGACAATACCCGCCCTGGCCAGGCCGTCCTGGCCGAGATAGTAGTACACCGTCGGCAGACCGATATAGCCGACATTGCCGTGACTGCAGTTGAGGACGAAGACCCCTGCTCTGGTCGAGGTCATTGCCGTGCACCGGGTGATCAGCAGAGCGACCGCGTAACAGGCGACGATCGCCGCAAGACAAATGGCCAGTACCGTACCGTTGAACTGTTCATGAAACGGCACCTTGGTAATGGAATTGAAGATCAGGGCCGGGATCGACAGATAATAGACCAGTTGATTGGCAGGCTCCAGAAACTCCCCAGTGATAAACCCTCTCTTGCGGGCAAACCAGCCAAGGAGGATGATCACGAAGATCGGAATGATCGTGGTGACGACTTCCATATCCCTGGTCCCCTGTTTCTGCGATCGTCGCGGTCCGGCCCGTCTCGACGATCATGGTCGGTGTCCCCCGCTCGCCGTTGGCGGGCGAGCGGGACCGGACTGTTCTCTTGTACCAGCACAAAGCCCTGCAGCACTACCTGCCAACATTGATGGCGTCGTAAAAAGCCCGATCTACTGCGTTGCAGCGGGATCGGTCAATGCTCGACGTACTACATGCACGCCTGTGCTCGATCGATACCACTGCGCCTTGTATATCAGGCTTTTGTACTGAGCCATCTTGCATACATGCTTGAGGTTTTTACGAGTCCATCAACATTACAGCAAACGGCCGGAACAGCAACGGTCAGCAGCACATTACCTCACTTTACCGACCGGCAACCGGGCGGTGGTGATTTTGGCTGCGACCGTTTTCGTCAATCGGTACTCACATGGGAGATCTTTTGGCCCGGCGAATAAATATCGAGAATGTTCCAGTGGCCGGTGGTCGGCACCGGATTGTTGACCATTGGTACATCCAGCACCACCGGTCTGTTCATGGCAATGGCTTTTTCCAGGGCCGGCTTGAACTCCTCGGCGGCAGTGATACGGATTCCTTCAACACCGTAGGCCCGGGCAATGGCCGCATAATCCGGTGAGGTCGACTGACCGTCTTTCTCGAATACCGTGCCAAAGGTGGTGTTGTAATGGGCCTTTTCCAGACCGGCGATGGTGCCGAAGGCGTTGTTGTTCATGATCAGCCAGATAACCGCGACATCCTCATGACGGGCCGTTGCCAGCTGGGCCGGGTTCTGGCCAAAGCCACCGTCGCCGATCAGGGCGATCACCACCTTGTCGGGATTGGCGATCTTGGCCCCGATGGCGGCGGGGCCACCAAAGCCCATGGTGGCGTAACCACCGGGAATCAGGATACTGCCCGGCTCGTAGATCGGGAACTGCTGCCCCACCCCATTCTTGTTCCAGCCCACATCGGTGGTGATGATGGCGTCTCTGGGCAGGACCTGCCGGACCTCGGTCAGGATGCGCTCGGGCATCATCGGGAAGGCGTCGCTGTTTTCCATCCCGACGTTGCCGGCCTTGAATCGCTTTTTGTCCGCGGCGATCTCCGCGACGAGCGCCTCCCTGTTGATGCCGCCGGCCACCTTGGCCCGCGCCGCCTGTACCAGCAGCGAAAGCGCCTGGCGCAGATCGGCCACCGCGCCGATCTCCACCGGGTAGTTGCGGCCGATCTCACTGGGATCGATATCGATCTGGATCAGTCTGGTCCTGGGAATGTCAAAGGTGAATTCCGGGTACCAGGAACTGCAGTCCGCCTCCTTGAACCGGGTGCCGAGAGCTAAAATGAGGTCGGCGTTCAGGCAGGAGTCGTTGGTGTACTGCGTTCCCCAGAAGCCGGTCATGCCGAGTACCAGGGGATGGTCGTCCGGCAGAGCGCTTTTGCCCATCAGGCTGTGGGCCACCGGCAGGCTCAGATGGTCGACCAGCTGCCGCAGCTCCCGGGCGGCGCCGGCGAGATGAAGTCCACCGCCAACGTAGACGAGCGGTTTTTTCGCCGCAACCAGCAGGTCGATGATCTCGTCGGCGGTGGCTTGATCCAACGAGGGTTGACGGAGCTTTTTGGTATTGTGGTACTGTCGGGTGAACAGGGCGACCTCGACCTCTTTAGAAAAGATATCCATGGGCACATCCACCAGTACCGGCCCTGGCTGACCGCTCTCGGCCAGCTGAAAGGCCTTCTCGATGATCTCGGGAAAGAGCTCCGGGCTCTCGACCCGCCAGGCCCTCTTGACAAAGGGCCGGTAGATCTCGTACTGGGCCCCGTCGCTGTGCAGATTGACCTCCTGGTGGGGATGCTTGCCGTAATAATGGCTGGGCACGTCGCCGGCGATCACCACCATGGGAATGCAGTCCAGGGCCGCGTTGGCCACTCCGGTGGCGGCATTGGTCATCCCGGGACCGAGATGACTCAACACCACCGAGGCCCGGCCACTCACCCGGGCGTAGCCGTCGGCGGCATGGGAGGCGATCTGCTCGTGGCGGGTGTTGATAAAGGTGATCGAGCTCTTCGCCAGAGCGGACAGCACCGCGATATTGGTATGTCCGCACAGGCCGAAGATGTGCCTAACCCCACGGTGTTCGAGATATTTCACCAGCTGATGGGAAACAAGATCCTTCATTGGTTTCTCCTGAAAGAATTCACGGTCGCTTCTCCTGGCCGTCTGTTACCAGTCCCACGCAGTTGCCCCGCGGCGCCGCAGTGGTGCGGCGCAGTTCATGCGCCATGGCCCACGGGGGAGCCGTCGGGACACGATGTGACATTACCAGGTTTCGGTGTTGTAGAACTCGCCAAAGAGCTCTTCGTCACTGGGCTTGTCTTCGGCGATCGGCCGTGAGACCCAGGTGTAGTTGAGGTAATGCTTGAGCGAGATATTTTCGTTGGTGATGTTGCCGGCCCACACCCCACAACCCATGCTGGAGGTCATCGGCATGCCGTTGGTGAAGCTGCCGGCGTTGGCCTTCGATTGCGGCTGGCGCACCATCATCCGGCTCACCGGCGCGGTCAGGGCCAGCTGATGGATGTGCTCGTCATCAAACGAGTAGATGCCGCAGGAATGGCCCCGGCCCTGGGTGGCATAGACCTTCTCCACCATGGCCAGCGCGTTCTGAAAACCGCTGTATTTGAAAATCGACAGCAGGGTCCCCAGCTTCTCGGTGGAGAAGGGGTACTCCGGACCGATGTGGTCTTCCTCGACGATGATGAACTTCTTGCCCTCGGGCAGGGTAAAACCGGCCTTTTCGGCAATCACCTGCGCCGGGCAGGCGATGGTATCGATGGTGCGATGCCCGTTCTGCCAGTAGACCTTGGCGACCATCTCCTTCTCCTTGGGCGAGACGAGATAGCCACCCTCCTGCTGCAATCGGGCGAGGAAGGCGTCGTAGATCGTCGCCTCGACAATGAGGTTGCCGTCGGCCGAACAGCCGGAACCGAAATCGGACATCTTGGAAAGCATGGTGTTATGGGCCGCCTCCTCGATATCGGCCGTCTCGTCGATAACCATGGTCGAATTGCCCTGACCGGCGGCATAGGCCGGCTTGCCGGAGCTGTGGGCGGATTTGGCCATGGCCGGGCCGCCGGTGGCGATCGTCAGGTCGCAGATGGCCATCAGCTCCTGGGCCAGGGGGATCGACGGCTTCTCGGCACAGACATAGAGATCCTCGGGTAAACCGATTTTCTTGAGGGCCTTGCGCATTACCGCAACCGTTTCGACGGTGGTCTCCTTGGCCCGGGGGTGCGGAGAAAACACCACCGCGTTTTTCGCCTTGAGGGCGTAGATCCCCATGCCAGGAGGGGTGAGGGCCGGGTTGGTGGTGGGCACCAGCGCGGCGACGACCCCTACCGGTTTGGCGTATTTCACCAGGCCCTTTTCCGGTATCTCTTCGACAATGCCCATACTCTTCTGGCGCAGGGCATCGCGCAGCACCCCCTTGATCTTGAAGCGCTTGTTCGGCCGGCCATCCCAATCACCGAGACCGCTCTCCTCGACGCCCCGGCGGGCGAGACGGGTAAAGGTCTTTTCATTGGCAGCGGCCCAGCCAACCGCCTGGATCGCCCGATCGATCGCCGCCTGGTCGAGATCGGCAATCTGTTTCTGAGCCACCTGTGCCCTCTTCAGCAATTCCTGCGCATACTGTTTCTCTTCTTCGGTAATTGATCGTGCCATCGTTGCTCTCCTGGTGGTTGTCCGAAGCTCCTCGGCACGGAAGGATGTATTGCCGCGCCGAGGAATTTCATGTTTCGTTGTGGCTGAGGCTCTTTTGTCTCACCACGCTGGCTTGAATATGGCATTAGGTAAAATATATGATGATTTTAATATTAGATGATGTTTTAATGATTGTCAACGATATTTTCCCGGAACATGGCCCTTTTGCCGGAGACCAGGATAGCGACTGCCGCAGCCAGGGCAACGGGACGTTGTCCATTTTATCTGTCAGGAATGGTAGCGCCGTCTGACGAATAGCTGTTCAATGAAAAAGCAACCCGACAACCCTCGAGGTGAAACGATGATGCGAGACAACCTGCACGACAAGACACTGCTGCTGGAAGACGAGACCATGAGAGATGGCCTGCAGATCGAGGCACAGGCCTTTACCCTCGACCAGAAAATCGAGCTGTTCACCCTGCTGCGGCAGGCCGGACTGAAACGGATCCAGGTGGGCTCCTTCGTCCATCCGAAGATCGTGCCGCAGATGGCCGATTCCGACGAACTGATCCGCACCCTCGGCAACCAGGAAGGGACCACGCTCTCCGCCTTGATTTTAAACGACAAGGGGCTGGACCGGGCGCTTGCCTGCGGGGTATCCCATGTCTCGATGTCGGTATCGGTAAGTGATACCCACAGCCGAAAAAACGCCGGCCGGCCGGCCAGTGAGGCGCTGACTTCGATGGTTGGGCTGATAAAGAACGCCAGGGAACAGGGGCTTATGGTTCGGGCCGGACTGCAGAGCGCCTTCGGCTGCGTCTACGAGGGGGCCATCGCCCCCGAGGCGGTACTGGCCGCGGCCGAGCGGATGGCCAGTGCCGGGGTGAGTGAAATGAATCTTGCCGACAGCACCGGCATGGCCACGCCGCAGACGATCAGGGAGATGGTCAGGCGTGTCCACGCCGCATTTCCCGAGGTGCGGCTGTCCCTGCATCTCCACGACACCCGCGGCCTGGGCCTGGCCAATATGTTCAGTGGCTACGAGGAGGGGGTGCGGATCTTCGATGTCTGCACCGGTGGGCTTGGCGGCTGTCCCTTCATCAGGGGCGCGGCAGGCAATGTACCCACCGAGGACGCCGTGCACATGTTCGAGGCCATGGGCATCGCCACCGGCGTCGATCTGGCCAAGGTGGTGGCGGCGGTCAGGTATCTCGAGACAACGCTTGGCAGAAAGCTGCCGGGTCGCATGCGCCAGGTCGTCGATTATCAGCAGGGCTGCGGCCGAAAGCAATAATAGCAGACGCGATACCCCAAAAAGAGAGAGGAGCGCACCGAGTGCGCCGCCCCGGGCGGCGCCTCTGCCGACAGCGCCACGGGCCGAGTTCCGGCTACTTGAGCTGGCCGAACCGTTGCCAGAAATCCGGGAACGACTTGGCCACGCACTCCTCGCCGATAATGCGGATACCGGGGACCCGCAAGCCGGCCACCGCAAAGCACATCGCCATCCGGTGATCCTTATAGGTCTCTATCTCGGCTCCGTGCAGCCCAGCGCCGCCATCGCCATGGATGACCATCGCATCGGCAAACTCCTCGACCCGGGCGCCCATCTTGGTCAGTTCGGTCACCACCGCGTTCAACCGGTCACACTCCTTGATCCGCAGATGACCGATGTTGGTGATTCTGGTCTCCCCTTTGGCAAAGGCCGCCACCACCGCCAGGGTCGGCACCACATCGGGCATATCGCCCATATCGACGGTTATGCCCTCTAAAGGACGCGCGGCCTGGACGGTTATACCGCCGTTTTCCTGCCTGATCTCACACCCCATCCGCCCCAGAAGCGGCACCAGCATGGTATCACCCTGCAGCGAGAGAACCGGCACGTTCGTGACGTTCACCCTGCCGCCGGTCACCGCGGCTGCCGCCCAGAAGTACGAGGCGCCGGAGGCATCACCCTCGATCGCGTATTCGCGGGGGGTATAGGTCCCCTGCGGGATCGTGAACGAGCTGAAATCGGTTGCCGCCTCGACCCGGATGCCGAACTCGGCCATCACCGCCAGGGTCATGGTGACGTAGGGTTTGGACAGGACCTCGCCCTGGACATGAAGCGTCGCCCGCTCTCTGGCATAGGGGGCGACCAGCAACAGCGAACTGAGATACTGGCTGCTCTTGCCCTCCGGCAATACCGTCTCACCGCCGGCAATCCCATCACCTTCGATGACCAGGGGCGGACAGCCGCTGTCGTTTATCGAGCGAATCGTCACCCCCCAGCCCTGCAGCGCCGCCATCAGGGGAGCGATGGGTCGCTCATGCATCCGCTTGTCGCCATCGATCCGGTAGACGCCCTCTCCCAGGGCCGCGACCGACGTCAAAAATCTGGTGGCCGTACCGTTGTTGCCCAGATAGATCGGCTGTTCACTGGCCTGGATCAGTCCACCTCGACCGGTCACCGTCCACACCTCTGGGCCCTTGTCAATCCGCACCCCCAACTGGCTCAGGGCGGCAGAGGAAAAATCGGTGTCTTCACTGGCCAGTGGACCGACCAGACGGCTGGTGCCTGCAGCCAGCGAGGCCGCAATCAATGCCCGCTGGGTGATACTTTTCGAACCCGGGACCGTGATGCTCGCAGTTATTTTTCCAACCGGGGTAATCTCAATCATAATCTCCTCACCAGCATGGCTGAGAAAGCCCCAGCCACAACGAGTCATTGCCACCTGATTCAGCCATGGTCTGCCCCAGCCGGCTCCGGCCAGACCCGCCTTGGTCCGGCTATTTTTTCGTGCGGCCCGCCATGAGCACCTCGCGCATGACCTCAACCGGTGCGGCCACACCCGTCCACAGCTCGAACTGAGCCACTCCCTGATATAACAGCATCTCCAGGCCATTCACCGTAGCGCAACCGGCCGCCTCCGCCTCCGCCAGCAGCCTGGTGGTGAGCGGCGCATAGACGATATCCATCACCACCCGGTACCGGGCCAGCAGATCGATAGCGACCAGGCTCTGGCCGGTGTTGGGTTCCATGCCGACCGAGGTGGCATGGAGCAGGACATCGCCGGCCAGCTGGTCGAGTTGGTCAAGGGAGTACCAGGGACAGTCGAGGTCGGCCGCCAGCGCCCTGCCCCGCCGCTCCGTGCGGCTGCAGAGGACCACCTCCGCCCCCCTGGTCTGCAGCCCGAAGCCAATGGCTCTGGCCGAGCCACCGGCCCCGACAATCACCACCCGTTTACCAGGCAGATCGACATGCTCGGCAAGAGCCCGGTTGGCGCCCAGCCAGTCGGTATTGGAACCATGCAGTTCGCGGCCGTCTGCCGTCTCGACCACCGCAATGGTGTTGACGGCCCCGATTCGGGCCGCCACCGGATCGATATAATCGAGCAGCGGGATAACCGCTTCCTTGTGGGGAATGGTGACACTGGCCCCCCAGAGTCCGAGACCACGCAACCCCATTACTCCGGCGCTGACATCGGTCACCGGCAGCGGTACATAGACCCGGTTCTCGCCGAGTTCGGCAAAGGCCCGGTTATGCATGGCCGGACTGCGGGAATGGCTCACCGGATTGCCGATGATCCCGTAAACTCTGGTGGTGCCGTCAATGGGCGTGCTGTTAGCGTTCATCCCCTTCCCTTTCCTCGATGATCCCATGTTGTACGGTTCGTATTTCAATCCACTTCAAGGGCACCGATCATCTCCCGAATCGATGTCAGTTTCTCTTCCTGCACATAGCGACCGAGCCCCTCGACCACCTCTTCACTGGCCCGGGGGTTGGTGAAATTGGCGGTGCCGACCTGGACGGCCGTCGCTCCGGCCAGCATGAACTCGAGGGCATCTTCGGCGGTTTCGATCCCACCGATGCCGATCACCGGGATCTCGACGGTCCGGGCCACCTCGTAGACCATCCTGAGCGCCACCGGCTTGATCGCCGGCCCGGAGAGACCGCCGATGACATTGGCCAGTTCCGGTCGCCTTTTCTGCACATTGATGGCCATGCCGATCAGGGTATTGATAAGGGATACCGCATCCGCGCCACCATCCGCGACGGCTCTGGCCATCGCCCCGATATCGGTGACGTTCGGCGAGAGCTTGACGATCACCGGCACCGGACTGCACTCCTTCACCGCCGCGGTCACCGCCGCAGCCATCCGCGGATCGCCGCCGAAGGCCACCCCCCCCTCTTTGACATTGGGGCAGGAGATGTTGACCTCGATCCCGGCGACCCCGGCCACCCCGGCCAGCCGCCTGGCAATCTCCCGGTACTCTTCGACGGTGCCCCCGAGAATATTGACGATCACCGGCACATCGAGACCACCCAAATAGGGCATCTTTTCGGTAATAAACCGCTCTACCCCGACGTTTTGCAGGCCGATGGCGTTGAGCATGCCGCAGGAGGTCTCGACGATGCGTGGCGGCGGATTTCCCGGGCGGGGAAAGAGGGATATCCCCTTGACGATCACCGCTCCCAGCCGATGCAGATTGATCAGGTTGGCGAACTCACGGGCATAGCCAAAGGTGCCGGAGGCGGTCATAACCGGGTTGGTCAGCTGCAGGCTGCCGATTCTGACCCGCAGATCGGCTCCGTCCTGGGACGATTTTACAAATTCCATTGCAACTCCGTGGCGGAAAAGACCGGGCCATCCATGCAGACATGCACATAGCTGCCATCCTGGGCCTCGCGGCTGCACCCGAGACAGGCCCCCATTCCACAGGCCATCACCGATTCGACCGAGACCTGGCAGGACAACGAGCGGTGGCGGCAGTAACGATCGACAGCGGCCATCATCGCCTCCGGGCCGCAGGCGAACACTTGACTGTCAGAGGCCGGTTCCAGGTGCTCCAGCAGATCGGTGACCAGACCCGCTCGGCCATACGAGCCGTCGTCTGTCGCCACCACGGTGGTGATTCCAGTCTGGAGAAAATCGTCCGCCAAGGGCGCCACTTCGCCCCGATGACGTCCTCCCAGGATGATCAGATCGCGGCCGCACCCATCTTTTCTCCTGCGGCTGATCTCCTTGGCGAGAAAAAGCAGAGGCGCGATACCCAACCCGCCGCCGACCAGACAGGCCGGCCTGTCGCCATCGATCTGAAACCCGTGCCCCAGCGGCCCGAAGACCGACAACACCTCGCCCACTTTCACATGGGCCAGAATCCCGGTTCCCCGCCCCACCACCTTGAAGTAGATCTGGATGTGGCCGCTGCTGTCGGCCTGATGGATGGAAAACGGCCGGCGCAGCAGGGGATCCTTGCCCACCGAGGTCCGGATCATCACAAACTGACCAGGTTTACAGCACCCGGCAATATCCGGCGCCTTCAGGGTTATGCGGACATTGTCCTCTGAAAGTTGCTCGATTCGGGTAACCCTTGTTTTTTCTAGATATTGTGACATATAGTATGTGCAGGTTTTTTCAGCTCGTGTCAACGGCAACAAATTTTTGGCAAAAAGGTCCTGCGGATGGAGCAAACAGAACCGCTTATCCTCGTATTTTCGTCCATTTTCGGCGCCATTGTCGGCAGCTTTCTCAACGTGGTGATCCTGCGGCTCCCCAGAGAAGGCGCCTCTATCGTCTTTCCCGCCTCCCATTGCCCGCAATGCCGGCATCCCCTGGCATGGTATGAGAATATACCTGTTCTCAGCTATCTTGTCCAACGGGGAAAGTGCCGCCACTGCAAGGCCGTGATTTCACCGCAATATCCGGTGGTGGAGCTGCTCACCGCCCTGCTGACCGCAGCCCTCGTCCATCACTTCGGCCTCACCTGGGCGGCGGCTGGCTACTTCCTGTTCACCGCGGCCCTGGTGGTGATCATCTTTATCGACATCCAGCTGCAGATCATCCCCGATGTCATCAGCCTACCCGGTATCGTTCTCGGCTTTGCCTTCTCGTTTGTCAATCCCGCTGTCAGCTGGCTCGATTCCCTGCTCGGCATCGTTGCCGGCGGGGGTATTCTCTACGGTATAGCGACACTCTACGCTCTTCTGCGCAAACAGGATGGCCTGGGTGGCGGCGATATCAAACTGCTGGCCATGCTCGGCGCCTTCCTGGGCTGGCAGTCGCTGCCGTTTATCGTCTTCTCCAGTTCACTTTCCGGCTCGCTCGTCGGCATCATCGCCATGGGCGTACAGAAAAAGGGCGGCCAGACCAGGATCGCCTTCGGGCCGTTCCTGGCCCTTGCCGGTCTCTGTTACATGTTCTTCTCAAAGCCGATCATCTCCTACTTTCAGCTCTACCTTGAAGGTCAATGGCCGTAAGCGATACACGCAGCACCAGCGGTTGCCGACGGCTGACGCCACGTACAGCGTGAAACGACTGAACACCCCCGCTCCCCCCGGGACCTTTTGCGGCGGTATTCATCTCGGTGAAACGACCTGGCTTGAAACATCTCGCAGGAAAGAGCGAGGAGTTGAGGACGCGGCCAGCTCCGGGCCAAGCGATGTCGCAGGCAACAGATGCATTGCCAGCCCGGATTTCTCCGGAATAGCGGCGTGGCAGAGGCTGGTCAGGAACCGGTGGAAGCAGGCGGGGAAAAACCAAAGCCCCCAACGAGATGGAGGCTTCGGTTTTTCGCAGGAGGGAGCAAAGCAACTCAGTGGCCTTCGACCTCCTGTTCGACCTTGATCGCCACCTTGTAGAGAATAGTCACCAGGGCCAGGCCGAGAGCCCAGATACCGAAGGTGACACCCAGCTCATTGGCCTTGGGATAATACTGGTTGACCTGATCGAGCGGGTTGACGGCCAGACCACCGAAAACAAAGCCCAGCCCCTTGTCGAGCCAGAGTGAAATGAAGATGCCGGCACAACCGATACCGACCAGCAGATCGTTGTCGATTTTGGCTATCTTCATATAAGCAAAGAGGGCCAGACCGGCAAAGCAGAGCGTCACCGATGTCCACATGAACGGCACCAGGTTGTTATAGAGATGCCCATCATGCATAAGACCAAAAAACAGGTAATTCAACGGCAGCTTATGACCCGGGATATTGGAGTAGTAGGCGACGAAGAACTCGAGGGAGACGAAGAAGGCATTGATCAGGGTCGCGTACATGATGATGGTGATCATCTTATTGACGGCCTCTTTACCGGCGTCGAAATTGGCCACCCGCTTCATGATCAGACAGGCGATGACGATAAGCGCCGGGCCGGCGGCAAAGGCCGAGGCGAGAAATCGCGGAGCGGTAATGGCTGTCAGCCAGTATTCCCGACCGGGCAGCCCACAGTACAGCATCGCAGTAACCGTATGGATGGAGACGGCGAACGGGATCGAGATATAGACAAAGATATAAACCCATTTAGGCGGTTTGACCTGCTTCTTCTCCGCGGTCAGAATGACCCAGCCACAGATAATGTTCAGGCCCAGATAACCGCAGAGCACCACCATATCCCAGAACAGCATCGAGTTGGGCGTCGGGTGCAGAATCATGTTCAGGGCTCGGATGGGCTGGCCGATATCGACCATGACAAACAGCAGACACATCACCAGGGCGGCAATCGCCAGAAACTCACCGAGGATGGTGATCCGGCCAAATGCTTTGTAGTTGTGAATATAATACGGCAGAACGAGCATCAACCCCCCCGCCGCTACCCCGACGAGAAAAGTAAACTGGGAGATATAGAGCCCCCAGCCGATATCACGGCCCATCCCGGTCAAGCCCATGCCGATGAAGAACTGGCGCAGGTAACAGATGGCCCCGATAACGATCAATACGGCCAGAAAAGCCAGCCACAACCAGTAGGCTGAATTGCCCTTCAACGCTTTTTCAATCATGACGACCTCACACTATGTAAAAGACTGACGGTATGGTCCCAAGGGACGGTTTCCTCTGGATCGTGTGTTCCTTGGCAAGAATCTGGCTGATCTCGGAGTTCGGATCGTTGAGGTCACCGAAAACCAGGGCGCCACTCTCCTTTATCGCCTGCACACAGGCGGGCTCGAGACCCTTTGCCAACAGTTCCTCACAAAAAGTGCATTTCTCCACGACGCCCCGCATCCGGGTAGGATAGTCCGGGTTGTATTCGGCGATATGATCGCGGGGATCGAACCAGTTGAAATTTCGTGAACCGTAAGGGCAGGCCATCATGCAGAATCGGCAGCCGATGCAGCGATGGTAGTCCATCACCACGATGCCATTCTTCTCTTCGACAAAGGTGGCCTGGGTGGGACAGACCCTGACGCAGGGCGGCTCGTCACACTGGTTACACAGCAGCAGAAAGTCATTTTCCCTGGTTTGCCGCGAGGCGTGATAGGAGGAATGCTCGGGAAAGACGTTGGCAAAGGGTTCTTTCCAGATCCATTTGATCTCGTTTCGCTTATCCTCGTAATGCGGGATATTGTGTTCCCTGTTGCAGGCGGCTATGGCCTTGTCCATCAGGTCCGGACGACCATAGAGCTTACGCATGTCGATGACCATTCCCAACCGTACCCCCTTGGGAGCCTCTTCACCCTGGATTGGCTGACCATGCCCTTCGGCCGGGGTCTCATGCCCTGTCGGGGCGGAAGAGGCATGCGCGGGTGAGGCGAGTCTGGTGACCGCCGGAGCACCGATGCCGGCCAGAGCGGTCACCCCTGCCATTTTCAGGAATTTTCTTCGTTGATTATCCATTAGAGCGTCTCCTTCTTCGAGGCTTCCACAGCAGGTGTCAGGTGACAGTCCCAGCAGTAGGGCGTAACGGCTGTATAGTTATGACATTCATCGCAGAATTTCTCTTTGTTGGAATGGCAGTTCATACAGGCCAGCTGCAGTGACCTTGGATATTCCTTGCCACCAACCTGTACCGGGGTCCGGTCTCCCTCACGCAGGACCTCATCCCGCCAGGTGAGCAGCAGTTGCATATGGCTGGCACGCATCTCCGCGGCGGAGGCAACGCATTCCTTGGCGCCGTTGGGCGGTAACTCGGGTTTGGGTATCGAACCAGCCGACAGCATGTTGTACCAGAGCGGCATGGTGACAAAAAGGACGAAAATGGCAAGTCCCGGTATAACGTAACGCTTATTGTACATGAGTCATACTCCTCTATTCTGGGCAGGATTGATTACACCAGGGTCCGCAGGCCCTCATCGAGCACTGCCCTGTTCTCACCTTCGCCATCCTGAACGATGGCGTTGCCGACCAGTTCCGAGATCCCACAGACGGTGACCTCGGGCGTCCAGTAATTATTGAGTGAAGTCAGCGTGGCCCGGTCGATGGCGCAGACGCAGGCCAGGGTGTTGACATCGAACCTGTCACGCACATACTGCACGGCATTGGCCCGCGGATATCCCGCACGCATCCTCAGCTCCATGATCTCATCGGTGTTCAATCCGGTGCCGGAACCACAGCAGAAGGTCTGTTCGCGGATGGTGTTCTCCGGCATTTCCACCCAGTCGACCACGTGGTCGAGCACGTAACGCGGCTCGTCGAGCAGCCCCATCGCCCGGGCGGTGTTACAGGAATCGTGGAAGGTGGCCTTGACATGGCTGTTGCGGCTCTTATCGAGCTTGAGCTTGCCATGCTTGATCAGATCGGCGGTGAACTCGGTCACATGAACCATCTTGGTCGAGGCGGCATTCTGGAAGGTGGTGCCGGTCAAAGGCGATACCGGCAGCTCGAGAAAATCGGCCGGACCGTTCATGGTATCCATGTACTGGTGCAGCACTCGCCACATATGCCCGCACTCACCGCCGATAATGTACTTGACCCCGAGGCGCTTGGCCTCGGCATACATTTTGGCGTTGAGTTTCTTCATCGCCTCGTTGCTGGTGAACAGACCGAAGTTGCCGCCCTCGGAGGCGTAGGTCGACCAGGTATAATCGAGACCGATCGCCTCGAACAGGATCAGATAGCCCATCGCCGTATAGAGGCCCGGTTCGGCAAAGACATCGGCAGAGGGGGTGATAAAAAGTATCTCCGCGCCCTTCCGGTTAAAGGTGACATTCGGCCGCACCCCGGTGAGGTTCTCGACATCGTCGACCAAAAACTCGACGTTGTCCTTGAAGGTGTGGGGCTGCAGGCCCATATGGTTACCGGTACGGTTGGAGTTCGAGACCGGTTCGAGAATCCAGTTGATACCGACGCCCACCAGATGCAGCAGCTCCCGCAGCATCATGGTGACCTCGGCGGTATCGATGCCGTAGGGGCAGAATACGGAGCAGCGGCGGCACTCGGTACACTGATAGGAGTACATGAACCACTCTTTCAAGACCCCGACGGTCATCTCTCTGCCGCCGACCATCTTGCCGAGAATCCTGCCGCCGAGGGTGAAATCGTTGCGATACACCGAACGGAGCAGCTCAGCCCGCAGCACCGGCATATTCTTGGGATCGCCGGTGCCGAGAAAGAAATGGCACTTGTCCGCGCAGGCACCGCAGCGTACGCAGCAATCCATAAAGATCTTCAGGGACCGGAACTTCTCCAGCCGCTCCTTGAGACCCCGGAGAATGATGGCCTTCCAATCTTCGGGCAGCTTCCAGTCATCGTCCTCGGGCGACCACTCCCGGGCATTGGGAAACGAGAGCCCCTTCTGGCTGTTGAGATACTCGACCTTTTCCTTTTTGGCAGGGTAGGCGTAATTGCCCGAACGGAAGACGACGGGAACATCCATCCAGTCCCGGGTCGGCACCGCCCCCGTTGCCATACTGGGCCCCTTCGACACGCTCATCGATAGCTGTTCTAATTTAGGCACTGACATCGCTTTTCATCCTTATATGCAATTTATATGAAACCCGTCAACGCAGATGCCTCAGGTACCGCGGCGAGGAGTTTCATAGTTCGTTGTGACTGAGGCTACCTGGTCCAGCCATGCTGGTTTATATGGAACGCGTTGGCTCGACCACCTTCTGTTACCGGACCGAGAAGTTTCATGGTTCGTTATGACTGGGGCTACCTGGTCCAGCCATGCTGGTTCGTGGAGAATATATGGCTGCTATCCTTCGGTCGACGGCAACTCCTTTTCCACAGGGAGGCCGGCTTCGACCATGAACTCACGGAACTCATCCTCATAACCGGCATAGGAATGCGGCGCTATGTCAGGATTCCAGGGATTGATATGACGAACTGCACGGGTATTGTTCCGCATAGTGCGAGTCGGGCTCATGAACACGCCACCCATATGCATCAGTTTGGAATAGGGGAAGTAGACCAGGAGGGTGCAGACCAGAAAGAGATGGATATAAAAGAGTGCACCGATCTCGGCACCGATGGTCGGACTGAGAGAAGCCAGACCGGCGGTCAGTTCCTTGATATTGACGATGTCGATGTCGGTACGGACGAAGTACCGCATCAGGATACCGGTAACCACAATGGCGAAGATCAGTACCAGCGGGAAATAATCGTTGAACAGCGAGATATAACGGACCTTGGTGTTGGTCAGTCGCCGGATAAAGAGCAGGATGACCCCGGCCAGAAGCCCGATGTCGGTCATATACCAGTTGGGCGCGCCGACCTGGAACAGACCATCGAGGGCCTCGAGGAACTGCACGCAGGAAGGCACATGCTCCATGAACAGGCGCAGGTGCCGAAGAATGATCACCAAAAACGAGTAATGAAAGAGCAAGGCGAACATCCACAGCCATTTTGAAGACTCATAGGTAATCTTCGGTCCATCGTACATCCTGGCCTGGGTATTGCGGAACAGGGAACGGAAGGTCAGGACCTCAAGGACCATCCTGGCGACCACCTGGGCGTTGGTGTCAGGCGCCTCAAGCTTGTTATGCTTGATGAAATCCAGCGATTTGGCCTGTCCACAGGTGGTCTGGATCGAGAATGGCACCGGCGATTTCGCCCACTGTACCACCCGATAGACAACGCCACCCAGGAAGACCAAGATGGCCAGATAGGGGAACAGTACACCGAAGACATACTGCATTCCCGGTATCTGGGACCCCAGCCAGGCAATCAGCACCAGGGCAATGACCGCCAGAAATGACATGCCATACTTCATTTCTTACCTCGCTTTTGTTGAACGTGTTGCGGACACCGCCCGAAATTCGAGCCGCACTTCAGGAAGAGTCCAGTTGAAGACATAAACAGTTTTCAATTATCCTGTGATTCTTCTGTCATCAATTTGGAAGGACAGGTGGCATCCGTCAGAATGTGGCTGCCTGATTTGAGTTCGCTGATTCGCACCTGATATAACCGTTCCCGCGATTCCATGTAGAGATCGAACGCCAAGAGCACAGCAAGATCGACATTGAACTCGAAATCATAGAGGTCTTTGATAAAAACGGATCGTTCCTTGTCAGCGGCGAGAACTTCCCGGGTGATATGTTTTACCCCGTGCAGGGGCGCTACGGCCTGGGCCGGGGTGAATTCCTGGACGGCACGAATCCGGACAAAGCTCTCCACCGGCCGCCGGAACCGTTGCGACCCGCCCTCGCTGATAAGCATATCGAAGAGCTGGGTCAGCGATTCTCTGATCGAGGTCCCGACCGGGTTGGCAAACCGGTCTTTCTGCCCCTTGAAAAAGTCAGGGGAAGCGTACGTCGACAGGGTATACTCCACCCACCTGTCGACAATCTTTTCCCGGTAATTACGAAATGCTTCTGCAAGATCCATCGACGGCTCGCCTCTATTTGAAACTCCTCGGCACGGATAACACTGTTGCCGTGATGAGGAGTCTCATTGTTTGGTTGTGACAGAGGTAATCCGGAGTCTCGCTCTGTTCGTTTACCTGGTCCAGCCATGCCGGTCAGTACTCATCCAGAAACGGCTATTTCATCCTCACTCTTCGTTGTGATTAAAATTTTATCTTCGGAATATCAAATATATACCTGTAGTAAAATTTCTCTCACGCCTTGATTTAGAAGAAAATGGCCTCTTTCTGGATAGACACTGGTCAGCGTCGGAACAGCGGTAAAGACACCTCTGCAACCCTAGGAAGAGTGACTGAATGACCATTCACAAAATCGCAGTTCTAGCATCTTTCACCACCTTTTTCAAGACTATTTTTCTTGCAAAAAGTGGTGCGAAAACATCTTGTTCCAACCCTCTTCAGATAATTCAAACAGATCTCCAGCCCCGAATTCTCATAAACACTGTGTACATCTGTTCGCGTTTGATAATAAACGAAACTTCGCAGAAGAAAGAGTGATGGACTCGTAAAAACCCAGATCTACTTCGTTGTAGGTCACAAACGACAATCCGCTGTACCATATGTACTACCCGATTGCCGTTTGAGACACTACGCCTCGTATATCGGGGTTTTTCCTGAGTCCATCTCGGCGGAACATTCGACTTTTTACGAGAGCATCAAGAGTGATACTCTCGTAAACCTTCTACGGGTAAGCGGAACGACGAAGTATAAACGTTCGATGTGCAAGGTGCAGTGGTGCCAGTCGGGCAAAGGCGTATATGTAGCACGTCGAGCAGTGACTGATCCCGCTGCAACGCAGGAGATCGGACGTTTTACGACGCCAGCAGACTTGAGGACACTAGGGATGCAAAATATCCTGCACGACTCGAGCCGCCTCACGTACGTAGGGATCATCTTTGACTTCTTCCACCCACTCCTGTTTTTTCTCGGCCGGGGTGGATGTATCGACCTCAAAGTCCTCCTCCTGCTCTTCGTCCTTGAACTTTTTATAATAGGCGCCAATATGCTGACGGGCCTCGCGGGCCTCCTCGAGTTTAGCCCGCATATCGTCGAGGTTGATGGAGATTTCGGTATCCTTACTTCGTTTGACTGCCTTTTCAGACTCTTCGGTGATCATTTTGAAGGCCTCGTCATTTTTGATCCGGGCCAGGCTCTTTTTCCGCAATCTGTCGATGTTGAGATGGTGCGACCAGGGCGTGTAGTCTACCGGGGCGATGCTGTCCCAGGGCAGCGAATATTCGAGATAACGTTCACCCGACTTGATATGCCTGAACAGGCTCGGTAAAACGATATCCGGCTCGACCCCCTTGTACTGGGTTGACCCGCCGGTAACCCGGTAGAACTTCTGGATCATCACCTTCAGGGCCCCGAGATCTTCGTACTTCTTCAGTTGCAGAAGCGGAATGTTCTGATTGAGGTCGATGATGGTCTGCACCGTTCCCTTGCCATGGGTATGTTCGTCGCCAATGATCACGGCCCGGCCATAGTCCTGCAGGGCCGCGGCGACAATCTCCGAGGCCGAGGCCGAGAATTTATTCACCAGCACCACCAGGGGGCCGCCATATTCGACCCCATAACTCTCATCTCCGAGAACCCGTTCCGAATTATTGCTGTTCCTGACGATCACCACCGGTCCATGCTCGATGAACAGCCCGACGATATCCACCGCATCCACCAGGGCGCCCCCCCCGTTATTGCGCAGATCGAGAATGACCCCCTTGACTCCCTGCTTTTTCAGGCGATCGAGTTCATTTTTGGTATCTTCGCTGGAGTTCCGCCCTCCCTCCTGACCATTCTTTTCAAAATCTCGATAGAAACTGGGAACGAGGATATAGCCGATGCGGTCGCCGTCTGGATCGTTGACCACCATGCTTTTGACGAAGGTCTCTTCGATCTCCACCACATCACGAATGATGGGGATGACCTCCTTGCTGCCATCGGGCTTTCGCACCGTCAGCCGGACCTCGGTGCCCTTAGGTCCCCGGATCAGTCGCACCGCATCTCGCAACCGCATGTCGGAGATATCCACCGGCTCCTGGTCGCCTTCGGCGACCTGCAGGATGATATCTTCGGCCGCCAGGCGACCCTGTTTGGCAGAGGCGCTGCCGGGAATGATCTGCATGACCTTGATCAGGCCGTCATCTTCCCGCAACAGGGCGCCGATACCCTCCAGGCTGCCACGCATGCTGATGTCGAACTGCTCCTTGCCAGCCGGCGGGATGTAGTTGGTATGCGGATCGAAGGCCCTGGTCACCGCATTGAAGAAACGGTCGTAATGGTCCTGCAGGGTTTCCTGATGGAGTCGGTGGAAAAAGTTCTGATTGCTCTTGCGGACCTTCTCATAGGTCTCTTTCCACAGTTCCTGGTCGCTCTTTTTCCTGACGGCGTCCTTCTGGTCGTCCTGCAGGTCGAGGAAACGGTTGTTCAACTGGACCTGGAGAATTTTCCGCCACCTGTTTTTCAGTTCGGCCAGACTCGTGACCCAGGCGAGTTGATCGGGATCGGTCTGCAGGCTGCCCCTGGTGTACGGATCGATATGTTCGGTCAGCAGGTCCGCGACCATCTTTTCCACCTGGGCGATCCGCTCGTTGATAATGGCATAGCCGGCATCGGGCAAGGAGATGGTACCGCGCTTGAGATTGTCGTCTATATAGGGCGCAAAAGCCGACAACTGGTCGACATCTTTTTTCAGCAGAAATCGTTTCTGATAGTCCAACTGCTTGATATACAGGGTAAAAGCAGCTCTGGCCAGATTATCGTCCATGGTCTTGTCGCTGAAATGCAGGGAAGGCAGCTGCCTGCTGATCATATAGCCGATCAACTTGTTGCGTTTCTGGTCGACATTCCCGTTATCCTGGGCCTGAATCTGGCCGCAACCGGCCTGCAACAGGAGAAAAATCGAACCGACAAAGACCGTCAAGAGAAAGAAACGTTTCATGGGACCATAATCAAGAGGAGAAGAAAGCATCCAGGGTCACGGCCGACCCCGTCATCTGCAGCGCGCGTCAAACACATACCAGAAGCAGGTGACAAATACCATGACAAACACCACTTTTGCCCGAAACAGGCGAGTTGAAAACCACGGTTGTCTCACCACGACCACTTGCAACGATGATACTCTCGTAAAAAGTTGAATATTCGACCAGGATGGACTCTGGAAAAACTTTGATTACGAGGCGTAGTATCTCAAACGGCAATTCGGTAGTACATATGGTACAGCGAAGTGTCGTTTGTGACCGAGGGCGAAGTAGATCGGAGTTTTTACGAGTCCATCAACTATGATGGACTCGTAAAAACCTCTTCCCAGCCAAGTAACTAATTTTGTGAGATAAAAGTGAATTTTCCCATTGCCAAAACTTGCCCTTTCTGCTATATTTCCTTTGTTATTTCAACTAAATGAGAGGGGCGGCAATGTTTCACGTGAAAAATCACAAACAGCATAACATTTTCGATCCCTGGGGGCATCTCGGCCCCAAGAGGAGAAGCGAGTTGGAGGATTCATGGGCCGGCCTGTTCCGGC
>JBKEBZ010000024.1:0-2111 GCA_047973425.1 Desulfopila sp.
CTATCAAAACTTCAAGCAACGGAATTCAGGAGCCCAAAGTACAATTTTTTTCAGATTAATGAGGCTCGAAAAGACTGCCGTGAAATCATGGGAAAGCTCGCAATCCAGCTACCAGCAAAGGTTTTCGGCATAAAGCCGGTTGAAAACGTGCGGTGATTTTGTAGGCACACGCCATTTTTTTGCCTCACCCGCAAACCCGCTCTCTGTATGGCTTGGCGACGAGGCGCGTTTCCACAGACCGCAAACCCAGGCCTGCTCGACATGGAGTTTCTGGGCGATGATGGTGCCCCGAACCGAGTGTTTGACGAGATGGGCCAGCTGGCGCTTGAAGCTGGCCATGATCTCGGCAAAGGAGGTGAATTCGACCAGCGGTTTTTCCTCTAGGCCGAGAAGCTTGCCGGATATCCTGCTCTTGCCGCCATTGAGACAGTATTCGAGGGCGGCGCCGAAATTGACGTTGACCGCCGCGGTCCACTGGCCGGTCTTGCGGAAATGGGGGACGACGCAGCCGCAGTTGTTCCAGTCTCTGGCGTCTTCGGGTTCATAGCCGACCTGGAGCAGCATCTGAGCCCCGGCCAGATCGTTGTGAATCGCCGGAAACCCGGTACCGGCCCGGACCAGCCTGGCCACCGCCATCATGAATTTTTCCGGACAGTCGGGATGGATGCGCACCGACAGGCCCGGCTGGTGGGTCCGGACGTTTTCGGTGGCCTGCAGGCAGAGGTAGGAGAGCTCGTTGGTGCCGTCGCTGCCGTCGCGGCGCCGGCCGCCCACCGTCAGGTTCTGGAACTGGTTGTAGCCGGCAAAGTAGCTGGCGGTATTGGCGGAGATGGTCCAGACCCATTCCGAGAGCTTCAACCACAGCAGCTCGATGCGCTCGAGCGCCTGCTCCCTGGTCAATCTCCCCGCATCGATATCGGCGGCGTAGTAGGGGTACATGTACTGGTCGAATCGGCCCAGGTTCATGGCCAAGGGGTTTTCCGAGAGCACTGCTGCCAGCTGCACGAACCAGACGAACTGGATCGCCTCGCCGAAGGTGGTGGGCGGCCCGGCCGGCACCTGCCGGCAGATCGCGGCGATCTGCTGCAGCTCCTTTCGCCGGGTGCTGTCCATCTCCCGGGCCGCCTGTCGCTGAGCCTCGTCGGCGTAGCGCCGGGCCAGCGTCATCAGACCTTTGGCGACAATGGCCACCGAACGGTAAAAATCGATTTTCGCCAGATTCTCCAGGGAGTCCGGGGTCAGTCGTACCAACTGCTCCTCGGCCTCGTCAAGAATCCCCTGGTATCCCTTGACGAACAGTACATCCTGGTAGTCGGGGGTGATTTCGCCCACCGCCTGCCGCCACTTCGAGTCGTTGTCGATGATGCCGGTATCGATGAGGAGGCTGGCGGTATCGGCCGGGACCCGGGCTAAAAAGGCCTCTTCCAGGGATCTGCCCTGCCAACGGGGGAAGATCGATTGGCGCAGTTCCCGGCGCTGCTCACTGGTGATCTGGTACGGATCCTGGGGCCGCTCTGCGAAGGTGTCCATCTCTTGATCGACCCATCGCCAGGCGAATTCCGGGGTGAGGATGCCGCTGCGTCGACTGACGCCCGGGCTGCCGACGATTAACTCGCCGGCAAAGATGGTCACCGGCAGCTGTCGGCAGGTGTCGTAAAAGGCGGTGGCCCGCTGGATGGCCACCGGCTGTGCCGCGGTCTTTGCATGGGATTCGGTCCAGATCCTGGCCCGCTCGAGGCAGATGGCCGGGCGGGAGCTGATATATTCCTGGCGGATGGCTTCGGTGCGAGGGGTGGATGCGCTCATCGCGGATTCTCCTGGTAAAAGAGGATAGATTTTATAAAATATAATTCTACTTTGATAAACTTAACGTATTGAAATAATATAATAAATGATGTATATTGAGGCTGTAAATGAGGTTTTTCTGATGGCGGTCGAATACCATGACAGCCATCAGAAAAACGCAGAAAAATCAAAAGGAATCAAGCCATGACAGCACTCCCACTCTGGCGGGCGCTGCTCGCCGTTTTTTGTCTTATTTCAATCAGTTTTCGCCATTCTTCTTCCGCAAACAGCATCATGCTCTCCATTACTTCAAAGGCCTGATTCAA
>JBKEBZ010000119.1:0-2443 GCA_047973425.1 Desulfopila sp.
AAAATAATCGCGCAGTGACTGCTCATTGTTGTCCAGTGCATCTTTTTTTACAATGAGGCATGATTCGTTCAGCACACAAACAGCATTATTCTTGTCGCCAAGGTCCATTCCGATTGTTATGTTATTCACGGCTAGTTCTCCTCCTTTTTTGCAGCATTGTGACTGCGTTAAATTAAGGTTGAGCGTGAATATATCATAGCTCGGGGGAGAACTAGCCTTCTCATTTTACCTCATCCAGTGCACCAGGTTCGTTCAAGCAGGTCTCATAGCTCTAGTTGGCTATGCGGTGAGGCCTGATCGGGCGAAAATGGGGTGCTGGTGAATGGTTACTGAGGGTCTGCCGACAGAATTCTTTGCCTGTGCATCTTCTTTTGTAATGACGACTGGCCTCCGTCGTCGATCTGTGGGTGCTGGCTGGGGAAAAACCATTGCAGGGATGCGGTCTGTTCAGCGGTGAGCGACCTCATCAACGGGCAAGCTCATCACAGGCATGGAAAATGAGTATTATTATTGACAGCTTTTGGAAAATTTGAATATAGTGCGCCTGCCAGGTGATGAGTGGAGTTGTGCTTGATTTGTCTGAAATGGCGAGGTTAAATAGTTGTAACCTGTCAGGTTGGCTGGAACATGGCGTAGATATCTTTCCCCAATCGATATGTGAGAGATGATGCTGGACTCTGTAAAACGGGTATATGGGTTCTACCGGGACGGTTTTCGCCGCATGACGCTTGGCAGGACCCTGTGGAAAATTATCATCATCAAACTTGTGGTGATGTTTGGTATTTTGAAACTGTTTTTTTTCCCGAATTATCTCAATACCAATTTTGAAACAGATAAGCAGCGGGCGGACCATGTGATCGAGAACATCACCAGCCCGGCAAAATTTCAACATGAAGGGAGGACAGGTTATGGGCGAGATTGACCTGGTCATGGTCAACTGGGCGCGGGCACAGTTCGCAATGACCGCAATGTATCACTGGATATTCGTACCCCTGACTTTGGGATTGTCGTTTCTCTGCGCCTTTTTTGAAACGATTTATGTGCGGACTGGCCAGGAAGAGTGGAAACGCATAACCAAATTCTGGATGACGCTCTTTGGCATCAACTTCGCCATCGGCGTTGCCACCGGCATCATTTTGGAGTTCGAATTCGGCACCAACTGGTCGAACTACTCATGGATGGTTGGCGATATCTTCGGGGCGCCGCTGGCCATCGAGGGCATCGTCGCCTTTTTCCTCGAGGCCACCTTCTTCGCGGTGATGTTCTTTGGCTGGGACCGTGTTTCCACCAGGTTTCACCTGTTCTCCACCTGGATGGTCGCCATTGGCTCCAACCTGTCGGCCCTGTGGATCCTGGTCGCTAACGGCTGGATGCAGTATCCCGTCGGGATGGCATTCAACCCCGATACCGCCCGTTTCGAGATGCACAACTTCTGGGAAGTGCTGTTTTCGCCGGTGGCCATATCCAAGTTCACCCATGCCACCAGCAGCAGTTTCATGGTGGCCTCCCTGTTCGTGATCACCGTTTCTTCCTGGTACCTGCTGCGTAACCGCCATGTCGATCTGGCCCGCAAATCTATTCTCGTCGCCTCGATCTTTGGCCTCGTATCCACGGTCTTCGTGGCCTTTAATGGCGATGAATCGGCCTACACCAACGCCTCGAGTCAGCCGATGAAGCTTGCGGCCTATGAGGGCCTCTGGGATGGCCGGGAGAACGCGCCGCTTGTCGCCTTCGGTATTCCCAATGCCGCCAAGCAGCCGGGTGACGATCTTGAATCGTTTAAGGTGGAGTTTGCGGTCCCCGGCGCCCTGGGCCTGCTGGCCAATCGGCAGTTTGGCTCGTTCGTTCCCGGCATCAACGACCTGGTGTACGGCAACGAGGAACGCGGGATCGTCAGTGTAGCCGACAAGATGACCCGTGGCCAGGCGGCCATCGCCGACCTCACCGCCTATAAGGAGGCGAAGCTCGCGATGGACGATGACGCCGCCGCGGTCGCCCTGGAAAAATTCAAGGCCAACCAGGACTATCTCGGCTATGGCTACCTGGAAAAACCCGAGGATGTGGTACCCAATGTGCCAATAACCTTCTATGCCTTCCATATCATGGTCTTCCTGGGCGGACTTTTCACCCTGGTCTTCGTCTTGAACCTCCGCTGTGTCCTCAAAGGCACGCTGGCGGAAAAAACCTGGTTGCAGTTGCTCGGTCTGCCCATGTTCTTTCTGGCCCTGATCGCCTCCCAGGCGGGGTGGGTCGTTGCCGAGGTGGGACGTCAGCCCTGGGCCATCGAGGGGTTGTTACCGGTACAGGTGGCGACGACCAACATCGAGGCCGGCAACGTGAAGGCGACCTTTTTCATGTTTTTAGTCGTTTTCACCCTGCTGCTGGTCGCTGAGGTCAGCATAATGCTGAAACAGATATCAAACGGACCGGAGGAGATGTAAGA
>JBKEBZ010000143.1:0-5842 GCA_047973425.1 Desulfopila sp.
GCCGAGTTTTCGGCGGTCATAGCGAAGAGGACCCACCCGTTCCCATTCCGAACACGGAAGTTAAGCTCTTCTGCGCCGATGGTACTGCATGGGAGACTGTGTGGGAGAGTAGGTCGCCGCCGATTCTTTTTTTCACCAATAACAGCCCCGGTCAGCGAAAGCTGACCGGGGCTGTCGGCGTTTTAGCAGTCGTGGTTGTTTATAAACATCGAGGCATTCTGTTCATTCTGTTTTAAAGAAGAAAAAGTATCATTGGCCGTTCCATTTGCTTGATTTATCCTCTTCGCCGTGCTATTGTCGGGCTCTCTTTATGGATGAGGCCAACTGTGGACGATGGTATGATCACCGTAGAATGGCTTTATCTATACTCTCCGGGGCATTCGCCTCAGGAAAGATGTAGTATGCACAGCAATTTCACCCGGTCGGGACGTGGCTCAGTCTGGTAGAGCACAGCGTTCGGGACGCTGGGGTCGGAGGTTCGAATCCTCTCGTCCCGACCATATTTTCTTCTTTTCCCCAGTCAATACGATAACGGTGTGCTAAAATCGTATCATCCATTCTCCCCTCAGCTGTTTATCTTCATCGCGCTTTACCAATAGAGGCGATAAAGAAACCTTGCTCCAGAACCATTCACATGCTAGGCTTTTCGATAACTGGTGGGAAGAGTCAATACGTTCTGCCCCTGCCGGTTGATGTGATGGCTTAAACTGTGGCCCTCTTTGCTTCCGGTAAAGGGAGCAGGCAACAGTGTCAGGAAAAGATTCTCTATTACCTAGCACAAATACCTGGAGGAATCTCTATGAGCGATCGACGCGACTTTTTAAAAACCGCCGCGGCAGCCTCTCTTCTCACCATAAGCTCGAGCGGCATGGCCTTTGCCTCTGGCGGAAACAAGACGTTTACCAACATTATCTATACCAAGGACAACCCAGGGATGTGGGCGAGCAAGGTTGGGTCTCACGCCCCGGAAGTCACTATCCAGGGAACGACTGTGCAGGCGGTGACCAAACATCCCATGTCCGAGGAGCATTTCATCGTTCGCCACACCCTGGTTCTTGAAGACGGGACTCCGGTCGGAGCCACCACGTTTACTCCGCAGGACAAGCCCGAATCAAGCTATGAACTTCCCGCTGATTACAAAGGGAAGGTGTGCGTCACCAGTTTCTGCAATCTTCATGACTTCTGGTTGACAGAGGTCACGGTCTAGCCAGCACGGGCTGGACCAGAGAGCCTCAGCCACAACGGACCATGAAACTCCTCGGCGCGGTAACAGACCTTTCCGTGCTGATGAGTTTTATATAAACCAGCATGGCTGGACCAGAGAACCTCAGTCACAACGAAACATGAAACTCCTCGGCGCGGTAACAGAGCTTTCCGCACTGACGAGTTTCATATCAACCAGCATGGCTGGACCAGGGAGCCTCAGCTACAACGAACCACCAAACTCATTGGTACGGCACGGCAATAGAGGCATCCGTGCCAATGAGTTGTATTTACAATTCTGAGGGTACCCTGGCCAAAATCGCCGACAGACTGAGCCGGGCATGTTCCCAGGTGGGGTTGCGAAAACGCCGCAGGCTGCGTTCGCTCTTTATCGATACGTACCAACCCAGTGAAGGTTGCAATCCGCACCGCTACTGTACCTTGACCGTCAAACACCACGGGTGGATGAGGTATTTGCCAAAACTTCCGTACCTGGTATGCGCCTGCTCACAGGACCCGGGGTTGGTCGGGCAGCTGAAATCAGGATCAACCTGTAGTATTCTTGCCGTTACCTTCTTTTCAACAATCGGGTCTGCATAGCTGTTACAGTTATTGCCTTCATCCCACATCCCATCGATATACTCCGAGAAATCAAAACGGCCATGCATTTGCCATTTTTTTACGATTTTCCGGTACCTGATAGAGTCGATTATCTGCACGCTGCAACTGATACGCGGGCCGCTCAGCAGATTCGTCCAGAACCCCGTCAGTGGATCGTCATGTTTTCTGCGAATGCTGTTCCAGAATCGCCAGCCCTGAAAATTGGCCACCAGATCGGCAAAGGAAAAGATGCCGGTGGTGGCATAGCCGAACTTGCCTTGCTCCTGCTCCCTGCCCCAGAGCATGGCCTCCGTCAGGGTCTCTCCGTTCTCCTCGGTCAACTCAAAGTACTGGTAGCCTTCGGCAAAAAAATGACCGAACTTGTCAAGCCCCACCAGATGGCCATTGACCCGCACAACATCGCTGAGCTGTTTCAGGTTCAGTGACAGCCCTTCCAGATAATCTATGTCACGGTAAATCGAGTCATTGAGCGAGAGTGAATAGCTGTTTTCCACCAACAGCTCCCGCAACTGTCTGTCCAGGCCATACCCCTTCAACCCCCATGAGGCGGTAAACGACTGGAAAATCGCTTTGCGCAACTCCACATACAGATCTTCCTCATTGCAAAACGCATCACTCGCCAGATCCTCCACCTCGCTCTGCCGGCGATTGGCCTCGACAACTCCCGCATGGAGGCGAGCATTGAAGAGGCGGTTGAGGGCCTCCAGACTGTTTGGCAAATCGACTTTTCTCGGGGTCACGCTGTCGATCTCGGCCGCCCACCCGCCTGTGATTATGCTGATAATAATGCTTACAAGCCCCAACGTACCCCGTATATTTCTCAGTCTCATACCAACGCGTCCCCGCCAGGGCCAATTCGCTCGCCAATCCTCAGCCTAGCATCCAGCACCATTGCGCCGGCACCAAGCCCGAACACCCGGACCGGATTGAGATCGAACTCACGTATTTCGGGAAAATCGGTCAAAAGGGTCGCAACCCGGACAATGATATCGACAAATGCGTCGATATCGCCTGGCTTTCCTCCCCTGGCTCCTTTAAGTGTGGCAAAGGATTTCAGCTTTTCCAGCTTGCTTTTGACCTCCGTCTGATTCGTTGGGCACAGGGCCAGTTCACGATCGCCCAGAATTTCGACAAACACTCCACCCAGGCCAAACACGACCACCGGACCAAACGACTGATCGACCCTGCCCCCGACAAACATATCGTAGCCAGGCCCAGCCATTGTCATTACCCGCACCCCGGCGAAAACAGCCTGCGGTCGGTTGCTGGCGAGGTTGGCCTCGATCGCGGCATAGGCCGCCCGCACCTGATCTGCGCTGTTCAAGTCGGTAATCACTCCACCAACATCGGACTTATGCAACGCCTCGGCAGAGATCACCTTGGCGACGACCGGATAACCTATGGCACCAGCGGCGCTCACCGCCTGGTCAGCATTGGTCGTCACCGAGGAAGCGGCAACCGGGATACCGTAGAAGGTAAGGAGTTCAAGCATTTCCTCGCCATAACTGCCTCGACGCTGCCCCAACCAGGCCTTCGCCTCGTGTCGCCTCAGCCCCGACGGCCGGCTGGCAACACAGGGTGAGGCATCCTGCCGTTGATAGAATTCCTGCTGGATCTTCAGGGTTCGGATCATTTCTTCGAGACTGTCGAAGATCGGAATACTCAGGTTGTTCTTTATCCGGGCAATGGTATCCACCGGTCCGAACAGACAGACACCGAGCGGTTTTCCCGACGAACGAATGGCGCCAATGGTCTCCTGGGAAAGATCGGTATGAAACATTCTGCTGAAGATGTCATCTCCCACCGGCATCCGCGGCCACTGGTTAATGTAGATCGCACCATCGACATGTTCGTTGTGTAGGGCCAGATGAAAGATATCCACAGTGGCCTGGGGATCGTACATGTCACCCATATCGAGAGGGTTGGCGACATTGATGATTCCCGCATTGCCAAACTTCGACACCTCCTGGTAAAACGACTCCCCAGGATCGGCGAAAACAAACCCCGCCTTGTCACAGAGGTCTGCCATGATGACCGAAAATCCTCCGGCAGGACTCATGCCCATGATCCGCTTGCCCCGCATCGGCGGCAGGCTGAAGGCCTTGGTAACCGAGATGAAATCGTGAAAACTGTCGATTCGAATGATACCGGCCCGGCTACATGCCGCATCCATGATCTCGTCATCGTTGCTGATGGCGGCGGTGTGACTCATGGCCGCTCGACTGCCAGCCCCGGTGGTGTTGGCCTTGTAGACCACCACCGGCTTACCGCAGTTTCCAGCCGCCTCCAACAGCGCCCTGCCATCGGTGATGGATTCCAGATACAGACAGATCACCCTGGTCTCAGGATCAGCTGAAAAGTATCGGAGAAAATCCACTTCATCGAGGTCGAGCTTATTGCCGATACTGGCAAATTTGGCCAGGCCGATGTGCTGGTCGGCCATGAGATTCCAGAGAAACAGACCGATGCCGCCACTCTGGGTAATGATCGACATTCCCCCTTTCGGCGGAGGATACAGGGGAGTAAACGGCAGGCAGAGACCGTTGGCGGTATTGACGATGGTCAGCCCGTTCGGGCCGATGAAGCGGATACCATACTGGCGGGCCAGTAGGATCAACTCACTGGCCAGGTCGCGACCGGCGGCACCCGCTTCGTTGAAGCCTCCGGAAGGGATGGCCATCCGGCTGATGCCGAACTCGCCGCAGGCTCGGACCGCCTCTGGAACGTATCTGGCCGGTACCAGCGCCACCGCGAGATCGGGCACCTCCGGCAGATCGGCGACCTGTCGGTACATCTTGATGCCATGAACATGGCGTTCATCTGCCCTGGGGTTCACACCAAAGATACGGCCGCTGAACCCCCATCTGATCAGATTGGCAAGAATGAGGCGAGAAAGATTCTTCTCTTTGCCTGACAGACCAAGGATCACAATTGAATCGGGATAGAAAAAGCGCTCCATGACCATTCACCGGTGTTGAAAAAACACGAGAACCACAGCTAAATTTCCGCATTAAAGGGAAGCGTCACCAGGATCTATCATGCCCTATCCGGTGTCAACTTTCAACGACTGTCAGTGGAGCGATGCTGTCAGGGAAAACACTGCTGCGCCCTCGGCCAGAATGGTTCAAGGACAAGAAAATACACCAGGCTTCAAATACGAAAAGATTCAGTCATCACAGCCGACACTGGATCGGCAGGGCAAAACTGCCCTGGAAGATCCTGATCAAAGGGGAGAGAGGGGCATCTACCGGTAATCGCCTACCGGCCGGCCCCCGGATGACGTGTTGGTGTGTGGTATGGCTCTCTCAGCCAACCGACTTGAGCATTATCACGATCGAAACAGAGCACAACACGATGACGGCCAACATCGAAATATTAATAACTAACTGGTTTTTGGCGTACTCTTCGAACTCTCTTCCTTTCATTGTTCCTCCTGACAATCGTGACAACACATGCGATATATTGATCTTTTTACCGTCCGCCAGGTCGTGATAAAGAATTGGCAGATCCCGAACCGTCACTGTTAGGTAGTGCCCATCCAGAAACGGCCTTTTTGCCTAACCCCTCGTTGCTCTCAAAATTTTATCCTCGGAATATCAAACATATGCTTTCGTAAAAAGTCGAATGTTCCGCCGAGATGGACTCAGGAAAAACCCTGATATACGAGGCGTAGTGTCTCAAATGGCAACCTGGTAGTACATATGGTACAGCGGATTGTCGTTTGTGACCTACAACGAAGTAGATCTGGGTTTTTACGGGTCCATCAAACATGATGGCGTCGTAAAAAGCCCGATCTCCTGCGTTGCAGCGGGATCGGCCAATGCTCGACGTACCACATGTACGTCTGCGCTTGGCCGACACCACTGCGCCTTGTATATCAGTCTTTTGTACTTAGCCATCTTGTATGCACGCTTGAGGTTTTTACGGGTCCATCAAACATATGCCTGTGGTAAAATTTATCGAGCGCCTCGATTTAGACAAAAAATTCTTGTTTCTGGACGGACACGAGGTAACAGCA
>JBKEBZ010000086.1:0-51235 GCA_047973425.1 Desulfopila sp.
ATCTGCGTTTAAGGCGAGATACCGCTTCCGGGCCGGAGTCGAGGCGACGATGTCGGAATTCGACCGGCGAACTGGGGTGAAGCACCTCCGGGTTCGGGGGATGAGGGCTGTAGCCTTTGCGGTCATAATGAAGGCCATAGGTCTCAATATATTGCGGGCCAGCAGGTTCAGAAGGAGGGAAACCGCGCCGAAAGGACCACACTGTGGCATCTTGCTCAGGTTGCGGGCTGTTTATTGCGCTATCAAAGACCAATATGAACGGCAAATGAGGACATTTGCCGCAATCTTGGAAATCTTCCAGTCGAGAGTGACGAAACGACCGGAATTCGCTGTTTAGGTTTTTACGACGCCATCAATTTTGATGAACTCGTAAAAACCTCAAACCTGCACGTAAGATGGCTAAGTACAAAAGCCTGATATACAAGGCGCAGTGGTGTCGGCCAAGCACAGGCGTACATGTGGTACGCCGAGCAGTGGCCGATCCCGCTGCAACGCAGGAGATCGGGCTTTTTACGACGCCATCAATTTTGTCCATGCCGATCGGGGCAAAAGAGTGACGAAATGGAACTGCGGTATGTATTGAAAGCTCTCTTGCTGCCACCCTTTAGCCAACTGCTCGTGCTGATTCTTGCCTGGAGAGTACGCACTCTCTGGCCTAAAACCGCGCGGGCACTCTACCTGCTGGCTCTTTTCAGTTTATGGGTTTTGGCCACACCGATCGGTGCAATCACTCTTTGTCTTTCCCTCGAGCACAATCAGCCGATCCGGCCAGATCAGCTCTCCCTGGTGAACGCCGATGCCATCGTGATCCTCTCCGGGGCACAAAATGAGGCGGCAACCGAGTTCGGCCAGCCCGTGAGCGGACAAGACACCTTGATTCGTTTACGGTACGGTGCTTTTCTGCAACGCCGAACAGGGTTACCCATACTGTTGACTGGCGGCTCAGTCCGCAAAAATGCAGATCGCAGCCTTGCTGAAAGTATGGCTTTTGACCTCGATGAAGAATTTGGCCTGCAGGCCAGGTGGCTGGAGACAAAGAGCAGGACCACCGCAGAAAACGCCCAATTGAGTTACGACATCCTGCAGGTAGAGAAGAAAACGACAATTTTGCTGGTTACCAGTTCGTTGCATATGCAGCGGGCCACATGGAGTTTTCGCCGGGTGGGTTTTCATGTCCTGCCAGCCCCCACCGGCTTCATTGACCAGCAGCCGCTGACGATACGTTCGTTTGTACCCAATGCCCACAGTCTGCAACTCAGCAGGGATGCAATCCATGAATGGTTAGGGTATTGGGCCTACCGAATCCTGCCACCCAGCATGGCTGGACCATAGAGCCTCAGCTACAACAAACCATGAAACTCCTCGGTTCGGTGACAGATCTCTCGTGCTGATGAGTTTTATTTTATATAAACCTGAGACAACGATATCCGTCCCCTGATTTTCCCCCCCATCCGCAGATCTCCAAAATATCGTGTATTTATCCAAAATATTGGATGAGGCGTTTCTGTAGCGAAGACACGACCCGCATTAACTGTGTAATTACAGTATGTTGCAAAAGTCAAGTGCCACATGGTGCCTGGCATGCTTCTTGTAGTTTATTCGCCATGAAACCTGGCGAGTGCATTGCTGACCGTGCAAGGTCAGGTCTGGCCAGAAAACGGTGTCTCAACTTTTGCTACAGAGGAGAATATATGGATCATCTGCGGGATATTCAGATTACTCCAACGACTGTTTGGTCGGCCGGCGCCGGTTGTCATGGCGCCTGTGGCCAGAAGCTCTATGTCAAGGACGGCAAGCTCATCAAGGTCGAAGGCGATGAAAATGCCTCGTTCAACCAGGGACGATCCTGTCCCCGGGTTCTTGCCTTAACCCAATATGTCTACCATCCAGACCGGGTGACCACTCCCCAGAAGCGGGTAGGCGCCCGGGGGGAAGGGAAGTTTGTGCCGATCTCCTGGGATGAGGCCTTTGATATCTGTGAGCAGAAACTGAAAGCCATTCGCGAGGAATACGGGGCCGAGGCGGTCGTCTTCGCCCAGGGCACCGGCCGTGATGTTGGCGGGCCGATTTCTTTTCTCTGTTACAATTACGGCAGTCCGAACTGGGTGCAGCTGGGGCTCTCGGGGCAATCGTGTTACACCCCGAGGCTGGGGGCGATGAAGGCGACCATCGGTGATTTCTGTGTGATGGATGCCGGCCAGTTTTCCGCCAAACGATATGACGACCCCGACTACAAAGTTCCCGAGGTTATTCTCGTCTGGGGCCAGAACCCGCCACCGACCTGTTCTGATGGCTTTTTCGGTCACTGGGTCATTGATTGCATGAAACGGGGCAGCAAGATCATCTCGATCGATCCCCGTCACACCTGGATGTCCTCGAGGGCCAAATATCACCTGCAGATCCGGCCGGGAACCGACGGTGCCCTGGCGCTCGGCATGCTCAACGTCATGATCAATGAAGAACTCTACGATAAAGAGTTTGTCGCAAAGTGGTGTTCTGGTTTCGAGCAGCTGCGCGAGAGGGTACAGGAGTATCCGCTCGACAAGGTCAGTGAGATCACCTGGGTGCCTCAGCAGCTCATCCGGGATGCGGCGCGGCTCTACGCCACCGCAAAACCTGCGGCGCTGCAGTGGGGTGTGCCCATCGATATGTGTCCCGAGGGGACCACCGTCGCCCAGGCGATTTCCCATCTCTGGACCATAACCGGCAACATCGACATACCTGGCGGCAACGTCATTGCCCGGCCATCGCATGGCGTCACCACCTATCCTTACTCGACCGAGGACCTGGTCGGCCTCTATGGCGAGGAGGTGGTCGGTAAGCTCAACAAACTCCGCATCGGCTGCAACAGCTACCCGATGGTCAAGGGCTTTCGCGGCTGGGCGCAACCGGATATGGCTATCGACCAGATCGACAGTGGCAAACCCTATCCCATCAAGGGAGCCTGGATTCAGACGGCAAACATTCTGGGCGGCCAGGCGGTACGGACCAAATTTCACTATGAGGCACTGAAAAAGCTCGATTTCATTGCCGTTGTCGACCTCTTCCACAATCCGACTTCGATGGCGCTGGCCGACATCTTCCTGCCGGCCGCCACCTTTGCCGAAAAGGAGAGTTTTCGCTCCTGGTGGGTGCCGCTCGGCATCATGCAGAAAACCATCCAGGTCGGCGAGTGTCGCTCAGACTGGGAAATCAACATCGAGCTGGCAAATCGTCTCAACCCCAACTGCAGGTACAAGAGCGTCAAGGAGCTGATCGATGACCGGCTGGCCATTGCCGGCTTCACCTTCGATCAGCTGGCGGCCCAGGGATCGCAGGCGATGCCGCCGGAAGGGCACTCCTCGCGGCCGTACCGCCGGCATGAAAAAGGGCTGCTGCGGCACGACGGCAAACCGGGTTTTACCACCGAATCGGGCAAGGTCGAACTCTATTGCACCGCCTATGAGAAGTGGGGGATCGATCCGCTGCCTTTTTACAAGGAACCGGCGCAGAGCCCCACCAAAACGCCCGATCTGTACAAGAAATACCCGCTGATCATGATCACGGGGGCCCGATCGCATCTCTATTTTCACTCCGAACATCGGATGATTCCGTGGCTGCGTGAAAAAAACCCGGAACCCTACGTCGAGGTGCATCCCGATACTGCCAGACAGTTTGACGTCTACGACGGAGAATGGGTCTATCTGGAAAACGACATGGGCAAGGTCAAGCGCAAGGTCAGAATCTCCCTGCGGGTCCATCCACAAATGGTGCACACCCTGCATCACTGGTGGAAGCCGGAACTTAGCGGTGCCGAACCGGATCTGTTCGGTGTCTGGGATTATCAGATCAACACGATCATCCCCGGCCCGCAGGACAGCGATAGCGGTTTTGGCGGTGGACAGTACAAAACCACGCTCTGCAGGATCTCCAAGCTCGCTGAACCCGCAAAATCCTAGAAAAAACCGCAGAAGCACCACGATAAAACGATAACCTACAGCGTTGAATCGTCGGCTTTGGTGACTTCTTACTAACCGGCATGGCTGGACCAGGTGCCTCAGCCACAACGAAGCGTGAAACTCCTCGGCGCGGTGACAGAGTGTTTCGCACTGGCGAGTTTCAGATAAACCAGCATGGCTGGAGCAGACAACCTCAGCCACAACGCAACATGAAACTCTTCGGTGCGGTAACAAAAATCTCCGCGCTGATGAGTTGTATATAAAACCGACAAGCTCGGCCAAGAGGAGAGATGACCATGGATAAAAACGGACTGCTCATACATTACGAATACTGTACCGGCTGCCACTCCTGTGAGGTCGCCTGCCAGCAGGAACATGGCTTCCCCGCCGGAAAATGCGGCATACGGGTCACAGAGCACATTTACGAAACCTATAAGAAACCGGTGGCTATCGACTATCTGCCGTTTCCCACGGAACTCTGTGACCTGTGCATCAACAGGCACCAGGAGGGTGAACAACCCGCCTGTGTCAAGCACTGTCAATCCTTCTGCATGGAATTTGGCTTGATCTCGACACTGGTAAAGACGATGGAAGAGAAATCGCGCTCGGTCATTTTTTCACCGCGATAACGACTCTTCGGCGGTTCCTGTTATGTGAATAACTTTATGTAATATTTGAATATGATCGCATGATGAACCCAATTACCCTGCCCGGTCGGATGTAATGTAATTTTGCATTCACGGATGGTGGCCGGCAGGAGTTTTTTCTCTATCGACAAGGGGGGCATATGAAACAGAAGAGGCGCGTGTTGTTCGTTGTATTGAGTCTGTTGCTGTCGTTCTCATCGGGGACGGTGCTGCAGGCCAAGGTGATACAGCTCACCATGTCACACCAGAATCCAGATAACAGCTGGAGCAGTGTGCATGCCGTCATACCCTGGGCCAAACAGGTCGAGGAGGCAACCCATGGTCAGGTGAAGATCAATATTTTCCCGAGTCAGACGCTGTCCAAGGGCACGGATGCCTGGACGGCGACGAAACTCGGCATAGCCGATATCAGCTGGTGTTTCCATGGCTACTGGCCGGGGCAGTTTCCGCTGGCCGATGTGATCAGTCTTCCGGCGCTGCCCTTTACAAGCGCGGAAAAGGGCAGCGAGGTGCTGTGGAAACTCTATGAGCGGTTTCCCGAGATCCAGCGGGAGTTTGCCGCCAACACGATTCTCTGTCTCTTCACCAGTAATCCCTACATACTGATCACCAGGGACAAGGCGGTGAGAACCATGGAGGATATCAAGGGCATGAAGATCAGGATGACCGGTGGCCCCCCGACGGACATGACCTTTGCCCTGGGAGGTGTGCCCACTCTGATTTCCATGCCCGACACCTATCTGGCCCTGCAGAAAGGGGTGATAGACGGCATGGGGGCGCCCTGGGAGGCGATCCATGGCTTCAGGCTCTATGAGGTCGTGAAGTATTACACCGCCACTCCCTTTCCCGCGGTCTATTTCTCCATTGCGATGAATAAACGCAAATGGGACGGCCTGCCGAAGGAGATCCAGGACGCCATCATGAGTGTGAGCGGCCTCGCGGGTTCGAAATTCTGGGGTAAGAACCATTTCGACACCGCGAAACAAGGGGTTATCGATAAACTGGCCGAGCAGGGGAAATCGATCAATCTGCTCGAATTGAGCAGTGAGGAGCGCCAGCGCTGGATAGATGTCGCCGGCAAGCCGATCTGGGAGAACTGGGTCAAGGAGATGGCGCAAAAAGGCTTTACCGACGCCCGTGAAATTCTCGACACCACAATCAGCCTCAGTCAGGAGTGACGCCGGCGTGACCCTGATGTAACTGTTACTGCCTGCCGGCAGCTCTTTGCCGCGGAGCAGACCGTTTCACCGGGCCAACTGAGGTGAAACGGTCTGCTGAAGATATGGAGCGCCGCAGGCTTCTGGCCGCTTGGCGAGGCTGTGGGCCTACGATCGCCAGATCGTTCCTATATTGACCTGATTGATCACCTCGGAAACGCCTTCGACCTTGAGGGCCACCTCATCGAGGTCTTTGGCCATGGCAGCGGTACGGACGGTGCCGGCAATGGTCACCACGCCCCTGTGGGCCATGATGATCACGTTTGCATCGTTGGTTCGTTTGTGCTGGGTCAACGCCGACCAGACCATGCTGGCCAGGAATTCGTTGGCAAAGGTTTCCAGCGACTGTTCCGTCTCGGCGAAATCTCCGGAATTGACCAGGTCGATGATGGACTGCACCGCAGTCTCCGGTCGGATTCGGCCAATATGGAAGACAAGGTCGTATAACGAAGGTTCGTTCCATTCAAAGTTGTACATATGGCGTGACCACTTCTTGATCCTGTTGTCCTGTTGGTGGAGCACCTCATAGGCCTCTTCCCTTGGAACGGACAGCTCTTGCATGGCCTGATCGAGCCGAAAATCCTCATCGGCAATAATCAACACCCGCAATACATGGGCGACACCGCGGATCAGTTCCTGACCGGAGAAACCATGATACACGAGATTTTTTTTCTCTCGACACAGGGTCAGAAATGTCGCGCGGATCAGGTTGAAGTGGGCATCTCTCTTATCCCGGTCCTGTTGCCACAGTTTGGGCGGTTCATCAAGTGTCTCGGCGAGCTTGGTCTCTGGCAGGGAAAATGTTTCGGATGCCCTGTGGATCAACTCTTTCCGATCCAGACAGGAATATCCGAGTTTGTCAGCGACATCACGGGCAATTTTTTCCCCACTGCTGAAGGCGGTACGGGCAATAGTTATGATAGCCATGAAATCTCCTTTTCCAGCACCACTGCAACCATCACAGCGAGCGGCTGCTGGTCTTCTGGTGTTAAAGGCCTGCTCAACACGCTGCTGCATTTGAGAGAGCGAAAGGAATATCGCCAAGGCTGATATCCCTGTCAGTTGTGATATCCCGCAGGACCTTGGTGTCGTTGCCAAACGTCAAGGTGAGACTGAATTTTCCGTTGTCCTTGAGATCATTGAACCAGAAGTCACCGAAATCATCGGTTTCCGTCTCGTGCCATTCCCCCGTCTCCTCGTCTGCTAGTCGACATCTGGCGCCAATGATGACCTCTCTGGTTCCAGGATCGTAGAGTGTGCCGGCCACGAACTTTCGGGGAAGCCCCTGGTAATACACCCTCGGTTTGCTGCTGTCCGTCGGCAAAAGCGGTTCCGCCTGGCGGAGAAAATCTGCCGCGTCCTCCTCTTCCACGAACTTCAGCGCCTCGGTCGGGCACTGGTCGACACAGCGGGGGACCGGCCATTCGTCCGGATCGCTGTCGCGCAGGTGTGAGCAGCCGGTACATTTTTGCGCGATATTCAATTCTTCGTTGAAGTAGATGGCCTCATACGGGCACGAGGTGACACAGAGCCTGCAACCGGTACACCTGTCGGGGTGAAGCAGCACCATGCCGTCCGGTCGCTTTGTAATGGCTCCGGCCGGGCACTGGTCGATACATTGCGCCTCGTCACAGTGGTGGCAGAGTTTGGGCAGATAGGTCATCTTCACATGTGGCACCTGGCCGCGAACGTGCTCTGTAATGCCGATCCAGAACTGGCCCGTATCCGGCTGCGGTTTGGCATACGGCGACCAGTCGTTGCCGACATGCTCGTCTTTGCAGGCGATCTGACAGCAGTAACATCCGTTACACAAAGAGAGATCCACGGTAAAAACTTTCATCATCAGGCTCCTTTTTCAATCCATGCATCAAACCGCAAACCGGCAGCTGCATCGTATGTACGTTCGAACACTTCTGGATAGTTTTTCCGCCACTCGTCCATCTCGTCGCCCCGCACTTTCTCGATCTGCACAAGATAGCCGCTGGTCGCCTGGCCAACACAGTTCTCGGAGATAATGCCGTCGGGAGAAATGGTATTGATCGCGCCCCCGCGATCTATTTCTCCGATCTTGATGGCCTCCGCCCGTGCCCCATGATCTATCGAAACGACCCCCGGCCGCAACCGTTCGGTCACATAGGCCCCGGCCAGGACAATGCCGCGTTCGTTGAAGATCTTGATGATATCACCGTTTTTTATGCCCCGCTTTGCCGCCTCGGAGGTGTGCATCCACAGCGGTTCATATTTATAGCCGTCAGGACCCTGTACCTTGCAGGTGGGTGCCTCTCGGGTCCAGGTGATATCGTCACACTGGGAGTGCACCCGCCAGCGCCCATGATTGGACATCAGCAGCAGTGGATAGATCCTCGCCCGGTTGCTCGACAGCCGTTCGTCATGCATCGTGCTCTTCTCGATCCATTTCGGAATCGGTGGCCGCTCACGGTCATCGGGAAAACGGATGGCTAGGGACTCGGAGTAGAACTCCAGCTTGCCGCTCTTGGTGCCCAGCCGGTTCTTCTCGGGGTCCTGGTAGAATTGTCTGAACCCTGGCGGATCGTCTTCCCAATCCTCTGCGGTGTGGTACAGCCAGTACTGTTTTTCGACAAAATCGTCCCAGGCAATGAGCTTGTCGCCGCCAGAGTGAGCCCAGATTTTTTTCTGCATCTCGGCAATCGAGAAGCCTTCCGTTATCTTTTCCTCCAGCCCCACCTCTTTCGCCACCTCGACCACGATATCGAAATCACTTTTCGATTCACCGATAGGCTCGATCGCCTTCTCCTGCAGCATGATGTTGGGCTGGGGGATGCCCTGACGGATATTGGTGACAATATCGTCGACCTCCATCAGGGTGTTGGCCGGCAGAATGATGTCGGAATACAGGCAATCGTTTTCCAGCCAGGGGTGCTGGGAGATGATCGTTTCGATAACCGGCTGGCGCAGCGCCATCTCGGTCTCGTTGCCGCCGTTCCAGCAGGTGATCCGGCAGGGGGTGTCGGTCCAGATCATGTGAATCTCGCTGCCCCCCTCCTCTTTGGGGATGGGGAAGGTGTATTCGTTGAACTGGTCCTGCACCAGCCCTTCGATGGCCCCGGTTCCCCGGAAGGTGATCGGACCCTTGGCGCCTATGGCCTTGTGCACCAGGCATTTGGGCAGAGACTGTTTCTGCCAGGCGGCGACCGACGACATCACCGGAATGGCCAGCCGTTCCTCGATATTGGGATTCCAGATGGTGCCGGTGAGATTTTCCTTGCGCGGCATGCCGAAATAGGTGAGCTGCAGCTGGTGTACACCGGGCGCGCCGAGCCCCTGCATCCCCAAAAGGATGACCTCCAGCCGGGCATGCTCATGCGAGAAGGGACCACGGATAAAGCCTCCTCCAAAATAGTGGGCAATGGAGGTGGTCTTACGGGCAAACTGCCGGGCCAGGGCCTTGATGGTCCACTCGGGAACACCGCATTTGGTGGAGGCCCAGGCCGGGGTCTTGGCGATGCCGTCCTCGATGCCCAGGACATAATCGGCAAATTCATCCATACCGACGGCATGGGACCGGACGTAGGCCTTGTCATAGAGATCTTCGCTGATCCAGACATGGGCTATCGCCAGTTGCAGTGCGGCATCGGTATTGGGCAATATCGGTATCCACTTATCGGCATGAATTGCCGCGCCATAATTGAGATCAGGACAGATATAGACCTGCTTGATCCCCACATCCGACCAGAAATAGCAGAGACGGCTGGCAAACTGGCCGGTAAAGCCCCAGGGCGTCGTTTCAGGATCACAGCCCCAGAAGAGCACCAGTTCGCTGTGCTCGGTGCAGTCTTTGATGGTATTGGCGGCCGGCCACATATTGCCCTGCACCCCTTGTCCCCAGACGTGTTTGGCTCCCCAGTACCAGCCTTCCCAGCTGTCGGGATTCCTCACCTGCAGGGTGAAACCACCCATATGATCGAGCAGGTTGCCTGGATGCCCGTGCGGGGTGTTGATGGTCTTGCACTCTCCATGGCCATCGCCCTGCATCAGAATGGCATACGGCCCATAGGTATCGTGAACGCGTTTGATCTCATCGGCAATGAGCCGGCTCGCGGTCTGCCAGGAGATGCGCTTGTACTTGCTTTTGCCCCGGTTCTGCGGGTTTCTTTCACCCTGTGGGTCCCAGTCGACGCGCTGCAGGGGATACTGGATGCGATTGGCCGAATAGACCCGTTTTTTATAGGCGAGGGAAAAGGGGCCGGGCAGCGATTTCCAGGTCGGCTCGAGGGTCTTGCCGTTTTTGGTTATCTTCCATTGCCGGACCTCGTCCTTACCGTATTTCCAATCGTAGCGCATCGGTCTGATCCGGACGATCTTGCCGTTTTTCACATCGACCATCCCCTCGGCGCCGCCGCCAAAAAATCCGCCAAGCCCGAGGCTGCGCAACACCGTCTTGTCCTTTGTCCGTAGTTTTGTCATCTGCATGTCCCTTTTTTGTTTTTTATCCGAAACTCGTCAGCACGGAAAGCTCTGTTACCGTGCCGGGGAGTTTCATGCTTCGTTGTGGCTGAGGCTATCTGGTCCAGCCATGCGGTTAGGTGAAACGCCTCAGCATGGAGAGATCTGTTACTGTGCCGGGGAGTTTCATGCTTCGTTGTGGCTGAGGCTATCTGGTCCAGCCATGCTGGCTATATGAAACGCCTCAGCATGGAGAGATCTGTTACCGTGCCGGGGATTTTCATGCTTCGTTGTGGCTGAGGCTATCTGGTCCAGCCATGCTGGTTAGGTGAACGACAATCACGTCGTGAACTCTGTACTTCGGCCAGATCCGACGTTCTGCTGAGCGGAGAGCCAGCACTTTACGAGAGTACCAAACAAGATATGTGCCAGTAACGACGGTGTGAAATACATGTCATATATACATGTGGTTATCTTTGTATGCCGGCATCTTTTATGCTCTCTGGCCAGAAGACGACGAGAGAAAAATCCAATATGTTGGATGATCATTCATTATTTTGGAGCCGTTGTTTGAATATGTTGGACTTTTCAGCGAGAGAATGGCAATTGATAGGAGAATACGGCCATGCGTACATGTTCGATCCTCTGCGTTGCAGTGGGCTCGGTCAACGCTCGACCTGACACCTGGCAGGGCAACTTGCCCGTCGAGGCCTGCCATGACGGCAAGCCGCGTTTTTCCGAGTCCATTACGCGTCCACAGTGGTTCCGCAGAAGGGGGTATAACCATGACGACACCAGCACTTCAGCCAGCGGTCGACGGTTCCTACGATGAACGATTGCGCTTTGAGACCATGCTCTCCAATATTTCGACGAGATTTGTCAATTTGCCGGTGAAGCGGATCGATCAGGAGATCGAGGCGTGCCTCGAGCTGATCGTTACCACCCTCGATATCGATCGTTGCAGCGTTGTCCAGTTCACGCCCGACAAATCTGAGCTGGTCGTCAGCCATGCCTATGTCAAACCCGGTTTACGGGCCATGCCCAACCTCGTGCTCAATAGGGACCAGCCCTATTACACCAAGCGCATGCTCGGTGGTGAGGCGATTGTCATGGAGAGTGTCTCGGAACTGCCCAAAGAGGCAGAGGCCGAACGGCGTCATTGCCTCAAGGAGGGGATCCGATCGAGCGCCCTGATACCTCTTGCGGTGAGTGGCAGGCTTCTCGGAGTCGTCGGCTTCGCTGCACTGACCAAAGAGCGAAAATGGCCGCGGATACTGGTGCAGAGGATGAAAATGATCGGGGTCGTTTTCGCCAATGCCCTGCTGCGTGAAGAGTCAGAACAGGAACTGCAGAGGGCCTTTACCGAGATACAGGAACTAAAAGAAAGGCTGGAAGCGGAAAACACCTTTTTAAAAGAGGAGATGTGCCAGCAGCCAAGAAACAAAAATTTCATTGGCGCGAGCGAGGCGATGCGGAATGTACTCAAGCGTGTCGATCAGGTCGCCAAAACAGATACCACCGTGTTGATTCTCGGTGAGACCGGCACCGGCAAGGAACTGCTGGCCCAGGCCATCCACAACCAGAGCCTGCGGCGCGAGCGGCCGATGATCACGGTGAACTGTGCTGCACTGCCTGTAAACCTTGTTGAGAGCGAACTCTTCGGTCATGAGAAGGGCGCCTTTACCGGCGCCCACTCACGGCGTATCGGCCGCTTTGAACTCGCCGACACCTCGACTATCTTCCTCGATGAGATCGGTGAGTTGACAGCGGAACTGCAGGTCAAGTTATTGCGTGTCCTCCAACTGAAAACCTTCGAGAGGCTGGGCGGCCACGGTGTTATCGAAACGGATGTGCGGGTCATCGCCGCCACCAATCGTGATCTGTATCAGGAGGTGCAAACGGGTGATTTCCGAATGGATCTCTATTACCGGCTCAACGTGTTTCCCATCATCGTGCCGCCACTGTCCAGCCGCAGAGAGGACATTCCCGACCTCGTCTGGTTCTTTATTCATGAATTCAAGGAGAAGATGGGCAAGAGGATCGACACGGTCAAAAAAAGCACCATGCAGCGGCTGCGGAACTATCAGTGGCCGGGAAACATCCGCGAATTGAGAAATATCATCGAACGGGCCATGATCATCTCCAATGGCAATGTGTTGGAGCTCGAATTACCCGAACATGGCAACGGTGGCGGAAAAATCAAAAATTTCCATGATCTCCAGCGGGATCACATCCAGCAGGTGATGGAATACACCGAATGGCGCGTGCGGGGAGCGGGCGGTGCCGCGGAGATTCTCGAGCTGAAGCCCACCACTCTCGAGGCGAAAATGAGTAAATTGGGCATCACCAGACCACCGGCTAAAAGGTAATGGTTCTCTTGGTCGATCGAACAGCAGTGCCCCGGGTTTGAGGTTGCAGGAGAGTCGAGGTTGTTGTATCCGAAAATCGTCAGCACGGAAAATTCCTTTACCGGGGCGACGATTTTCATGGTTCGTTGTGGCCGAGGCTTTCCGGAGTCTCGCTGCGCTCGCTTACCTGGTCCAGCCATGCTGGTTTTTGTGAAACTCATCAGTACGGAGATTTTTGTTACCGTGCCGAGGAGTTTCAAGTTTCGTTGTGGCCGAGGCTTTCTGGTCCAGCCATGCTGGTTAGAGCTGCAAGCCAATCTGCCGGCCTTCATAAATCGCCATGCTGAGGCGCCGCGGGGCGACACAATCTCCGATGGTATGAACAGGAACCCCCTTCCTGTTCAGCTCCTTTTCCAGATTGTTTTCCGCCTGGTTGCTAGTCGCCAGGACCAGGGCGTCATAGGTGGCCTGCCATTGTTTGCTGTGATCGGTGGAACTGAAAGTGGCTTCCGTCCCATTCCAGCTCAGCAACAGCGTGGATGTTTTGCTTTCAATCCCGAGCTTTTTGTATTCGTTGCGCAGCAGGCCGTCCGTACAGCAGGGGATGAGTTCCCGGCCAATTACCGCTTCGGAGCAGACCACCGTCACCCGATGCCCGCGTTGACCAAGATACAGCGCGGTTCCGCTGGCGGGCCACCAGCCGCGAAGGTCGTCAAGGAGGAGTACCTGTAAATTCTTGCCCTGTTTTTCCAGTTCTCTGGCCCCGGTGAGAATCTGGTCGATCGAGTAGACGTTTTCCCGGTCACAACCCGGCAGCCTCGGCTGGGCAGGTAACGCACGCTGGTAGCCGTTCATGGCTGGTTGGGAGCCGGTCGCAAGGATAATTTCATCGGCTGCGAAGGCCAGGATATCGTCGGTGACAAATTCCACTCCCAGACGCAGATCGATTTCCAGTCGCTCGATCTGTCTGAGATAATACCAGTAGATGACATGAGCGATCTCGCCTCGCATCGGCTGTGAGGCGGCAAGACGAAACTGTCCCCCGACCTGGGCCTTCCTTTCCACCAGCGTTACCTGGTGACCTCGCTCGGCAGCCACGCGCGCCGCTTCCAGACCTGCCGGACCGGCACCAACTATCAAAATGTTTTTGCGTACCCCGGTTTTTGTCAAAATCTCGCTTTCCCCCTGATATTCTCTTCCCACCGAAGGGTTGACCAGACAGGAAATCCAGTAATCATGGTGGCGCCGCCCCCAGCAGTGTTGATTGCAGGAGATGCAGGGCCGGATTTCATCCAGACGGTCTTCGATCGTCTTACTGGCCAGATGCGGGTCTGCGATCTGGCCTCGAACCAGGCTCACCATATCGGCCTGGCCTCTGGCGATCACCTGCTCGCCGCGTATCGGCGTCTTGATTCTACTCTCCGCCTGCAGCACCGCATGGCTGAGGCGTTTTTTGATCGTCTCGGCAAGGGGCGGACCCAGCATGTCGCCATAGAGAAAGCTTGGGATCAGTTTGGAAAAGTCAAAGTATCCCCCGGTTCCTACCGTAACGTAGTCCATACGTTTGCGCTCGTCGTGCCAGGAGACGATCTCGCCAATCGTCTCGTTGTCGAGCCCATCGGGCATCAGGTCGTCGCCGCTGACCGCCAGGCCGATAATAAACTCTTCTCCGGCAGTCTCTCGAATCCGGCGGGTGATCTGCTCGGAAAAGCGCATTCGGTTCTCGAAATGGCCTCCCCAGCGGTCCTGCCGCCGGTTATTTATCGGTGACCAGAACTGCTCGATCAGGGCATTGTAGGCCGCAAACAGTTCTATACCATCAAATCCCGCTTCACAGGCCCGTCGCGCGGCCTGCACATAGCTGTCAATCAGTATCTCGATCTCTTCTTCACTGACCGCTTTCGAGCCGTCCCCATCATGATACGAGGGAAAGCCGCCTGGCGACCAGTTTGGGGACCAGGAGTTGGCAACTTCGCCATGGCCGCCGACATGGTAGAGCTGTTGGATCATGACCGTGCCGAAAGCATGACAGGCATCGGTAAGACGTCGAAAGGCAGGGATGATCGAGTCATCTTCATGCCTGAAATTTCCTCTGGTGAGAATTCCCGTGGCATGGACCGGGATCGGTTCGACAACGATCATTGCCGCTCCGCCTCTGGCGCGTTCCAGGTAATAGGCAAGATGCCGCTCGGTGGGCAACCCCTGCTCGGCGCAATTGACGGTGTGGGCACCAAAGGTGATCCGGTGCTTCAAGGTCTTATGGCGTAGCTTCAGGGGCTGCAGCAGGTGTGCAAATTCGCCGTTCATGGCATTACCTCTCTGTTTTTGTCAAGGTTGCGGGCTGCGGTCCGCCGGTGGCCCAATCAAGCAGTTCCACCGTATGCACCATGGGAATACTCAGGGATTCGAGAAGTTGGACAATGCAGCCGATATTGCCACCGGCAACCAGGTCGGGATTGATGCTCCTGATTCGTCGTACCTTGCGAGCACGCAGCATGTTTGCTGTCTTTGCCTGGAACATGTTATAGGTCCCGGCCGAACCGCAGCAGAGGTATCCCTCCGGTACGTCGAGAACCGTAAAGCCGACCTTTTTCAGCAACTGTTTCGGTTCTTCGGTCACCTGCTGACCGTGCTGCAGCGAACAGGCCGAGTGGTAGGCGACTCGAAGTTGGGGCACAGGTTGTGGTTTCAGCTCGATACCCATCAGAAATTCGCTGATGTCTAAAGCGATCGCCGCGACCTTGGCGGCCCGTTCGCCCCAGACAGGATCGTCCCGCAGGATGTGGCCATAATCTTTCACGGTCGTGCCACATCCCGAGGCATTGATGACAATCGCATCGAGCCCGCCCTGTTCCATCTCCTGCCACCAGGCGGCGACATTGATTCTCGCCTGGGCCCGGGCCTTTTTCTCCTTGCCCAGATGGTCGTGCAGGGCGCCGCAGCATTCACTCTTGTGAGCGATAACCACTTCGCAGTGGTGACGAGTCAGCAGCCGGATGGTTGCCGCATTGATCGCCGGATCAAGTACCTGCTGCGCGCATCCGGCCAGCATCGACACCCGGTGTCTGCGAGTGCCTTCAGCCGGGTGAACCTGGTAGCGAATGCCGACCGTCAGAGGTGTTGGCCTCTGCGGGATAAGCGCCAGCATCGGCTGTACCGTTTCCGGCAGCAGCGCCTTGATCGGTTTGAGGAGACCTGCGGCCTTCAGGCCCGTACTGAAGAGGGCCGGGCTGGGAAGCATGCCGAGCACCAGTCTGCGTTGCAGGTCGTCGAACCAGGGTCTCTGGTATTCCTGGTCTATGCATGTTCGAATCCATTCCATTAAATTTTTGTAGCCCACGCCGGACGGACAGGTGGTGCTGCAGGAAAAGCAGGACAGGCAGCGCTCGAGGTAGTAGACCTGCTCCTCTGACGGCGGTTGGCCGGATTCGAGAATCTCCCGAATGATCTTGTTGCGTCCCCGTGGGCTGTCCTTCTCGTCGTTGCTCAGCAGATAGGTCGGACATGTCGCTGTGCACATGCCGCAGGTCACGCAATGGCGTAAGATCTCTGCTACCTCGGCCGGGACTTTTTCCGACGGTGGACCGGTTTGCATCCTGGTCAGCATTTTTCATCTCCCTGGTAGATGCGCATAATTGCTTTGCGTCCTTCATAAATTGCGATAAGTGCCTTCCGTGCTCCCTGACAATCACCGGCCAGCGAGAATGCTCTGCCCTTGCCGGCCACCGCATGCTCAAGTTCCTGATTGGCCTCATTGGTGGTGGCGAGAACCAGATAGTCATATTGCTGTTTAACCGGTGCGGAGTCTGTGCTGCCGGCATACTCAGCCATGCCGTTGGACCAGCCAAGAAGCACGGATTCCGTCAGGCTTTCGATCCCCAGGATATCGAGCTGTGTCAGCAACTGGTCGTGACCGCCCAGTGGCTGCAGCTCTGGTGCCGGAACCGGATGTCTGGTCAGAAAAGTGACCTTATGGCCTTTTTCGGCCAAAAAGATGGCTGTACCGATCCCCTGTCGAAAGCCGATATCATCCAACAGCAGGACCTTGGCGCCGGAACGTTTGGTGAGCGCTGTTTTTCCTTGCAGGACTGTCTCCACCGGAAAAATGTCGTCAGCGTCAATACCGGTGAGCCGGGGGCGATTCGGCAGGAGTCGTTGGAAGCCGGTCCTGGTGGGACCCGCCCCGGTAGCGATGACCAGATGATCGATGTCGCCTTCTGCCAGGATCTCGGCAGTAAAGGTAGTCCCCACTCTCGTCTCGACCTCGAGGGTGGCGAACTGATCCTGATACCAGTCGATGAGTTGCTGGTATGCCTGCAGACCCGGCAGTCGCCCGGCGAGACGCCATTGACCGCCGAGGTGGTCGTCTCGTTCATAGAGGGTGACGTTGTGGCCTGCCTCCGCACCGCTACGCGCCGCCTCCAATCCCGCCGGGCCGCCTCCGGCTACTGCCAGCCTCAACGGTTTGATGGTTTTCGGCAGTGAGGTCGGAAATTGCAGCTCTCGCCCGGCACTGGGGTTGACCAGGCAGGCCACGGTATAGTCCCGGGCCCGTCGGCCAATGCAGCCCTGATTGCAACGGACGCAGGGGCGAATCGCTCGGCGGTCGCCGCGTTGATATTTTCTCATCAGCGCCGGGTCGGCTATCAGCCCGCGGACCATCCCCACCAGGTCAGCTGCCCCGCTTTGCAAGAGCTCTTCTGCCGTTTCCGGGGTCGTCACGTTGCCGGCGACCTGCAGGCAACTGTTATCAAGGAGAGCTTTGTATCTTTTCAGGTCCGCTATGGCCTGCTTACGCTCACCGGGCCGGTTATCGCTCAGGCAGAAACTGAAATAATCGATGCAGCCCAGGGCCTCATGCCAGGCGAGAATCTTTTCGAGCTCTTCGCTCTCGAGGCTATTGGCATAGCCGGAATTCGAGGTCATGACAAGGCCGAGCAGAAACCGTGGTCCCAATTCCTGGCGAATGCGTTGCACGACCTCGCCACTGAAGGCCATACGTTCGGCAAAACCTCCTCCCCATGCGTCCTGACGCCTGTTGCTGAGTGACGACCAGAACTGTTCCAGCAGCATATTGCCGCCGCCGATAATTTCGACGCCGTCGAAACCTGCCTTTTGCGCCAGTCTGGCATGGGCAACGAAGCTTTCGATCAGCGTCTCTATTTCCTCTGCTGACATTTCGTGGCTGCCGTCCTGATCGCGGAGGGAAGGCATGCCGCTTGGCGACCAGGCTGGGGCAAAGGCCGTTTTGGCGCAGCCATGGGCACCGACATGAAAGAGTTGCAGGATGGCCGGAACGTCCTGGCCCCGACAACTGGTGATGAGGGGCTTGAAGCTGTCTTGGGTTGTTGCCGATACACGGAGCGTTGTCCGGAAGATATCGCTTGTTGGATGAATCGGCAGAGGGTCGCTGACCAATAGGCCTATGCCGCCCATCGTCCGTTCCTCAAGATAGGCGAGATGGCGCTCGCTGAGGTTCGGGTCATCCGAGAGGTTGGTTGTATGGCCGGAAAAGCAGAGCCGATTCTTCAACTTGAAGTTGCCCACCACCAGAGGAAGGCCAAGGTGTATTGTATTCATGGTCGATTGGCTGATGGATGATTGGTCATGTTAAAAGGCCCAGCACTAGATGCCTTTACGGCTGTTGACATAGTCTATGAGTTTTTGCTGTATTGTCGGATCCATTTCGGGTTGGCGATACTCTTCAAGCCGTTTGTCGAGCACTTTCCGGGCGGTTTCATCAATTCGCAGGCTGCCGGCAGCGCTCCAGGTGTCATGGTTTGCATGGTTGAACAGCAGCGGCTGAAAATACTCGGATCGGCACAGCTTGAATGTTTTGGGGTGGGTGAGATACTGTCCTCCAATCCCGATCTCGGTAATGGTCGCGACATCGAGGTTGTCGCTGTTCATCTCCACAGGTTTGATGAGTTTGCGCAGCATGCCGCAGAATTCTTCATCAATGAGAAATTTCTCAAAACTTATCGATAGATGCCCCGCCATCTGCCCGCAGGAATGAAGGATGAAATTCACCCCGTTTCGGACAGCGGTCATTAAGAGCATCCCGCTCTGGTAGCCTGCCTGGGCATCCGGCAGGTGCGCATCGCACAGGCCTCCACCGCTGCGGCTGGGCAACTTGTAGAACCTGGCCAGCTGGGCCGTCAGGGATACAAGCTGCGCCTGTTCCACCGCACCAACCAGCGCTGCACCGGTCTTGAAATTGGTTATGGTCGAGGTGGAACCGTAAATGACCGGAGTGCCCGGGTTGATCAGCTGGGCCAGGACAATGCCGCCGAGTACTTCTGCATTGAGCAGTGCCATGATCCCGGGCAGGGGAACTGGGCCCGAGGTGCCGCCAATGACCATATTGGCTATGACCACAGCCTGACCGTGGGTCGCGAGTTCGATAAGGGCCCCGGCCATTTCTTCGGAATATTGAAGAGGGGACAAGGCGTTGATGAGTGATACGGTACAGGTTTTGTCTTTGACCTTTTCTTTTGCCCCATCATGAAAAGCAATGGCCAGCATCTCGATCAGATCGGTGGCGATCTGTCTGTTTGTCTGGCAGCCCATAAATGGCTTATCGCAGAGCAGCAGGTTGGCAAGGACCATATCCAGTCCCGCTGTTTCCGGAGGCACATCGGCCGGCTCAACCATCAGATACCCATTCATGTCAATATGGGGCGAGCTCTGTGCCAGCTTGCAGAAAATCCTGTAGTCTTCCATCGTTCCGGGACGAAGGGTGCCATCCGGCATGGCAATGAAGGGTGCGCCCAGGGCAGGAATGAAGACGAAATCGTCCTCACCTATCACGACGTCGTGTTCGGGGTTGCGGGCATGGAGGGTGAAGCGGGGCGGGGCGCATGAAAGTGCTCGCGCAATTTGTTGTTCTGAGAAAAACACGGTGTTGTTTTCAACCCTGAACCCATTGTCCTTGAAAAGTGACAGGGCCCTGGGCTCGAAGAAGGCGATCCCGGTGTTTTTGAGAATCTCCAGAGAGGCACCGTGTATCTGTTCTAAATCCTCCCTGGCCAGTGTGTGCATGCGATCGTACATCGTGCTCTCCTTTCTGCAGATAGATACTTGTAATTGATGGCGATAGAGACGGTTAACCCGCATTTCTCATCAGATGTATAGCTGGGGTGATTTTCCTCGCCCCAGCTCACAATTTTTCCTTTAACCATCGTGGCGAGGGCATGGTTTTGCTGTATGCGCCATTAAGCCCTACCATGATGTACAAAAGAGTACCACAATGTAGTTCTTTGTGGCTTGTGCAGAGACAGCTCCGCCATCGCTCCTCAACAATAAACGAAAAAGCGCTATACCCGGATCGGTAGTTGGGATAATCGCCTCATGGTCTTGTCAAAAATTTCCTTGTATGGATAACCTTCGGCCAGGCTCACCCATACTTTCCTCACCGTGATTCGTAGTCTCGCCCCAATCTTGAGGAGTTTGGTGCGAATGGTGTTGCATTGCGCCTTGGCCATTTCCGTGCCGGCAAGGCCAAGCCTTCTCAATGCCTGGATAAGCACATAGGCTATCGATGATAAATAGAGCCTGATTTGATTGCTGCGCATTTTGCTGGTACTTGTGCGCGCCGCAAAGAGCATCAGCTGTTGCTCTTTAATCCGGTTTTCCATGTCACCACGAGCGCAGTACACTTTTTCATAGAGTTCCTGTGCTTCATACTCTTCCTTGGTAAAAGAGGTGACAATAAAACGGGGATTCTCCCCTTTCGAGAGATGTTCCGCCTTGCCGATGACCCTACGATGCCATCGCCATGTATTAAGGGTACTGTAGCAAAAATCCTTGAAGACCCTGGAGGCAGCATCACTGCATTGATACACGGCCTTGGCCAGGGTCATTTCCTCCGCGATTTCCATTTTCAGGTGGTTATTCTTGGCGACACCAAGCACATAGCCAACATCATGGTCCTCGCACCAGCACATCAGTTCTTCGCGACAAAAGCCACTGTCGCCTCGAACAACGATTCTGGTTTCCGGCCACTTGTTACGAATACGCTCAACGATAGGGGATAATTCCTCTACCGTGCCGGCTGCCGCATCATTGCTGGCGGTGCGCAGGCGGGCACACAAGAGATGCTCTCCGGCGAAGATATACAACGGTAAGTAGCAGTATGCCTTGTAATATCCATGAAAAAATCGTCCCTCCTGATTGCCGTGCAATGGATCATCGGTTGCATCGACATCAAGAATGATTTGTGCGGGAATCTCTGAATAGGATTCAAGAAAAACATCTACCAACAACTTATCTACCGATTCTTGCACCAGAGTGATCTTTTTATAGGCGCTTTTTTTCGATGCATCAGCAGGTGTCAGCTTCAGCCTGTTTAACGTGCTTTTTCCGGCCAATGGTCTTCCCTTGTCTTTGTCAGACTTGCGCGTATTGCCGGTAGGATCTGTTTTGCCAATGGCTACTGCAAGCATCTTATCTTTGGATAACTCATCATGATCATTGAGATCTCCATAACCCAACGCTAAACCGAACACACGCTGGGAAACCAAAGAGAGGACATCGTGCTCAAGACGTTTGGGATCACGATAATCGGTAAAGCAGGTTGCGAACCGCTTGAGTATAGCCGTGCGCTGCTCAATTTCACGCAATAGCAGCGCGCCGCCGTCAGAGGTGATCGCTCCACCATCGAAATCTGCAACTATTTCCCGCTTCCCAAGAGGTTGAAAGTCAGTTCGAAGTTTTGTACACTCTGTTTTCATAGGCCATTATTGTTGGTGTTATATATCGTGCCGGAATCACAATATTATATACCATATTAATGGCCTTTTTTCTTTCTATTAATGAGAAATTCGGGCTAAAGGGGATGCTTTCCCTTCAAGACCCTGCAGGCAGAAAAAAGGTTCTGCAGCTGCGCACCAGTGTGGGATTGCCTTTTCAGCAATGTTTCGATGTCATGATTCCAGCAATGCGCATGCCAGAAGGAGTGCTTGGTCCAACTCCGGGTAATGGCCTGAGAATATATGCAGGCAAAAGTTCTGTTGAGGCGGGTAAGGCCTGTGTCGGAAAAATTTTTTTCTTTTTTAAAAAACAGGCTTTAAAAAAACAAAAAACATGGGAACCACCTGAAGACAGACCTGTTGCCACAATCGGCCTGGCCTGGCACTCATTCTCTCAGGGGAGAAATTCCTTGCGGTCAATGCTGTGTTTCTTCATTTTGTAATGGAGGAGTTGGGGGGAGACGCCAAGTTGTTTTGCCGCCCTGGTGACGTTTCCCTGAAACTGGCTCAATGCCGTACGGATGGCGCTGCTCTCGGTTTCGGCCTGAATTGTCGCGAGTGGCGCCAATGCACAGGCAGTCGGTTGCGAGGCTGAGGAGAAGATGGGCTCGGAAGGCGGCGGCAAAGGTATGGTATTGTCTGCGGGATCCGGAATCGCTCGCCCCCTGGCCGGAGCGTGGGGAAAAAACGTTGCGGTGTGGTGTATGGTGGTGGGCAGGTGGCCGGCTTTGATCAGATCCGCTGAACCGACCAAGTTGACTGCTCCCTCTATAACATGCTCTAATTCCCGAACATTGCCTGGCCAGTGGTAGGTACGAAACAGATCCATCACCCCGGAGGAGATAGCGTTGACCTTTTTCTGTAACAGTTGGTTGTATTGACAAAGAAAGTGATGAATGAGTTTTTCCAGATCCCCCATTCTTTCGCGTAGTGGGGGGAGCCGTACTATCACCACTCCGAGCCTGTAGAGCAGGTCCTGGCGAAGGGATCCCCTGTTGACCGCCTGGTTGGGAGCCTCGTTGACCGAACTGATTATCCTGATATTCAAATCGGTCTCCTTGAGAGAGCCGATACGCCTCGCTTTTCTTTCCTGGACCACCCGCAACAGTTTGGCCTGTAATCCCAGTGGCATGGAGTTGATTTCGTCGAGAAACAGTGTGCCTCCATCTGCCTGCTCGAACAACCCCTGCCTGTTCAACGCGCCGGTAAAGGCGCCTCTGGTTGTGCCAAAAAGGATCCCTTCGAGGAGATGCTCAGGAATCGCGGCGCAGTTGATGGCCACAAACTGGCGAGAGCGTCGTGGGCTCTCGTTATGAATGGATTGGGCGATCAGCTCCTTGCCGGTGCCGGTTTCTCCGTGCAACAGTATTGAGGAGGGTGAATCCGAAGCGATACGGGCAGTCGAGACTGCCTGGGTCAGGTTCGGGGAGGTTCCGATGATATCCTTGAATGAAAATCGGGTTCCGTTACCAAATCCCACGGTTGGTCGTGGTTTGCCAGGAACGCCGAAGGTTTTCATATCCTTTGACCTGCTGGGTGCGACTATCTTTTCCAGATTCTGCTGGTCGAGGCTGTATTCCCGAACGAAGCAGATCACACCGATTAACTCCGCTTTGGCGCAAAGAGGATAGACATTGTGGATGGAGTTGACAATCTTGCCGAGACGGGTGCGGTAGTAACACGAATAGTTTATAACGGCTCTGCCGGTCTGCACACATTTGATAATGGGCGTATCGTCATTGTCAACGCGATAGATCTGGCTGACTTTTCTGCCGAGCACATCTTCGGGAATGAGATCGTCGATACGTGCCTGGGCGTCGTTAAAATATAGAATCCTCCCTTCACAATCCGTTATTACCGCCCCTTCGTGAAACTGGTCGAGAAAGGAGAGAAAGGCAATGTCGGCAGGGTCATTATCTGGAAAGAGTTCCTGGATTACAAGGGAACGCACCGTTTTCCTCTTGAACTGATATTTCGGTTCATCCTGCTGAAGTCTGTGCCGTTGTTGGGGCAAGGTGCAGAGCATGTTCTCGTCTCACCGATAGGCATGCTGTCGTTCTTACAGCCCTCCCGCTGGTGAGGGCTGTAAGCGTGAATTGCATATTCTACCCGCAGAGTGCCGATCAGGTGAAGACAGTGTCGTTGGGCGAGCTTTTTTTGTCAGTCAGGTATCTTTTTAAAAGACATTGAAGCTCTGCCCATCTCATTTTCTGGTGCCGATTGTCGCGCCGTTTAGAAAATAACTCCAGATTTTGTTTTTGGTGCTGCGAATATAGGTATCGAAAAACTCTGCAAACCCACCAGGGTAATAGATCATGATGACAATCAGGAGGATCCCGTAGAGCACCAGATTGATTCCCGGCAGTTCCGCAAGAGAGGATCGGATCAATTCCATGGCGAACACAAAAGGAAAAGCGATCACGGCGCCACCCCACAAGCTTCCTCTGCCACCAATATAGGCTACGGCCAGTACCTCGACCGTTTTTGAGGTATGCATCATGTCTGGGGTCAGAATGCCGTAGTAATGGGCGTAGAAACCACCGAGAACGCCAGCTATGGCACACGACAGCACAAAGTTGGCCAACCGGTAAAATACCGGATTTATGCCCGAAGTCCTCGCTGCCTCCATGTTCTGGCCAATTGCCTTGAAGGCGACCCCCATACGGGTCTTTGTCACCCATTTGCAGATCAGGTATATGGCCGTCATCATAGCCAGAATAATATAATAGTATGGCGCATTGGTTTGCGAGTTGAGCAACTGCTCAGCCTGCAAACCGAGAGGGCCACGGGTCAGGTCGACCATCTTGATAGCCAGCCCCATGAGGGCCAGGCCGAAGAACCAGGCCAGGCAGGCGGCGAAAATACCACGCAGACGCAGCGTTATTACCCCGATAACCAGCCCCATGGCTGCCGCCATCACCCCGCCGGCCAGCATGGACAGCCAGACATTGAAACCGAGTCGACTGACCAAGAGGGCGGAGGTGTAGCCACCAAGTCCCATGATGGCACAGTAGCCGAAGTTCACAATGTTGATCAATCCCGCGGTAAAATCAAAGGCTATGGCGAGGGAAGCCATCAAGGCGGCACTGATGAGCCAGCGAAGCAGGTATTCCTGATTGAATGGTGGCACAAGAGGCAAGGTCACCAGCATCAAAAGGCACAGCAGGCCAAGCGGAGTGAAGCTGGTGGCGCGCAGAAATGTATCGAATATATTGGCAGTCGGTATTGTGTTTTTCATGAAGACTCCATTATTTATCAAGGACGCCACGCACTTCGGAACCGAATATGCCGCTGGGTTTGAAAATGAGGATCAAAATAATCAGAATCGAGGGCACCACGAAATCCCAGCCGGTACCGATATATTCTATCGTCAGCACTTTGAGCAGGGAAACCATGAAGGAACACATCACCGCGCCAAGTACGTTGCCGAGTCCGGCGAGAATGACCACGAACCAGGCCATATATAAGGGTTCCAATCCAACGGCAGGATAGGATGGGTACATGAAAAGCAGCCCCGCGCCGGCAATGGCGGCCAGAGAGCAGGACAGTGACATTGTCAACATCAGGATGGCATTGAGGTTGATACCCACCATCTTCGCCCCTGTTTCATCCTGGGAAACAGCACGAATCGCCTGACCTGTACGGGTATAGGTCATGAAATACCAGAACAGTGCCACGACAATGGCCGCGATGATAAGCGCGAAGCAACGGTCCCGAGAGATATAGATGTCCATTATTGACAGGGGTGAACCACTGTAGTAGCCGACAATTCCTTTAAAATCGGTGCCAAAGAAAAGTTGATGCAGGTTGATGAGGACCACCGACAAACCAACAGTGAGCAGAAAGGCGTTCATCACCCAATTGTCCCTGCTGCGTTTTCGCAGTTGTTTGAACAGCAGTAGCTCGGTAATCACCCCGGCCAGTGCCCCGATGACCGCAGCGGCAAGGACGGTGATGACCGGTCCCCAGAAGGCCAGGGCAGTGGCTGGGGAGGCGGTTATGTATCCATTGATGGGGGTGAAGACATAGTATGCCACCAAGGTTCCGATCATGAAATACTCTCCATGGGCGAACATCGGAATGTTGAGCACCCCAAGCGTGAGTGCCAATCCCATGGAGACGAGGGCGATCATGCCGCCATTGACGATAGTATTGACCAGCAGATAGCCTCCTCTGTCGAAGGTTGCCAGCGCAGCGATCACGATAGTGATGATGACGGAAACCTTGGCCAGCGTCATACTGCGGCTGATTCTTGTCCAGAAGCTGTGCTTTAGCTGTTGACTCATTATTTTCCTCTCGCGTTATACCCCTAAGAAAACCTTGCGGACATGTGGGTTGTCGGCCAACTCGCTGCTTTTTCCAGATAACTCTATACGTCCGTTTTCCAGTACATAACCCCGTTGGGTTACTGCCAGGGTTTTCGTCACATTCTGCTCGACAAGCATTATTGTCAGGCCCTGGCCGACAAGTACATCCAATGACTCAAACACGCTTTCCGTCAGCAACGGTGCGAGACCAAAGGATGGTTCGTCGACCAGTAACAGCTTGGGGTTCGACATCAGGCCTCGTGCTATGGCGAGCATCTTCCGTTCGCCACCGCTCATCGTTCCAGCCAGTTGTTTGCTTCTTTCAGCCAGACGAGGAAAGAGGTCATAAACAAAACCAAGCGTTCGTTTTTCAACCTTTTTGTCTCGAATTGTATATGCCCCCATGGCCAGGTTTTCGTTCACCGTCATGTTGACAAACAGATTCATGGCCTCCGAGACAAGAGAGATTCCCTTTTTCATCACCAGGTTGCCCGGCAGACCGCCAATGGATTCACCCCGGAAGAGGATCTCACCGCTCTGCGGCTGTAGCAGCCCGGCAATGGTTTTGAGGGTAGTCGTCTTCCCGGCCCCGTTTGGACCAACCAAACAGACATATTCACCGGTATCCACGGTCAGTGATACATCCCGCAGTATCTGCAGGTAGCCGTACCCTGCGTTGATATTTTTCACTTCCAATAGCATCTGTCAGCTCCCCCTGGAAAAAGCTCGTACTCCGTGTTGCCTGCCTATCCAGAAACAGCCTTTTTCTCCTGACTCCTGGGCGCTCTCGCAATCGCCTCTCCGGAGGCAAGCGCAGACTCCGGTATCGGGCATATCTCTGTGCTGAAATGAGTCGAGCGTCTCGATGTCGGCAAAAAAACCGTGTTTCTGGATAGACACTATGTAGCCGCTTGGGCTGTTCCCGCATCTCCCAGATATGCCTTGGCTACATCTGGATTATTGGCCACCTCCCGGGTAGGGCCTTCGGCGATCTTGGTGCCGAACTGTATGCAGAGTAACCGGTTGCAAAGATTCATGATCAGATGCATGATATGCTCAATCATCAGTATCGTGATCCCCTGGTCACGGATCTTTTTTATGAGTTGCATCATGTCGCCCAATTCTCCTTCACTCAGCCCTGAGGCCAACTCGTCCAGGAAAAGCAGCCGTGGCTGGCTTGCCAAGGCTCTCGCAAGGTCCAGCCGCTTGAGCTGTACGGTATTCAGCTGTTCGCTGACGGTATCTTCAGCAACGGGAAAGTCGACGAATTCCAACATCTTCCTGCTGTGTTGCAGTGGGTTTCCGCTGGTGCCGGAGGTGTTGCCGAAAATGGCTGCAGTCATGACATTTTCAAGTACTGTCATTTTGGGGAATGGAGCCGGGATCTGAAAGGTACGCGACAGGCCCAACCGGCACATTTTTTCCGGAGCCAGTCCTGTCGTATTTCTGCCAAACATCGTCACCTGGCCAGAGGTAGGCGGGTTCAGGCCGGAGAGCGCGTTGACCAGGGTGGTCTTGCCGGCCCCATTGGGACCGATCAGACCGACGATATCGCCCTCGTTTATGTGCATTGATACTGAATTGACGGCAACCAGGCCGCCGAACCGCTTGGTTAACTCCTTGGTTTCCAGTACGATCATATCTATAAACCTGCTGTGCGGAGTTGCATGCTCGACCGGAACTTCGCGGACAATTCCGGTCGAGCAAGAGGTGTGAAATGGTAGGAATCGAGTTGAGAAAAATATTACAGTCGCTCGCCGCTCAGACTCGAGAAACTGAGGCGGGTTGAGATTCCAGAGGGATTATTGGGGAAATTGCATTTCCTGCTCTTTCCATTTGTCCGGGAAGACAATGCTGCCCTTGCCGCTAAAATATTGAATGACGGGGAAGTAGAAGTGGTCTTGTCCTACGACTGGATCAGGCATGGATTCGGCAGTGAATTTGTACTCATCCATAATAATGGCGCCATCGTTTTTACCATAGGTCAATTGGCCGGTGTTGACTTCGGTCTCGAGAACGTCCTGAAAGGAGGCCTTGTCGAGCTGGCCGTGTTTTTCAAGTGTGCGCTTGGCTATCTTGATAAAGAAGTTGGCATAATCGTAAACTAATCCGCCTGCATTGGCGCTTGGCTTGAACCCATAATTCTTTTCGATTGTTTCAGCCCATTCCCGCGCTGCCGGAGTGTTGAGTTGGGGAATCATGTCCAGCACGTAATTTGAACTGTTGCCGGTCATGTCATACCAGTTACCGGACCAGCCCAGGCCATCGGCAATGATCAGCGACTTCAGTCCGATTTCGTTGGCCTGTTTGATGAGGCCCGTCATCGAGGCCGCGCCGGTAATGGTGCCAGCGATGACGCTCACCCCGCTCTTTTTGTATTTACCGAGCATTGGATAATGGTCGGTCTGGGTATTGGGGATATAATCCTCGGATGCAATTTCCCAACCGGCGGCTTCAAAGGATTTTTTCAATTGCGCGCAGAAGCTGCGTCCCCAGTCGGTCTCTTCACCGTAAATCGCGACCAGCTTCCTGGCGGGTTTCCAGGCTCCTGTTGTTATGGCATGTTCGATGGCTTCAATATAGCCGGTGGCCAGTTTTCCTGGTTCAGCCCAGCCTTTTCCCCCGAAGAAACGGTATTTTTTGGGATCTGACAACCATTTCTCATTGATGGTGCCGGCGGCTCCCAGAGGAAAAATGAGAGGAATTTGGTACTTGCTGACAACATCCATCAGCGCCATGGAGATAGAGCTATGAACATCGTAAAAAGCAACATCGATACCTTTTTGTTCAACGGCTTCTGAAAATGCATTGGTCGCTTTCGCTGGATCCGACTGCGAGTCAATCCAGACGATCTCCATCTGATAATCGCCGATTTTGTTGTCAACGGCATTGAATGCGGTCTCTATTGCGGCCTTGGCGTTTGTTCCCCAGAGCGCACTGTGACCTGTCAGCGGTGCGGTAATACCAATTTTTACGGTTTTTCCCAAGGTCGTTTGCGCTGTCAGAAGACACCCGCAGATAACAGCAATGAGTAAGGCCAGACGAGTGGTGAAACGTAATTTTCCCATAGCAGCTCCCTTTGTTTTTTTTATAGCCAACTACTGCCATTATGAGGATTTTATATCCCCCCCAACATTGGATAAAATGCAAGATGTGTCGATTGCTACCTGCTCTTTAGCTCTTCCCGTTTGTTATGGACAATACCTGCAGCTTCGCTGCCGAATAGACTGCGCTGAAAAGCCACATGGCTGTGGCGGTTTCCTGCGCCATTGCTGTGACAGCAGGCAATGTCGTCGCTGTGGAATTGGTGGAAAAAGCGTCTTTTCTCTGGTGTTGAGCCTCGCATTTTCGATCCGCCATCGGGCGTGACCAACATGGTCTCTCAACTTTCCCATTACATCTCTTACGCGCTAGAGCTTGTGAGAGAAAATACGAGAAAACCACCGGCGGGTCTTTCCCGTCAATAACGCTGGAGACCTGATTGGTTTACTCGGTAGCTCCAGCATCTTACAGCAGACTGCGCTGGTTGTGGCGACGAACGGTCCATCTCGCCAATCGGGCAACGAGCCAGGATTTCTCATTAATTCAGGCGGCGGTAGATCCGAGGTTTTTGCCGATGAACCCTCTTTTCCATAGCAGCACCCAAAGACCTGCACCCAACGTTCATGAGAAATCCGGGCTGGAGCGGACCGGCGGCCACATATCGGCCGTTGCCGACTGTTATCCTCGCTGGTCATCGGTTCCAAGATGACTTAAAATATGCTGTGCCGCCGTTGTCGCCGTCTGGATAGATGTCTCGGTATAAAAGGTTCCGAGATAGTCACCCGCCAGGTAAATTCTCCCCGATGGTCGAGTCAATTTCGGTTGAAGTTTCGCTCTGCCCGGAAAGCAATAAGGCACGCCCAGTTTCCAGCGCTCGGCCCGGGCCTCGACCACTTTTTTGCTGAATCCCGGAAAGATGTCGTCGATATCCTTGAGGTAGGTGTCGATAATGAAATCTTTATCCTTGCCGTCAAAGACCCTGGCGTAGGCAGCCGGGGAAAAGGTCATGATGGAACTTCCCTGCTGGCGGTATCCCTTCGGCTCACTGGCGCGAACCATGTTGGACTGATTGAAGAAGACATTGAAGGATCGTTTGGGAGTCGCTATGGCGTAGGCATTGTCCCATATCTGCGGATCCTTTTCATCGGTGAGGAATGCGGCGCTGACATAGGGTCCATATTGAATCTGCCCCAGCGCCTCACTCATTTCCGGATTGATATTTTTGGCGATCTCCCTGGAAATGGGTGCCTGGGTGGCCAGGATAACGTATTTCGCCCCTTCCTCGTAATCGACGCCACCTTTGGTGTATTTGACGGTTACGCAATTCTCCTGCTGGACAACCTCCTGGACGGTGGCCCCTTTATGGCATCTGTCACCGAGGGCGGCAGCAATGGTATCGGTGATATTGGAGGCACCTCCCTGAATATAGCGGGTAAGGCCTCCTTCCACGTTGTCTTTACTCCAGACCAGATTGAAGTAACCGACACCCGCGCCGGCGGCTATCTGTTCCGGGTCTCCCGAGGAGCGGCTGACCGTCGGTTTGAAAAAGGCATCCGCATCTTCGGGCAGCTCGCCGATAAAGTCTCTAAACGATGTGTCGTTCATGAAGTTGTAGACTCTCTGCTGCTGAGTCCAGTAATCTTCGCCGTGACGGCGGGCGACGGCCCTGCCGAATTGTTTTACAGCCATTCTCACTTTAAGGCCGGGCTTGACCAAGGCCATGCGGGTCGACCAGGACAGGGGAATGCTGAAAGGGTAGGTGTCCACTTTGCCATGAAGCAGTACCTTGCCGTGCATGGCGATGCCTTTGAGCGTCCCTGGCATCGGGGCGGAGTTGACCCCGACCGATTTCAGCAGGTCATCGGTGGCGGTATTCTTGCCGCCGTATACATGTCCACCCCAATTCAGCCAATAGGATCCTCGACGCTCGGACTGGACGCGCCCCCCAAAACGTTTTTCCGCCTCCAAAACCACGACATCACGATGTCTGAGCCACCAGGCTGCAGTTAATCCAGCGAGTCCACCGCCAACGACAATTACTTCCCGCATAAATTACGCCTCCTCAATTTCCTGACTGAGACAAGTCTTCTCTGTCGTTCTTCCCGATAATGCCTGCAGGCCACAGTTGTCGCCGCAATAGAGATCTCTCGAACAGGTATTGGCTCAATCTGTTGGTTGGATTGCTTTGAAAAAATGTAACATTATTGTAAAGTGCAGCTGAATAAAACTCCTCTGGCCACGTGGGGGAAATCACCGTGTGTCACGTTTGTTTTCAGTCTTTTTAATAATTATCTCAAGCAATATGTGTACCATATTGCTTGCCAGGCATTCTTTTCCTGACTCAGCCAAACGAGAGTGGCTCGACCAGGAGATTGGAGTCACAACGATGACATCGCTAGGTTGTTATGAAACTTCAAGCCTTGGTAACAGCGTCTTTCGTGCTCACACGTTTGGAATAGAGGTATGCCCTGAAAGCCTGATAAGTTTTTGCTGGTGTGCAGGGTGCTGGCAAATCTTTATCGAAGGAAAAAATTTTGTTTTGTCGGCTGAATGACAAAACATTTTGCCAAAAAAGATTGGTTTCGATATGGCGACACGTCCCGCAGGCGATTGAACTTTTCGTGGGAGGGAAATCACGGTTTTGCAGGAAAACCTTCTGCAATGCACGAGCACAGACGAGATTGACGGGGTTAGCGCTGGCAGCGAGTGCTATCGGCATCGCGGGAGAAGGTTTCTTACAAAAGGCCATGATAGCACCGGCGGAATTGCCGGATGCGACAATTTAACTGATCGATGTCAGGTCACTCCGTCGGCAGGGCAGCCACCCAGCGACAAAAGCTGGAGGCCAGATGGACTTATCCGGTTGAGGATTGTATTGGGCTGTGGCGAGGATGTTGGGCTTTTTTCCTTTTTCTGGCGGTCTGAATCCTTCCTGTCGGCTCTTGAATATTGATCTCAATATCGATTATTTTGCTGAGAGCCTCTGGCTGGCTGGTGAAATTGTCCAGGGGCCAATCACAGGCTGAGACAGATGCCGTTGAGATATGCGAGGTTTTTTCCCCAGCGGCCTATCGAAGTGTCCCCGGCAGCTGTCATCAACAGTCTCTCCAGGCCAAAGCCGATTCCGACCCAGGTATCTGTTATCTTCCAGGCAATATCGAGGGGATGTGGGCCAATGGCCCCTGAGGCGACTTCAATTTCATCCGGGCCTGCGACGATATCCATGGTTGTGCCATAGACCTGCGATTCCTCACTCACCAGTTTGAACCTGGCAAGACCTGCCGCTTCCGCAACTGTTGTGGCAAGTTCCTTGAGTCGCTCTGCTCTCTCGTCTTCCGGGGTACCCATTTCCACGAGATTGAGCATGGTAAATTCACTCTTGTGTTTTGCTCCGTCAGATTCTTTACGAAAACAGGAACCGATCTCGAAAAATCGTATTGGCCGGTGCTGGAGTCGTTTGAGATCGGTCATCAGGCTGTAGAGGTTTGGCGCCAGCATGGGCCGTAGACACTGATGCTCGCTGATCCAGTAGACCTGCTGGCTCAGGGGGTGGTTTTCATCCACCGTCATTTTTGCCAGCGCTGCTCTGGTAATGATGGTGGGCGTGGTCACTCTGGTAAAACCTTGCCCACACAGCGTTTCGCTGAGCTTCTCGCTGAGTTCTTCCAGGGTGACTCGTCCCGCTTTCGTCAAAAAACTGGTCAGCTGTTCTTTGTGTTTGCTTACCAGCTCTTTTTCGAGGTGTTGAAACGACTGGTTACGGGTTGCAGCGCTGGTAAATGAACTGGGGATATCCTGCGGCTTGACGCCCAACTCTCGTAATCGGTTTTCCTGGGTCTTTGTCCAGGTCAGCTCACTCAAAATAGTCTCCGTATGGGGTTGAGCTGAGCAGGGAGACCGCCATGGTGGCAACCCCGAGCTCAAGCTTATCATGTATAAGACGGGTGGTCAGACGCTGTCGGCCCGCATCCGATAGGCCGAGTGGAACGCCGGGAGCGGAGATGAAGAGATTGTCCACGATCAGCTCATCCGGTATCAACTCCGCCGCGGGGGTGGCGTCGAGGATGTAGCGATACCTACCAACGACCGTGTCAAGATGCTTCTCTATGACCAGCGGGATCTCGGTTTTCAGGTTTGCCCGCAGGGAGAGGGCGGCGGTGGGCGAACAATCATGGAGGGCAACACGGGCCCCCAGGGCCAGCAGTTTTCTGCTGGCCGCCTCGCCGACCGGGCCGCATCCCAGCACCAGCACATCTTGGTCCCGCACCCCTCCGGCCATGAGATCCAGGGCGGCACCATAGACACAGCCTGTGGCCTGGGAATTATCGACAACAGTGCGGGTGTGCAGGTCGATGGCAACGAAACGGTGATCATCGGCCGCGAAAATTGCCTCCGCTCCTTTTGCAAATGCCTCGGAAAGTCCGGCGATATCACTGTTGACCGAGACTTCAGCGGCAAAGCCGAGAAACCTGAGGATGGTACAGACGGTTTCGCTGAAATCACCGATTATTCCCAGCCCGGCAGTCGTCGGAACCACCTGCACGGTATAGTGGCTGGCGCGCTCCGTCACCACGGTCTCATCAGCCTGGCAACAGTGGCAGGCTATTCCCAGCAGGCCTCTGCCGGTGCTCCGCTGAAGGAAGGTGTTGTAATCTCTGAGCCTTGCTGCAATCGATTCGATATCGTCAGTTTTCAACCTGGTCAACGGTGCACCTCCAAAAGACATTTGGCAAATCAGCGCAGGCGGATGGCTTCGTAACTTTTCTTTCGCTTCGCCCTCACTTCCTCGTACGATTCACCTGCAAAAATCATGGTAGCTACCCAGTTTCTTTTCTCCGGCCGGTAACTGGTGAGCGCCTCATCGGCACCAAAAAATTTTTCCGTCAAAACCAGTTCGTCGTTACTGCTCATGATATGTTCGCCGCATACCTCCAGATTTTCCCCCTGTACCCTGATATGTTCAAGGCTGACACAACGCCGTCGATATTCCGGTGCCGTCAATTCCGTTCGGTCGAGAAACAGGTCGCAGAGCATCGCCACCATATTTATTTCTGTCGACCAGTAAACGGCTATCGGGGTCTGGCTGGGAAATCTTGCATCGATTTCCAGCAGTTTCAGCTGGTTGTCATGGAGGATGACCTCAATATCCATAATTCCCCTCAACGCCAATGCTGCCGCGATGCTGCGGGCCATCTCTTGGAAAGCGTGAATAACCGGGGGGGACAGGTTGGTCGGCGCGGTCACTCTTTTACAGTCGTAAACAGCATCGATATGGATTTCAGTGACCTGAAGAGGGTGGTAATTTCCAGGAGATCCAATTATTTCAATGGAGTAGGATGGGCCATGAAGATATTCCTGGATGACATGCCTTCTCCCTCTCGCATGTTCATCGAGATAGGGTTGCAGGGCGTGCTGATCGTGGACAATCTTCACCCCGCGACTGCCGCTTGACTGGCTGGGTTTTATCACGATCGGCAACCCGCAGTTCGGCCACTCCCGGGGAGCGGGGAGCTGTAATTTCCCGAAGAGTTCATCGGAAGCAAGCTTGGAACTTGAAATCTTGTATGCCGCCGGGTCGAAAACAAGAGGGGTATGACTCGACTGTGCCCAGATCTGGATTGCCGCCAGAACCTCCTCGTCTTCGACTGCCGGCAGGATAAGGTCGATCGGGGGGCAATCCACTGGGATCGGCCGGTCCGAGCTGAAACGAAACTGCAGGAAGCGATCGCACAGCTTCCTTGCCAATGGTTGAGGATCCTTGTCGATCAGGATGGTCTGGAATCCTGCTTTTCGGGCCAGATACAGGATTTCGACGCCTTGCAGTTTGCCGCCGATAACCGCGAGCCACATATCGTTCATAGCCATTTCTCCAACCAGCATGGCTGGACCGGATCTTCCAGCCACAACGATGACAGCGCTACGCTGTCATGCAACTCCTTGCCGGGGCGAGAGCGTTAATCCGTGCTGAAGAGTTGCAGATAAACGTAAGGACGGATGCCGGTGAATCGGCAAGGTGCAGTCGAGTCATTCTGAAACCCTTTCAATATATTCATCGAGTTCTTTCTCCACTGACGTATCCAGCATGGTCTCCGGAGCATCCGCAAGCCGCCGCTTCCATTCAGCATTTGCCCTGCGAAGGACGTATACATAATCCTCAGAGCTTCTGGTCTGCGTTGTACTGTTCCAGTCTGTGTATCGAGGGTACCATCCATCGTGAAAATGTTGAAAGGTATCTTCGCTGCTGATGAACTCACCGCCACTGCCGACTTCCGTGATGATCTCAATGGATGCCGCGTCGTCCGAGATGTCGATGCCCGCTCGCATACGTATTAATCGACTGGTAACCTCTTCATCAATGATTGTTTTCTCGTAAGAGGTTGTCATCAGGCCTTCCACCGTGCCTATTTCCGAAAGCATGTAGTCCGCTCCACTCAAGGTATTGGCCATGGTGTTTTCATACGCCTCTATACCTCCCTGGACATCCATATTGACGGAATCGGAGCCAAAGGTAAGTGTGCGTGTCGGGAGCTTGTAGAGACGTTTTCCCAACTCGATGGAGCCTATCTGTAACATCGCCCTGTCCGGTGAACCGCAGCAGTATCCTGCATTTCGCATATTCCCGGGTGTTGCGCCGCTCCCATAGCCTACTGGGTTGCCGGGGTTTACCAGTTGAGCCAGGACAATGCCGGACAGTAACTCGGCATTCTGCATAATCAGGGTGCCAAAGATACGGATCGGGCCGGTTATACCGGTACTCGTTGCGGTACCGGTGGTGACGACCTGGCCGCGCTCCGCCAGGGCAATGATACAGTCCACCACCTCGCCGCTCCAGGCCATCGGGCTGAGCGATGGCGTAGAGCCTGAGGATAAATAAATATTTCCGCCGCATTCAAGCTTTTCACCCAGGACAATTTCCATCATATCCATGATTTCGTGCATCTGTTTATAGGTAAAGAGCTTGGTGTAAAACGGTTTGTCTGTATGCCGGAGAAGGGCGCGCGTGACCAGCAGATGGCGTCTGTTTTGGTCGATATCATTGGCCTCAACACCATTGTTGGAGTTCATGGTCATCACCTCGCTGGCCTGGTAAATTTTCACCAGCTTCTCCACATCAAGCAGCGTTCCTAGCCTTCGGCCATTGTCTAAATCCACAACATTCACCGGGCCTATAGGGCCGGGTACGCCATAGTCACCGCCTCCCAGGTCCAGGTTTCTGGCAGTGTTACGGCCGCGAATAATAAAATGCGACGGCGCCGTCTCAAGGGCATCGCATACCTGCTTTTCGGTAAAATAGACCTGTTTCCCCTCCACCCGGAACCCGTGTCTGGTAAAGATATCCAAGGCACGTTCATTGGGAAAGAGGATGCCGTTCTTTCCCAGTAATGTCATGGAAAAATCATGTATTCTCTGCAGATCCTGATCTTCGAACAGAGAGAGGAGTACTTTTCTTCTGTTGCCCATGGGGTCCTTCTCCTCAATAGCTTGTCTAGGAGTAAGATGCAACTGGCGAACCGAAAATCGATTCGTCAGGATTGATTCCCAGGCCGGGCCCGACCGGCAGGCGGATGTAGCCAGCTTTCACCGAAATGCCGTTCTCGGCATCGTAATGTTGATTAATATAGGGCTCGGCAATCCATACTCCTTCGTTGAGGCGCGGATCGACGGTAGCTCCTATATGCACGCATGCAGCCGCCAGAATATCCCCTCCCCAGGAGTCGTCGCAGGTATGTGGAATCGATCGCGCCTCGCACATGTCACGAACCGTCGCCATCGCATGAAGACCACCGATGCGGGTTATTTTCATCCCGAAGCCATCGCACACTCCCTCGCCAATTGCCCGGATTACCGTGGAGAGGCTGTCAGTGTTCTCGTCGAGGTAGACCGCGTGATGCAACTGATTTCTGATGGCTTTGATCTCTTCGAGCGTGTTGCAGGGTTGTTCCAGGATGAAGGGGACGTCCTGACATTCACGACTGAGACGCAGTGTGTCACGGGTTGTCAGAGACCTGTTGGCATCAACCGCGAGTCTGACCCGGTTGCCCACGCGCTCCCAGACCTTCCGCGCCACGGCGATGTCGATCTCGACCGGTCGCCCGCCAATCTTCATCTGAAGGCGTGGATAGCCTTCGGCTACGCGCTCGGCGGCAATCCGGGCACCTTGTCCGGCTCCCCGATTCCCAGGGCATAGTATGAAGGAATCCGCTCTGACACCGCACCTCCAAGGAGGTCGGCGACGCGCATGCCGAAATGTTTACCCATGATATCGTAGGCAGCGATGTCCACGGTCGCTTTTGCATAGTGGTGGCCGCTTAGGAGAGCGTTCATGCGGCGACGAAGAAGAATGAGTTGAAGCGGATCAGTGCCGATGAGGCTCTGGGCCATTTCATCGAGCGCGGCACGCGCCCCTTTCGCGTGATGCGGTTGGTAGGTCAGCCCGAGAGGGCAGGTCTCTCCCCAACCAGTGAGGCCGTTATCGGTCACAACCTTCAACAGCGTGGTGTTAAGAGAATATATTTCCTTGCCGCCCATTGTGTAGGGCCCGTTCTTTACAGGTAGCGCGAACGAGAAAACGTGAATTTCTTTGATCTTCATGCTGATTCCTCCAAACCTTTCAATAGCTTTCGGCAGAATCCCACACTGCGCAGGATAGCCTCTTTCTCTTCGGCCAGGGCCTTTTCCTTGTCGCGCACATCGAGTTGCAGATCAAGTTCGATATTGAGCATCTTCATGGCCGGATTCTGCCGGATCAGTTCATACGAGCCGATCATGTCGATATCGCCATCACCAACCGCGCAACCGACATAGCTGAAACCATAGGAGTGCATGACGCGTTTGTTGTCCCTGAAGTGGTTGGTGAAGGCCCTTGGCGCCAGCTTCTGTACCACCGAGAGGGGATTCTCGGTGACATGAAGCCCATTCACAGTGTCGATACAGGCGCCGACATGGGAGTGGTTTACCTGATCGAGAACCCAGAGTATTTCATCGGCAAAGGTATCCGTATGGTTTTCCAGGGCGAGCTTCACGCCTGTTCCTTCGAGGCAGGAGATATCCTGAGTAATTCTGGCAACCACCTCCTCCAACTGGGCCATCACCTCTTTATGGAAGATGCTGGCGCCAATGGGGTGTGGACGCCACAGGTTAAGCCCAACCTTGGCCACAGGCGCTCCAATTTTATGGGCAATGTGGACTCCCTCAGCGATATCATGCTGGGCCTCGGAGTCGTACTGCGCGTTTTTGAGACCGAAGGTGTATTCAAGATACAGATTGTTTTTTTTCGCGTATTCGTTCACCTGGCCGAGATATTCATCGTCCCGGCTGTCGAGGGCGCAGGGCTCGAGGTGCAGGCCGTCAAGGCCCGCGGCCACGGCGAAATCCATAACCTGGAAAAAGGAAAGTTGCCTCTCCCAGGGCAGGTTGAAGCCGGCCCAGCTTTCGCCGATGCCGTGATGATGCAGACTATAGGTGTGCAGACCAAGCAGCATTTTTGCCTCCATACAGATTGATATAATGCAGATTGCAATGTCGGCTCTTACATGGATGTTCCATCTCAGCCGCTCCGGATATCGCCGCTCACAAAACCGCTGGGAAACGGGTCGGTGTGATCGAGGATGATGGTGTTGAGGCCGGTGTTCGGGCCAGATCGCCTGCCGTCGGTATCACGGCGATCTGGTCACCGATACGGGCCTGTGCAACGAGTTCACCGGTGAAGACATTGCCGTTCATGACTCTTGGTGAAGCCCTGACTGGATCAGTCTTTTCTTTTCACGGGGTTCTGTGCGGTATATTTTTTCAGTTCGGCGGCAATGGAATCCGGTATGGCCGGCTCGACATACTCTTCGATCCGTTTCTTCCAGACGCTGTTGGCGACAAGAGCTATATCCTCAGAACCATTTTCCTTCCACTTCAGATAGGTGTTCCGGTCGAAGAGTCTTGTGCGAAATAGCGATTTATAGTGCGCTAAGGTGTGGTCCACGGTGAGATAAGCCCCGCCTTTTGGTCCGACGCTCTTGATGGTCTCGAAAGCGAGGGTGTCTTCGTTGACTGGAATGCCTTTGCGGATATGCTTGACGATACCGCAACACTCCTCGTCGATGACGAACTTCTCAAATGAGGCAACCATATAGGCTTCCAGGATACCGCAGGCGTGCAGGATATAGTTGGTACCGGTCATGGCCGAGGTCAGCAGGTTCATCATGGCTTCCGCCCCAGCCTGGGCATCCACGGTCTTGGAGTCGGAGATGGCCCCGCCTGATCTGCATGGCAAACCGTAGAAACGGGACATCTGAGCGGTACTGATACAGTTGAGAGCCGATTCGGGAGCGCCGACCGTAAGGCCCAAGGTCTTCATGTCCGCGCAGGAAGAAGAGTTGTTGAGCACGACGGGTGAACCTGGCCGAATGAGTTGGCTGAGCACAAGTCCTGCCATTGCCTCCGCCAGCATCTGGCTGAGATTGCCCGCCCAGGTGACCGGTGTTGTCAGCCCGCCCAGGCCGAGGCCACCGATACGCTGGGGGATACCGTTTTCGGCACAGTACATCAGCATCTTGCACATCACGTCGTCATAGCTGAGTGGCGAGAAAGAGTCGGTAATGGAGATGAACCGTGGCTTTGCGATCAACTCTTCGCGGGAGCCATAGAGAATCTGGCACTGTTCGAAGGCGGACTTCATCGTCCCGGCGTCTTTGGAAACAACCATCGGTTTTTCACACAGTGACAAAACCGTACGGATATATTCCGGGGTTTGGAACTCTTGCGGTACATCGCTCATCTCGCAAGGAACGCTACTGGCCATGTTCCAGGTTTGGGCTTTCCTGGGTCAATTTGGTGAAATTGACAAAATCTTTCCTGGTGCCATTCCTGCGGCCAAGGTCGAGGTCACTGACAAACGGAGAGCCGTAACAGGGAATGGTGATCAGCGCATCGGTGTTGAACACGACGTCGTCTTTGCTGGTTCTGCCGTAGAGGGTGAACTCCGAGGGGGGCAGTTTCCGCAACTCCTCGACCACGTTCTTGTCAAAATAGACGACGGAACCCTGCACCTTGAAGCCGTTCTTCTTGAAAACCTCAATGGCCGGCTCATAGTCGAAAGAGATACCGACTTCATGTAAGATGCGGAGAACATTCTGGTGAATTGCATCAAGCTCGTGCTGTTCGAGGACTTCAAAATATTTCATGACATTACCTCATCTGTGAGATGTTACGATGTGGCCTGGTCACTCTCCCGAGCTACCGGTGTCACCAGTTTTATATCTTGCCTGACCCGAAGAGCGTCTTTCAGGAGGGCCTTGACAAGGGCGACCCCCATCAGGACCATGATCGCGGAAAATGGCAGCGCCCCGAGCAGCATGGCAGACTTGATGGCATCCAGGCCACCGGCAACGAGCAGCACAGTGATGACCAACGTGACCGCCACCCCCCAGAAGATGATATGTCGCTTCGCCTTCGGTCCTTCATCTCCGCCTGAAAGGATGGTGTTGAGGATCAACACGCCCGAGTCGGCCGATGTCACCAGATAGGTAAGCAGCAGGAGCCCCACTATCGAGGTCATGACCTTGAAGATGTCTGAACTGACCATCACATTGAGAGTAGCAAACAGTTGTGTTTCCTGACCGGCCGCCATGATGGCGCCACCGGCTTTACCGCTCAACTCCAGGTCAATGGCGGTACCGCCCACGACCGTCAACCAGATAAAACACATGATAGACGGCAAGATCATGGTGCCAAGGACATACTCACGAATGGTTCTCCCTCGTGAAATTCTCGCAAAGAACAGGCCAACGAATGGGGCAAAGCCGATCCACCAGGCCCAATAAAAAACCGTCCACCACACAGATTGCCATTTGTACAGGGTCGCCGCCGGCTCGACAGCAGAGTTGGGCCAGTAGGTCAGGGCCTGAACCGGAAAATTGACGACGTAGTCAGCTATACCAACGAACAGCGACTTGATCGCCACTCCCGGTGAGCCAAAGATGAGAAAGAAGGCCAGCAGGGAGAAAGAGAGCACTAAATTGATGTTGCTGAGCCACTTGATTCCCTTGCCCACACCCGAGGCAGCCGAAAGAATCGATGCCCCCATGATGAAGAACAACCCCACAAGCATTGCACTTGTGGTAGGTGCTCCCGCTGCGTTTGTCATCCAGTCAGCACCGGTGATGATATGCATGCCGGCGGCAAACTGCTTGATACCGTAGCCGATGGTGACAGCAACCCCCAGGATGGTCGCAATGACAGCGGTAATGTCGACGAAATTGCCGGCTATCCCTTCCATCTTCTTCCCGAACAGGGGCGTAAGGCCGGACCTGATCGTCAGGGGCAGGTTCCGATTATAGGCAAAAAATGCCAGAGCGAGACCGACGATTCCGTAACAGCTCCAGGCGGTCAAACCCCAGTGGAAAAAACTCCACTTGTAGACAGAGCGTAACGTTTCCGCTGATTCCGGTGGCACCGCACCGATAATTGTGTCGGGATTGCTCGCAAAGTGATAGATAGGCTCGGCCGTGGAAAAGGTCATCATCCCGACCCCGACTCCGGCACCGAACATCATCGCGAACCAGGAGAAGCGGCTGAACTCGGGTTTAGCGAAGGGGCCGCCAAGCCTCACTTTACCGCTTGAGGGCCATACGGCGAGAATGATGCAGAGAAAGACAACCAGCGCCATGATATAGATATACCACGGGCCGAACGCGTCAAAAGACCAGCCTTGTATTTTTTTCAGCACAGTTCCAGCCTGCTCGGGAAAAACGGCAGCCCAGAGCACGAGGAGAATGGTAATAGCTTTCGAACCAATAGTTGTTCCTTTGCTGAAACCTTCATAGAATCCTTGTTGGCCGAGTTTGATGTCGAGTTTTGTAACAGGCTGTTTTATTTCCATAATATCTCCTGGGGAATGATTTGCAGGTACTGAAGACCGAGTGTCTTGGTAAGCTCCAGGGGAGAACCTCGCTGCGTTCCGTATCAGCTGGCCCAGATATCCCCGATCACGAAGCCGTGGGGAAAAGGGTCGGTGTGATCGAGGACCATGGTGTTGAAGCCGGTGATCCAGGCCTGGCCGCTTACCGTCGGTATGACGGCAACCTTGTCACCGATGCGGGTCTGTTCGACGAGTTCACCGGTGAAGACATTGCCGAGAATGCCTTCATGGCGGAACTTCCGGTGCAGGTCGAGCTGACCCTTGGCGTGCAGCACCGCCATCTTGGCACAGGTGCCTGTGCCGCAGGGGCAACGATCCAGTGCCCCGGTCCAGGTGGCCGGTTTCCCCCAGTCCAGCGGTCCGCTGGCGACGGTGACGGAGTTTTTCCAGTCCGCCTCGGGGTTGGTGGTCGGCCCGGAGATCTGCGAAATGGTTATGCCTACGCCGGGGTAGTCCGGGTGGGAGACGGGGAGTTGTTCGTGCGCCGCCTGCCGGATCATGGAGGCGATCCGGGCAAGTTCGGCTCCGTGCTCGGGTTTCAGTTCAAGACCGGCAAACTGCCTGACATCGGCGATTGCATAGAACATTCCGCCCCAGCCGATATCGACCGTTACTCTACCTAAGTGCGGTACGGTGATCTCCCGGTCAAGATGAGCGGCAAAAGCGGGAACATTCTTAAAGGTCACTTGCTTGACTTTCCCCGCCTGGCAGTGAGCGGTAACAGCGATAAGACCGGCCGGGGCTTCGAGGAGGAGTTCCGTAACCGGCTCTTTCATCGGCAGCATGCCGGTTTCCAGTAAAACGGTGGCCACCGAGATGGTGTTGCCTCCCGACATGACCGGATACTCGGTCTGCTCCATGATGATATACCCGGCATCGGCGTCCGGTTGGACCGGGGCGCAGACCAGGTTGCAGCAGAGCGGCGGGTAGCCCCGGGGCTCCCGCAGCATCATCATCCGTAACTGGTCGTCATGCTCCTTTAAATAGTGCATCTTGTCGAGCATGGTCTTGCCCGGAAGATGCGGTACGCCTCCGGTTATGACCCGCATCGGTTCGCCGATGTGGGTGTCCACCGCATGGATCGTCCTTTTAAATCCCATTCTATTCCTCCTTAATTCAGCTAGGTGAGATGAACCAGTAACGCGGAATCGTAAAATGAATTGGTAACGCGGAATTGCTGGGTTTTGCGCCCGCAATCCTCCACGTTCATCGGCCTTTTGTCGATGTCGATGAACGTGAAAAGAAGATGGCAGCAGCAGACGTATCGCTATTTGTCTTTGACGTGCAGAATCATCCGGGCATCGACCAGGCTGAGGCCCGAATCATGGACAAATACAGGGTTGAGATCGATTTCGGCAATTTCCGGTTCCGAGGCCATCAACTGCGACAATCGTTGCAGGGCGAGCGCCAGCGACTGGACATCGGCACCGGACTGCCCTCGGACCCCCTTTAAGATCGGGCAGCCGTTGATTTCCTCGATCATCTCATGGGCCGTTGGCAGGGTGATCGGGGCAACCCGGAAAGAGACGTCTTTGAGGACTTCCACAAAGATCCCGCCCAGGCCGAACATCACCGTGGGACCGAAGGTCTGGTCACGGAGCGCGCCGATAATACATTCCACACCTTTTGCGGCCATCGGCATAACGAGCAGCCCGCTGATTTCCGCAGTCGCGTCGTACTTGCGGGCCGCCTCCGAGATCTCGGCAAATGCCGCCCGGATAGACTCCTCGCTGTTCAGGTTCAGTTGGACACCGCCCGCATCACTTTTATGGATGATCTGGGCGGAGACTATTTTCATCGCCACTGGAGCGCCGATCGATCGCCAGGTGGCGACCGCTTCGTCCGCTGACCTGGCCAAGGTGTACGGCGGCTGGGCGAAGCCATGGGCGCTGAGGATATCACGCGCCTCATGCTCCAGGAGGACGGTGCGGTTTTCAGCTCGCGCCCTCTGAAATATCGTTTTGGCAGTTTCCGCCGCAGTGGTCGGAATGGCCAGCGGTTGGGCAGAGGCCTGAGCCGTCAGTTTTTCTTTGATAGTGACATACTGGTGGAGTTTACCCATGGCCATGACCGCAGCTTCCACGCTCTGATACACCGGAATGCCATTATCCCGGAAAACCTGCAGACATTTGGGGTTGGCATTGCGGTAGATCGAATGCATGGTAACGGGTTTGCCACTCTTTTTTATCCGCTGAACCATGGACTCAGCGACGTTCAATTCCAGTTCGGCGAATTCTTCGGAGAGATCGGCGTAGCCCCCGAGGAGGCCGACAATGACCAGACCATCGATATCCGGGTCCTCCAGCAACATGCGGGTAACGTGATCAAAACCCCACAGATCCCGTTCCGGCCCGGCGAGATCGACGGGATTTCTCATCGGGCAGTAGGATGGCAGCACGGTCTGCAGGTTCTCTCTGGTTTTCTGCGACAGAACCGGTACCTCAAGACCCGCCGCTTCAGCGGCGTCGGTTGCCATCACTCCATGACCACCGCCATCCGTCATGATCGCGATCCGGTTCCCTTTTGGTAGAGGACAATTGGCAAACGCTTCAGCCACATTGAGAAAATCCTGTGACTCCTTTATGCGAATGACCCCGGATTGTTTCAGGGCGGCATCGAAGACCTTGTCGTTGGCTGCAAGAGAACCGGTGTGACTGGCCGCCGCCCGGGCACCGGCCTGGGAGTGGCCTATTTTCAGGGCACATATCGGCATTTTCGTGGCTGCGTCTCTGGCCGCCTCCATGAATTTACGGCCGTCAGCAGAACCCTCTATGCGCAGACCTTCCATATAGAGCATGAGCACCCTGGTGTTTGCATCATCTTTGATATGCTGGATGAATTCCCAGAAGCGCAGATCTTTGTGGTTGCCGATGGTGGCCCAGTTGCTGTAACCAAGTTTTCTGGTCTTGGTCTCGTTATTGAGGTCGATGGCGAGGTTGCCGCTCTGCAGCACCAGGCTTATGGGGCCGGAGGTGAGCTCGATGATGCTGGTATTGAGCTTTACGCCGGCACTGAAATGGCCCATGCAGTTGGGACCCATCAGGCGAACATTGTATTTTCTCGCCATCTCCACAAGCTCTCGCTCAATCTTCTTCCCCTCTTCACCGGCTTCACCAAAACCGGTGGTGACGACAATGGCCGCTCTGACACCTTTCTGGCCGCATTGCTCGATAGTGGCACAGCAGGCACCGATCGGCACGGCTACCAGAGCGAGGTCGACGGGCCCGGGAATATCGAGAATGGTGGGGTAGGTTTTTACACCGAAAATGGTTTCCGCCTTGCTCCTGGTGACGAAGTACAGTGCACCGGTGAATCCATGCTCGACCATATTCTTGGCGGTCCAGCCACCATATTTTTTGGTGTCCGCGGAGGCACCGATCAGGGCGACGGATTTCGGATTGAACAGAAAGTCGAGGTTTCCCATTTCAAATCTCCTTTACTTTCAGCGCAACATCTGGACAGATGGTCTGGCAGGTACCGCATCTAACGCATTTTTCATTGTCGCACTGAACGAAGTTGTAACCCATTTCATTGAGCTCCTCGCCAAGTGACAGGGCGGATTTCGGACAGAAATAAATGCACAGGCCGCAGGCCTTGCAACGGGCCGTATTGATCACCAGGATCTTGTTATCGTTTTTCTTTTTCATCGTGACCTCCCTCGAAACCTGCCTTCAGGGCCTTGATATTGATATCCACCAGCTGTCGCTTTTTCGCGACCATCATTTTTTCAAGAGCGGAACACAGTGCGTCAAAGGGAATAAAAGCGGTTTCCCGGCACAGCTTACCCATGGCAACCATGTTTGCGGCTCGACGCTCGCCGAGTTCCTGGGCAATGTCGGTCGCGGAAACGTCGATAAATTCGACATCGGTTCGAGGAGGGCTGGTTTTTATAATGGAACTGTTGTAGAGGATTATTTTGCCGGAGCCCGCATCCTTGATATGGGAATCGACGATCATCGGATGCATCAGACAACAGATATCCGCGTCTTCCTCGATCATTGGCGAACCAATTGGCTGATCCGAGATAACCACGAAACCCACGGCGGAACCGCCACGCTGTTCGATGCCGTAGGTCTGACTCATTACGGCGTTCCATTTACACTCGATTGCCGCAAGACATGTGAGGGTGGCCATGGAGATGACCCCCTGCCCGCCGGAACCGGCAAATACGATTTTCTTTTTCACGAGACACCTCCAACCTTATTGATGAATTCTTTTACGGGCAAAACTTTTGCGACTTCATCAGCGAGGCGTTTATACGAGTCGACAACGCCCATACGCCAGCCAGTGGGGCAGGTGCTCAGAACTTCGACAAAAGAAAATCCAAGGTTATCCTCCTGGGCCTTGAAGGCATTGGCAAGAGCTTTCTTGGCCTTGCGCACCAGAGGTGGAGTTGCCACGGAGACCCGGGCGAGATAGGCTATGCCATCCATCTCCTGCATCATTTCCGGCACCTTGAGCGGGGTGCCGTGAATCTGGGGATCTCGACCGGAGGGACAGGTCGGTGTTTTCTGGTTGAGCAGGGTTTCCGGCGACATTTGCCCCCCGGTCATGCCGAAAACCCCGTTGTTGACCATGATCACGGTGATCGGGGTTCCCCGGTTTGCCGCGTGAAGGAGTTCAGACAAACCGATGGAGGCACAGTCGCCGTCGCCCTGGAGGGTGTAGACAAAGTTTTCCGGTAAACCCAGCTTGTAGCCGGTGGCAACCGCTACCGAGCGACCATGCATGGCCTCCAGGGCGTCAATTTCCATATAGTGATGGTGGAACCCGCCACAACCGATACCGACGACACAGCAGGTGCGATCACGGAGGTTGTTTTCTTCGATCAACTCGGCGCAGAGTCTCGCGACTATCCCATGACCACAGCCGGGGCACCAGTTAAAATTTTTTTCCTCTCGAAAAGTCGTCATATCAAACCTATTGGAATATTTGGATATTCAAAATGTGCCTCGAACAATGGCTTGCAGATACAGTATGGCGTGCAGTTATTTGTTTTATATGAAACTCATCAACACGGAGATTTTTGTTACCGCGCCGAGGAGTTTCATGGTTCTTTGTGGCTGAGGCTACCTGGTCCAGCCATGCTGGTTATCCGAAAATAGCCGACAAGGAGTCGTTGGCACGTCCTCGGGATTTTCATGGTTTGTCGTGGCTGAGGTTATCTGGTGTCCGTCCAGAAACGAGATATTTTGGCCTAAATCGAGGCGTGAGAAAAATTTTACCACAGGCATATAAGTGATATTCCGAGGATAAAATTTTGAACACAACGAAGAGTTAGGGTAAAAGAGCCGTTTCTGGATGGGCACTATCTGGCTCAGCCATGCTGGTTGGAGGCAAGCTTGGTAAATATATCAGCCAGACGATTCCGAATTTCCTTTGCTTTCACCATTGGTTGGTCTCCGCCGACATGGCCGTAATGCGATATCCTGCAACGTCCGTTCAAGGAGAGCTGCACATCTTGAATCATTTGCCCGTAATTCATCTCCACAACGAGAATTTCCTTTACTGATTCTGGAATTCTGGCAAATCCTTTTTCGGGGAACGGAAAGAGTGAAATCGGTCTGATAAACCCCACTTTCTGGCCATTTTCTCGACTCTCCTGAGCGATTTCCCGACATATGCGACCTGGCAAACCAAAGGCGGTGAGGACTATTTCGGCGTCTTCCAGGCCGAACTCTTCCCAACGTTGCTCCGCTTCCTTGATTTTCTCAGCCTTTGCCATCAGGTGCCTGACCATCTTCTCACCATCGCCATGATCGTACGATCCGGTGATAAGTGCGCGTTTTTTCCTGTTCTTCGCACCAGTGTATGCCCAGTCGTCGGTGTCGTAGCTGCTGGCGATATCCTTGGCGGGGGGCAGTACGACCGTTTCCGTCATCTGGGCCATGACGCCATCCATGACAAAGAGCACCGGGGTTCGATATGTATAGGCTCGATCTATGGCAACCGGCAGGAGTTCGACTATTTCCTGGCCTGAAGATGGCGCATAGACCGGCAGGTAGTAGTCGCCATGTCCTCCGCCTCTGGTGGCCATGAAGTAATCCTGCTGAGAGCCGATGATATCGCCATCGCCCGGGCCGACCCGCATATTATCCAGGAGAATACAGGGCAGTTCGCCGGCCGCCATGAACCCTATACCTTCCTGCATAAGGTCGAAACCTGGCCCGGAGGTGGAAACACAGCCGAGTTTGCCGGTGCATGAGAGGCCGATCAAACAGCTGATCACCGCAAGCTCGCTTTCGGATTGGAACATCCTGCCATCCCATTCCTGCATATGGGCGGCGGTATATTTCATGACATCGCTTGCTGGAGTAATCGGATAGGCAAAGTGGTGTCGGATGCCGCACCGCATCATTGCCTCTGCAAAAATCTCTGAATTTTTCATAAAAAAAGTGTTCGATTCCATAAAATCAATCCTTTTGGAGTGAGTCCGGCTGGCACTGTCAGTCACCTCGGGGACGCTCAACTTCCGTGATAGGTGCCTTAAAGGGCTGCCACCATATCCATTTCAACTTTGGCCTCGAGGGCAAGGTTGGAGACTTCGACGCAGGCACGTGCTGGAGTGTGTGGGGAGAAAAATGCTGCATAGGTTTCGTTAATTCGGGCCCAGTCGGCCAGATCAGTTATATAGACCGTAACCTTTATAACCTTGTCCTTGCTGGTGCCGGCTCCCTGCAGAATGGCCTCTAAGTTCTGCAGCACCTGTCGTGTTTCTGCCTGAATGTTCTCGTTGACCATTTTTCCTGTCTGGGGATCGATGGCCAGTTGGCCAGAAGTGAAAAGCAGGTCCCCATGTTTGATGCCGTGACAGTATGGTCCGACCGCCGCTGGGGCCTTCGGGGCAAAAACAGTTTCCATTTTTTTCTCCTTTTCGTTGGAATTTCTATAGCCTGGCAGAGTTGTCGTATTGGAAATGACTGCAGAGTAGCTTCGACCTTCCTGTTACATCCGTGTGGTCGACGAGGAAATTTTATCCGTCCGCATCAGCGCTATGCCAAATGACCAAGACATGCTGACATACCTTTGCAATGCAACGTTTGTGCCGTTTTGTGGAAATAGAATGATAGGAATTTATGTAACCGATCACCAGCACCCCATTTTCGCCCGATCAGGCCTCATCGCATAGTCAACTAACCAGCATGGCTGGACCAGATATCCTCAGCCACAACGAACCATAAAACTCCTCGGCGCGGTGACAGAGCTTTCCGTGCTGACGAGTTGCATATAAACCAGCATGGCTGGACCAGAAAGCCTCAGCCACAACGAGACATGAAACGCTTCGGCGCGGTAACAGAACTTTTCGTGCTGAAGATTTTCGGATAAAGAGCTATGAGACCTGCTTGAACGAATCTGGTGCACTGGATGAATGGTTACAGATCGTGGTAGTGCTATCTTTTGGTGTATGCCGCTGAACGGTTACGAATTTATGGTTTGAATGGATCCTTTGCCTAGAGAGATCTCAAAGGATATCCTTGAGGGGAATCAAGACAATCGGGGGGAAAAAGACAATTTGACCGTGGAGGGGTAAGAAAAAAATTTGTTGATGAGTGCAGTTTTGAAAAAATATTGTCAAAACATTTTGTTTTTTTTATCCGAAAATCGCCAGTGCGAAAAGCTCTGTCACCGCACCGAGGAGTTTGATGGTTTGTTGTGGCTGAGGCTATCTGGTCCTGCCATGCTGGTTAGTGCCCATCCAGAAACGGCTCTTTTCTCCTAACTCTTCGTTGTGTTCGAAATTTTATCCTCGGAATATCAAATATATGCCTGTGGTAAAATTTCTCTCACGCCTCGATTGAGAAGAAAATATCCTGTTTCTGGACAGACACTGGTTCGTCACAAACTTTTCTTGAGAAATTGGTTACGGGCCAGATTGAGTTTCTTCATTTTGTATTGCAAGGCTTGCGGTGATGAAAGCCCGAGAGCTTTCCCCGCTTGGGCGATATTCCCACTGGACAGGGTAAGGGCCCTTTTGATCAGTGATTTTTCGGCTGCCTGGTATACTTCGTTCAGTTTCTGCAACGACTGTTGGCTACTGCACAGTTCCTGGAAATACTGCTCTTCGGCCGGCCCTGAAAGTACAGGTGTGGAGGTAGACGGAGACGAGGTCAAACCGCCAGAGGTGTTGTTTGCTGCAAAGAGTGACCGTAAGAAGTGTTGGGGCAAATGGCTCTCATCGATGACTGCAGCCGAACCGACAAGATTCATGGCGCCCTCGATGACATGCTCGAGCTCGCGAACATTGCCAGGCCAATCGTAGTGATCAAAAAATCGCTCGATCTCCGGCGTAAGACCTGTGACAGTTCGTTTTAATCGTGCATTGAACTTTTCGATGAAGTGTGACGTCAATTTTGCCATATCTCGTTTTCTTTCCCGGAGCGTGGGGATTTGGATAAAGACTACTCCCAGTCGATAAAAGAGATCACGTCGCAGATGGCCTCTGACAATTTCTTCGTGAGGATCCATATTGACTGAGCTGATAATCTTCAGGCTGAGGTCAATCTCATGATGGGCGCCTATTCTGCGCACCTTTTTTTCCTGAAGCACCCTCAGCAGCTTTGCCTGCAGGGCAAGCGGCATCGAATTCAATTCATCGAGAAAAAGTGTGCCGCCGTTTGCCTGCTCAAAAAGACCGGCCTTTTCTATGGAGCCGGTAAAGGCGCCCTTGGAGGTGCCAAACAGAATCCCTTCTAACAGGGTTTCCGGAATCGTGGCGCAGTTGATCGGTACAAACGGTTTGCGATGGAACGCACTGAAATTATGGATAGCCTGGGCGAACAGTTCCTTCCCTGTGCCGGTTGCGCCAACGATTAAGACAGGCGAGGGCGATTGTGCCGCCATCTGGGCTATTCGTACACACTCCGACAGGTCGGTATCTCTGCCAATAATGTCGGAAAACGTGAACCTGGTTCCGTTCTTTTTTCCGGGTGTATGGGGTTTCAGCGAGGGGGAGATTGAGAAATTTTTTTCAATCATATGATATTCAACAACAAAACAGATCGCTCCAACCAGTTTTCTCTTTTTGAAGAGTGGATACACATTCAAGAAGGCGTTGGTTACCTTGCCGAGATGGGTTCGATAAAAGAGCGGTTCTTTGACGATTGGCAGTCCGCTGGCTAAACACTGCATCGTAGGGCTTTGTTGCTCGGTTAAGTCGTAAACCTCAAGAACCTTTTTGCCAATAGCCTCTTCGGGTTTTAAGTCGTCGACCTTACCCATGGCGGAATTATAATATACAATTACGCCGTGTTGATTGGTTATGAGGATGCCCTCATGAAATTCAGAAAAGATCGCCTCAAAATTTTCCATGGCAAATTCGATACCATGTGGTGAAAACGTGCGTTCGTCAGATTTGGCCATCTTGGAAACTCTTTTATCAGAAACTCATCAGCACGGAAAACGCCGTTACCGCGCCGAGGAGTTTCATGGTTCGTTGTGGCTGAGGCTACTTGGTCCAGCCATGCTGGTTTATATGAAACTCGCCAGTGTGAAACGCTCTGTTACCGCGCCGAGGGGGTCATGGTTCGTTGTGGCTGAGGCTACTTGGTCCAGCCATGCTGGTTAGTGCCCATCCAGAAACGGCTCTTTTGCCCTGACTCTTCGTTGTGTTCGAAATTTTGTAAACGTTCACCAGCACCCCATTTTCGTCCG
>JBKEBZ010000003.1:0-42325 GCA_047973425.1 Desulfopila sp.
GAAGACTGCGAGTAACCATTAGGTCAGCCATTAGCCAATGACATCCGAAAGACCGTTGGTGAGGTTGCAGCTTCCACGACGGATTTTACCATGCACCGGGGACGGCTATCCCCACAACAGAGTGCGAATGGAAGCCTGATGTTACAGGGATAGCAAAAAAAGTGTTCGCCACGTCGAATTATTATTGACTAGCCTTCTCATGGAAATGGTTACAGGTCGTGGTAGTGCTATCTATTTGTGCATACCGCTGAGCGGTTACGAATGTTTCACCGGAAGTTGTGGAGATAGTCGATACGATTCCGCAAGAGGCATGTCGCTGGAAAATCGAGATCAAAAGCACGACAATGGGCATCAGAGGAGAGAAGGATATGCAAAAGAGGGTTGTGGTAGGATATGTAGCGGTACTGACCTTGGCACTGGGGGGGGCGGCCAGGGCGAATCCGATCAATGTCTCGGAGAGTTATTCCCCGGTCTTGCAGGTGGATGGTAGCAGCGGACGGGCGACGATTGAGATAAGTCAGACGGGAGTGATCGATGATCTCAATATCTGGATCGATTTCACCAAGTGCGATAATCCTATCGCTGCCGATGGCACCTGTGTCGGTGCTGACAGATCCTACAACCGGGAAATCGAGTTCCGTCTTGTCGCTCCCGATCTGAGGACCTATGCCAACCTCATTGAAGAGAACAGTATCACGGGGCAAAATACCGGTGCACGGGTGAGCTATACCTTCGATGACGAGGCCTCTTCCTCCTACCCCGCAGACAGTCTGATTTCAGGAAGGTATATTCCCTTTGATTCGCTCAGTGTCTTCGATGGGCTCGAGGTTGCCGGCATATGGACCTTGTTTTTTCAAGACACCTGGGGAGCTGATCCTTTGAGTCTAAACCGTTGGGGCTTGGATATCACCACTGCCGGGACCAAGAACGACCCCGTTCCCGAACCGGCGACCATGCTGCTGTTGGGCTCCGGTCTGGCCGGCCTGGCTGGCAGCCGATTACGGCGGAAAAAGAGAGGAAACGATTAAGTTTTTATCAGTGATCTAAACGCCTTCCATTTTTTCTCGCTCAGGCTGGAGAGGCCCTTCTCGCCAGCCTGAGCATTTTGTCACTTCGTCGTTTTGGGGCCGATAGAGGTTCGCTCCACCACCTTCTGGTAATAGTCATCGTTGTGGCCGATATTGGCTGGTCTGTTCCGTCCCGCCTCCACTTTCATCATCAACACGGCGAGTTTACGCATCTGCTGGAGTCGCTGGTGTTCATCTTCGGTGCTGGCAATGAGCTGTTCCAGGCGGGTGATCTCCTTGCGGGTTGCAAGTTCTGGTGGCAGGTATCCGGAATTTTTCAGGATCTTGTAGGCTATCCTCAAGTCCTCCGGCACCAGGTGATCATCCTCGAAGACTAAGGGACGGTTCTGCCAGCCGCTGGGTTGCAGCTCGCCGTTCTGGATGGCTTGAGCGATTTTCTGTTCGGCAATAAAGGCGAGACAGTCCATATCGACCCCCGGGTTACTTTTTATCGTTTTGCAGGTAGAGATTGACGCTCTTTAAGATATTGAGAGCGCTGCGAAGCTGATTGTCCCGCTCGAGCTGCTGTTGGGGATTGAAGGCTTCAGACGGCTGATCAGGCGCTGCATCTCTCTCCTCGGGGGCGGTGGCCGACGGCTGGGAGACCTTGGTCTCGGAGGGCTTTTCTCCTGGTCCCGTAATATGATTCTTGAGGTCGACCTCCCGCAGCGGTTGTCTTCCGGTGGCGGTGTTCTTCTCGCCATAGCCGATAAACTTGACGTCGACGTCTGGAACGATGCCCAGGGCCTGGATGGATTTACCGGCCGGAGTGTAGTAACGGGCGGTGGTCAGGCGCAGCCCCGCTCCTCCCGGTAGAGGGATGATGGTCTGTACCGAGCCCTTGCCAAAGGTTCTGGTGCCGATGATAATGCCCCGTTTATGGTCCTGGATACTGCCGGCAACGATTTCCGAGGCGCTGGCCGAACCTTCGTTGACCAGGACCACGAGGGGGTAACTGTAGTCATCCGGGCTCTTGTGTGCCTTGAAGACCATGTTCTGGTCCTCTGTTCGGCCTTTGGTGGAGACGATGATCCCGTCGTCGAGGAAGGCGTCAGCAATGGAAACGGCCTGGTTGAGCAGGCCACCAGGATTGTTGCGCAAGTCGAGAATCAGGCCCCGAATCGGTCCCTTGCCGGCTAAGGCTTTAATGGCTGTCAGGTATTCGTCGGTGGTATGGTTTTGAAAGTTGGTGATCCGGGAATAGACAAAACCCGGTTCGAGAAAGTAGGCCTTGACCGACTTCAACGGGATGATGTCACGCTCCAGGGTGAATGTCTGCAGTTCTTTCCAGCCTTCCCGGAAAACGGTAATGGTGACCGTGCTGCCCTTTGGCCCCCGCAACCGCTTGATTGCCTCCAGTGCCCCCATCTCCTTGGTTTTTTCCCCGTTTATCGCCACGATGATATCGTTGGCCTTCAAGCCGGCCCGATCCGCCGGGGTTCCTTCGATGGGGCTGATCACCGAGATGACATCATCCTTGATGGTGATCTCGATGCCGATGCCGGAGAACTCTCCTTCGGTCTCTTCCTGCAGTTCCTTGAAATCGTTGGGGTTAAGATAGGCGGAGTGGGGGTCGAGTGAATAGAGAAGACCGCGAATGGCACCATCTATGGTCTTGCCGGTGTCGATCTTTTCAACATAATTATCCTGAAGGAGACTGAGAATATTGGCGAAAACCTCCAGCTGCCGATAGGTGTCCGGTGATGCTTTCGTCTCTGCGGCCGCGTCACTGCAGCTGCCTCCACCAGCGGAAAGTATGAGCAGGACAGGCAGAACAAGAAAAGAAAACGTGGCGTTTCGCATTGGCTGAGGCTCCTAGAGCGAGGGGAATAGACCGATTATTCTCGATTGAATTCCTGGAGATGTTTGGAATGCTCGAGCCGACTGACGTCGAGCCAGCTGAGTGGATCTTCAAAGATACTGCCGTGGCGGATCTCGAAATAGACGCCTTCGTCGATGAGGGCTGCGGTTTCACTGGCCTGGCCGAGCGTGGCGCCGGCCCGGATCTGGTCGCCTTCCTTGACCGCAATGTTTTCCAGCCGGGAGGTGACGGTGTAGTACTGGTAGCCATGATGGATAATCACCGTATTGCCATATCCGCGCAGGTAGCCGGCAAATATCACGGTGCCGGGGGCCACGGCCCGGACGTTGGTGCCGTCGGGCGCCGCTATGGCGATGCCTTGGGATTTACGTAATACCCCGAGTCTGTTGAATTTCTCTTGATTGAAATAGGTGATGACCCGGCCGGGCAGGGGGGCCGGCAACCGCCCTTTGCCGTTGGCGAAGGTCTTTTCCTCGATCTGCTCCCTGCCTTTGAGGGTGTGAAGTTTTTCGGCAAGGCTGGCTGCGGCCTCCGCCATTTCCCTGGTTGCCTGATCGTGGAGATGTTTCTGGGTACGGATCTGGGCGAGAAGTTGCTCTTTTTCCACCTTCATCTTGCCGATCTTCTCTTTTTCGGCAGTGGCTTCTGCAATGAAATCGTTGAGAACGTTCAATTCGAGGGCGTGGGCGTCGTGGGCCATCTGCAGGTCTCTGATCTTTTGCCGGTAATCGAGGATGATCTTTTTGTCGTAGATGACGAGGTTCTGAAAGGCGTCGTGGAACTTCAGCAGTTGGGGCAGGGAGTGGGAAGAGAAGGCGACATTGAGGAACCCGACCTTGCCCATCTTGTAAAACGCCTTGCTCCGCTTCTCCAGATGAAAGAGCAACCCCTGCCGCTCTGTCTGGAGATTGTCCAACTCCTCGTGTTTGAGGTTGAGCAGCAGCTGCTGCAACTGGACCTTGATGTCGAGGTCGTCGACTTTACGCTGCTGATTTTTCAGACGCTCCTCGATGTTCTCCAACTCCCCCAGCAGGTTGGCCTCATCTTCGAGGTTTTCAGCAACTTTGGTCTGTTGTTCATGAATATTCTGTTCGAGCCGGCGGATCTGGTCACGGTAACGCTCGATATCTGCCTGGATGTCCTGGGTCGTTGCCGCCTGAGCCGTTGCGGGCAACTGATCGCAACAGAGACCGACTGTGACGAGGAGCGCAATGGCCACAAGAATCCGGCAGGTTACGCTTGACCTGGGGCGGTGAGGGCAACAGGACAACTTCCCCCTCTCTTTGGCCAGATGTCGAGGCAGACGTTTTTTTTTCATGTCGATTTTATCCCAAAACCCGCCAGCGCACAAAGCTCTTTTACCGAGCCGAAGCGTTGCATTGGTCGTTGTGGCCAGAGGTTCCTTGGTCCAGCCATGCTATCCCAAAACCCGCCAGCGTACAAAGCTCTTTTACCGAGCCGAAGCGTTGCATTGGTCGTTGCGGCCAGAGGTCCCTTGGTCCAGCCATGCTGGATTATACGTTGATATATTTCTGCATGGAGCTATGGCTGCCGACGACACAGAGCAGAACCGACACTATGACGATAATCATCACCGTCGAGGTCGGGAAAAAACTGAACTCGATCATGCTGAGAAAGCCCGGGCCTGAGAAACGTTCGGTGATCCAGCGAAACAGCGCATAGAGCATGGTGAGCCCGAGCAGTGAGCCGAGCAGCCCCTGAAAAAAGCCTTCCAGCAGGAACGGGGTGCGGATATAGGCATTGGTGGCTCCGACCAGCTTGAGCAGTTCGAGCTCGTCGTGCCGGCCGAAGATGGTCAAACGGATGGTGTAGGCGACCATGAAGACGGTGGTGAGTATCAGCAGACTGCCGCTTAAAAAGACCACGATGGAGAGCAGCTTGGTGAACTGAAAGAAGCGTTCGAGCCAATCCTGACCATACTGGACCTTGAGGGTACCCGGTAGCTTGGCGAGGTAATCGGAAAAGAGCTTGATCTGGCTGAAGCTCCGCAAGGTCTTCAGCGGAGTCACTTCGATGGAGGGGGGGAGAAAGTCCCTGGGCATATCGGCCAAGACATCGCGGTCGTTGCCGAGCTGGCTGGCAAACTGCTCGTATGCCTCTTCTCTCGAGATGAACTTTATCTCTTCGACAGCATCGAAATCCGTGATCTTCTTGATGTATTGCTCTTTCATCTCCGGCAGCGGTTCATCCTCGAGGTAGACGATCAGCCGCAGATCATCGCCCAGCTGTTCGCCGACCGTCAGCATATTGGCATAGATCAGATAAAAGAGGCTGAAGATCAGCACCGAAAGACTCACGGTCAAAAGGGTCATGATCTGAGAGATCCAGGTCTGGCGGACGTTGCGGCCGACCTGACGCAGTACGGTGAACCAGAATCTCATAGCGTGCCTCCGACGATGGAGTGGATTTTCCCCTGGCGCAGTTCCATAACCCGGCAGCCGGAGTCGCGGTACATCGTTTCGTCGTGGGTGGCTATAATCACTGTCGCCCCTGATTTATGACTGTTCTGCAGTAACTTGATGACCCGTTCGGTGGTGTCGGCGTCGAGGTTGCCGGTCGGTTCGTCGACCAGCACCATGGTGGGTGAGTTGGCCACGGCCCGAGCCAGGGTGATGCGCTGCTGTTCGCCGCGTGAGAGTTCGCCGGTGATGGTGTCATGCTTGTCGGCGAGGTCGAGCTGTTCGAGCAAAGAGCGTACCCGGTTACGAATAATTTGTGGCTTTTTATACGAGACTTCCATGGAGATAGCGATGTTCTCCGCGGCGGTACGGTCGCTAAGGAGCTTGAAGTCCTGGTAGGCGACCCCTATTTTCTGCCTGAGCTTGGCGAGAGTCGAGCCCTTGGCCCGGTGAATGGTATGCCCTGAAATCTCGATGAGACCGCTGGTCGGGGGTTCCATGCTCGAGATCAGTTTCAGAATGGTAGTCTTCCCCGCGCCGCTTCGACCGATAATGAAAAACATCTCACCGCGGGCGACGGAGAGGGAAACGGAGGTGAGGGCGTTGATGTCGGGTGGATATCGTTTCGATACCTTGATCAATTCGACCATGGGGGTATCGGGTACCGGTAATTCTTCTTTCATGTGATTGTGTCTCTCGTCTACCGGATGCGGCTTCAGCGGGGCAGGGGCCTGACCAGAGGCCCCCCGTATCCCTTGTCGATCGATGTTCATACGGCAAGAAAGGTAAAGCGTCAATGCACCTTACGATCAATACAGCACATTGTATACCACACCTGTGCGGTGTCGTCACAGACGAATCCGTGGTGAAGCGAGCTCAGCGAGACTGCGGGTTGTGGTCCTGCCGAACAGGGAAACGCCGGGCAGCGGGAGGCACCTCCCCGGTGGCGTTTCATGGTAAATGACAGCTAATTCTATAAAATCTCTACCAATAGTCAAGTAATTATCCCGAGTCGCCTGTTCTGGTCGCGGTGTTTGGCCGCATCCCTGTCCCGACGACGGTCAAAACCGGGGCGTTCGAAGTCCGCAGCTGATTTTAACGCTTGCAACTTGTAGTACAGTTGTTATTTTTATTGGTTTTCCACAAAACACTTCCCGCACACGGTGAGATGAGGTTTCCGGGCGCCCGGCCACCTGGGAATTCTGACCGGTTGTTGCTTTATTCCAAAGGAGAAAACCATGGACTACAGGGCGACTCTGAACCTGCCCCAGACCACGTTCAAAATGAAGGCGAACCTTGCCCAGAACGAGCCGCTGGTGCTGGGGCGCTGGGAGAAAGAGGGGTTGTACGCACGGATACAGGAGAGCGCACACGACAAGCCGCTGTTCGTGCTGCATGACGGCCCGCCCTATGCCAACGGTAACATCCACCTGGGAACCGCCTTCAACAAGATATTGAAGGATATCATTTTACGCTCTCGCAGGATGGCCGGGTTCAACGCGCCCTACATCCCGGGCTGGGATTGTCATGGCCTGCCGATCGAGCACAACGTCGACAAGGAACTGGGCGAGAAAAAGAAGGTCATTCCCAAACTGTCCAAGCGCAAGGCCTGTCGGAACTATGCCGAAAAGTGGATCAAGACCCAGAAGGCGGAATTCAAACGGCTGGGTGTTCTCGGGGACTGGGATGATCCGTATCTGACCATGAACTACGACTATGAGGCGACCATTGCCCGGGAATTCAACAAATTTCTGCTCTCCGGGGCGGTGGTCCGCAACAAGAAACCGGTCTACTGGTGTGCAACCTGCACCACGGCGCTGGCAGAGGCCGAAGTCGAGTACCACAACCACAAGTCGCCGTCGATCTATGTCAAGTTCCCGGTAAAAGACGATCTCAGTGCCATCGATCCCGCCTTGGACGACGAGAGGCTGTACGTGGTGATCTGGACCACCACACCCTGGACCCTGCCGGCCAATCTGGCCGTCGCCTTTCATCCGGATTTCGTCTATGCCGCGGTCCGGGTCGGGGACGAGACCTGGATAATGGCCCGGGAACTGGTCGAGAAGGTGATGCAGGCGGCAGAGATAACGGAGTACGCTGTGCTCGCCACCTTTTCCGCCACGGAACTCGAAGGGAAAAACTGTCGACATCCCTTCCTCGACCGGGATTCGCTGATGGTGCTGGCCGATTACGTCACCCTCGATGCCGGCACAGGCTGTGTGCACACCGCCCCGGGGCACGGTGTCGACGACTATCTCACCGGTATCCGATACGGGCTCGAGGTCCTCTCGCCGCTGGACAATGACGGGTTCTACACCGAGGAGGCCGGCCCTTACGCCGGCCAGAGGGTACCCGATGTCAACGGCCGGATCATCAACGATATGGCGCTCTCCGGCATGCTGGTCCACCAGGCCAGCCTCACCCATAGTTATCCTCATTGCTGGCGGTGTAAGAAACCGGTGATGTATCGCGCTACTCCTCAATGGTTTATCGCCATGGAGAACAACGCCTTGCGGACCAAGGCCCTGGCGGCCATCGGCACGGTCGAGTGGACCCCGGCCTGGGGGATGCAGCGTATCTACTCGATGATAGAAACCCGTCCTGACTGGTGTCTGTCGCGCCAGCGCAGTTGGGGGGTGCCGATTACGGTGATCAGCTGCCGGCAATGCGGCGAAGTGGTGCGCAGCGAGAAGCTGGTCGAGCGGATCGATGAACTGTTTCAGCAGGAAGGGGCCGACGCCTGGTTCCGTCATGAGGTGAGTGATTTTCTTCCCGAGGGGACCAGGTGTGACTGTGGCTGCAGTGACTTCGTCAAGGAAGAGGATATTCTCGACGTCTGGTTCGATTCGGGTGTGAGCCACGCTGCGGTCTGTGAGCGGCGGCCTGAACTGCATGCCCCGGCCGAACTCTATCTCGAGGGGAGCGATCAGCATCGCGGCTGGTTCCACAGTGCCCTGTTGACCTCGGTCGGCACCAGGAATCGGGCGCCATACCGCGGGGTGTTGACCCACGGCTACGTGGTGGACGGTGAAGGAAAGAAGATGTCCAAATCGGTGGGCAACGTGGTCGCACCCGGCGAGGTCATCGAAAAATATGGCGCTGAAATCCTGCGTCTGTGGGTCAGCAGCGAAGATTATCGGGATGACGTCAAGGTCTCCGACGAAATTCTCCGCCAGGTCTCCGATGCCTACCGCAAGATCAGGAATACCATCCGTTACATGCTCGGCAATGTCAGCGACTACGACCCGGCGCGGCACCGGGTGGCCCTGACCGAGCTGCCGGAGCTCGATCGCTGGGCCCTGGCCCGATTCGAAGAGCTGAAGCTCAAGGTGATGCGGGGCTACGACAAGTATGAGTTCCACACCATCTACCATGCGCTGAACTATTTTTGCGGGACCAGTATGAGCGCCTTCTATCTCGATATCATCAAGGACCGGCTCTACACCTCGGGGACCGATTCCCTCAAGCGACGGGCAGCGCAGACGGTGCTCCACGAGATCCTCGACGGGCTGTTGCGGCTGATGAGTCCGATTCTCTCTTTCACCGCCCAGGAGGCCTGGGAGTCGCTGCACGGTCACGACAACGACACGCCTCTTGAAAAAAGCATCTTCTTCACCGAGTTTCCCCCGGTGAACACAGAAGATCTCGATGGCGGCCGGAGGCAGCACTGGCACAATCTGATCAAGATCCGTTCGGAAATCACCAGGGCGCTCGAGCAGGCGAGAAAGGGCAAGGTGATCGGTCATCCGCTGGAGGCCGAGGTCCTGCTGGCGGTTGCAGGGGACTTGGCCGGATTTGTCAAAAAGGAGTGGCAGACCATTAAGGAGATCTGCATTGTCTCCGAACTCTCCGAACTGGATGCGGCTACGGCCAACACGCTCGAGGTGATCGAAAGCGAAGAGGTGGCCGGCATGAAGATTGCTGTAAGGCCGGCTGCCGGCGAGAAGTGTGAGCGTTGCTGGATCCGTTCGACCACCGTCGGCCAGGATCCTGCCAACCCGGAGATCTGCGCCCGCTGCGCCCAGGTGGTCGCTGGGCTCGATCTGGCATAGGAAAGGCTGTCTGGTGGGCTATTTTCTTATCGCGGCAGTCGTTGTCCTCGCCGATCAGCTGAGTAAATGGTGGATCGTTCATTCGTTTCGGCTCTATGAGGTACGTGAGGTCATCCCGGGCCTTGTCAATCTGGTCTATGTGACCAATCCCGGGGCGGCATTCAGTCTGCTGGCGGAGGCGGACACGCCCTGGCGGCACACCTTTTTTCTGGTGGTCGGCCTGGTGGCGATAGCCGGGCTTACCGCAGGGTATTTTGTCCTGCGCAGACAGCATCGCTGGTATGGACCGGCCTGTGCGCTGATCGCCGGTGGCGCTGTCGGCAACCTCGTCGACCGGATCAGGTTGGGTGCGGTGGTCGACTTTCTCGATGTCTACCTGATGAACTGGCACTGGCCGGCCTTCAATGTCGCTGACTCGGCGATATGTGTGGGCGCCGGACTGTTCATCGTGGTGTCGATTCTCGAATCTCGAAAAACAACAAGAAGGAACGTTGTATGAAAATTGCCGTTCTCTTTCCCGGGCAGGGGTCCCAGTTTCTCGGCATGGGGCGCGACTTCATCGCACAGGACAGGGCGAGCCGCGAACTGATGGCGATGGCCGAAGATGTCTGCCAGATGTCGCTTGGTCGTCTGATCAATGACGGACCGCTGGAAGATCTGACCAGAAATGCCAGACTGCAGCCGGCGATTACCGTCACCAACCTGATCTGCTGGCAGAATCTGCGACAACGGTTCGACGAAAAGAAGATCAGCTGTTTTGCCGGCCATAGTCTGGGCGAGTATTCAGCCCTGTGCGCCGCCGGGGCGGTGAGCGCCGAAGACACCCTGCGCCTGGTGGCCAAACGGGGCGCCCTGATGGAGCGGGCGGGGGAGGAACATCCCGGAGGGATGCGGGCGGTCATCGGTCTTGCCATGGAACAGCTCGCGCAGATAATCGAGCGCTACGATGGTCCGGGAGTGGTGGCTGCCGCCAATCACAATACTGCCGAGCAGATCGTGATTTCCGGCAGTATCGAGGGCTTGGACGGTGTTACGGCCATCGCCGAGGAGAAGGGCGCCAAGGTTGTGGCCTTAAACGTCAGCGTTGCCAACCACAGTCCGCTGGTTGCCGCGGCTGTACCCGAATTTTCCCGGTTTCTGCAGACCATCACTTTTGCGGCGCCGTCGACTCCGGTCTACTTCAACGTTTCGGCCCAAAGAGATGCCGATCCGGTGACGATCAAGCAGATGATGGGCCAGCAGATCGTTTCCCGGGTACGCTGGTATGAGCTGATCGGCGCCATGCTGGCCGATGGCGTGGACACCTTTATCGAGGTCGGCCCGAAGACCGTGTTGAAGGGAATGATGCGCAAGATCAAACCGCAAGGTGTCGATATCACCACCCTGCAGTTCGATAGCCCGACAGCCCTGGCCGCTTGTCTGGAAAAACTGGCGCCCGTCGAGTAGTTCTTTGAAAAAACGTAATCGTTCACCGGCGATACCGGGAATGTTCCGTAACCTAGATCTGTAAACGTTTATCCAGTACTCCAGATTCGTTTAGGCGGGCCGTTGCCCAAGAGTTTGCTCTGTGAGGAGGCCTGATCGGACGAAAATGGGGTGCTGGTGAACGTTTACGAAAAAACAGCCCTGCCGGCCATGGTGGGACCAGGTGGTGCGCGAGGACCGCAATGGTAAAGCGTTATCTGCAGTTGGTGCAAGAGGGCGGTCTGCTCGGTTTCGACCAGGCCCTGGAACTGGCGGCCTCCGCCAGAGCCGATGAACTGTTCCGGGCGGCCGACCTGCTGCGGCGACACTTCCATGACGACCACCTTGGCATCTGCTCCATCGTCAACGCCCGCTCAGGCAAATGCTCGGAAGACTGCAAATTCTGTGCCCAGTCGGCATGGTATGACGTCGAGGTAGAGACCTACGAGAGCGTCGACCACGAACTGGCCCTGCAACTGGCCAAGGAGAACGAACGGCATGGAGTGCAGCGGTTCTCGTTGGTAACGGCCGGCAGAAGCGTCAGCGACAAAGACCTCGACTCCTTTGGCGAACTGTACGGTCGACTGGCGCTGGATACCGGTCTGCGTTTCTGTGCTTCGATGGGGATGCTGACCAGGGAGAAGGCGGAGAAGCTCAAATCGTTCGGAGTCAGCAGGTACCATTGCAACCTCGAAGCCTGCCGTGAGTTTTTCCCCCGGGTCTGTACGACCCATAGCTGGCAGGAGAAGGTCGACTCCATCCGGATTGCTCAAAAGGTCGGTCTCGAGGTCTGCTCCGGCGGGATCATCGGTATTGGCGAAGGTCTCGAGCACCGACTGGCCCTGGCCTTCGAACTGCGGGAGCTGGGGGTACGCTCTATCCCTCTTAACATTCTCACTCCCATCGCCAACACCCCGTTTGCCAATCTCCCCCCGCTGTCGACTGTCGAGGTGCTGACCTGTGTGGCGATGTTCCGCTTTATCAACCCCCGGGCGGTGATCCGTCTGGCCGGTGGCCGGGGGCTACTGGGTGAGGAGCAATACCGTTGTTTTACCGCCGGCGCCAATGGTGCCATCGTCGGCAACTATTTGACCACTACCGGCAATGGTCTGGCCGAGGATATCCAGATGTTCCGCTCCCTCGGCTTTCCTGTCGATGTCGACCTCGCGGCCGGAGCGAAGCGCCGATGAGCGTGGCGCAGGCGATGGATATCGAGGCGATGCTGGCCTTTGACCGGGAGCATCTCTGGCATCCCTACACCTCGATGATCGACCCCTTGCCGGTCTACCCGGTCGACTCGGCCTGCGGGGTGCGAATCCGCCTTGCCGATGGCCGGGAACTGATCGACGGTATGGCCTCGTGGTGGTCGGCCATTCACGGATATGCTCACCCGGTGCTGGTCCGCACCCTGCAGGAGCAGGCGGCGCGACTCTCCCATGTGATGTTCGGAGGGCTGACCCATCGGCCGGCGGTGCAGCTGGCCGAGCGCTTGATAGGCTGCAGCCCGGCCGGTCTCGACAAGGTCTTTCTCTGTGACTCCGGATCGGTGGCCGTGGAAGTGGCGATGAAGATGGCCATGCAGTACCAGCACGCCCGGGGCAGAAAAAACAAAAAACGCTTCCTGACCATCCGGGGTGGCTACCATGGCGACACCTTTCATGCCATGGCGGTCTGCGACCCGGTCACCGGGATGCATGCGCTCTATCGGGGCGTCCTGCCGGAATTTCTCTTTGCTCCCCGTCCGGCCAGCCGTTTCGCCGGTCAGTATGATTCCGGGGCCATCGCCGATTTTGCCGCACTCCTTGCCGCCAACAGTGCCTCGCTCTGCGCGGTGATACTCGAACCGATCGTTCAGGGCGCCGGCGGGATGTACTTTTATCATCCCGAATACCTGCGCGAGGTGCGACGCCTCTGCCATCATCATGATGTGCTGCTCATTGCCGATGAAATAGCCACCGGCTTTGGTCGCAGCGGCGAACTGTTCGCCTGCGACCATGCGGCGATATCGCCGGATATTCTCTGTGTCGGCAAGGCCTTGACCGGCGGCTGCCTGAGCCTGGCTGCGGTACTGGCCACCGCTGAGGTCGGCTGGCAGATTTCGGCCGGCGAACCGCACGTCTTCATGCACGGCCCAACCTTCATGGGCAATCCCCTGGCCTGCAGCGTGGCGGTCGCCTCCATCGACCTGCTGCTGCAGTCGGACTGGCGGGGGAACATTGCCCGGATAGAGCGGGGGCTGCAGCGAGAATTGTCGTCGTGCGCGCATCTGGCCCAGGTCGACGAGGTGCGGGTACTGGGCGCTATCGGCGTCGTCGAGTTGCATCGGGCGGTCGAGATGGCCATCATTCAGGAACGGTTCGTCAGCCGCGGGGTCTGGGTCAGGCCGTTTGGCCGCCTGGTCTATGTGATGCCGCCATACTGTATCACCGATTCGGAGCTGGCCACCCTCTGCCAGGCGATCTGTGAGGTGGTGAAAATGGAGCCATTGCAATGATGAAATCCGCCTATACCGTGGTCCTTGACCGGCTTTTGCAGGAGGGGCGCCTGCGCAGGCTGCAGCCTCTTGCCCAGCGGGATGGTTGTTGGGTTTGCCGGGATGGCCGGCCGATGCTCAATCTCTCGTCCAACGACTATCTGGGTCTGGCCGGCAACCGACAATTTCTCGAACGGTTTTACGCCGAGATGGATGCGGACCAGCTGCTTGACCGCTATGCTCTGGGGGCGGCCTCGTCCAGGCTGCTCTGTGGCGATAGCGAGGTGCTGCACCAGTTCGAGCGGATGCTGGTCGACAGTTACGGGGCTCCGGCGGCGCTCTTTTTCAATTCCGGCTACCATGCCAATATCGGTCTGCTCCCGGCGCTGTTCGACAGGGGAGACCTTATCGTCTCCGACAAGCTCAATCACGCCTCTCTCCACGACGGTCTGCGTCTTGCCACCGCCGCGCACAAACGGTACCGGCATCTCGACTATGCCCACCTGGAGAGTATTCTCGCTCGCTATCGCGAGGCCTACCAGCGGGTCGTCATCGTCAGCGAATCGGTTTTCAGCATGGACGGCGATGTGGCCGATCTGGTCGAACTGGTTCGCTTAAAGGACAAATACGATTGCCTGCTCTATCTCGATGAGGCCCATGCGCTTGGGGTTCATGGACCAAGAGGGCTGGGCAAGGCGGAGGAGATGGGGGTCGTTGACCGCATCGATCTGCTGGTTGGTCCCTTAGGCAAGGCCTGCGCCTCGATCGGCGCTTTTGTCCTCTGCACCGAGGAGATCCGGGAGTATCTGATCAACTCCAGCCGTTCGCTTATTTTCACCACCGCGCTGCCGCCAGTGGTCGTCTCCTGGAATCTGTATGTGTTCAAACAGCTGATGACCATGGCGCGGGAACGTGATCATCTTCGCCGACTGGCCGAACGGCTGCGTGGCCAACTGCGTCGACACCACCTCAAGACCGCTGGCGAAACCAATATCGTCCCGGTCATTGTCGGTGACAACAGGTTGACCGTGCAGGCGGCCGCCGAACTGCAGGAGGATGGACTGCTGATTCTGCCGGTGCGTCCCCCCACGGTGCCGGAGGGCACGGCCCGTTTTCGCCTGTCGCTCTCGGCCGATATGCAGTGGGCGGACCTGCAGATGGTCGCCGGCAAGATTGCCGACCATCTGCAGGCGCTTGGCCCCATCGGACGGGCACGATGATCGTGCACTGGCAATACCGGGCCAATCGGCGGAAGCTGCTGATCTTCTGTAACGGCTGGGGTATGGACGAGCTCCCGTTCACCGCCCTGGCCAGTGATGCCTACGATGTCGTTCTCCTTGGTGACTTTCGTCAGATGCCTCCGGCTGCTCAGATACTGGCCGAGGTGGCATCGTATGCGGAGCTGACCCTCGTGGCCTGGTCCATGGGCGTGTGGGCCGGGCAGCGTCTCTTTGCCGGGGAGGGGAACCGCTTTGCCCGAACCATCGCCATCAATGGCACCCTTTGCCCGGTCAGCGACCGGTTCGGTATACCGGGTGAGCTGTTTGTCGGCACTCTATCCGGCTGGTCTGAACTGGCCAGGAAAAAATTTTATCATCGTCTTACCGCTGACCGGGATACCGAAAAGGAGTTTCTTGTCAGGCAGCCGCGGCGCACCCTTATCGACCAGTAGCAGGAGCTGGCATACTACCTCGATAATGCGGACTGTATCGAGCGGCAGAAGAGTATTTTCCGGCAGGTGGTGGTTTCCGACCGTGACAGAATCGTACCGACCGCCAACCAGCTGGCCTATTGGGGCGATGCGGTAACACCTCTTGCCGGGGCGCACTTCCCCTTTTATCGGTGGCGCAGCTGGGACGAAATGCTGTCTGGGTTCCAGAGTCGACTATCATCATCTTGACATTCTTTGAATTGGTATGGCCCCTTTTCGCCAACAGCTGGTGAGAGATCGTTTCCGTCGCAGTATCGAGAGCTACGACGATGCTGCCCTGGTGCAGAAGGCGACGGGAGACGAGCTGATCGCCCAGATGACCCTGTATCCCGAAATCCGCTACCGCAGGGTTCTCGAGGTGGGCTGCTGCACCGGCTCGATGACCAGAACCCTCTGCTCGACCCATCCCGTCGTCTGGCTGTGGGTGAACGATCTCGTTCCTGAATGCTGCCAGCGAACGGTTGCCCGGGTCGGTTCCCTGCTCGATACGGTCGTGCCGCTGGCGGGAGATATCGAAGCCGTCGATCTGCCGGAAGATCTCGACCTGATCGTCTCCTCTTCCACCCTGCAGTGGCTGCGGGATCTGCCCACCACCTTGACAAAGTTTGCCGAGGCCTTAGGTGAAAAGGGTTTTTTGGCCTTTACCCTCTTTGGGCCGGGAACCATGCGCCAGATTGCCGAGTTGATCGGGGTCGAACTCGAGTACGTGCCGGTGGAGAGGCTGGCAGAAATGCTGGGGGCGCGGTTTCGGATCAGAACCATGCGCACGAAAACGAGCACCCTCTACTTCGACAGTCCCCTTGCGGTGCTGCGGCACATTCAGGTCACCGGGGTTGGCGGTGTCGGCGGGTATCGCTGGACTCCCAATCGGCTGCGAACATTTGCCGGGGACTATCTGCGCAGGTTCGGCACGACCCGGGGAGTGCCCCTGGATTATGTCGCGATAACCGTCATCGCCGACAAGCGTTGACTGCCCAGCACGGCTGGACCAGGTAGCCTCAGCCACAGCGAACCATGAAACTGGTCGGCGCGGTAACAGCGTTTCCCGTGCCGGCAATTTTCGGATAAACCAGCATGGCTGGACCAGGTACTGCAGCCACGACAAACCATGAAAATCCCGAGGAAGTGCCAACGACTCCTTGTCGGCGATTTTCAGATAAACCAGCATGGCTGGACCAGGTACCGCAGCCACAACAAACGATGAAACTCCCCGGTGCGGCAACAGAGCGTTCCGCACTGGCGATTTTCGGATAAACGGGGGAAGGTATGGAACGGGCCCGAATATTTTGTGTCGCCGGCATCGATACCGATATCGGCAAGACCATCGCTACCGGTCTTATCGCCCGGGGTATTGCCGAGAGGGGAGTGACGGTCATCACCCAGAAGGGGGTACAGACCGGCTGCGACGGGTTCAGCGAGGACATCGCGACCCACCGCCGTCTGATGCGGACCCCTCTGCTGGCCGAGGACCGGGCAGGGCTGACCTGTCAGTATCTCTTTCGCCCCCCCTGTTCGCCCCACCTCGCGGCCAGGCGGGCAGCAGAGACGATCGCACCGGAAACGATGACCGCGGCGGCCGAGCGACTGCAAAAAACCTATGAAGTAGTCCTCTTCGAGGGGGCCGGTGGGCTGTTTGTCCCCTTGACCGAGGAGGTCCTCTTCATCGATTATCTGGCCAGGGTCCGTTGGCCGGTGCTCCTGGTCACCTCATCGAGGTTGGGATCGATCAACCATACCCTGGCCGCCCTGGAGGGGCTGGCTCGCAGAAAGATTGCTCTTGCCGGGGTCGTCTACAATTGCGATCCCCAGACCGACCCCCGTATCGCCGAGGACTCCCTGGCCGTCATGGGCCGCTATCTTGATAAATACGATTTTTCCTGCCCAATCGTCGAGATGCACAGGGCCGCATCCTACCAGCAACCGGGCAGCTGTCGTCACCTCGCCAGTCTCTGTGGGGTGTAGCCCGGATTTCATGAGAAATCCTGGCCGGAATGCTGATCGGTTCAGACGGAGTCAGTTGCGAAGTTTTTGCCGATGACGGCGAGTGTTCAGGAGAAGTCCGGGCAGCTACTTGTAGTCCAAAGGGCTGATGTGATATTTTTTCAGCTTGTCGTGCATCGATCTCCGGCTGATATTGAGGAGCTGGGCGGCCCGGGTCTGCACTCCGCCGGTGGCCTTGAGTGCCTTGACAATGGCCAGTTTCTCACTGTTTTCCAAAGAGAAGGTATCGCTGGAGTCGCCGGCTTCGTCTCTTTGGCCGACAGTGCTCGACTCCGGCTCGAGCTGGAGATCGGTGATTTGCAGGGTAGCGTCGGTGCAGAGTACCACCCCGGCCTCCAGGGCATTGCGCAGCTGCCGAACATTGCCCGGCCAGGAATAGTTCTGCAGCCATTGCATGGTTTCGTCGGGGATCGTTACCGGCGGCAGGTTATGGGCCTGGCAGTGGGTCTGGACAAAATGACGGGCCAGATCCTCGATATCTTCCTTTCGCTCTCTAAGCGGCGATATGTTCAAGGTGACTACCCGCAGGCGATAATAGAGATCCTGACGGAATTTTCCCTCCTCCACATCCTGGGCGATATTGGCGTTGGTGGCGGCCAGAACCCGGCAATCCACCAGCTGTTCTTCGACCGAACCTACCTTGCGGATTTTCCGCTCTTCGAGAAATCGCAGCATTCTGGTCTGCATTTCCGGCGAGATGTTGCCTATCTCGTCGAGGAACAGTGTCCCGCCATGGGCTGCCTCGATGAGCCCTTTCTTGTCAGTAACGGCGCTGGTGAAGGCCCCCTTGGTATGACCGAAGAGTTCGCTCTCGAGTATGCCAGGCGGCGTCGAGCCACAGTCGATCACGATAAACGGCCTGTCCTGGCGATCGCTGTAATCATGTATCGCCTTGGCGATGCACTCCTTGCCCACCCCGCTTTCACCAAAAATGAGGGTGTTGACCCTGCTGGCGGCTACCCGGGATACCATCTGGCGGAGTTCGACCATCCGCTGACTTCTGCCCCAGATAAACCCGGATTGGTCATCGCTTGCATCCTGTCTGGCCAGGGTTGACGCAGGCACTGCATGGACCAGACAGGCATTGATTTTTTTTACCAGCAATCTGCCATCGAAGGGTTTGGTCAGATAGTCCACCGCGCCTGCCTGGACGGTTGACACCGCTTCGGGTATGGAACCGTAGGCGGTAAGAAAGATCACTGGCAGGCCCGGGCGAATGGACTGTATTTCATGAAACAACTGCAGGCCGTTCATGGTGGGCATCTTGATGTCGGAAACCACCAGATCGATATCCTCTTTGGCGAGAATGGCCAGGGCAGTTGCGCCGTCCAGCGCCTTGTGAATGGCAAAACCGGCCGCCATCAGCCTGGCCTCGAGTACCTCGAGAATGTGGATGTCGTCGTCGACGATCAACAGTGAAAACTGGTCTATATCCATTGTCAAAACATCCTGATTCAACGGAGAAAAATTTGAGAAAAATTTCAGTGTAAACCAGGGAACCGTCCTGGTCCAACCCTCGGTCGTCTCGGCCTTCAGTTGGACCCGCCTGGGTGTTTTTTAAAAAAATTATTTAAACTTCAAGTATCTAACCTATGTCATCGATAGGGTGGTCTTTTTTTATCTGACCAGCATGGCTGGACCCAGTAGTCTCAGCCACAACGAAACATGAAACTCCTCGGCGCGGTAACAGAGCTTTCCGTGCTGACGAGTTTCATATAAACCTTCTCGCTTTTGAATCCTGCCAGCCAGAGTTTACCCTGAAAAGAACAAAAAGTCCTGTCCGTGTTTCGAGCAGGCCAGCATGGCTGGACCAGGTAGCCTCAGCCACAATAAACCATGAAACTCCTCGGTGCGGTAACAGAGCTTTCCGCACCGAAGAGTTTCATATAAACCGTTGGTCGGGCCGCACCGACGCTGTCATACCGAGGGGATGGTAATAGTGAAGGTGCAGCCAGCATCCGGGGTATTGTTGGCCACCGCGACATCGCCACCCATGTTCCAGATGATCTGTCTGGCCAGATAGAGACCGAGGCCGATACCGTTCATGTGCTGGCGGACCGCGGTGCCGCGATAATATTTTTTGAAAATGAGTGAAGTCTCATTATCGAGAATGCCAGGCCCCTGGTCGCTGACCGCGAAAACGACCTGGGCCAATCGCATGTTTTTACTCACCGTGACGGTGATCGTCCCACCGGCTGGGGAAAATTTGATCGCGTTGCCGAGAATGTTCACCAGCACCTGGTGCATCTCTTCGGGATTGCCTCTGATCAAGCCGCAGTGGGTCTGGCATCTTGCGGAAACGGTAATCGATTTCTGGCTGGCAAAGCCGTTGAGGGAGGCGATGCCGTCGAGCACCATGCGTCGAGGGTCCAGAAGATTGACGGATTTTTCCTCATGCCCGGCGGGGACCAGCACCGAGACATCCATGAGCTGGTGGAGCAGCCCGTTGATCCGCTCCAACTCGCTTGCAGCGATCACCAGAAATTTGCGCTGTCTGTCGTTGATGTCGCCTAACACTTCCTCGGTGAGGAGATTGACCGACTCCTGAATCGAGGAGAGCGGGGTGCGGATTTCGTGACTGAGTGTAGCGATAAAGTCGGCCTTGAGACTTTCCTGCTCGCTCAATTCGGCGTGCATTTCATTGTAGGCAGCGGCCAGATCTTGAAATTCCCGCGAGGCGCTGGCGCTGATTCTGACCTGATCCCCCCCTTTCAGCAGGTTACGCATCCCCTTGGTCAACTGGCGCAGAGGGGTTACAATAGAACCAGAGATGTACCAGACATTGAAAAAAGAGATGCAGATCGAGAGAACCAGGCCGAACAACCCGTTTCTGGTAGCTTCGAGGGTGAGCTGGTGGATCTGGATCAAGGAGTTGTCGATGCTGGCCTGATTGATGTTGCGAAACTGGTCCAGCATCGCCAGCCATCTGCTGACAGTTCCCTTGTCCACCCAGAGAATCTCGTCGCTTTCTCGAGTTGCCGCTTGCTTTACCTGGTTGGCAAAGATCGCATATTCTTTATTGAAGTCAGTAAACACCAAGGGAATCGCAGAGCTCTTGGCTACCAGCTTGTTGATGGATTGCAGGCTGGCGTTGAAGATGAAAAGAGAAGAGGCGAACTGGTCCCGATAAAGAGCACCCTTGATCAGGCTGTGCTTTCGGGCCGCTTCATCCATTGCCAGAAGCTCTGCCAGCAAGACCTTCGATTCAACGGCTATCGCGTTATTGATATTGACGATCTCTTCAGATATCACCAGAATTTTCTGGACATGCATGAAAACGGCAACCAGGGTGCCGTAGAAAATGAGGACGAATACGAACAGAAGAACGAATAGCCGTAAACGGATAGTGAAAGGGGGGATGGGTAGCTTCACGGGTGTTGATGCTGTCCTGTGGTCTTACGGGCGAGGTGTCTCCGATACTCACCGTCAAGGATGAACTTGGCCGGGACCTACTTCTTTTTTGCTCGGGCCGGTGGGTCAAACCGTGTTCTTTGCCCCGGTCACCATGGCTTACCTTGCATCGCTGTGGAGGATGATGTCAAGCAGGAAATGCCTTTTTCATGCTGAGCGATGACCCTCGCTCTCAGGTGAGCGGCGACTGTTTTTTTGGGACAATCTTTTCTTCAGAACGGCTGACACGGTTGCCAAAAATCTGTTGACAGCACCAGCGCCAAGGCATACTTTTATTGTGTCCATATATTGTATACAAAATTGCCAGTCACCAGTGATACAACACCCCGCTGGTGGCGGCCTTCGTTTTTGATTGGAGTCTTTGCGGTTCGTTATCTCTCTCTTATGGTGACGTGATATGTTCACTACAGCAATTTCCAGGGTTCTTCCGCACTTGCCAAAGCGACTCGTCTGGCTCTTTTCCAAGCAGTATATCGCCGGTGAAACCATCGAACAGGCGATAGAGAATGCCAAGAGACTCAACGACGATGGGATCATGACCACCATCGATGTGCTTGGCGAGTTCATTACCACCCTTGAAGAGGCCGAGGCCAACAAACAGGAGTATCTGCAGGTGATAGAGCGGGCTGAGGCGGCTGGGGTCAATGGAAACTATTCATTGAAGCCGACCTTTTTCGGTCTCTTGATCGATAAGGAGGTGGCCTGTCGCCATATTCGCGAGATTGTCGCCAAAGCGGCCAGCTACGGCAGTTTCGTGCGAATCGATATGGAAGATTCGCCCTGCACGGACATGTCTATCGATCTGTTGCGGAAAATAAAGGCGGAATTCCCGACGAGTGTCGGTCTGGTCCTGCAGGCCTATCTGAAGAGGACCGCGGCCGATATTGCCAGTCTTGCCGATCTCAACTCCCCTGAGGTGCCGTTGAACCTCAGGATATGCAAGGGCATTTATCGGGAACCGGCGGCGATCGCCTATAAACAGCATCAGACAATTAACAGCCACTATCTCGAAAATATTGAATATATGCTCAAAGAGAAGATGTATCCGGCAATTGCCACCCATGACCAGGAACTGGTGCAGGGGGCCTTGCAGTTGATCGACAAGTATGCGGTCGATACGAGCATGTACGAGTTCCAGATGCTCTACGGGGTGACCCCCGCCTTGCGCCAATCGATTGTCGACGGCGGCCACCGGATGCGGGTCTATGTCCCATTCGGCAAGCAGTGGTTTGGCTACAGTACCCGCCGCCTGCGGGAAAACCCGGAAATGGTCGGGGTGATTATAAAGGCGCTTTTCAACAGAGGTTGAGCCTGGCGAAACAATACTGATTATGCTGGGTGAGGCCACAGGAATCGCTGCCACACCTGGTGAATTTTGAGCCAATGAAAAGGAGAACAGACAACGTGAATACACTCAACAATGCGATACTACGGATACCCAAACCGGTTAACGAGCCGATCTACAGCTATGCGCCGGGCAGCAGAGAGCGGGCCGGGCTGAAGCGGGCTCTAACGGAGCTGAGTGCGACGGTTGAAGAGATTCCGCTGGTCATTGGCGGCAAGAGGATACAGACCGGGGCAACCGGTAAAGTCGTTACTCCGCATGACCATCGCCAGGTCTTGGCGACGTACCATAAAGCTGGAGAGGCCGAGGTGAAGCTGGCCATAGAGGCGGCCCTTGCCGCCAAAGAGGGCTGGCAGGCCATGCGCTGGGAGGAGCGATGCGCCATCTTTTTGAAGGCCGCCGATCTGCTGGCAGGAAAGTACCGTTACAAAATGGATGCCGGCTCGATGTTAAGCGGCGGTAAGACCGCCTTTCAGGCCGAAATCGACGCGGCCTGCGAGTTGATCGACTTTCTCCGGTTCAACGTCTGGTTTGCCGAACAGATCTACCAGAACCAGCCCGAATCCTCAGCCGGTGTCTGGAACTATCTGCAGTATCGGCCGCTGGAGGGCTTTGTCTTTGCGGTGACCCCGTTCAATTTCACCGCCATCGCCGGCAACCTGCCGACCGCACCGGCCATCATGGGGAATACGGTGGTCTGGAAACCCGCCTCGTCGCTGGTCTATACCCCCTATATTTTCATGACCATCCTCGAAGAGGCCGGCCTGCCGCCGGGGGTCATCAACTTCGTGCCGGGCTCCGGCGCCTCGGTGGGCGAGGTCTGTCTGGCCGATCCCCGACTGGCCGGGGTTCATTTTACCGGTTCCACCCCCGTTTTCCAAACGATGTGGCGAACCATCGGCGACAATATCGCCACCTACCGCTCCTACCCCAGGCTCGTCGGGGAAACCGGCGGCAAGGACTTTGTCTTTGCCCACTCTTCGGCCGATGTCGAGGAACTGGTTTGCGGTCTGGTCCGGGGCGCGTTTGAATATCAGGGGCAGAAATGTTCGGCCGCGAGCCGGGCCTATATCCCTCGCTCGCTCTGGCCCGAGGTGGAGTCACGGTTGAAATCCGAAATGGCCAGAATCACGATGGGGCCGACCACCGACTTCCGGAACTTTGTCAGTGCGGTGATCGATAGCCATGCCTTTAAAAATATTTCCGGCTATATCGAATATGTGAAGCAAAATGAAGGTGCCGAAATCCTGATTGGCGGTGGCTGTGATGACAGTGTCGGCTATTTTATCGAGCCCACGGTGATTCTGGCCAGACGTCCTGATTTCAAGACCATGGTCGAGGAGATCTTCGGTCCGGTCCTGACGGTGTATGTCTATGAGGATGAGGCCTTTGAGCAGACCCTTGAAATCTGCGACCAGACCTCGATCTACGGGCTGACCGGATCGATTTTCGCCCGCGATCGCCGGGCGGTTTCGCAGGCGATGGCCAGGCTGGAGAATGCCGCAGGCAACTTCTATATCAACGATAAACCGACCGGTGCGGTAGTCGGCCAGCAGCCCTTTGGTGGTGGCAGGGCATCTGGCACCAACGACAAGGCCGGGGCCATGAGCAATCTGCTTCGCTGGGTGTCGCCGAGAACGGTCAAAGAGACCTTTGTGCCGCCGACCGATTTCACCTACCCCTTCATGACCGAAGAGTAGTTGATGTCGTCGGTGCGCTGAGAGCGTTTTCCGTGCTGGCGAGTTTCGGATAAACCAACATGGCTGGACCAGACAACCTCAGCCACAACGAATCATGAAAGTCTTCGGTGCGGTAACAAAAATCTCCGCGCTGGCGAGTTTCGGATAAACCAGCATGGCTGGACCAGACAACCTCAGCCACAACGAACCATGAAACTCCTCGGCGCGGTGGTAGAGCTTTCCGTACCGATGAGTTTCAGATAAAGAAAAAGGGAGATCAGCCCATTTGTGGCCGGTCTCCCTTTTTTTGCTGCCTGCAGCGGTCTTTGTCGCTGTCTATTTCTGTTCGGATTTCAGCACCGCAAGGAAGGCCGTCTGGGGAATGTCGACGTTGCCTACCGTTTTCATCCGTTTTTTTCCGGCCTTCTGCTTCTCCAGAAGTTTCCGTTTCCGGGTGATGTCGCCGCCATAGCATTTTGCGGTCACATCTTTTCGTAAAGCCGAAACGGTGGTGCGGGCGATGACCGTTCCGCCAATCGCCGCCTGAATGGCGATCTTGAAGAGCTGACGGGGAATCTCTTCCTTCAACATCTCACAGGCGTGCAGACCCCTGGCCCGGGCATTGTCACGATGCACCAGCTGGGAGAGGGGATCGACCCGTTCGCCGTTGACCAGAATATCGAGTTTGACCAGATCGCTTGGCCGGTAGTTGAGCAGGGTGTAATCGAAGGAGCCGTAGCCCTGGGTGACCGACTTGAGCCGATCGTAGAAGTCGTAGATGACCTCGGCCAAGGGCAGTTCGCAGCTGAGCTCGATCCTGCCCGGAGTGGGATAATGATAGCTGGTATTTTCTCCTCTTCGCTCCATGCACAGGTTCATCACCGTGCCCATATAGCGGTCAGGCATCAGGATGGTCGCCCTGATAAAGGGTTCTTCGGTATGGTCGATGTTGGCAGGATCGGGAAAGTAGGCGGGGTTGTCCACCTCGAGAAGCGAGCCGTCCTGCAGATAGCAGTTGTAGCGCACCGAGGGCACGGTGAGGATGAGGGAAACGTCGAATTCACGTTCGAGTCGTTCCTGGACGACTTCCAGGTGGAGCAGGCCGAGGAAACCGCAGCGAAAGCCAAAGCCCAGCGCCGCTGAAGAGTCCTTGCTGAAGGTGAGGGCCGCATCGTTGAGTTGGAGTTTTTCCAGGGCGGCGGCCAGATCCTCGTAGTCATCGGTCGAGATGGGGTAGATCGAAGAGAACACTACCTGCTGTATTTCCTTGAAACCCGGCAATGGCTTGGCGGCTGGTCGGTCTCTTAAGGTGATGGTGTCACCCGGTCGGGCGTCCTGGACGCTCTTGATTCCGGCAATGATATAGCCGACCATCCCGGCTGAGAGCGACTTTTCCGCCTGGCGCTGCAGCCGGAAGGTGCCGACTTCCTCGACCCGGTATTCCCGGTTATTGGACATGAAGCGGATGAATTCTCCCTGCCGCAGGCTGCCGTCGATGATGCGCACGGAAATGATGGTGCCGCGGAACGGGTCGTAGTGGGCGTCGAAGATAAGGGCCTGCAGGGGCGCCTCCGGGTCGCCTTGCGGCGGCGGCAGTTCGGTGACGATATGTTCGAGAATGTTCTGCACTCCCTCGCCGGTCTTGGCCGAACAGTAGCAGATCGTCTCATGGCCGAGACCGAGATCTTCTTCGATCTGCAGGGCGACCTTTTCCGGTTGTGCCGAGGGGAGGTCGATCTTGTTGATCACCGGAATGATCTCCAGGTCGTTTTCCATGGCAAGGTACAGATTGGCGAGGGTCTGGGCCTCCACGCCCTGGGCGGCGTCGACCAGCAGCAGGGCGCCCTCGCAGGAGGTGAGCGCTCTCGAGACTTCGTAGCTGAAATCGACATGACCTGGGGTGTCGACCAGATTGAGGACATACTCCTGACCATCGGCGCCCCTGTAGGGCAGACAGATGGTCTGGCTCTTTATGGTGATGCCGCGCTCACGTTCGATATCCATGCTGTCGAGGAATTGATCCTTGAACTCACGGGCGGAGATCATGCTGCAGAGCTGGATCATGCGATCGGCCAAAGTCGACTTTCCATGGTCTATGTGTGCGATAATGCTAAAATTTCTAATATGTTTCATTGGTGTAATTGGTAAAATTACAGGCAAAGGGGTATACTCTATGAACGGTTCTGCGGAAGAAAGGCTGTTCTAGCATAAAATGGTAAAGTGTTAAACAGAATACTCTCGTAAAAACCTAAAACCTGCACGTAAGATGGCTAAGTACAAAAGCCTGATATACAAGGCGCAGTGGTGTCGGCTAAGCACAGGCGTACATGTGGTACGCCGAGCAGTGGCCGATCCCACTGCAACGCAGGAGATCGGGCTTTTTACGACGCCATCAAACAGAATACTCTCGTAAAAAGTCGAATGTCCCGCCGAGATGGGCTCTGGAAAAACTTTGATATACGAGGCGTAGCGTCGCAAACGGCAATTTGGTAGTACATAGGGCACAGCGAGGTGGCGTTTGTGACCGAGGGCGAAGTAGATCGGAGTTTTTACCAGTTCATCAGATGGCAGACTCCGTAAGGCCCGCCTTCCAGCGATGCGTGATCCATAGTAGCATATTTCTCTCTTTCAGGAAGCGGTTCGTATAATCTGATTGCACTTTCAACGCAGGAAGGTAGAATAAAAATCTTTTGCAAATACCCAGCATGAAAACAGTCGGAGACTGATGACTATGAATAAAAGTTCTGCAGACTTAGATATCGAATTCGAGTCGGATAAGGATGATGCCAATGACGAATTTGAGGGTCAGCAGCTCGTATCGATAGAAGAGGATGAAAATCTTCCGGCGTTGAGCAACCTCGCTCTCCACCGTTATCTTCAGGAGATCAGCCAGTATGAACTGCTCTCAAGAGAGGAAACCGACGAGCTCGCCATTCGCTTTCGTGAGCATGGAGACCAGGAGGCTGCCTATCGTTTGGTTTCCTCCAACCTGCGCCTGGTAGTCAAGGTCGCCATGGATTTTCAGAAATACTGGATGCAGAATTTCATGGACCTGATTCAGGAGGGGAATGTCGGCCTGGTTCAGGCGACCAAGAAATTCGATCCCTACCGGGGCGTGAAGTTCTCCTACTACGCCGCCTACTGGATTCGGGCCTATGTGCTGAAGTTCATCATGGACAACTGGCGGCTGGTCAAGATCGGCACCACCCAGGCCCAGCGCAAGCTCTTTTTCAGCCTCAACAAAGAACGTAAGCTGCTGGAAGCCCAAGGGTTCCAGGCCGAACCCAAGCTGCTCGCCGAAAGACTCAACGTCAAGGAGCGGGAGGTCGTGGAGATGAGCCAGCGCATGAACAACTGGGACGTGTCGCTGGAGAGCCCCCTGCGCTCGGATTCCGAGGACGAGCAGAAAAACTTCATTCCCAGTAATGGTCCGAACATCGAATCGACCATCGCCGGCAAGGAGATACAGTCTAAGCTGACTGAGTTGCTGGAGGTGTTGAAAGACAAGCTCAATGACAAGGAGAAGATGATTCTGGAAGAACGTCTGTTGACCGATGAACCGATGACCCTGCAGACCATCGCCGACAAGTTCGCCATTTCCCGGGAGCGGGTCCGGCAGATCGAAGTGAATTTACTGAAAAAAATGAAAAAATATATCGAAGCCGAGATGCCGGACATCGTCGACTTCTTTGACGGTGAGAGAATAGTTATCAGTCACAAGGAGTGATGCTCTCGTAAAAAGTCGAATGTCCCGCCGAGATGGGTTCGGGAAAAACGTTGATATACGAAGTGTAACTGTTTCCCAGCATGGCTGGACCAGAAAGCCTTGGCCACAACGATGATACCGCTGCGTTACTATGAAACTCGTCGGCCCGGCTAAAAGAGTTTTCGGTGCTGACGATTTTTACATAAACGTAATTGAGGAAGAAGAAGCAGAGAATATGAAAGTACCATTGCTTGACCTGCAGTTGCAGTTTGCCGGCCTCAAAGAGGAGCTGACCGCGGCTGTGACCGGGGTACTCCGTTCGACCCGTTATATTCATGGCCCGGAAGTTGTCGGGCTGGAAGAGGAAGTTGCCGCCTATTGCGGCGCCCGCTACGGAGTGGGTGTCTCGAGTGGCACCGATGCGCTTCTGGTGGCGTTGATGGCGCTGGGCATCGGTGCCGGCGATGAGGTGCTGACCACCCCATACTCCTTCTTTGCCACCATGGGAGTGGTGTTGCGCCTGGGGGCGCGGCCGGTTTTTGCCGATATCGATCCGGTGAGCTTCAATATCGATCCGGAGAAGATCCGTGAGGTTCTGGCCGCAGACCGTAACAGGAAGATCAAGGCGATACTCCCCGTTCATCTCTATGGTCAGTGTGCCGATATGACGGCCATTCTGCAGATTGCCCGGGAGTATGACCTGCCGGTCGTCGAAGATGCCGCCCAGGCCATCGGTGCCGAATATCCACTTGTCCAGGGACAGAAGACCTCCTGGTGCAAGGCTGGTGCGATGGGTATGGCCGGCTGCTTTTCCTTTTTTCCCAGCAAGAATCTGGGTGGTATAGGCGATGGCGGGATGGTCGTCAGCCAGGACGAGGCCTTCGCCAGAAAGGTGGAGCTGCTCCGTAACCACGGCGCCCATCCCAAATATTTTCACTCGATGGTCGGAGGCAATTTTCGACTCGATGCGATTCAGGCCGCGGCCCTGCGGGTCAAGCTGCCCCATCTGGCTGGCTGGCATAGGCAACGGCAGGTGAACGCTGCGGTATACAACAGACTCTTTGCCGAAAGCGGGCTGATCGACAGCGGTAAGGTGATGGTGCCGACCGCTCTGTACCAGAAGAGAGCAGGCGGCGAAGAGAAGATGGGCCATATCTACAACCAGTATATCATTCGAGCCAGTCAGCGCGACGGCTTGCGGGACTGGCTGCTGGATCATGATATCGGCAGCGAGATCTATTATCCGGTACCGTTGCACCGGCAGGAATGTCTTGGTGGCGATGCAGCGCTCTGGTCGATGCCTGAGGCCGAAAAGGCGGCAGCCGAGACCCTGGCCCTGCCAATCTACCCGGAGTTGACCGATGCAATGCAAGAGTATGTGGTAGAAACCATCCGTGCCTTCTATCATCGCCATGCCGTCTAACCAGCATGGCTGGACCAGGTAGCCTCAGCCACAACGAAGCATGAAAATCGTCGCCCCGGTAAAGGAATTTTCCGTGCTGACGATTTTCGGATAAACCAGCATGGCCGGACCAGAAAGCCTCAGCCACAACGCAACATGAAACTGATCGGCGCGGCAACAGATGCAACCACACTGAAAAGTTTCATAGAAAATAATGTATGTCATTGACGAGGGTGAATAAAAGCTGCCTCACTCATCTCTGTACCGTCTTTCTGGCGATACAACTGGTCTGGCCATGCGTGGTGGCCTCGCAGATCGTTCCTCCTCGAGACATTACCGTGGTCGGCAATCAGCCGCTTCCCCAATGGAAACTGCTCTGGGATATGGGCCGGGAGGCGGTGCGTAACAAGGATCTCAAGGGTGGAGCCAGATATTACGAGCTGGTGTTGCGCGACAAGCCCGAAATCGAGGTGGCCCGCTGGGAATATTGTCAGATCCTGGTTGCGCTCGGCCGCTATCGACAGGCGGCGGATATGCTGGAGCGGTTGATCGAGACCAGCCCCGACCGTGAGGACTATCAGGTTCTGGCGGGTAGCACGGCTCTGGCTCGTAGCGAGTATAACCGAGCCGTTCGCCATCTCGGTCAGGTCTATTCCCATCAGCGGCAGGGCGCCCAGGATATCGTGGTGATGCAGGGTCTGATCAAGGCGCTGTTGGGCCTGGAGAGAAGAGAAGAGGCCTATCTGTTGATGACCCAGCTGCAACCGCGGACTCCAGACGACTCCCGCCTGCTGCTCGAACTGGCCAGGATGGCCAGAGAGTTGAATCACAATGATCAGGCTGAACGCTATTATACGATGCTGATCGATGAGCAGCGGGGCGGCCGGCAGGCCATGGATGAGGCGGCCAGATTGTACGTCGCCCAGGGCAAGGACGCCCAGGCCGCACCTCTCTGGCAGCGTCTGCTCAAAGACGACCCCGACAACAGCGAATACCATCGTCAGCTGCTTTTCCATTACCGCAAGACGGCCGAGGGCCAAGAGGCCCTGCCGCACCTGCTGGCGCTGCTGCGGGAAGGGGAGAGAGACAATCCCGGTATGTTGCTGGAAACGGCCAGAATCTACAGATCGAGCCAGAAGCGTCCCGATCAGGCGCTGGCCTATTATGAACGTTATCTGACCCTGCGGCCAAACGACAGGAAGGTGGCCAAAGAGCTCGATGCCACTCGCCATCAGGTCGCCTCCGGTCTGCTGGCCATCGGTGGAAGTGATGATGCGGGCCGGCTCTGGCAGAATCTTGACAAGATAACCAGCGACAGGGCCGTTATTTTTCGCTATATGGCAACGGAGATGGAGCGGCAAGGCAAGACCGGACCATTGCTCGAAATACTGACCATTCTCTACCAGCAGCCAGGGGAAAAGACCGATGCGCTGTCGCTTAAGCTCGCCGATCTCTATCTGACGGCCGGCCGGCCGGAGCAGGCCCTGGCCATATACGACACGATTGGTGAGAAGAGGTATTTGACAGCCTCATTTTATCAGAGAAAAGGGAAGCTGGAGGCCTCGCTCGGCTACGATGTCGCCGCTCTCACCAGCCTGACGACTGGTCTGGCGCTCCAGCCGGATTCGAACAGATTGCGGATCGCCTGTATTGAGCTGGCCGGCCGTCTTGGTTTTGTCAAACGGGTTCAGGCCTTGAGCCGTCCCATTCTGGCAGCGGAGCGGTTGGAGCCGGCTGATCTGCCGCTGTATGAGGCCACGCTCGAAGCGGAGCGGCTCAATGGTCAATTCGCCCTTGCCAGCACCATGCGCGACAGGCTGCTGGCCACATCCTGGCTGCCGGGCAGCTCTCGGCAAAAACTGTATCTGGCCCATGCCGAGGACTTCAACGCCATGGGGCGACCGTTGGCCGCGCAGCAGCTGGTGAGGATGCTCCTGGTTGAGGAGACGGACGTCTCCCCGGCAGTGGTTGGCCAACTGATGGAGTATGCCATAGCGCAGGGCCAGTTGAAAGATGCCCAGACGTTGTTGGCCTACTATACTGTACGGCCGACAGCAGCTGACTGGAAAACCCGATACCGGCAGGGTGACAGAACCCTTTTTCTGGCTTCCATCCATCTGCAGGTTGCCCAGGGCCAGGGCCAGGCCGCTCTGCATGCCCTTGACGAGTATCTTGCCGGCTACCGGCGAACGGCCTCGCGGGCCGACGCTGGTGAGGCGATTCTGGCCCTGGAGCTGGAAGAGGCACGTCTGGCCATCGCTCAGGGCGACAGAGCGCTGTGTCTGGAGATGGTTCATCGCTATGAGCGAGATGGCATGGTGCCGCCGGAAATGCGGCTGGTAAAGTATATTGCCTCAGGCGATGGCTCGATCAATCCCGAGGCGCTCATCGCCAACATTGCGGGCAGAGAAACGGCAACAGGCGGGATAGAGCAGCTGCTCGCCCTGGCCCGGGCATCGCAGGTGTTGCAGAAAAATGGTGCAGCCGAAGTGTTTTTAGATGAAGTGCTGCAGCTCTATCCTCAATCTCTTAGGGCACGGCTGGCGCGGGCCGAGGTTCGGGTCAAGGACTTCCGGCTCGAGGCGGCGGTGGGCGATTACCGCCAGCTCTACCTGGAAAATCAGGACGAGGAGTGGCTCTTTGATGAATATCTCCGGCTCGAATTCCGTCAGGGCCGATACCATACGGTGCTATCGGCCCTGGCCGAGCAGCCCCCCGGCGATCTTTCGATTGAGCGGCAGCTGCTCAAGAGCAGGGCGCTCTATGCGACCAACAACCACAAGGCGTCATTTGCTCTGTACGAAAAGATCCTGCAGCCCACCGCTCTGAGCCAGTTCCATAAACGGCTGGCCGCACGAAAACTGGCCATCCCCAGGCAGGAACAGGAGTCACCGACCGCCTTCTGGGCCATGTTCCGTTATGACGAGCCTGACTCGCTTGATATGTTGACGAGGCTGTCAGGGGCTGAGGGGTTTCTGGCCAACCGGCATACGCCGGCAGGGGCGGTGGCGGCCGATCTCTATGAACAATACCGCTGGCAGGAAACCATCGGTCATGAGTATCTGGCCCGCAAGGCGCTCGAGGAGAACCAGTATAGGATAGCGGAGAAACAATACAGCAGGGAAATTGACCAGGCCCAGTCGACCGAAGGGCTCAAGGATCTGGCCAGGATCTATGAACGGCTCGGTGAATACAACAAGCAGGCGAAGGTGTACAGCTATCTGGAAAAGCGAGGTGAGCGGCCCCCTGAACTGGAGGAGTCCATTCGCCGGAACAGGATCGCCAGGGCGCCGATAGTCTCTCTTGATGCCGAATACCGCGCCAAGCATGGCAGAGAGGGGCAGGTCAATCTCAAGAAGAACAGTGTCGGTGGAACATTTCAGTATTATCCCAGCATGAACAGCAGCTTCAATGTGGGATTCGCCGAACTGTTCTATGCCCCCCATCACGGCAAGGGGAAGCATATCGATGGACGGTCGCTGTCGGCCTCGGGGAGTTATACCTTCAATGACAAGACCTCTGTCGAGTTCGGTTCCGGTCTGGAGGTACTCGATGGCAGCAGTGACTCGACAGTCGACTATTCGATCCGGCTGAACCGCAAACTCGATCAGCTGTTTTCCGGCTATGTGGAATATGATCGGGTTCGGATTGACGATACCCTGGAGGCGGTCCACCGGGGGCTCACCTATAACGGTTTCGTCGCTGGCCTGGCGGTGGATTCCACCTCTGGCTTCAATCTGGGGGTGGAGTACCAGCGTCGTTGGTACGAGGGAGAAAACAGGGAGAGTCGGGTCTATCTGTGGTCTTCTTATGCGATCTACGACGAACTGACCACCTATGAAATAACAGGAAGTTATGAGCAATTCGACAACAGTGAGGACGATACCAGGACCATCGATGCCGGCGCCCATCAGGTGACGCGACAGGTCCTGCCCTACTGGAGCCCCGAAAACTATTCCCGGCAGACCGTATCGCTCAGGGTGCACCGGCTCTTTCAACTGGAAGAGGGCCAGGAACGGCCCCCGAGTTCCGTTTCGGCCGACCTGGCGGTCGGTCATGAATCGACCGGTGATATCCTTGTTGCTGGCGAGGCCGATATTTTTCTTGAAATCGGCGGCAACTTCCTAGTAAAAGGTAATCTGTTTTATACCGAAAGCGGCGACTATCGCGAAAAGAGTGCCGCTATCTCACTTATGTACCGTTGGTAAATTCCCAGCGACACCTATTGTTTTCCTGCTCAGGGAGGATAGCCTGGCAGGATTTTTTTTGTGGAGAAAAATGATGGTTGAACGTATCCCGATATCAAAGGCTGGTTTTCAACGGCTCAAAGAAGAGCTGGGCCGGTTGGAGAAGGTCGATCGCCTCGAGGTGGTCAAGGCCATCGAGGTGGCTCGAGAGCATGGCGATCTCAAGGAGAATGCCGAATACCATGCCGCCAAGGAACGACAGGGGCATGTCGAGGGACGGATACTCGAGCTCAGGGATAAGTTATCACGGGCGGAGGTTATCGACTGCTCGCAGGTCAATATCGACAGGGTGGTGTTCGGTACGGTGGTGACTCTTTTAGACCTTAACAGCGATGAAGAAATGACCTATCAGCTTCTCGGTCCCGAAGAGTCGGATGTGAAAAAAGGCTCCATTTCGGTGGTATCACCGCTGGGTCGATCGATTCTCGGCAAGGAAGTCGGCGATGAAATTCTCGTCGTTACCCCGGGAGGTAAACGAGAATTTGAACTGATGGGGATTGCGAAGTCTTCTTTTTCCTGAGGCAGGCGCGCGTTGTGGCGGGCCGACCGGCTGCCGTGTTCGCCGTTCGGTAATGGTTACGATGTCGGCTCGTTTTTCAGGCCGTCAAAAAATATGCGCAGTATCTGGTTGGTGATATCTTCAACCGTATAATGGGTCTCAAGGGAGATATTCCAGACCCGGGAGACCTCGTCGAGGGAACCAAAGAAGATTCTTTTGGCCAGTTCAGGATTGATATCCTGGTGAAATACCTGCTGGCGCTGTCCGGAGCGGATGATATCGGCCACGATATCGAGGTATTCAGTGAAGGTGGAGTTGCGGTAATCCCTGATGGTCTTGTTGGTCTGGCGCAGTTCCACCTGGATGACCTCTGCGAGATTTTTGTTCTTTTTCATGGCCCCGAGGTGCCTGAGGGCGAATATCTCGAGCATGCGTAAGGGGTCTGTTTCCTTTTCGAGGGCCTTTTTGGCCTGAACGACGAGTTTGCCGATCTCTTCTTCGAAGACCGAGATCAAGATGTCAAATTTATTGTTGAAGTAAAGATAGATAGTGCCGTCGGCGACTCTGGCCTCCTTGGCGATATCAGATATCCTGGCCGTGAAAAAGCCTTTTTTGGCAAAAACCTTGGTTGCAGCGGTTATTATCCGGGTGTGCTTATCGACTGCTTTCATATGTGTGCTGAGCGTGATCTGGACACGTGCTGTTTCTCTTTTGATTCTCGAATATTGTGCTGAATGGCTATTCATTCATTAATGACTCAACCTCTATTTGTCAACGAACAAATGCCGGCATGGCGGTCTGGCAAATAGAAACGAAACGATTGCCTCTACTATTTTTACACTGGAGTGACCGATATGAAAGTACTCGTCGTTGGATCGGGAGGCAGGGAGCATGCCCTGGTCTGGAAAATAGCGCAAAGTCCGCGCGTTGAAAAAATTTACTGTGCCCCTGGCAATGGTGGCATGGAGGGGTTGGCCAAGTGTATCGATATCGGGGCGACCGATATCAAGAAACTTCTCGAATTTGCCCAGGCAAAAAAAATTGACCTGACCATTGTCGGGCCAGAGTCTTCGCTGGTCGCCGGTATAGTGGATCTTTTTGAAAATCACGATCTGCGGATATTCGGTCCGACCAAGGCCGCCTCGATTCTGGAGGGCAGTAAGGTCTTCACCAAGGAGTTTCTGGCCAAATACGACATTCCCACCGCCCGGTTTCAGGTCTTTACCGAGAGCCGCAAGGCAAAATCGTATATCGAACGGTGCGGGGCGCCGATTGTCGTCAAGGCCGATGGACTGGCCGCGGGCAAGGGGGTGATTGTCGCGACGACAATCGAGGAGGCCAAGGAGGCGGTGGATACGATCCTCACCGAAAAGGTCTTTGGCAGCGCCGGTAAAACCGTGGTCATCGAGGAGTGCCTTACCGGCGAAGAGGCCTCGTTTATTGCCTTTACCGATGGCAAGACCGTGCTGCCGCTGCCATCTTCACAGGACCACAAGGCGATATACGACAACGACAAGGGCCCCAACACTGGTGGCATGGGCGCCTATTCGCCCGCTCCGGTGGTTACCGCCGAGATAGAGGCCTATGTGATGGAGCATATCATGCGACCCACGGTGGAGGGCATGGCCAGGGAGGGGCGACCCTTCAAGGGGATGCTCTATGCCGGGCTGATGATTGACGGTGATTCCATCAAGGTGCTGGAGTTCAATTGCCGGTTCGGCGACCCGGAGGCCCAGCCGTTATTGATGCGGCTCAAAACTGATATCATCGATATTTTTGAAGCGGCCATTGACGGTAAACTCGCCTCCATCACCATGAGAATCGACCCGCGGCCGACAGTCTGCGTGGTGATGGCCGCAGGAGGCTACCCGGGCAGCTACCCCAAGGGACTGGTGATTAGCGGGATAGCAAAGGCGACCAAGGTGGCCGGAGTTGAAGTCTTTTTCGCCGGCGCAGCCAGAAAGGGAGGAAAAACCGTCACCGATGGCGGCAGGGTTCTGGGGGTCACGGCCTGTGGCGACGATCTGCAGGGAGCCATCGATGGCGCCTATGAGGCGGTGCGGTGTATATCCTGGGAAGGCTGCTATTATCGTCAGGATATCGGGGCAAAGGCGATCCGGAGACTGGCGCGGGCGGGGCGACGGCCCCTGGTCGGCATCCTGATGGGTAGTGACTCGGATCTGCCGGTGATGAAGGCCTGTGCCGATTTTTTCAAAGAGATGGAGATCGGCTACGAGATGACCGTGGCCTCGGCCCACCGGACCCCGGAAAAGGCCATGACCTATGCCCGGACCGCCCAGGAGCGGGGGGTGAAAATCCTGATAGCCGGGGCCGGAATGGCCGCTCATCTCGCCGGCGTGGTTTCTGCACACACCGACTTGCCGGTAATAGGAGTGCCTCTCGACGGTTCGTCGCTGCAGGGCATGGATGCTCTGCTGGCGACGGTGCAGATGCCCCCCGGTATTCCTGTGGCGACCATGGGGATCGGTAAGGCCGGGGCGAAAAACAGCGGTGTGCTGGCCGCCAGGATTCTGGCTCTCGGTGACCCAGAGTTGGCGGCTCGACTGGTGAAGTTCAGGGAAAAGATGGTGAAAGACGTCGAAGAAAAGGCGAAACGCGTTGAAGAATACTGACGGCTTCTCCCACGACGTGTCGACGGCGATAGGCCAGGGTGTTGCCGCGATCCGGTCGGGGGGGATTGTGGCCGTCCCGACCGAAACCTATTATGGCCTGGCGGTTGACCCCGCTAACGAGTCGGCGATCATGGGCCTGTTTGCCCTGAAAAAACGGCCATGCCACAAGCCGATCCTGCTGCTCATCTCCGCGATGAACCAGCTGGACCGCCTGGTCAAAGAGATCCCCAGCCAATATCTGAGCTTGATGGAGCGCTTCTGGCCCGGGCCGTTGACCCTGATCTTTCCCGCGCAAGACCAGATTTCACCGCTGCTTACCGGGGGAAGCGGCACCATCGGTGTTCGTCTCACCTCCCATCCTGTCGCCCGGCGGATAATCGATCAGCTGGGCAGCGCAATTACCGCTACCAGTGCCAATCTGTCCGCCCGGGAACCGGCCAGGAGTGCCGCACGGATTCGTGAGGTCTTTGGCGATAGAATCGATGTCGTTGTCGACGTCGGGCCGGCTGATGATGGCCCGGGCTCGACGGTGGTCAACCTGCAATCCGGCAGGCTCTGCGTTGAACGGCAGGGGCGGATTGCCCTGCCAGCGGTGCCGGCTTGCCGGCAATTGCGGTGACCGTCGTTGCTGTCGGCCCCTCCTTCCAAATGGTCTGATTTTCTTCATAATTGAAAGAAATCTCCAGACAGGCTGTAATGCCTCACTCCTCGTTTTTTCGGTTTTCTTGTGTTGAAAATCCATATGTTTCGAACAGTTAAATATTGTTTCCCCTAGGTGCTCGTGCTGGAGCGGAAATTGCTCATCGCATTTATATGAAACTCATCAGCACGGAAAACGCTGTTACCGCGTCGAGGAGTTTCATGGTTCGTTGTGGCTGAGGCTACCTGGTCCAGCCATGCTGGTTTATATGAAACGCATCAGCACGAGCAACCATCTTGTCGGGGCGCGGAGTTTCATTGTCCATTGCAGCTGAGGCTTTCTGGTCCAGCTTTGCTGGTTTGTTCGAAACTGGTCAGTGAGGAGATTTCTCTTACCGGGCCGGGCAGTTTCTTGGTCCATTGCAGCTGAGGCTTGCTGGTCCAGTTTTGCTGGTTGCGGAGAGTTTGAGCCATACCACCCAGAATACATCGAGGAGAAGCAGGTTATGAAGGAAACATGGGAGAAGATATTTGAATACGCCTCTATGCCGGTACATGGAACCTTGTCCCGAAAGTTGCGCAACGGCGTGTCATTACAGATAAATGAAGGGAAAACGTATGAGCGGGCGGTGCTGTTTCTCGGTGATGCCTTTGTCCGCATCACCGAAGAGGAGGGGAACAGGACCATCAACAGCTACTACGATTGGGCCGGAATCCAAGCGGTGAGAACCTGCGGTGTCAAAGAAGGGTAGAGAGTACCTACGATAAACACGATGATGAAGAAGAGAAGGAGACGCTATGGCCGGAAAAGTTTGCCCGTTCTGCGGTTCCAGATACTTTCTTTCCGCAAGAGGTGAAAACAAGGTCGTTTTTCATGTCGATGAAGAGGGGCATTTCCTGGTGGCTTCACCCCATGATCCCATGGCGGTGGAGTCGGCGATCGATCCGAACCGGATCTTCTGTGGTGCCTGCAGTTGGCATGGAGCTATCAGCGAACTGGTGTTGTCGGATCTCTGTGTGTGAACCACGACTCTGCTCTGCTGATTTCATCTGTAACCGGTTGCATGAATACTCTTCTTGTCGGGCCAAAGCGTTTCATACCAGCGTAGTGGTGTCATCGTTGTGGCTTGGGAAAGCTCTGGGCCCACTTCGCTGGTTTATCCGACGATAAGGAGTAGGAAATGGATTTTTATGAAAAACCTGGCTGTATAAATGGAGAGAAACAAAAACGTATTCTTCAGGCGGCCGGCAACAAACTCAACTGCATCGATATCCTTTCTCATCCCTGGAGCAGGGAGGCATTGCTGCATTTCGTGGCAGGGAGGTCGCCCCAGGAGATGATGAATGAAACGGCTCCGGCGATAAAAAGAGGGGATATCCGTCCAGCGGACCTCTCGTTCGACCAGGCGGTGACGATGATGGTCGAAGATCCCATTCTCATCAAGCGACCGCTGATTGCCGTCGATGGCATGTGCATTCAGGGCTTTACCGATGAACGACTCAAACCCTACCTCGGCTCCTGGGATGGTCGGGAGAATGTGATCACCTGTCCTCATCTGCAAACGCTCTCCTGCGATGAACGGTGATGTGCGCCTGTTGCGGAACGGGAACTGATGTGGCTGAAAGCTGTGTGATTTTCTGGAGCATTGTGCACCTTCTGAGTCCATCGAAGGTATTTCTGAACAAACTATGCGTCTTTGCTGAAAAGATGTTAGGATCGCATAGCCATCCTGCCAGAGATGGCCCCCGTTTGAGGTCGGGGCGAGGGCTGCCTCCCCCGGGTAAAGACATCCGCAGAGCGATGGATCTGGCGTTCTTGACCCGGCTTTTTCTCGGCACTTACCAGGTCGCAGGGGAAGGTCGGTAACCCCCGGACTGTAACTGTTCCCCAGTGCTCAAAGCTCGTATGCGTAGATGGTTTTGCTCGGATTGACGCGGTAAAGCGGTCTGGTCAGGCGAACATGTGATGCTGGTGAACGGTTGCGTCGTTTTTAAAAATGCGCGCAAGACCTGCAGCAGCCCATGAAAGATGCGGCATGCCGCCAATGACCACCTCGGTCTCGCGCCAGGATGAATACCGAGGAGCCGAGATGAAAAAATGGCTGATAGAAAAGTTGATCTGCCCGGAATGCCTCAATCAGGAAATTCCGTTGACAGTCAACAGTCAGAAGGAAAACGACGAAGAAATCATGGCAGGACAGCTCATCTGCCCCGAGTGTGGCAGGCGCCACCCGATCGTGGATGGGGTGGCGGTCATCGTTCCCGAGAAAACCCTGCCGCTCACCAGCGAGGCCACCGGTTACGGCTCGTATGGCATGCTCTCCTCCTATCTCTGGAGTCATTTCTCGGAGTTCTTCAATGGTCCGGAGGCGACAGACGCCTACAGAAAATGGGCGGATACCTTTGTGGCCAGAGACGGCTGGGCCCTTGATATCGGCTGTTCGGTCGGCCGGCTCACCTTCGAGATGAGCAGAAAACACGGCCGGGCGGTCGGAATCGATACCTCGCGCTCATTTATCGCCGCTGCCCGGGAACTGGCCGCCCGGCAAACCCTCGAGTTCGAGATGATCATCGAAGGCAGGATCACCGAAACACGCAGCTGCACCCTCGATCGCGGCTTTTCCTTTGCCGATACCGAGTTCATCGTCGCCGATGCCATGGCTCTGCCCTTTCGCACCAGCAGTTTCGTCACCGTCAGTTCAGTCAATATCCTCGAGAAAGTACCCGATCCCGCCGGGCACCTGAGCGAGGCCAACCGGATCATGACCCCGCAGCACAACCAGTTACTGTTCTCGGACCCCTTTTCCTGGGATGAATCGGTCAGTGCTGTTGAACTCTGGCTCGGTGGCACAAACGAGGGACCGTACAAAGGGTTTGGCATCGACAATATCCGCCGGATCCTCCAGGATCCGGCGGGAATCTTCGCGCCGGGCTTCAAGGTGCGGGATACTGGCGAGGTGCTATGGAAAATCCGCAAGACCAGAAATCTCTGGGAGCATATCACCTCTCAGTTCGTGATAGCCCAGCGAGAGCTGTAAAGGAGGTCAAGGTTTGGTAACGCAAAGACAAGGGATATGTGGCATCTGTTTTCACAGCCCCGGTTGTGGGGTGACTGTTCATTATGACGAATCGGGCAGGATCGACCGTCTGACTCCCGACCCGGATGCGCCACTTGGCAAGGTGCTCTGCCCCATGGCCGCCAGCGCCAGGCAGATCATCTATTCGGAAGACCGTATCCGACAACCTTTGAAACGAAAAGGCCCCAAGGGCAAACTCGATTTCGAACCCATCTCCTGGGACGAGGCCTATTCGCTCGTTGCCGGGAAAATGAAGGCTATCAGCGCCGATTTCGGCCCGGAATCTTTTGGCTTTTATGCCGGAACCGGCTCGTATGAGCGGGCCTTCAAGGACGCCTTCCAACTCGGCGGCTCAGAGATCTATCTGGCCTCGAGTATTCTCTTTCCTTTTGGGTCGCCCAACACCTTCGGTGTTGGCGCGCCCTGTTACACCTCGCTGGGGGTGCTGGCCCCCAAGGTGACCGTCGGTTGCCTGCATACCGAGATGTTCTCCGATGTCGACAATTCCGATCTGATCGTCGTCTGGGGCACCGATCCTTCGACCTCCACCCCGCCGGAGATGTTCACCAGGCTGGCCCGGGCGGCCAACGAAGGCGCCCGGATTATCGTTATCGACCCCCGGCGCACCGCCGCCGCCAAGCTGCCGGACAGCCAGTGGATCCCGATCCGTCCCGGTACAGACGGCGCCCTGGCGCTGGGTTTGTCCCATATCCTGATCCGGGACGGCTGGATTGACCAGGCCTTTGTCGATGAATGGACGCAGGGCTACGACGAGTTCGTCGACTATGTACAGGCCTTTCCGCCGGCAACAGTGGCGGCTATCACCGGGATTCCGGCATCGACCATCGACAGCCTGGCCCGGGAGATAGCCGATGCCGAAGGCGCCAGCTATGTGATGTATACCGGCCTGGAATATACCAGGTCCGGGGTCCAGAACATCCGGGCGGTAATGGTGCTCTGGGCGCTGGCTGGTCAACTCGACGTAGAGGGTGGGCGCTGCTTCGTCCATCCGCACAACCAGATACAGCTCAACCGCGATCATCAGCTGGCCAGCCCGGGTTTTGAGAGATCTATCGGCGCGGGCCATTTTCCGGTCTATGCCCACTTCTGCGGCGGCGAACCGCACGCCAACCGGCTCCCCCGGGCTATACTGGAGAGCGATCCGTACAAAATCCATGGGCTGCTCGTTCTCGGTGCCTCCATTCTCACCTCATGGCCCAACCCGGTGCTCTGGCAGAAGGCCTTCGATGCTCTGGATTTCATGGTCTGCATCGATCGGCAGCTCACCAGGGATGCGGCCTGGGCCGACGTCGTCCTGCCCGCATCGACCTCGTTCGAGCAGGAATCCTACTGTTTTTATGGCAACGCCATCCGGCTGAGGGAAAAGCTGATCGAGCCGGTGGGCGACAGCAAGCCGTCTTTCACCATACTCGTCGAGCTGGCTGAAAAGCTTGGTTATGCCGAGCAGTTTCCTCGCTCGGAAATGGCTCTTCTCGATCGGGTGCTCACCGGAACCGGGATAACCCGTCGGCAACTGGAGGAGGCTCCGCACCATACCGTTCGCTTAAAGGCCGAGCCGATGGTGTACCGGAAGTGGGAAAAGGGGCTGTTGCGGCAAGACGGCAAACCGGGTTTTGCCACCCCCTCCGGCAAGTTCGAAATCGGCTCGACCCTGCTGGCAGAAATGGGCTACGACAGCCTGCCGGAATACCAGGAGTCGTTCGAGACCCCGGTCAGTCAACCGCAATTGAGCGCGCGCTTTCCGCTGGTACTCGGTACCGGCCCGTTCAAGCCGGATATGAAGTCGTGTCTGCGGGCCATCCCTGACTTTATCGAGCGCTACCCAGACCCGATGGTGCAGATGAACCCCCAGGATGCCAAAGAACGCGGGCTCGTCGCCGGCGACCTGGTGGTGATCAAGACGGTTCGGGCCAATGTGGAGATGCGGGTCGACATCACCGACGACATCATGGCGGGCTTCGTCTACGCTCCTGCCGGTGGAGGGGGACCGCTCGGCACCGAAAGCTGGCGTCGGGCCAACGTCAATGCCCTTACCGACCTCGAGCAATTCGACCCGATCTCGGGATTTCCGATCTACAAGACCCTGCTCTGCGAGGTCAGGAAGAAACGGCGACGACGAACCATTGTCGTCCAGAACCCGAGCCTTGGCTGTGTCGGCTGAGAGACTCTGCAATGACAATGACGGAAAACAGAGAAGAAATACTGATGGCGTCGTAAAAAGTCCGATCTCCTGCGTTGCAGCGGGATCAGCCAATGCTCGACGTACCACATGTACGCCTCCGCTTGGCCGACACCACTGCGCCTTGTATATCGGACTTTTGTACTTAGCCATCTTACGTGCATGTTTTAGGTTTTTACGAGTCCATCAATACTGATGGACTCGTAAAAACCTCTTCCCAGCCAAGTAACTAATTTTGTGAGATAAAAGTGAACTTTCCCATTGCCAAAACTTGCCCTTTCTGCTATATTTCCTTTGTTATTTCAACTAAATGAGAGGGGCGGCAATGTTTCACGTGAAAAATCACAAACAGCATAACATTTTCGATCCCTGGGGGCATCTCGGCCCCAAGAGGAGAAGCGAGTTGGAGGATTCATGGGCCGGCCTGTTCCGGCAACATATCCTTGTCGATCTCCCGGTGGAAACGCTCCGCAAACA
>JBKEBZ010000135.1:0-29756 GCA_047973425.1 Desulfopila sp.
AGCATTATTCTTGTCGCCAAGGTCCATTCCGATTGTTATGTTATTCACGGCTAGTTCTCCTCCTTTTTTGCAGCATTGTGACTGCGTTAAATTAAGGTTGAGCGTGAATATATCATAGCTCGGGGGAGAACTAGCCTTCTCATTTTACCTCATCCAGTGCACCAGGTTCGCTCAAGCAGGGCGCATAGCTATAGTTGGCTATGCAATGAGGCCTGATCGGGCGAAAATGGGGTGCTGGTGAACGGTTACAATATTTTCATCACTCTTGTTTTATGCTTCGCCTTATTTATCTATTCCCTTCCTTCACCGGAATCGTCTGGAATATGCATTGAGACAAAAAAAATCGTCTTTCTGGATGGACGCTATTTAATAAATCTCACCTGTTGTGATATCGATTCTACGACCGGAATCTTTCTTGCGTTAAATTCTGCCTTGTTTTGCTCGAACAGATTGTTTCCTTGCGTATCGATGGAAATGATCAAGGGACCAAAATCCCTTACCCGGCATACCCATAAAGCTTCAGGCATGCCCAGATCAGTCCATTCTACTCGCTCGATTTTTTCCACTCTACTTGCGGCAAGCACGGCGCAACCTCCTGGAAAAACGGCATGAACGGCCTTGTGAGTTCTGCAGCCCTCGACTGTTTCAGGCCCCATGCCGCCTTTGCCGACGATCAGCTTCACGCCGGTCTGCTTGATGAACTCTTTTTCATGAACCTCCATTCTCATGCTGGTTGTTGGACCGATGGAAACTATTTTCCAGCCATCATCCTCTTTCGTCACTATCGGACCGGCATGCAGGATGGCCATGCCTTCGAGATCGACCGGCAGCTGGATGCCCAGATCGATCAGCCTTCTATGGGCCATATCTCGACACGTTATCAGATACCCATCGAGAAAAACTATGTCGCCAACATGGAGCTGTTCAATGTCTTGGGCCTGAATTGGCGTTTTCAGCTTTTTTTTCATAGCACAACCCCCCTGTGCGAGAGTATTTCGTAACTCATGTCGTTCTGAATACGAAGAGTCCCGCGGCGATGTGCCCAGCACCCGGTCGAGACGGCAACACTGATAGTCGATGGATGGCGGGCCGCCTTTTCGATATGCACCCCCATAACCGAGTTTTTGCCGGATAGTCCCTGTGGCCCGAGACCAATATCGTTTAACCCCTTTTCTATCAGCGCTTCCATCTCCGCTCCCCTTACATCGTCGCTGCGGGAACCAATAGGCCTGAACAACGCTTTCTTCGAGAGGTTTGCCGCCACGTCTATCGAGCCACCGATGCCGATGCCAACCAGCAACGGGGGGCATGCATTGACGCCATAGGAGGTCATGACATCGAACACAAACTCGGTCACCCCTTCGTAACCTGCCGCAGGCATAAGGGTTTTCCCCTGTCCCGGCAGGCTGCAGCCGCCGCCGGCCATATACACCTCAAGTGTGATACTGGAATCATGGGGAACGATTTCCCAGTCAATCCAAGGAATACGATCACCGGTATTGTCGCCGGTATTCTTCTCGATAAAAATCTCCACGGCATTGTGTCTGAGCGGGGCAGCCATGGTCGCTCTTCGTACCGCCGCATCGAGAATCTGTCTGATGTCGGAGAGTAGAGGGAAGTTCGCACCGGCTCGCAAAAAGAATTGAATTACCCCGGTATCCTGGCAGCAGGGGCGATTGAGTTGATCTGCCTTGGCGAGATTTTCAAACATGGAATCGTAGACGACCATGGCTAACGGACTCTCCTCGGCAGAACGAAGCTCGCGAAGCTTAGCCATGATATCGTCTGGCAGATGTTTTCCTATGTAATCGGTAAATTGAGCCACGATATCGGTCATGGCCGCAACGGCTTGATCATGTTGCATAGAGTGTTCCTGTAATTCTGGTCTGCTTTGTCGAGCAAGAGTCAGCGGTTAAGCCAATGCCCGCATCTGGCGATACAGCTCCCCTTTTCCCTCAAAACCGATTCCCGGCAGCTCGGGCAAGGTGACATAGCCATCCTCAACCTCCACACCATCGGGGAAACCGCCAAACGGCTGGAAGAGGTCGGGATAGGATTCATTGCCACCAAGGCCGAGACCAGCGGCGATATTTAAGGACATCTGATGGCCTCCGTGGGGAATACAACGTCGGGGTGACCAGCCGTAATCCTTGAGCATGTCGAGTGTCCGCAGGTATTCGACCAGGCCATAGCTCAGGGCACAGTCAAACTGCAGCCAGTCGCGGTCGCAACGCATCCCTCCGTAGCGGATGAGATTACGGGCATCCTGCATTGAGAACAGGTTTTCCCCTGTCGCCATACTGTTGGGATAATGGTCGGCAAGGCTGGCCTGAAGCTCGAAGTCAAGGGGGTCCCCTGCCTCCTCGTACCAGAACAGCTCATAAGCGCGTAGCGCTTTGGCATATTCAATGGCGGTGTGCTGGTCAAAGCGGCCGTTGGCATCCACGGCCAGCCGCTGTCCAGGTCGCAGCACCTTCAATACCGCCTCGATTCTCGCCAGATCCTCGCTGAGGGGTACCCCGCCGATCTTCATCTTGACGACGTTGTAGCCTCGCGCAATATAGCTTTTCATCTCATCTTGCAAGGCGGTATGATCCTTGCCGGGATAATAGTAGCCGCCAGCTGCATAGACGAAGACTTGAGGCTGTGGCTGGTCATCGCCATAGCGTTCGGCGAGCAGGCGAAAAAGCGGCTTTTCCTCGATTTTAGCCACGGCATCCCAAACAGCCATGTCTATGGTCCCCACGGCGACCGAACGTTCGCCATGGCCACCCGGCTTTTCGTTGGTCATCAGGCAATCCCAGATTCGTCCCGGATCGAGGTTGTCCCAATTCGGGTCCAGCAAAGACGCAGGGTCTGCCTCGAGAACCCGTGGCCGAAAACGCTCCCGGATAAGGCAACCCTGGCCATAGCGCCCGTTGGAATTGAAGCCGTAACCGACAACGGGTCTGCCCTCGCGAATGACATCGGTGACCACCGCCACCAGACTCAGCGTCATCTTGCTGAAATCAATGAAAGCATTACGAATCGGGGAGGCAATTGGTTTGGTCGTTTCACGAATATCGACAATTTTCATAACAATCTCCTGGTCTGATCCTTCTCCACCACAGAGGTGGGCCCATACGATTACCACACAGTAGTCAGTCTTTGATCTGGGGTTTTCACCGACAACTTCAGGCGGGTTCGCATAAAGCGGTTGGTTCTACATACACGCAATGCACTACTGGACTTGTTTCAACACTCGTCGACCATACGGGCAGACGGCTGAACAGATTCCGCAGTTATGTCCTTTATGATATTGAAAATAATGTTTCTTCTTCCAGAGATCACATGCTCGCACATCCAATATCTCCTCTCGCGCCAAGCCCGGATACCAAGCGTTGCCTTGCAGTGCCTGTGCAGGACAGGCCTCGACACAGGCCATGCAACTGCCGCAGAAGCTTTTTGTTGTTGGCGGTCCGCAGAGAAGTTCGATGTCGGTAAAAACTGTTCCCAACCGGACCCATGAACCATAAGGGCGTGTAATGAGTTGGCAATGACGCCCTATCCAACCCAATCCCGCCTGGGTCGCCGCCGTCTTGTGGGGGAAATCGCCCTTGATGTTCACAGGGTCTGAACGGACTGATGCCGCGAGCGCCAGGGCTTGAAAACCTCTGGCGTGGCATTCTCTCGCCAGTGCGGTCGATAGCGCATTGATATGATTGTTCACTCTGGCATACTCATCCGCATAGGCTTGGTTAGGCCCCTGCTGGATACTGTCCATTATCTGGGGGTTGAGCGGGACGACAAAAGAGATGGCGCGTGGGTAGTGTTTCCCGGTCTGATCCAAAGGGGTGGAGAAATTCCGCAGGTCCGCCGTGCCCCATAGAGAAATTTTTTGTACTTCCATCCAGTCGATAAGCCAAGTCGGGGTGGTGACAGGTTCTGTTGGCAATGGACTCCTCCCTCTACTCTTCTGTGTCGTTCACGGGAATACCCGCATCCTTTCGGTCCCCATAGCAATCCGTTTACCGGCAGGCAAATCGCGAAGCTCCCGGGCCATACGGAAAAACGTCTTTTGTCCAGTGTGGCTTGTTCCGACGTGTCGTGCAGCACACGCTCAGCGCGCCAGCCCCCCTGCCAGGTTCCTGACCCGCTGACATACGGCTTCGGTGACCTCCGCTGTATTGGCACTTCCGCCAATATCGGCCGTCGTTGTCCCGGCAGCAAGGGTATCGGTTAAAGCGCGCATCATCAGTTCACCGCAATCGGCAAAGCCGAGGTGCTCAAACATCATCGCTCCGCACCAGATCTGGCCCATGGGGTTGGCAATTCCCTTGCCGGCAATATCCGGAGCCGAGCCGTGTACAGGTTCAAACATCGAGGGAAACTCTTTGGATGGATTGATATTGGCCGATGGTGCGATGCCGATACTGCCGGCAATGGCCGGGCCAAGGTCGGTAAGAATATCGCCGAAGAGATTACTGGCGACGACGACATCGAACTCATTCGGATGGGTGACAAAACGGGCACAGAGTGCATCGATATGAAACTGGTTGCAGACGATCTGGGGGTATTCCGCACTGATCTTGGCAAAGACTTCATCCCAGAAGGGCATGGTAAAGTTAATGCCATTTGATTTTGTCGCCGAACTCACTCTTTTTCGTCCAGTTTTCACCGCGAGTTCAAACGCATAGCGTATCACTCGCTCAACACCGTGACGAGTGAACACCGTATTCTGGACAACGACCTCTTCCGCGGTGCCCTGATAGAGCCGGCCGCCCATGTTGGAGTATTCGCCTTCGTTGTTCTCGCGCACGACATAGAAGTCGATATCCCCTGGATGGCGATCAGCCAAAGGCGTCTTCACCCCTCGCATCAATTGTACCGGCCGCAGATTGATGTATTGCTGGAAATTTCTCCTGATTGGCAACAGCAGACCCCAGAGCGAGACATGATCAGGCACCCCGGGATAGCCCACGGCCCCCAGGTAAATAGCGTCACAGGGACGTAGCATATCCAGACCGTCGTCCGGCATCATCTGCCCGTGCCGCTGGTAATGCTCGCAGCTCCAATCTATATCGAGATATTCCAGGGTAATGCCACCATGAACGTCACACACGGTATCCAGCACCTCGCGACCAGCTGCCACGGTTTCCTTGCCGATGCCGTCTCCGGGGATGGATGCAATGGTAAATTTTTTCACAACTCGACCTCCTGAAGTACAGACACGTTTTAATTTACGAGAGTATCATCAATTGATGGCGTCGTAAAAAGTCGAATGTTCGGCCGAGATGGGCTCAGGAAAAACCCTGATATACGAGGCGTAGTGTCTCAAATGGCAATCTGGTAGTACATATGGTACAGCGGATTGTCGTTTGTGACCTACAACGAAGTAGATCTGGGTTTTTACGAGTCATCATCAATTGAAGACATTCCCCTTGGGGAGCGGTACCTTCAGGCCATACTGAAAGACCAGGATCAACACCGCGACCATTGCCACCCCGATGAGCATACTCTCCAAAAAGCCGCGAACAGAATTACGACGGTCATTGAGAAACCAGGAAATACTGCCGAACCCAAGAATACCTGTGGCCAGAAACCCGAGATAGCGCAACAAAAAGGCCCAGCCAAGGAGGATGGCCCCGACCACGACCATATCAAACCAATGGCCCCTCGTCGCGGTTTCCTTCTTCTCGTCGTCAGCCTGTAGCGCACTCCAGGGGCTCCAGGTCAAGAGGATCGTTATAGCCACCAACGCCACCAGAATACCCATCCAGATGTCTGGGAAGATACCCCCGAAAGGCGTGGTGAAATCACGTTGGGCAAAAAGAGACACAACAAAAACGAGCATGAAGGCAGAGCCTAAAAGGTCACGCATTTTTGTATTCATAATCAGCCTCTTTTCTCTGTCGAGTTGCTGTTGAGATTGTGATTGCCAGCTAATTTGTTCAGTAATCCCGAGAGCTTGCCAAAATATGGCCAGAGCAGGGAAAATGCTGACATGGCGATCAGAATCCAGGAAAGTGGATTGACAAACAGCGTCGTATAGGGCCAGGAATAGCCTTGTCCCATCAGGTATGATTGCACCAATCCTTCCTCCATTATCGGGCCAAGAATCAGTCCCAGGACAATGGGCGCACCATGGAAGCCGAGATACCGCAGAGCAAAGCCAACCAGACCAAAGGAGAGCATCAGGATGACATCGGTATAATTACTCCGAATGGCATAGGAGCCGATGATGGTAAGAATGGCGATACCGGGGACAAGGAATTTCGGTGGCAGGGTGCTGACGAAACGGCTGAGAAGACGACCGCCCCACAGGCCAACAGGGATCATCACCAGGGCGGACAGGCCTAGGGCAAGCATAAAGGTGTAGGTGATATCGGCACGCTCGGCAAAGAGTTCCGGACCGGGTCGCAAACCCTGCATCATCAATACGCCATAGATGATGGCGTCGGGCGGAGCGCCAGGGATCCCGAGGGTGACCAGGGGAATCATGCCGCCGCCAACGACAGCGTTGTTGGCGGCTTCTGTGGCGACAACACCTTCAATATTTCCCTTCCCGAACGATTCAGGTTCCTTGGAAGATCGTTTGGCCTCGTTGTAGGCCACCAGATTGGCAATGTTTCCTCCAGCGCCAGGCAGGATGCCGATCACCGTGCCAATAACTGACGACCTGAGCAAATTCATGGGCTTGGCCAGAATCTTTCGTACGGTCAACCAGAGGACCCCGCTTCTGCGTCGATATTCGATGGCCTGATGATTCTTGACGCCCTTGAACACCATGCTGAGCAACTCTGGCACACAGAACAGACCAATGAGAATGACGATGAGGTTAAAGCCGCCTTGCATACTCGGACTGCCAAAGGTAAAACGGACATCACCGCCGATCGGCGCGATGCCAACTGTCGAGATGAGAACACCGAAGGCCGCGCCGGTTATTCCCTTCAAAAACGATCCCTTGGCCAGGCTTGAAATGATGGTTAAGCCGAAAATTCCAACCCAGAAATACTCGGCAGGGCCAAAACGCAACGCCAGTTGAGCCAAGGGTGGGCTCAGAAAGATGAGAGCCAGCACCCCAACAACACCACCAAACGCCGATCCGACGGTAGCGGAAACGATTGCCTCCTCCCCCCTCCCGGACTTTGCCAGGGGGTACCCGTCAAAGGTCGTGCCGATCGAACTCGGGGTTCCTGGAGTGTTTATCAAGATTGCACTGAAACACCCGCCATAGATGCAACCCATGTAAATTGCTCCAAGGGCAACAAGACCGGCGACCGGGCTCATGGTATAGGTAAAAGGAACCAGGAGCGCTACCGCCATGGTCGCGGTCAGGCCCGGCAGAGAGCCAACGACCATGCCAGCAACGGTTCCCAGCAGTACGAGCAACAGATTCTCGAGTGTCGCCACATGGGTCAAACCGAGAAGGATATGTTCAAACACGCCCCTATCTCCTTTTCAAGCAGGTGGTTCCGGGGCCGATTGTGAGCGATCCGGCCCCTATGCAGTGAATGGCTGTGTTGGAAAATTATTTTTTGATGGGCTCGTAAAAACCCAGATCTACTTCGTTGTAGGTCGCAAACGACAATTTGCTGTACCATATGTACTACCAAATTGCCGTTTGAGACACTACGCCTCGTATATCAGGGTTTTTCCTGAGCCCATCCTGGTGGAACGTTCGACTTTTTACGAGTCTATCATTTTTTCAGCATTCCCAATTCGCCAAGGAGAGTCGTGTACTCTGCAACTTTCTCCTTGATGAGGGCAGCCGAGGCCTCGGGGCCAAGAAATTCAGACTTGAAACCATTCTCTTCCATCTTTTTCAGCACCTCGGGTTCTTTCATGACCTTTTCGAAGGAGTCCGCCAGGTAGTTGACCTGGGCATCAGGGGTTGCAGGGGGGGCCGCAGCGCCACGATACGCACCTTCTACAATGTCATAGCCGAGTTCCTTGAATGTTGGTACGTCAGGCAGAACCGCCATTCGCTCATCGGACATGATCGCCAGGGGACGAAATTTTTCCTTGTACTGCACCGCCATGGTCGAATAGGTCATCAATGAACCAACATGACCGCCGAGTAACGCTGGGGTTGCCGCGCCAGAGCCGGTAAAGGGGATATAGGTCATCTTGATGCCCGCGGCTTTATTGAGCAACAGTACGCCCATTTCATTGGCGGAACTACTGCCGCTGCCGCCAGCGGTAATCACACCGGGATGCTCCTTTGCATAATCGATCAGATCTTGAAGGGTGTTGAAGTCACTGTCGTTGCGGACGACTAAAATGTTTGGGGTGCTCTGGAAAAAATAGATTGGTTTCAGCTCGTTCGTCTGATATCCGGCGTTGCCGCGTGTCAGCGGCTGCAAGACGATATGCGGCAGGTTAAACCCGGCAATGGTGTAACCATCCGGTTTGCTGCTGACCAGCTCAGACCAGCCAACAGAACCACCACCGCCGACCTTATAGGAAATGACAACCCCCTTTGGGAAGAATTTTTTCAAGGGTCCTTCCTGAATCCTGGCGGTGATATCCGTTTCGCCACCTGGATTGAAACACAGAATGTAGTTCAGTGGATCACTGGGATAGTCTTGGCCCATCGCCCTGAGTGGGAAAACTCCTGCGACAAGCAAAAGTGTCAGAACTGCTGCAAATTTACATCGTTTCATAGATTTTCCTCCTCAACTGTATTGTTTTTTGCTCATCTTTTGATGGCGTCGTAAAAAGGTCGATCTCCTGCGTTGCAGCGGGATCGGCCAATGCTCGGCGTACCACATGTGCGCCTGTGCTTGACCGACACCACTGCGCCTTGTATATCGACCTTTTGTACTTAGCCATCCTGTATGCACGCTTGAGGTTTTTACGAGTCCATCATCTTTTGACACTACGGAGCATAGGCCGATGGCAATCTTCCGAGACGGGAAACGTGTTTTCCGGGCCGGATCATCTTTACCTAGCTATTTCCGTGCCAAAATATCATTTTAAATAAAATCAACGTATTCTGAAATAAACAATTGCATAATGCCCAGTTTTGTCGCATTGTTGTTTCAACACGTCTCGAATTGTTGCACAAGGAGTGATAGATGACTAAAATTGCCTGTATTTTACCGAGTGTGTCGCTCAGGGAACAGACCAGGCTTGCCTTTCAGGACAGGCATCAAGATATCCGTATCGTCATCGGTCTGATGGAGGAAGGGGCTCACCAGGCAGCGAAACTTTTTAACGAAGGGTGTGAAATCTTTATCAGCCGTGGCAGAACCGCATTCATGATCAAAGAGGCAAACTCCGAATATTCAGTGGTGGATATTCCTTTTACGGTTCTCGATATTTTTCAGACCATCGAAAGGGCCAAGCTACATGGGAAGAAAATCGGGGTAGTGGCCTTTTCTTCAATGATATCCGGTCTAGATCACTATGGGGCGATGCTTGGTCTTTCCATCAACTTTTATCCCTTGGAGGAGGAAAGGGATGTCGAGCCCAATGTGCTTGCTGCCGCCAACGATCATGTCGATATCATCGTTGGCGGGGCAATCACCGGTAAGGTGGCGAAGAAATGCAAAATCCCATTTGCCATTATAGAAAACAGCCCGGAGAGCATGCGGCAAGCCGCCCAAGAGGCCAAGAATATCGCCTTGGCCAGGCAGCAGGAGAAAACCAAGGGAAACCTTTTCAGAGTCGTTCTCGACTACGCTTACGATGGGATTATCTCGGTCAATGCGAGCGGGCGTATCAATACGTTCAACCCCGTAGCCGAACGGGTGACCCAGATGAGTGCAACCCAGGTGACGGGTCGCCCGATCCAGGAAGTCTGGCCGGATCTGGAACTGCATACGGTTCTCAGCTCTGGCAAGGAGGATCTTGCCCAGCTCTTGAATATCAATAATGAACAGGTGGTCTGTAACAAAGTTCCCATTCGCGTCAACAATACGGTCGTTGGCGCGGTTATTAATTTTCAGGATGTGACGAAACTGCAGCAGATGGAAGCGAAGGTGAGAAGACGTCTCTTTGCTTCCGGTCATTTCGCCAATTTCTGCTTCGATAATATTGTCGGCACCAGTCCTCAATTACAGAGGTCTATCGCCCTTGCCAAGGACTTTGCCCTTACCGATTCAGCGATTCTCATCCTGGGAGAGACAGGTACGGGGAAGGAGGTTTTTGCCCAAAGCATCCACAATGGCAGTTTCCGTAAGAAAGGGCCCTTCGTCGCCTTGAATTGTGCAGCCTTACCAGAACAGATTCTCGAAAGCGAACTGTTCGGTTATGTCGCAGGCGCTTTCACCGGAGCGAGCCAGAAGGGCAAGGCGGGCCTGTTCGAGATAGCGCATGGCGGAACGCTTTTTTTAGATGAAATCGCTGAAATGAAATATATGACCCAGGGAAAACTCTTGAGAGTCTTGCAGGAAAAACAGGTCATGCGCCTCGGCAGTGATCGACTGACGCCGGTTGATGTCCGAATAATCGCGGCGACCAACAAACCTCTCAAAAGTCTGGTCAGCGAGAATGAGTTTCGAGCAGATTTGTACTATAGACTGAATGTCCTGCAGTTAAAGCTTCTTCCCTTACGTGAACGGATCGAAGACGTCGTCGCACTTGCCAGGTTTTTTCTCGATAAGCATGCACTGAGGATGAATCGCCAACTGGAAATATCGACGAAGGCGTTGCAGGAACTGACACGATATTCCTGGCCTGGCAATATCCGCGAACTTCAGAATATTCTCGAGCGGATACTTGCCACGATGAAAAGAAAGAAGATCAGCCCTGAGATGGTGAAGCAGCACCTCGAGGACCAGCATGAGAGCGAAATTGAGACGAGGTTACGCCATGAGGAGATGGAACGTATCAGGCAGGCCATGATTCTGAGTAAGGGCAAGCATACCGATGCGGCAAAAAATCTGGGTATCAGCCGGTCGACCTTATGGAGAAAACTCAAACGAATGACAATTTGAGGTCGTTTTCTGGTAATCGTTCACCGGCCCCCCCCATTTTTGTTCGATCAGTGCGTCTTGCCGAGCTAACCAGCATGGCAGGCATCTTCAGTGAAGCGAGCCTGTCTGCAATACAGGTTGCCGTGAGGTCGTCTATGCGTTCAGCTGCGTGATGCCGAAAAACCCGGTCGCGTTGCCGCAGGTTATTTTTGCCAACGTATCGGCTGCGATGTCTGCCCTTTGCAAGATTTTCAGTTCCCTGTCCCAGGCATAGGGGATGTTGGGGAAGTCTGAACCATACATTATCCTGTCCGATCGATAGCGTTTGAGGTCGATTCGGTCTTCGAGTGGCAGATATTCGGCAAGGGCCATTGTCGTGTCCAGCCAGAGATTTTCATATTTCTCAATGAGTTGTCTGTAGGCTGAGGTCTCGTCGATGCCCAGGTGAGGCACACATATCCTCAAATCTGGAAAATCGCGCAAGACCCGTTCCAGTTTCTCCGCACTGCAGATCTCATAAGGGTCGCAGCGATAGGCGGTACTTTTCGGTTCCCTGCCGACATGCATGACAACTGGTTTGCCATGTTCCCGACAGCACTCGTAGAGACTGTAGAGCTCATCGCTGTTCATGTCGAAGCATTGGACATGGGCGTGCAGTTTCAGGCCGCCCAGGCCCGAGGCAAAGGCCTGTTGCAACAGGTTGACAGCGTTTTCTTCACCGGGATATACCGTGGCCAGCCCCGTAACCCTGCTGTCGTGCTCGCGGCATTTTTCGGCCATGTAGCTGTTTAAGCCATGGGCGATACCCGGTTTGTGCGCATATTGAAAGGCGATGACATGCTCTACGCCGTGGGAGAGAAGAAACGCAAGTATCTGCGACGAGGTCAGCCGGTACCTGATGCACCAGCCATTCCGGTCGAACCATTGCCACACCGCAGAAAATATATTTTCTGGGAAAACATGGACATGGGCATCGATAACGGGGGGGAGACCCGCCGGTACGTGTCTCTCCTCCTGATCGTTCACTGACGGCATATTGGGGTGTAGCATCAGGTTTCTCCTCTTCCTCTTGTTGCAGGAGAAACAGTAAGTGCTGTCGGCATCCTGGCAAGGCGGTTTACATCTTCTCAGCTGTAATCGGTGATTCGCCGGCGGTCGCTCTGCAGACCAGAGGGATAACCGGTGCAGGTCGTTCCTATGGCGTTCTCATCACTCTTCACAGTGGTCGCCCAGGATATGGAGGAGAACGTCGTTTTCGCGAAGATGTAAAGGGCCAAAAGATCAGTCAACCCGCTCTCTGGCTATTGAGATCATGGAGAGCCTTGCTCAGTGCCTGGGGTATTTTATCTATCAGTTCAGAGATCTGGGTGGCAGGGCTCGGGGCGGCATATCGGCCGGACCAGCAGTTGGTCAGCGAGGCCAGAATCGCCGCCCGGTTGAGAGCGAAATCAGCAGCGCAGAGGGCGGTGAGGATTCCGGTCAGGGTGTCGCCTGTGCCGCCGATCGCCTCCATGGCCTCGACACAGGGCGTATCCACTCGCTGCACCAGACGACGGTTATGGATGATATGGTCGGACTTCCCTTTGACCAGCAGATATCGGGCGCCGTTGTGATGGCGGTAGGCCCGGCGGATCAGATCGGTAACGTTGTCGTCAGGCTGGAGGAGGAAGCCCCGGGTGTAAAAGGGATGGGGGCCATCTCGTCGGCCAGAAAGGCCAACTCGCCGGCATCCGGAGTGAAAAAGTCATAGGACTCGGCCATGCCGCTCATTTTGGCGGCGTACATGAAGCCGGCGTCGGCGATGAGAAGTGGTCGTTTCCGCATCGATTCGACCACGAACAGCACCTTGTTGTGCCAGTCGACATCTGGTAGCAGATAGTGAAAGGTCAGCACCTTGAAGTCGAATTCGGTCAGGTGCTGGCAGAGAAATTCATAGAGTCTGCGGCTGCCGCCCCCTTGACCGATGTCTCCCGCCAGGAAGGCGTATATCTCAGGGCCGTGAATGGTCGCGGAGGCCCTGAACGCCGCGGCGATCAGCGCCGGGGTGCCTCGCTCGATGGTGAGGTGATGCCCCTTTATCTTCAACTGATCGTTTACCAGGCGCACTTTGCCGTCAATCAGCGGCACCTGCAGATCGGGGACCGTGCCGACGATGCCGATCATCGGCGCCGTAACTCCGCATGGGCCAGTTCGAGGGCGTAGCCACAGAGCGTGTGTCCCAGAGCCCGCGGTCTGGGCGCCTCGTCGACGGTTTTGCCGATCATCTCCCGGGCCAGATAGGGTACATCCGGGCAGCCGCCACCGGAAATATTGACGATTCTCCGGTCGCTCTTGGCGATGGTGATCTTCATATTGGCGGCCCGTACCATGAGGTATGCCCCGAAATCCTTGGTCTGTAACAGGCTGATGGGTTCAAGCAGCGGCGCCGTTACCGGTACGACCTGCAGAGGCGGAATCTTTGCCGCGTCGAGTTGCCGCAATATGTTGAGCTCTTCGAGCAGCGGAAATTCGAGCACCAGGTCACAGCCGGTCTGAATCGACGGCGGTGGACCCATGACCCGAACGGCCCATCCCGCCTGTTTCAAGGCTCTTTCCGCGACGATGACCTCGGTGGTATTGGCGAAAACCAGAATGCCGAGATCGGCGGATACCCCTCGCTGTTGTTGCCCGGGGCTCGATTTTCTCCGCTTCAGGAAGCCGAGCACGGTCAGCCCCGGCTAAGGACGATACAATACCCGTGTCCTGCCGGTGAGACGTCGTTGACCTGGCAGCCCTGACTCTGGACCGCTCGAATCACGTTCTCCCTGGAGGTCTCGGTATCCACCAGCACGATAATCTCGTTGTCGCCGCCCTTCTTGAGCTGATCGAGGATCATGATCACCGGTTGCGGGCAGGAGAGGCCCCGTGCATCGACTGTTACCGCCATTGTCCACCTCTTTTATGCACCTCTTTTGCGCATGGTAAAGCCAATAAACAGACAGATCAGCAGGCCGATGATGACAGCGGCGATGCCGTGGGGGCCGACACCCTTGGGCGAACTGGCCAGGCCGAAGTTATGGGCGAGCCCGGCGCCGACGATCATGCCCAGCACGAAGATGGCCGCATCTCCATCGCCTTCCCCGGCGAGAAAGAGCTGTCTGCCGGGGCAGCCGCCAGCCAGCACAAACGCCAGTCCGGCAAGGGCCATGCCGGCGAAATTCCAGACCTGCTGGCTGTGTGCCACCGGCTGGTCGACGAATCCCGGGTGGAACTGACCGAAGATGAGGTTGGTCAAAAAGGCGAAGACCATCAGGCTGACAACGCCACTCAGCAGGTGGGTCTGGCCGAAAAGCACGGTGTCGCGGATCGCCCCCATGGTGCAGAAGCGGCTGCGCTGGGCCAGAAAACCGACGCCGAGCCCGGCGATCAGCGAGACGGCCAGCGGAGCATGCAGAGCGCCGGGGCCTGCCACGCTGGAGAAGAGGATCCCACTGTTGCCTTGTCCGTCCACCTGGGGAAAAAGCAACAACAGCGCCAGCAGGCCGAGCATGATCAGTGGCAAAAGCCAGCCGACGGCCGGATGGGTGGGCTGGGTTCGGCCGAGATTGTAGCCGTTTTTAAGAAAGATCGTGCCGATCCAGATACCGCAGGTCAAACCCAGCAGGCCGGCAATCGCGTTGCCGTCTCCGCCGGCCAGACGGAGCACCGCCCGCCAGGGACAGCCGAGAAAGACCAGGGCGCCAATCATCGCCAAGGCACCCAGAACAAAGCGGACGATGGGGGCCGAGCCGGCCCTGGGTCGGTACTCCTTGAAGAGGTAGGCGGCGACCAGTGAGCCGAGCACAAAGCCGATGATTTCCGGGCGGATGTACTGGACCACTGCGGCCCGATGGAGGCCGATCGCCCCGGCGATATCTCGCTCGAAACAGGCCACGCAGATCCCCATGTTGCCGGGGTTGCCAAGTTTTTGCAGCAGAGGGGCGAGAATGCCGATGCAGGCCCCGACCCCGATGATACCCCACCTGGTGGCAAAAATGTTATCTCCTTTCATCAAGGCTCTCCTCGCTGGTCACCTCAGCATATCTGTATCTGTTTCGTGCAACCAGAAACCCGCTGGTGGCAAAGGCTCGCCACCGTGTCTCACTGCCCTCGCTTACCCGGAGTCTCACTACGTTCGCTTACCCGGAGTCTCACTACGTTCGCTTACCTACTCTGGCGATGCAGGTCATGCTGGAAAAGGGCACGACAATTCGCTGGCATGATACACATGCCTCTGGCCGCAGAACGGGCAGGGGGCGTTGGGAGACACCTTGGCATCCAGAATCTTCTGGCCGGTCTCATCGATGATAACGCCGAGATTATCGAAGATCCGGAAATCCGAACGTTCAAACACCTCCTTTGTCTTCGGGCAGACAAAGACAAAGGGTACTTCCGCTGTTGCTGTCATTGGCAATGGGTGGTCGTCGACACCGTCTGCAGTTTGTGGGGCGTTATGTCGGGGATGTTCGCCCTGTTACAGGTCATTGGTAACTGGTAAATACTATAGCTGAAATCGATATGTCAAATACTGAATCTTGAGGTGTGAGGTCATTGGTATCGGGAATTCCAATGGCTCACCGGACCGTTCAACCGCTCTTTGAGGTTGACGATGCGCAGGTTCAGACATCGATTGTTGGCGCCTCGACAAAACGCCCCATTATTGCCGTCAACCGGCGGTGGTGGGAGATCCTCTGCGACCTGGGTGATCGCGTTGCCGATCAATCCTTGATAGACTCGTAAAAAGTCGAACGTTCCACCAGGATGGGCTCAGGAAAAACTCTGATATACGAGGCGTAGTGTCTCAAACGGCAATTTGGTAGTACATACGGTACCGCGAATTGTCGTTTGCGACCTACAACGAAGTAGATCTGGGGTTTTACGAGTCTATCAATCCTTGACCGGAGCGGCAAACCCCTCTATACCTTTATCCGAAACTCGCCGACAAGGAGTCGTTGGCACTTCCTCGGGATTTTCATGGTCTGTTGTGGCTGCGGTACCTGGTCCAGCCATGCTGGTTTATCCGAAACTCGTGAGTACCAAAGGCTTTGTTACCGAGGCCAGCGTTGCACTGCTCGTTGTGGCTGCGACTACGACATTTTGCTTACAGAAACAGCACAGATTATGAAGGTGACACGATGCATGAACACACGCTCGTTCTGCTCGCGGCCATATTGCTGATCGGCATGGCCTGCCAGTGGCTCGCCTGGCGGGTGAAGCTGCCCGCCATCCTTTTCCTGCTCGTCTCCGGCATGCTGGTCGGGCCTGTACTGGGCTGGCTCGATCCCGATCAGCTGTTTGGTGATCTGCTCTTTCCCTTCGTCTCCCTGGCCGTTGCGGTCATTCTCTTTGAGGGCAGCCTGACCCTGAAATTTGAAGATATTCCGGGGCTGGAAAAGGTGATCCGCAACATGATCACCATCGGTGTGGTGCTCACCTGGCTGCTGACCGCCATCGCCACTCGCCTGCTGCTCAACTTCTCCTGGGAGGTCGCCCTGCTGTTCGGGGCGCTGATGGTGGTCACCGGTCCCACCGTGATCGTGCCGATGCTGCGCACCGTCCGCCCCAGGGAGAATGTGGCCCATATCCTCCGCTGGGAGGGGATCCTCATCGATCCCATCGGCGCCATCCTGGCCGTGCTGGTGTTCCAGTTCATCGTTGCCGGCGGGGTGCAGGGCGGTTTTACCGCCGGTATCGCCGTCTTTGGCAAAATACTGGCCATCGGCCTCGTTACCGGCGCCGCCGGCGGCTATCTGTTCGGCAGCATCCTGCGTCGACACTGGCTGCCCCAGTACCTGCACAACTTCACCGCCCTGGTCCTGGTGTGCGCCGTGTTCGCCATCTCCGATGTGCTGGAGTCGGAATCCGGGCTGCTCTCGGTGACGGTGATGGGGATCTGGCTGGCCAACATGAAGGGAGTCGAGATGGAGGAGATTCTCGACTTCAAGGAGAGCCTCAGCGTTCTGCTGATATCCATGCTGTTCATCCTGCTGGCGGCCCGGATGGATCTCAAGGCCTTTCTGCCGCTGGGCTGGTCGGCCCTGGCCGTTTTCGGGGCCATTCAATTCCTGTCGCGCCCGTTGAGTGTGCATGCCTCGGCCGTCGGCTCGAGCCTGTCCATGGCCGAGCGTCATCTGCTCTGCTGGATTGCCCCGCGCGGTATCGTCGCCGCCGCCATTTCGGTTCTGTTTGCGATGAAGCTTGCGGCGATCGGCTATCCCCAGGCGGAGCAGATGGTTCCCTTGACCTTCATGGTGATCATCGGCACCGTGCTGCTGCAGAGTTTTACCGCCGGGCCGATCGCCAAGTGGCTGAAGGTCGCCGAGCCTGAGCCCAAGGGGTTTCTCATCGTCGGCGCCGATTGCGTCGCCCAGGCCATTGCCAGAGAGCTCGAGAAAAATGGTTTCAGGGCTCTGTTGGCCGATGCCAACTGGGCTGATATCAGGACAGCGAAGATGGAGGGGCTGGCCACCTACTGGGGCAATCCGCTCTCCGAACACGCCGAGCGCCATCTCAACCTGCTCGGTATCGGCCAGCTGCTGGCGCTGACGCCAAACAGGGAACTGAACGCCCTGGCGGCCGAGCATTACCGGCTGGAATTCGATCCGGCCCATATCTATTCGATTCGCACCAACCAGCAGGAAAACAATGGAACGGCAGAGCGGTCGGTCAGTAAACTCGGGGGGCGGGCACTGTTTAACGAGCAGATCACCTATGCCTGTCTGGCCAGATTGATTGGCGGCGGAGTCGAGCTGAAAACCACCCCTTTAACCGAGGAGTTTTCGTATGAGGAGTATCTGCGGCAGAGCGAGGGGCAGCGGGTACCGCTTTTTCTCATCGATGAAAGCAGTGACCGTATCCATCCCCTGACGACCGACAGCGACAGGACGCCGAAATCGGGCTGGAAAGTGGTCGGGCTCAAGATCACGGCCGAATTGGCTGCTGCTGTTTTCCGGGAAAAAGAGGGCGAGCGCTCCTCTCTTGCCCGCAGGTCGGCCGGTGCCTCCCGTGATAAGGCGCTGCAGCCGGGATGAGCCTGCCCGATCGATGGCGATGAGCAGGGAGAGGTACCCGTGAAGGAGCCGATGACCACCTCGATCGATCCGGAGATAACCGCATTTCTCGATCGTTGCCTGCTGGTCGATATCGAGACCAACGAGCACAATGTCATCTACTCCCTGGGCGCGGTACTGGGAGAAGAGACCTTTCACTCTCCTGCCGGCCGACCCGTCGACCGGCAGACCCTGGCCGAATTCGATCGGTTCGGCCGCGATGCCCGGTTTCTGCTGGGCCACAATATCCTCGACCATGACATCCCTCGGCTTGGCACCGTGGCTGCCGATCTCGCTCTTTTCGCCAAGCCGGCCATCGATACCCTCTATCTCTCGCCTCTTGCCTATCCCGCCAATCCCTATCACCGGCTGGTCAAGGACTATCAGCTGGTGCGCGACAGCGTCAGCGACCCGGTGGCGGATGCCAGGCTGGCCGGCAGGGTCTTTGCCGAGCAGTGGCAGGCTTTTGCCGCACAGCTGGCCTTATCCTCGGATATCCCCATGCTCTATCGGGGATTTCTTGAGGCAGACCGCCAGCTGCAGGGCACCGCCGCGGCTCTGGCCGCCATGGGGACACCACTGCTCGAGGGTGAAGATCTCGCTGAAGCCTTTGCCTGGTTTGCCAGAAAGCATGCCTGCGGTACCGCAGTCGACGAGCTGGTGGAACGGTTGCATGATGGTACCGCCGACTTCGAGCCCGTTCTTCTGGCCTATGTGGTGGCCTGGTTGTCGGTGGCCGGCGGCAATTCGGTGCTGCCACCCTGGGTTCGCCATCGTTATCCGCATGTTGCGGTACTGCTCCACCTCCTGCGGGAAAATGGCTGTACCGCAGCCGATTGCAGCTACTGTCTGGAACAGCACAGTCCCCGCACATTCCTCAACCGGTTTTTCGGTTTTGCCGATTTCCGTCCCCAGCCCGCGACCGAGGCTGGCGGGAGCCTGCAGGGTGAGGTGGTTGTGGCCGGTGCACGTGGCAGCACCATCTTTGCGACTCTGCCCACCGGTGCCGGTAAATCCCTGTGCTATCAGGTGCCGGCCCTGATGCGCTACCAGAGGCGTAACCTGTTGACGATTGTCATCTCACCACTGCAGGCCCTGATGAAGGACCAGGTCGACAACTTCGCAAGCCAGACCGGTACCCGGCTGGCGGCGGCCCTGTCCGGCATGCTCACCATGCCGGAACGGGGCGAGGTCTTAGAGGGGGTGCGGCTGGGTGATATCGGCATCCTCTACGTTTCACCCGAGCAACTGCGCAATCGGTCGTTTATCGAGACTATACGCCAGCGGGAGGTCGGCGCCTGGGTGTTCGACGAGGCGCACTGCCTTTCCAAGTGGGGTCACGATTTTCGACCCGATTATTTCTACGCCATTCGTTTTATCCGGGAATTTGCCGCCGATACCAGGGCGCAGATTCCGCCCTTACAGTGCTTTACCGCCACTGCCAAAAAGGATGTACAGGCCGAGATTGTCGACATCATCCAGCGTGAGCTGGGGCTGCGGGTCGTCACCTTCGCGGGTGGCCACCAGCGCGACAACCTGCATTACCAGGCATTTTCGGTGAGCCGGCACGAGAAGTATCAGGTGATCCTCGAGTTGTTGCGCACCCGGTTCACCGGCAAGGGCGGTGTGGTGATCTACTGCGCCACCAAGAGGAACACCGAAAAGCTGGCCGAGTTTCTGCAAGACAACGGCTACAGTGCCGAGTTCTTTCATGCCGGGCTGGAGGTGCCGCGGAAAAAACGGATCCTCACCCAGTTTATCGCCGGAGACATACCGATCATCTGCGCCACCAACGCCTTTGGCATGGGCATCGACAAGGACGATGTGCGGCTGGTGCTGCATGCCGATATCCCCGGCTCGCTCGAGAACTATCTGCAGGAGGCGGGCCGGGCCGGCCGGGACCGGCAGGACGCCGAGTGTATCCTGGTTTTCGATGAGCGGGATATCGAAAAGCAGTTCCAGTTGAGCGCGATGTCGCGCCTGACCAGGCGAGAGATCGTCAGTATGCTGCGCGGTATCCGCCGGGCGTCTCAGGGCAAGCCGGAGCTTGTTCTCACCCCTGGCGAGCTGTTGCGGCGAGACGATGTGGATATCGATCCAGATGCCCTCCATGATGGTGACTCCCGGGTGCGGACCGCGGTTGCCTGGCTGGAGCGGGCCGGTTTCCTGCTCCGCAACGAGAACAGGACCAATGTCTTCCAGGGCAAGGTTCTGGTCCCGGACATGGCGGAGGCGGCCCGGAAGGTCACCGGGCTGAACCTGTCGCGCCGGCAGCGGCAGCGGTGGCTCGATATCCTGCAGGCCCTGATGGGCAGGACGGGCTCGGCGACGGGTTTCAGTGCCGATGAGCTGGCCTCGATTTCCTCCTTTGCCACCAGCGCGGAGGATAGCCGGTTCGAGACCGAGACCCAGCGGGTACTGCACACCCTCCACGACATGGCGGAGCAGGGATTGATCGCCAAAGAGATGAGCCTGTCGGCCTATCTGCGCTATAAGGTGAGTAATAACGCTTCGCTGCGTCTGCAGGAGATTTGTAGGCTCGAGCGGGAGTTCCTCACTGTGCTGCAGGAGCTGGCCCCAGATGTGGAGGTCGATCAACGGCTTGAACTCGACCTGCGGCAGGTCAACCAGCGGCTGGTCGACCGGGGCTGCACGGACAGCACTCCCCACTGTCTGAAATCACTGCTCTATGGTCTGGGGCGGGATGGCAAGGGACTGGCCGGTCGGGCCGGCTCTCTTGGTCTCTCGGCCCAAGGCGGCAATTGCTTTGCCGTCTACCTGCGCCGGGATTGGCCGACGATTGCCGCCACCATGCGGATACGCCAGCAGGTCGCCGAAATCGCCTTGCGGGTGATTCTGGCTCAGGTCAAGCCGGGGGAGGCCCCCAACGCCAGCCTTCTGGTCGAGTTCACCCTGGAGCAGATCGTCGCCGGCCTGCAAGGCGATCTGCTGCTTTTTCCCACCCTGCGCAAGCCATTGGCCGCCGCCGAGCGGGCCCTGACCTTCATGCATGAGCTGCAGGTACTCGAGCTGCAGCAGGGCCTGGCGGTCTTCCGCCAGGCTCTGACCCTGCAACTGCTGCCCGGCAATGGGGGCCGACGCTACAGCGCTGCCGACTTCTCTCCGCTCAAGACCCACTATACCGAGCGCAACTTCCAGATCCATGTGATGAACGAATACGCCAGGCAGGCTCTGGAGAAGCTCGGTAATGCCAGTCGTCTGGTCGCTTCATACTTCAACGACGACAAGGAGGCCTTTGTTAAACGGTATTTCCCCGGCAGAAAAAAGATGCTGGAGCGGGCCACCAGCGAGCAGTCCTACAGCCGGATTGTCGATGAGCTGAACAACACCGCCCAGGCCGCCATCGTCAGGGCCCCTGTCGATACGAACATCCTGGTGCTGGCCGGTCCCGGCTCGGGCAAGACCCGGGTGGTCACCCACCGGGTGGCCTATCTGCTGCGGGTCGAGCGGGTGGATCCCGCGGCGATCCTGGTGCTCTGCTTCAACCGGGGCGCAATCGTCAGCCTGCGCCGGAAATTGCAAGAGCTGGTCGGAGCCGATATGACCAGGGTGACGACCCTGACCTTTCACGGTCTCGCCCTGCGCCTGACCGGCAGATCGCTGGCGGTCTCCACCACGAGACAAGCGAGCGGTGAGATTGATTTTACCAGGGTCATCACCGACGCGATCGATCTACTCAAGGGGGAGAGCGGGGCGATCGGCATCGACAGCGAGTCGGCGCGGGAGCTCCTGGTCGGCAGGTTCAGTCACATCCTGGTCGACGAGTACCAGGACATCGACGAGGAACAGTACGAGTTGGTTTCGCTGCTGGCCGGCAGGACCATTGCCGACCAGGACCAGAGGCCGGCCCTCCTCGCGGTTGGCGACGATGATCAGAACATCTACCGTTTTCGAGGCGCCAATGTCGGCTTTATCCGCCGCTTCCATCAGGATTACCAGGCACAGACCCATTATCTGATAGAGGATTATCGTTCGACGGCCAATATCATCGCCGCCGCCAATCAGCTGATCGGCCGCAATACCGATCGGATGAAGACCGCCTATCCGATTCGGGTCAACGAGGCCCGTCGGTCGCTGGCAGCCGGTGGCAACTGGCAGCAGGGTGATGCGCTGGCCCGGGGCCGGGTACAGGTTCTCGAGGTGGCCGAGGCCCGGGGGCAGGCCCTGGGGCTGCTGGCGGAACTGCGGCGACTGCAGGGATTGAAGAGCGGCTTCGATCTTAACAGCTGTGCGGTGTTGGCCCGCGAGTGGCAGGAACTCGAGGGCGTTCGGGCGGTGCTCGAGGCGGCGGGCTTGCCGGTGAACCTGCACTGGGGCAGGGGCGGCGGTTTCCCCGGGCTCCAGTGGATCCGCGAGAACAGGCTGGTCCTCGATGTTCTGCGCCAGAGGAAAAACAGCTCGCTCTCAGGTGCCGAGATGCTGGCCCTGCTGCCTGCGGACGGCAGTCAGGACAATCTCTGGCAGGCCAATCTGCGACGACTTCTCGTCGACTGGCGGACGGAGACCGGCGATACACTCCAGCCGGTTCCGTTGATCGAAGAGTACCTCTACGAGGCCTTTGCCGACCAGCGTCGCGCCCGTAACCTCGGCAATGGCGTTTTTCTCTCCACCATCCATTCAGTCAAGGGGCTGGAGTTCGATCACGTTTTTCTGCTCGGTGAAAACTGGCATAAAGACCTCGGGGGGGTGGTCGAGGAGGCGCGGCGTTTGTATTATGTCGCCATGACCCGCGCCCGTGAGACCCTGCAGCTGTTCCGCCTCGATGGACATGTCAATCCCCATCTCGAGGCCATGGACGGTGACTGGGCCTTCCAGCGGAGACTCGCTTCCGTCGCTGATACCGGTACGACGGAGAGACGCCATGTGCTGCTGGGCATGGAAGATCTCTACCTCGATTTTGCCGGGATGAGGAGGGCGGAGCATCCCATGAGACGGGCACTGGCCCACCTCGATACCGGTGATCGACTCCGCTTTGTCGCTGTCCATGATCATCTGGATCTGCTGGATACGACGGGTGTTGCCGTGGCGCGCCTGTCGCGGTCGGCATGCCAGCGGTGGTGGCCGCTGCTGGCGCGGGTGGAAGATGTCCGGGTGATCGCCATGGTCCGGCGGCTGCGCTCGCTGGTCGAGGAGAAGTACCAGTCACGCTGTCATGGGGAAATGTGGGAGGTGCCCATCGTCGAAGTGCGGTACCGGCCCGGCTGAGAGCCGGGGCGCCGGGTCGTGACTCTTGCCTGCGCACAGTGGATGAAAAACGAACAGGACATTCAGATGCAAACAGCCCGGGGCGGTGCAGGGGCGACGCTGCTCCCTGTTGCGTAATTTTGGTGGTACTATGCGGTTTTTGCAGAAAAATCTTTTAGAGCATCTTCAAGGCAAAGAGTTTGAGCAGCTCCGTGCCTCCTTTCTCGCTCGGTCTTTTGTCAAACAGGAATATATCAGTGTGCCTGCTGGTGGGGAAAACTTCATCTTCATCGTCCAGTCCGGTCGACTGCGGGTGTATCTGGGGTATGAGGAAAAGGAGTTCAGCCTGGCGATTCTCTCTCCCGGAGATATCTACGCAACCCATGCCGGCACCTTTGTCCAGGCCCTTGAAGACAGCGAGCTGCTGGTGACCGATGTTGCAACCTTTCGCCGGCAGATGGCCAGTGACGGGGTGGTCAACCGGGCGATGATCCGGGTTCTCGGCAATATTCTGCAGTCCTCTTTTGGCATAATCGACGGCCTGGTTTTCAAAGACACCTCCTGCCGGCTGCTGTCGCTGCTGCTCAATGAGGCAAAACATCACGAGATCCGGGCCGATGGCTCGGTTCTCCTGGAGATTGAACTGTCGGTGGAGCAGATAGCCGGCCTGGTGGGGGCGAGCAGGCAGACTGTGTCAACGGAACTCAACCGGCTCATCAAAGAGGGAATTCTCGAGAAAGGGGGCAGGGGCATGTTCGTTGTCCCGGATCCCGAGCGGTTGGCGGCGGAGTATCGTGCGCGTGAATGTTCTTGAGTCGGGAAAAGTTCGGTTTGTCGGCTGGCTGACAGTTTTTTCATCTGCATTGCGGTAAAGGAGGGAGAGGCAGAGGAGACTGTCACCATAAAGATATACAGGCCAGGCGCCTGGAAGGGGGAAATATGGCAAACAAACCGCAGCTGGCAAACGAACTTTCGATCTGGGACGATGCCCAGCAGATGATTGACAAGGCCCGTCGGGATGGGGTGGAGACAGCCTGGGACAGGTACCAGACCCAGAGCCCTCACTGCACCTTTTGCGAACTCGGCCTCACCTGTAAAAACTGCAATATGGGCCCATGCCGGATCAGCCCCAAGGCGGGCGGCAAGATGCAGCGCGGGGTGTGCGGCGCCGATGCCCATGTCATCGTCGCCAGAAACTTCGGCCGGTTCGTGGCCGGCGGGGCCGCTGGTCATTCCGATCATGGTCGAGACCTGATCGAGGTGCTGGAGGCCATCAGTGAAGGGCGCACCAGCGATTATCGGATTATCGATGAGGAGAAGCTGGTACGGATCGCCAGCGAACTGGGCATCGACTGCCGGGGTCTGACCACGCTCGAGGTGGCCAGGGCACTGACCGAGGCCTGTTTCTCCGACTTTGGCAGCAGAAAGAAAGAGGTTGGCTTCGCCTGCCGGGTGCCCCAGGTCAGAAAAGAGATCTGGCGGCGACTGGGGATCATGCCTCGCGGAGTGGACCGGGAGATCGCCGAAATGATGCATCGCACCCATATGGGCTGCGACAACGACGCGGCGAATACCCTGCTGCATGCCGCCAGAACCGCCCTGGCCGATGGCTGGGCCGGGTCGATGATCGGCACCGAACTCTCTGATATCATCTTCGGGGTGCCGACCCCGTCAAGGTCAAAGGCCAGCCTGGGGGTTTTGCAGAAAGATCAAGTCAATATCCTGGTCCATGGCCATAATCCGGTGGTCTCCGAGATGGTGCTTGCCGCGGCCAGAGAGCCGGAAATGGTGGCCAAGGCCAAGGCCGCGGGTGCCACGGGGATCAATATCGGCGGGCTCTGCTGTACCGGCAACGAATTGCTGATGCGCCAGGGGATTCCCATGGCCGGCAATCATCTGATGACCGAGTTGGCCATCGTCACCGGCGCGGTGGATGCGATGGTTGTCGACTACCAGTGCATCATGCCGAGTCTGGTCCAGGCCTCCGCCTGTTATCATACCCGGTTTATCACCACGGCAAACAAGGCGAAGTTCACCGGCGCAACCCATATCGAGTTCAGCCACAGTGGCGCGATGGAGAAGGCCAGACAGGTGGTCGACATCGCCATTGACGCCTTCGCCCAGCGGGATATGACCCGGGTGGAGATTCCGGCAGGCTCGGTGGATATCACCACCGGTTTTTCCGTCGAGGCCCTGCTGCAGACCCTGGGCGGCAGCCTCGAGCCGCTGCTTGCGGCGGTCAAGGCCGGCACGATCCGGGGATTCTGTGCCATCGTTGGCTGCAACAATCCCCGGATCAAGCACGACTCCGCCAATGTCGCTCTTGCCAAGGCGCTCATTGAAAAGGACATTCTCGTGCTGGTCACCGGCTGCGTCACCACAGCCGCCGGTAAGGCCGGTCTGCTGGTCGAAGAAGGAAAGGCGCTGGCTGGCCCCGGTCTGCAAGAAATCTGCGGCGCGCTCGGCATTCCGCCGGTGCTCCACATGGGTTCCTGCGTCGACAATGCCCGGATCATTCAGCTCTGTGGCGCCATTGCCGAGGCCCTGGGGGTGGATATCGCCGATCTACCCGTCTGGGGGGCCTCGCCGGAATGGTATTCCGAAAAGGCGGTGGCGATCGGTCTGTACTGCGTCGCCTCCGGTATCCCGGTGCAGATCGGCACTCCACCCCATATTACCGGTTCGTCGGTGGTGACCGATCTGGCCGTAAACGGGCTGGAAGAATTGGTCGGGGCCAGTTTCCTGGTCGAGGCCGATCCGGTCAGGGCGGCGAAGATCATGGATGAGCGGATCAAGGCCAAACGTATCGGCCTTGGCCTTGAGCCGTAAGCACACTTCGTGTCAGACTGGGTTCGGCTCGTATCTGCCGGACCCAAATCTTGATGGCGTCGTAAAAAGTCGAATGTTGCACCAAGATGGGCTCAGAAAAAACTTTGATATACGAGGCGTAGTGTCTCAAACGGCAATTTGGTAGTACATTTGGTTCTGCGAATTGCCGTTTGAGATCTAAAACGAAGTAGATCGGAGTTTTTACGAGTCCATCAAATCTTAAAAAAAGAGCCAGAGCTTGCGGAGTGTCCCTGCTTTCCTTTCATTTCTTGCCCCTCGCAACCGATTGCCCATACCGTCATAGAGGTAGCTGGTAGTGCCATTCAGACCGACCAAGCGGTGCCGCGTCATCAAAACTGAACGTCGCCGTACTGCCACCCGTCATAGAAGGGGAAGACCGTTGGACATGTATTGGAATAACGGAAGTAGTACATGTAACCTTCCGGGGGAGCTGGGATGGCATGTTTTTATATGAAACTCATCGGTACGGAAAGCTCAGTCACCGCGCCGAGGAGTTTCATGCTTCGTTGTGGCTGAGGCTCTATGGTCCAGCCATGCTGGTTAGAAGAATTACAGTCCAATGCTGGAGGCCCGTCTTTCGGGGTGGGGAGACCACCAACCAATGCGTGTAAGGAAACGAAATCGCAGAGGCCGGAAGCGGGGGGGGGGGGCGGAGGGGGTCCATAGTACCGATCGAAACCAAGGGACATCACAACCCTGGTCGAGGAAAGGGACCCTGCTTTGTTCAGGGATCGGAAAGAAGCTTTATGTCGCTTTCCTCGCCGAGATCTCTATGAGCGATACGGGCTAGATAAAGTTTCAGGGAGAGCAGGGTGGAATACTGCGCATTCCTCGGTATGAAGAATATCGGAAAGCCGTGTGCGGCAAGGCGTCATGTTGAAAGGGCCAGAGGCAACTATCCAAATCAGTGCTCTACTCCACCCTCTTTTTCTCGCTTTGCTCGAGAACAGCCCTGAATGACCTCAAAAGCTACTCTTTTTCTGTTCTTTTCGGCCCGATACACTTTTTGAGGGCTGGTCAGCCTTTTTCTTTTCCAGCTGGATTGCATGATCAAGGACATAGGTGCATACCGGTACGCCAAGCAACAAGCCCCAGAAACCAAACAGTTTACCACCGATAGTCAGGATGATGAGGACGATGACCGGGTTCATCCGCATATATGAACCATACACTCTCGGATTCAGAATATACCCTTCTATCAGGTGGATAATGGTTATCAGGATAATGGCTAGCAGCATCGTTTTTACTCCTGAACTCTGCAGAGCGATAAGACAAATGGGTATCGAGCTTATGAACACGCCGACAACCGGAATAAAACTGCAGAAAAAAACGATCACCGAAAGAAAGGCGACATGAGGGCCAAGCCCAAGAATGGTGATACCCAGGGCCGTGAGGACACTATTGATCATTGCTATGAGCAATTGGGCCTCCAGGGCCCTGCCGAGAACCACCGAGAAATCTCTGATTGTGTCGGCAACACAGATATAAACGAAACGCAACTTCGTGTTTTCGAGTCGTTTCACACTCCTGGTCAGGCGAGGCAGATCGAGGAGAATCAGAAAAGAGAAGAGGAGGGATAAGAGAAAGGATGAGGTTATGGCAGCAATTTTGCCGCCGATATTGCCGACAGCTCCCAGCAGATGGTTGACGTTCTCGACACCCCGTGTCGCTTCGTCTATTTTCAATACCTGCTGAATGAGATCGCCAGTAGGCGAATACGATTCTTTTGTCTGCCCGGCCTCCGCCTTCTGGTCTTGCGGTGCGACCTGCAGTTCCGGTATGACGTCGCCAATCAACGGATACCTCAGGCTCAACTCCAGCAACTCCTTATCCACCCTGCGTAGATACGTTCCGAATTCACTGACGAAAAGCTGAGTCTGCGTCTTGACCTTGGGCACGAGGAAAATACCGACCATGCATAACAGCAGCAGATTCATGACGGCCACAAGCACCACCCGTATTATCCGATTCTGAATATACTTTTTTAACTTCGTCACTCCACCGATCTGAATATAGGAAAAGACGAAGGTCAGAAAAATAAGGAGAAAAAATGAGCGAAGCAGGTAGATGGTAGCAAAGAGCAGTCCCCAGACCAGAATCATGGTGAGGCGTGGGATAATTCGGTCCCACGGGGGCGGCAGACTGACGAATATGGTCTCTTTCATAGTTCTGGATGAACACTATCTTGCAGATCAACAGTGGTGTGGCCGCTGTCGTCTTTGATCATCTGGTTTATATCCTTATCCATACGTTCAATTCTGCTGGCCAGAATCGTATCGATCCTGTTGCCGTCGAGATCGATCACCTCAAACCGCCAATCCTGCCAGCTCGTCCACTCGCCAGCCCGGGGTATCCGGCCCATCAGGCACAGGATGAATCCGCCCAGGGTGTGAAATGGGATCTTGCCGGTCCTGGGCAAAGATCTGAGGTGAAGTGTATCCTGGAGTTCATGGATGGACAGCAGGCCATCGAGAAGCCAGGAGCCGTCATCGCGCTGCTCGGCCATGATATCATCAAGATTGGTGGCCCTGAATTCGCCTGTCAAGACTTCAAGCATGTCCTGAAGTGTGACAATGCCAAGCATCTCGCCATACTCATCGACGACAAAGACCATATGAACTCCCGATTCCTTAAATTGCTCCATGAGATGCATGGCCGTCAAGGATTCCGGGACATATACAGGGGCCTGCAGACAGTCGAGGAGCTCTGTAGAGCCAAGGGCAAGGCGGTGTTTCAGCAACCGCTTGACCGAAATGACACCGAGGATTTCCCGCAGACCACCGCGGCAAACCGGGAATCGGGAGTGTTCCGAGGCGAGCAGATCCGGCAGACTGGTTTCAAGAGGATGGTTGATGTCGAGGGCAATGACCTCACTTCGTGGAGTCATCAGGGAGACGACATGACGATCATCGAACCGAAAAACATTACGCAGCATCTCGTGTTCTCGTTGTTTGATGACACCCGTCTCCGAGCCCTCGACAAGCACAGCGTGTATATCCTCCTCCGTCAGTGCCGAACTGCTTTGATTCTGTTTGCCAATCCTCTTTAGAATCAGATCGGTCGAGACCGTAAGAAGAATGACGAAGGGCTTGGCAAGACGTGCAAGAAAGCCGATCGGCAGAGCAATGGACCGTGCAATGTTTTCCGCACTGTTCTGGCCTATCCGCTTAGGGACCAACTCCCCAAGGACAATGGACAGATAGGTGATAAGCACCACCGCAAGGGTCGTGGCCGTGATCGAACTCGCCTGCAGGTCAAGTCCGAGACGGTGCAGCATACCGGCCAGTGGCCGGGCGAGGACAGATTCGCCGACGATGCCACTTGTGACCCCGATGGCGGTAATACCGATCTGTACGGTGGAGAGAAACCTCGTTGGTTCTGCGCCAAGCTGGATGGCGGTCGCTGCCGCCCGGTCCCCTTTCTCCGCCAATTTCAACAGCCGCCCCTTGCGCGCTGTCACCAGGGCGATCTCGGACATGGCGAACAGCCCGTTGAGCACGAGGAGCAAAATGAGCAGTATGATTGTAACCGTTCACCGGAATTATAGCCAAACCTGAAAAAGTCAGTGCGTTCATGAAAAGATTCTGGTACATCTCCTATCATGAACGTGATACTCACATACCGCAAAAAAGCGATCACCCAAGACGACATCGCCTTCATCACCAAGGTCATCAAAGAACACTGGGATGAAGGTCGCACGGCCATTTCCCGCAGACTCTGTGAAGCCTGGGAT
>JBKEBZ010000138.1:0-5468 GCA_047973425.1 Desulfopila sp.
GAAGACTGCGAGTAACCATTAGGTCAGCCATTAGCCAATGACATCCGAAAGACCGTTGGTGAGGTTGCAGCTTCCACGACGGATTTTACCATGCACCGGGGACGGCTATCCCCACAACAGAGTGCGAATGGAAGCCTGATGTTACAGGGATAGCAAAAAAAGTGTTCGCCACGTCGAATTATTATTGACTAGCCTTCTCATGGAAATGGTTACAGGTCGTGGTAGTGCTATCTATTTGTGCATACCGCTGAACGGTTACGATAGTTTGACGCCCTATTGTAAATTCATCTTCGCTAAATGGGGGCATTACATGAAAAACAGAATGGCACCCTTGAAGAGCATCGTACACATCATTTTTTATCCGAATGTCTCCTCTCCGGACGTCTGTCACACCCAGGGATTTCAAATGATCAACAGATTTTTCACTATGGACAAAGGCCCGAACCGCCGCATTCTGCTTACAGAGGTGTTTGAGTACTGGCAGACCAATATTGCCTGCTGCACCAATTATCAAGATCATCTGCTATCTCCTTGGCCGCAACTACATTCTTCTTTGCGCCTTTTTATAAACTTCATCTCTTTTCGGTAACCGGTCAACGCAGCTGATATTGTTTCTTCATCTCCTGGTAGACCAGGGTCGATACCTGCCGGATGACGTCGCCTCGGGCCATCATCCAGTTACCGTAATTCGTCGCCCGGGAGCTTCGCTCGATAATGCCGACAATGGCATAGGGGTGACGGCTGCCCTTCTTGGTCTTCGGGGCGAGAATGCCCATATCGCCGATAAGGTGCGCGGTCGAACCGGTCTTGTTGTAGACCAGCGTGCCCTGGGGAATCGGGGTGCCATAGTACAGCCTGTCCCGGCCTGGCAGGGCCATGATCCGTCGCATCTCTTTGTAATACGGCAACTCCTTATTCCACAAGGCCCGCAGGAACCGGATATAGTCAGAGGGCGGAGCGCTGTTTTTATAGGTTCTGCCGTTTGCCGGGATATATTCGCGGATATAGGTTTTCTTGAAGATGGAACGGTAATGTGCCTGGAGAATTTTTTCGCAGGCTCTCGGCCCACCCACCTGCCGCATCACCCAGTTGGTGGCCGAATTGCTGCTGCGTTGAATCATCGCCTCCACCATCTGCCGCGACTTGCCGCCATAGTGGATTTTGCCCTTTTTGACCTGATGAAAAAAGGCCAGGGCCACAAAGGGTTTGATCATACTGGCTGCCTGAAACACCTGGTTGGCGTTGATATTGACCAGGTTGAGATCGTTTTCCAGGTCATAGACCATCCAGCCGGTCTTTTCGTCGCTGCGTATCTTTCCCGAACGGCGCAGGCCTTTGATATACTGCTCGATATTTTTTTCAAAGGCGGTATTCGAGTTGGCGATTTTCGCTCTCTTGCCAGCAGCCGCCGAGTCCCGGACCGCCTGCTTGCTCCTGGGAACGAGCACCTTTTTGTTTCTGTCACAGGCAATGACGACCAGTTGGCCAGAGGGCGGCTCGCTCTCGTTCTTTGCGACCGCATCGACCTCTGCGGGGCCATCCTCCGGCCCAGCCGTCTCGACCTGTGCCACGCCTTCCTGCCCCCCCTGGCCATCGTCGGCGAGGGCGGAGTCGCCGGAGTCGTCAAGCAGGCTCGATTCACCGTAGACAACCTCATTGTTGTTTTCCGGGGTTATAGAGGTTTTGATATGTTTCTTGGCGAGCAGCTTGGCATGGGCCATGGCCACGTCCATGGTACTGGCCCTGTCACCGCGCTTTCTGAAGATCAGCGCGTAATTGTCGCCCTTGGTCTTTTCGATAAAGAGGTTTTTACCGACGTCCTTGCCCAGATAGGCGTAGAGCATATCGTAGGTCTTGCGCAGAGATTCGAGATTGGGACCCAGGCCGTAACTGACGTTGTAGAGCAGATGATACCCCTCGTCCTTGATGGCCCAGGCCTCCTGCAGACCCGCTTTGCGCAACACCTCGCCCTGGGCGGCTATCTCCTGGGCAATGGTGCGGGCCGTGCCGTTGGTATCGTATACGACCCCGTATTCATCTCCCCTGCCGACAATTTTCAACCGGGTACTGATCGTGTCGTCAAAGACCTCATCGAGCTGGTCCTTGTAATCCAGCACGCTTTCCAGATGGGTATCCCAGATATAGACCAGATCATACTGGTCGGTGGCAGCAGCACTGGTGGTCACTCCGCTCAGGAGCAGAAAGATTGGGGTAAGAATATAGCGAAAGAACATCTCCTTAATAGCCATCTAGCTACAACCTCTAGGGAAATCGACTCTATTGCTGCTGGCAAAAAATATACGGCGCACCAAACGAGAAGCCGGCACCTGTCTTGGCGTACTCTCCCGTTGGGGCGGTATGGCCCATGTTACCATGGCCATCTTACGTAATTCAATGATAAATTCCAGTTTATTTCCTCTCGAATTTACAATCCGAGCTCACGGAGAAACCGTTCATCTTCCGACCATTTTTTCTTCACCTTCACCCAGAGTTTGAGGAAGACACTCTGGGCCAATAACCTTTCGATATCCTTTCTGGCCGCAGTACCGATGGCCTTCAGCCTGCTGCCGCCCTTACCGATGACGATGCCCTTCTGGGAGTCGCGCTCCACCACGATCGTGGCGTAAATCTCGGTGAGCGGCCGCTCCTTCTGCTCCTTGAACGAATCGATAACGACGGCACAGGAGTAAGGAATCTCCTGACCGGTCTGCAGAAACACCTTTTCCCGTATAATCTCCCCCACCAGAAATCGTTCGCTGGAATCGGTCGGCATGTCCTCTGGAAAATACCGCGGCCCGGTCGGCAGCAGGGCGAGCACTTCCGCAACAAGACGATCCGTTCCCTCGCCCCGTAAGGCCGACAACGGTAAGATCGCCGCAAAAGGATGCATCGCTGCATAGGCCTCGATCATCGGCAGCAGCCGCTCTTTGGCGAGAAGATCGACCTTGTTGAGCACCAGAATCGCCGGACAGCGCACCTGCTGCATCAGTTCGCTCAACTCCCTCTCCTTCTCCTTGCGCTGCTTTTCGACAACAGGCAACGAGACGTCCATTAAAAAGAGAACCAGATCGACGTCCGCCAGGGTGTCCATGGCTATCTTCACCATCTCTTTGTTGAGCGGTATCCGTGACTGATGCAGACCGGGAGTATCGAGCAGCACGATCTGAAAATTCTGGCCGTTGACAACCCCGAGGATGCGGTTACGGGTGGTCTGGGGTTTCGGGGTGACGATCGAAATCTTCTGACCCAGCAGATGATTCATCAGGGTCGACTTGCCGGCATTGGGCGGACCGACGAGAGCCACCATTCCGGATTTTACCGGTTTTTCGTACATATCCATGAGTACACAGGGTAAATATAAAGTAATTTGAGAAAATACAGTGCTTCAAAACGCGTTTCACACTATAGTTACTGTCATTTGTGATATTGTCTTAAAGAGCACTATCATAGGGACAAATTGTCATTTTCCATGACATCGAGGCCCTTGTTGCTCTGGCCTTGACGAGGGTAGCATGATTCATTCAGGAAAGCTCATCGAATATCTCGATAACGGCAAGTTCATCTGTGGCCTTGTCACGGAAGTCCAGCCGAAACGAGTCCGCCTGATAAACCAGAATGGCCGGGAGGTGCTGCTACCCACATCACGGATCATCCATTGCTCGGAGATGACCCATCCCGTCGATATCACAAGAGAAGTTTTGATCAAAGACCTTCGTCAGGTAACCGACAAACGCAGCCAGCTGATGGCCCAGATCCCCCTCGAAGAGATCTGGGAGCTGACCGCTGCAGAGCAGACCGATTCCTTTGATCCGGCATTTCTGGCGGAACTCTCCTTTGGTCAGCAACTCGACGACGATATCTTCGCCGCCTTTTTGCGGCGCATCTTCCTCGACAAGCTCTACTTCCGTTACAAGGAGGGCCGCATCAGGGTCCACGACGCCGATCAGGTCGACCAGCTGCGCCGCCAGCGGGAAAAGGAAGCGCTCAAGGCCGAGCTGATCAGCAAGGGGGCACAGACCATAAAAGACATCCTCCAGGGTGACCACACCCTGCAGGAGACGACCCGCTGGCAGGAGGAATGCCTCAAGCTGATTCGCGACTATTACCTCTTCGCCAATGAGGCGGAAAACGCCGATATCGCCCGGCAGATGCTCAAAGAGGCCAACCTGGTCAACCCCCATGACCCCTTTCACGCCCTGGTAAAAGCTGGAATATGGAGCCGCAACGAAAATATCCCGCTGTTACGCTCCGACCTGCCGGTCGGCTTCTGCCTTTCGGCCCGGCAGCAGGCGGAGAGTATCCTGCAAAGCCGGCAGGAAGAACTGTTTGCCGATCCGGAGCGCCTCGATCTCACCCACCTTCGCCCCATCACCATCGATGGCGCCACAACCCTCGATTTCGATGACGCCTTGACCATCGCCAAAGAAGAAGAGGGCTATCTGGTCGGCATCCATATTTCCGATGTGGCCCACTATGTGCGGCCAGGCGATCCCCTGTTCCAGGAGGCGATGAAACGGGGAACCTCGATCTACTTTCCCGAAGGGCAGATTCCGATGCTGCCGCGCCATCTCTCCCAGGGGATCTGCAGTCTGATCCAGGGCGAAACCCGCGCCGCCTTCAGCTTCATGATTCTGCTCTCAGCCGAGGGCGAGGTGCTGCGAACCCGGATCAATCCCTCCATCATCCGGGTCGCACGCCGTCTCACCTACGAGGAGGCCGATAGAATCATCGGCAGCGACGAAGAGCTCAGCATCTTGGATATGCTCAAACAGAAGCTGCGGCAGCGACGACTCGCCAACGGCGCCCTGCTGCTGCCCTTCCCCGATGTCAACATCTTTATCGACCCCGGCGGGAAGGTTCATGTCAACCTGGCCAAAAGCGACACCCCGGCCCGCACCCTCATCTCGGAGATGATGATTCTCGCCAACACCGAGGCCGCCCGCTTTCTCTCCAACCGGATGGTGCCCGGGCTGTTTCGCAGTCAACCCCCACTGAAACAGCGTTTCGTCCACGGCGAAGACGACGACCTCTTTCTCAATGTCCGCCAGCGCAGACACCTGCCGCGCGGGGAACTTCGCACCGACGCCACCCCTCACAGCGGTCTCGGGGTCTCTCAATATACCACGGTGACCTCACCAATCCGACGGCTGCTCGACCTGGTGATGCAGCACCAGCTCCACTCCGTGACCAGGCGTCGCGAACCCTGTTTCACCGAAGATATGTGTCGTGACTTCTCAACGGTCATCATCCGCACCTTGACTGCCGCCAACAATGTCAAACAGCAGCGCCACCGCTACTGGCTGCTTTGCTATCTCCAGGAACGAAAAGGCCAGTTGCTCGACGGCCTGGTCATCGAGTCCGGGCCCAAGCGAGTCAACCTGGTCCTGACCGATCTCCTGATGGACGTGGATGTACCAGCGCCAACCGGCTTCAGACCGCAGGCTGGCTCGGTGGTCAAGTTACGAGTC
>JBKEBZ010000136.1:0-38739 GCA_047973425.1 Desulfopila sp.
CTTTGCGGTCATAATGAAGGCCATAGGTCTCAATATATTGCGGGCCAGCAGGTTCAGAAGGAGGGAAACCGCGCCGAAAGGACCACAATGTGGCATCTTGCTCAGGTTGCGGGCTGTTTATTGCGCTATCAAAGACCAATATGAACGGCAAATGAGGACATTTGCCGCAATCTTGGAAATCTTCCAGTCGAGAGTGACGAAACGACCGGAATTCGCTGTTTAGGTTTTTACGAGTCCATCAACTATAGCACAGCTGAAAAAAACTTGTCATGGCACGAGAGCTAAATGGCTCAAACACAGCACATCTTCTCCAGGCCGAAAAGGCAAGGAGAAAGAACCACACACGCCGGTTACACGATGGCAAGCCCCCCCGTCGGATCCGCACCAGGGCAGATCGCCGGCAGACCGGCCGGTAACACCCCAGGCCCAAGGCCGAGTTCGACCGCGAAACGGAGCAACTCGTCGAAGCTGCAGTTGATGGTAGTCTCCCGCAGACCGGCCCTGACCTCGGTCACTTCCGCCCCCAGCAGCCTCAGCAGCACCTCGCCGGCATCGGCCCGGAACTCGACCGGAAAACATATTCCCTGCCGCTGGCAGAATCGCTGATACCGCTGGAAATTGATGATCGCCCGCTTCACCCCGCGGTAGATAGAGGTGTCACGGTTGTTCGGCTGCAGATCACGCAAGACGATATCCTGATAACGCTCCATGGCCGCCCGTTTAAGATCCCTCAGCTCCCTCTCTTTGAGCTGCATCCGCGGCCCATCGGTGTCTTCGGTGAGATAATAGAGAGATGAATACAGGGCCACTTCAGGCATCTCGCCGGAGTGGCGAACGACCAGCCATTCGTTCTCGAGATATTCGTCGTCTCCACTCATGGTCGATCTCCCTTGTCCAGGCCGAAGACGTTACGGACCGTGTCCACCTTCAACCGGGTATTGTCACGGCCGCCACAGTCGTCGTCTTTGAGGTACTGCAGAGGATTATGCAGGAGTTTCGCGGTGATGGCCGCAGCCATCTTCTCAACCGAACGGCGCTCGCCATCGGAGAGCCCATTCATTCGCGACAGCGTTTTCGCCAACTCCTGGCGACAGATTTCGTCCGCCCTGCTGCGCAGATCGAGAATCGTCGGGGTCACGGCCATACTCCCCAGCCAATGTTGGAATTTAATGGTCTCCTCTTCGACGATGCGCTTGGCCTTGATCGCCTCCCGGTCCCTCTCCGAGCGGTTCATCTCGACGACCTGACCGAGATCGTCAATGTCGTAGAGGTAGACGTTTTCCAGATCGTTCAAGGCCGGATCGAGATCTCGCGGCACCGCTATATCTATAAAAAACAAAGGCTTGTTCCGACGAAGTCGCATTACCGGCTTGACCTCTGCCTTCTTGAGGATAACCCCGGTCGCACTGGTGGAACTGATGATGATATCGGCCTGTTCCAGCTGAGTGACCAGTTCGTCGAAGGAGACGGCCCTGCCGGCAAAGCGCCTGGCCAGTTCGCCCCCCCGGGCCAGGGTCCTGTTGACGACGGTGACCGACGCCACCCCCTGGCCGACCAGGTGCAAAGCGGCCAGTTCGGCCATCTCGCCTGCCCCCACCAGCAGCACCCGCTTGTCGTGCAGTTCTCCAAAAATTTTTCTCGCCAGCTCGACTGCCGCCGAACTGATGGACACCGCCGAAGAGCCGATTCCGGTCTCGGTGCGGATTCGCTTGGCCATCGAGAAGGTCTTGTGCAGCAGCCGGTTTAAGAGCGGCCCGGTGCTCCTCGCCACCGAGGCAAAACGATAGGCCTCCTTGATCTGGCCAAGGATCTGGGCCTCGCCGACCACCAGCGAGTCGAGGCTCGCGGCCACGGCAAAGAGATGCCGCACCGCCTCGATACCGGTATAGAGATAGGTGTAGCTTCGACAGTCCGTCAACGGCCTGTCGGCACCGAACAGAAAGCGCAGCAGTCGTTCGACCAGGTCTTCGCTGTACTGGCCGACGACCAGAAGCTCTACCCGGTTGCAGGTGGAGAGCAGAAAGCACTCCCGGCAACCGTCGAGCGCCGCCAGCCGCCGCAGGGGTTCATCATAGCCGTTGGTCAAGGCGATCTCCTCTCTGATCTCCACCGGCGTGGTCTTGTGATTGACCCCCAGCAGGATAAAGCTGTCACTGCCCATACGACTGCTCCCCGCCGAGCGGATAGATGACACCCCAGAGGGTAAAGATCACGACCATGAAACCGGCAATCGCCATAACCGCGGCTCGCCGTCCCCGCCAGCCGGCGGTGAAGCGTTGATGGATCTGCAGCAGATAGACCAGCCAGTTGACCATCGACCAGATCTCTTTCGGATGCCACTGCCAGTACAGCCCCGTTGTCTGCCGGGTCCAGAGGGAGCCAGTGACGATACCGAGGGTCAAGAAGACAAATCCCGTGGTGAGGCAGTGGCTGTTCAACTGGTCCAGCGCCTCAAGCGAGGGCAATCGCTCATAAAAATAGCCGAATTTCTTGCGTTTCAACTCACGTTCCTGCAACAGGTACATCAAGCCGCCGCAAAACGCCAGGCCAAAGAAGGCGTAGGCCAAGAGCGATACCCCGGCATGCACCGGCAACCACCAGCTTTTGAGGGAGGGGGTGAGCGGCAGAATCTCCCGGGAAACCAACGCCGCCGCGATCAGCAGCGCCAGAATGAGCCAGGCGACGAAGGTGCCGAAATTTTTCACCGTATACCGCCAGCGAAACGACAGATATCCCCAGGTCACCGCCCAGGCGAAGAACACCACCGCTTCATGCTCGCTGGTCATCGGCGTGTAGCCGGCAAGGGCATAACGCGAGCCGATATAGAGGGTCTGCAGGATCCCGGAGAGCAGAAGGACAGATCTCGCAACCACTCTGACCCTGGCATTCTGACTGACAAAAAACACCAGATACAGCATGCAGGCGAGCACCGTAGTTCCCAGCGCCGCCAGAAAACATAGATCGCTCATCTCTTGTATCATACAGCCGGTCCCCTGTTCTCTCGTGTTGGTCTTTTGACCAGCAGCCGCGGTGGCGCGCAGCTCAAAGAGCTCGGCGCCCCCGACCATCCGGCTTTGGCACTATCCGTTGGCCAGACCGTGCAACACCGCCTCGATATCGATTGTCGCCGGTAACTCCCGCCTCAGCACCACCGCTGCCTGCTGCCAGCGCCCCTCTTTCACACAGTCGAGCAGATCGGTCTGCAGCAGCAACCGCTCAAACAGCCGCCTGTTGGCCCCGGGATCGGTCGAGCCGCTGAGGACACTCTGCCGGATCCGGGCCATCAAACGGACGACAACGGCGTACCGCTCATCGAACCGGGTCTCCAGTTCGCCCCGGATCAGGCCGGCCAGCATCGGGCTGGCACCATCGGTCGAAACGGTCAACAGCAGCTCGCCGCGCCGCACCCGAGCCGGCACATGGAAGTCACTTCGCCTGGGATCATCGCCGCTGTTGAGCAGCACCTGTCGCTCCGCGGCCTCCCCGACGATCGCGTTCTGGACCTGGTCGTCGTCGGTTGCGGCAAAGACCAGAAAGGCTCCGGCGAGGTCTCCCTTCATATAGGGACGCCGGTACAGGGTGATTTTTCCCGTACCAGCCAGGGCATCTATGGCATCGATCACTTCCGGACTGATCACGGTGACCCGACCGTCACAGGCCAGCAACCCCCGTATTTTCCGCAGAGCGACCCGGCCGCCGCCGATCACCAGACAGGATCTGTCGGTCAACTGCAGGTTAATGGGATACAACATCGGCGGATGAGCGCTGACGCAACCGGTTGAGAATAATGGTCACATCACCCTGCTCTCTGGTGTATTTCTTTACCTGCCCATCGATGATGAACTGCCGGGACGCCAGCTTGAGGAATTTGTCAAGACTCTGCCGGCTGGCGTCATGGGCCAGCAGTATCACCCCACCCGGTTTGAGAGAGGTGGCAAAAATATCGATCAGCGGTTGAAAAAACTCCTCACGAAAGAGAATCTCTGCCCCGACCAGCACGTCAAAGGGTGCCATTTCCGGGGGATTGAGCCAATCGAGCATGACGCTGTGCACCGACCCGGTCAAGCCGGAGGCAGCGATACTCACCCGCTGAAAATCGAGAATGATCTCTTCGTAATCGGTAATGGTCACATCATAGCCGTTCAGAGCGGCGGCCATGCCAGGCGCACCGAGCCCCGCGCCCAGTTCGAGCAGGCGGCGGCCGCCGCCTGGCGCCATCCCCTGATGCAGCACGGTGGCCAGGGCCCGGGCCGCCTCCCACAGTTTGACCCAGAAGGGAAACTCCGAGACGTTGGCAAAAGGATCCCTGCCGTTGAGCAGTTCCTCCAGATCGGCAATTTTCAGCAACCTCACGGTATCGTCTCCGAGCTGCAGCGGCTCGAAATAGAGTTTGTACCGACTCCGCAAATTGTTGTATATCTCTCGTTCAATTTCTGGCAGTGTACGAATATCCATCAGCTACCCATTGCGGCATAACCGCGTAGAAAAAACAGGCCGGATCGTCCCAGCAAAACCAAGCGACACAGAGTAGGACCATCGCTCGCCGCAGCCAATTCTCCTGACCTGCATGACCATAAAAAAAGGCCGGTTGATCTCAGAATCAACCGACCCAGCAGAATAATGAAAAAAACGCGGGCTGTCAATTGCGGCGCCCGACGCTCCGGGTTGAACCAACTATCATCACCCCGACTCCGATCGTCTCAGAGCGGTGATCAGCACCCCTCGATGGCACCGCTCTTGGAAGGCAGGGAGACCTTGACCTCGTCACCGGCCTTCATTTTATCGGCCTTCTCGCAGGTCATGGTGACCTTGTCACCGTCCACTGCATCGACGGTGCATTTCACTCTGGCGGCAAAACTCGTTCCGGCAACACCAAGTACCATGGCCAGCGCCAGTGCCGACGCGATCATTCTCTTTTGCATGAGTATTCTCCTCTCTGTTACAGGTTTTGTTCCAACCAGCATGGCTGGACCAGATAGCCTCAGCCACAACGAAGCATGAAACTCCTCGGCACGGCAACAGATGCAACCACACCGAAAAGTTTCATATAAACCAGCATGGCTGGACCAGATAGCCTCAGCCACAACGAACCATGGAACTCCTCGGCACGGCAACAGATGCAACCTCACCGAAAAGTTTCATATAAACCAGCATGGCTGGACCAGGTAGCCTCAGCCACAACGAACCATGGAACTCCTCGGCACGGCAACAGATCTTTCCGTGCTGATGAGTTTCATATACAATCCAGCCAACAGGGCAAGCCAGCATGAAATACCCACATCGTGGTACAATATTTCGTTAATTTCTATACTACCCGAAACACTACACGGAACAGCCAACTTCGTCAACGATGATCACGTGATGGCTCAGGTTCCCCGCTGAAGGATGAGGGGGGACGGGAGCCGTCTGTCAGGACTCGCCCAGCAGCCCTTCGATATCTCTTTGCAGAATCGACTTCGGCACATAGCCGGGGTATTTCTTCACGACATTGCCCGCCCTGTTCACCAGAAAGGAAACGGGTATGCCATATACCCCGCCGAATTTCTCCATCGTCTCTTCGTCCGCCATCAGCACCGGATAGTTGATCTTCCTCTTTTCAATCAGGCTGACGACCGGTTCGACACCCCCCTGATCCACCGAGAGGGCAACAATCGAGAAGCCGTCTTTGTCATAATCGCTCTGCAGGCCGATAAAGGTCGAAACCTCTTCGACACAAGGGGGGCACCAGGTGGCGAAAAAGGAGATGAGCAGAACCTTGCCGGCGAAACTCCGGCTATCGACAGCCTCACCGCCCAACGCGTTGTTGAGAGCGAATCCTGGCATCGGCACGGCGGCTCGTCCCGGAGCCGCCGCAAAGACAACTGCACAGACCGCCATGACACAAACGGCACGGGCCAAACGGGACAGTCCAGATTTTTTCATGAATGCACTCCTGCGGAGATTTCAATATGTCTTCTCATGTGGTATACTCTGCCGTCAGAATATTCGATAGAGCTGGAATGTCAACCAGCACAAAATGGTTTGCCCAAGGATTGCAGCCGTCACCACCCGCGCCGGATTCCACCGGCGGTCTTTCTGCTGGCCAGGGCCATTGCCTGAGCACAGATAGCGTCAAGCGCACCATAAAGACAGAGACAGATGGATTCGGCACGGGCTTGAAGGCGGCGACCACCCGCTTCAGCTTCTCCTGCAAACACCACATTCCAGGACTGGAATCATGTACAGATCACCACGATTACCATCAGCTGTCATAGCCCTTTTCGCGTTTGCCGTCCTCGTCGCGCTCACCACGCTGCTCGTCCCGACGCATCATCTCAGAGCCGAAATGGTCGACCGGGTCGTGGCCGTGGTCAACGATGAGGTCATCACCCTCTCCGAACTGGAAAAGGAGGGAGAGAAGGTTTTTCGCCAGCTCGCCGCGACCACCCCTTCGGCCGAACTGCCCGCTGCATTGGCCCGGGCCAGGGCGGAGATCCTCGAAACCATGATCGATAAGCACCTCATCAATCAGAAGGCCAAGGAACGGAAAATCACCGTCAGTGACGCCGAGGTCGAAGCCGCCTTCCAGAATGTCATGAAAATGACCGGATTGACCAGGGAACAGTTACTTGGCAAACTTGAAGAGTCAGGTGTCGACGAACAGATCTACAGGTCGACGCTCCGCACCCAGCTCCTGCAGAACAAGCTGGTCGGCGCCGACCTCTCCTCCAAGGTCATCATTACCGATGACATGCTTCTCGACTATTACGATAATCATTACGCCACCCGCAGCCCCCAACAGCAGGCCAGCTCCGCCACAGGCAGCTACTATCTGTTGCAGATAGGCTGCAGTTGGCAGGGCGGTGACAGAAACGAGGCCCGGAAACGGGCGGAAACAGCCCATGATCTCGCCGTGGCCGGTGATGATTTCAGGGCCCTGGCCGAGAATTATTCAGACCTGCCGTCCCGGGTCGACGGCGGGGACATAGGCCTGTTCGAACTCAACGATATGGCGGCGGATATGCGTCATGTCATCGCCGGCCTGAAGGCGGGCGAGATAAGCGACATTGTCGAGACTTCAGCCGGATTTCAGTTCTTCAAGGTCCTCAGCGTCGAGAGCGCTGCGAGCCAGGGAGAGGAAAGCAGGATCGTGGCCAAGGCACCATTTGAAGACGTCAAGGACTCCATCCGCGAGGAACTGTTCCAGCAGGAGATGAACAAGGTCTACAGCCAGTGGGTCAACGAACTCAAGACCCAGGCATATATAGAGAGACTCTAGCCAGTGCCCATCCAGAAACGAGATATTTTGGCCTGAATCGAGGCGTGAGAGAAATTTTACCACAGGCATACATTTGATATTCCGAGGATAAAATTTCGAACACAACAAAGAGTTGATGGACTCGTAAAAACCTAAAACCTGCACGTAAGATGGCTAAGTACAAAAGCCTGATATACAAGGCGCAGTGGTGTCGGCCAAGCACAGGCGCACATGTGGTACGTCGAGCAGTGGCCGATCCCGCTGCAACGCAGGAGATCGGGCTTTTTACGACGCCATCAGTATGACTCGACCAGAAAACCTCAACCACAACGCACCATGGGACTCTCAGGCACGGCAACAGAGTTTTCCGTACTGAGAGTTTCAAATAAAGCGCTACCATTCGTTTCGCGGTAGGAGCATCAGGACCACTGTCATGATCGAAGAAAAGCAAGGTCAGGAGACCCAGTCTCTTGGCCAGTTACTGCAGAAAACCCGTCTCTCCCTGGGATACGATATTGCCCAGATTGTCGAAGAGACCAAGATATCCTCCGCCAATATCAAGGCGATGGAGGCCGATAACTACACTGCCCTGCCGGCAGATGCCTTCAGTCGCGGCTTTTACACCCTCTATGCCAGAAAGCTGGCCCTGGACCCGGAGAAAATCGTCGCCAACTACCGGGCGGAACGAGGTATAAGTCCGAAAAAAGGCCAGGCGGCGGTGAACCACAACCCCCCGGCACACAAGGCCGCCCAGGAGATCAGCAACATGGCGGACCCCTCCTCGCCGATATCGCTGCTCTCCACCATCGGCTCGATCCTGCTGATGCTCATTGTTATCGCTGGCGGCTTCTGCTGGTATCTCAATATCAACCCCGCAACCTACATCAGTGAAAAGCTACGCAGCCTGCAGACGGAGCAGCCGGCCGGTCAGCCCGAGCCCACCTCCGACAGCAAGAGTTCCAGCAGCCTCGATCCGGCCAGGCAGGGGCACAGGCTCTCCGTTCTCCCGGGAGGCCCTCCCTCTCTGGCCAAATTGACCCAGCCGGAACCCAGCCAGCAGACTCAGCCGCCGCCTCCCCAGGCGGGATAGTCAGTCGCGGCCCATCTCTCTGCCCTCGGCCCACCGCTTCGACCATGACCCCGACCATCCAGGTAACTGACGGTATTGTGCTCGACAGCTGGCAACATGGCGAGTCAGACCTGATTGTCACCCTCTTCTGCCGGGAAGGTGGCAGATCGACCGCCATTGCCAAGGGCGCCAGGAAAAGCCTGCGCCGTTTTGTCAACAAACTTGAGCGATTCAGCTTTCTACGAGTCAGTCTGCGTCAGCGCAACCCCTCCGCTCTGGCCTTTCTCGAAGAGGCGGAATTACATGCAAGCTTCATTCATCTCCGTGACGACATCCGCCGCTATACCGCGGCTTCGGTCATTATCGAACTCGCCCTCCTCGCCACCCGTGAGGGGGAAAGCGATGAACGTTCCTACCTGCTGCTGCTCTGGTCACTACGCCAGCTCGACACCACCGCGCCCCATCTGCTGGTGGTGATGCTCTTTCTCCTGAGGTTCCTCGATTATATCGGCTACCGGCCCCAACTCAGCCACTGCTTTTCCTGTGGTGAAAAAATCGGCCTGCAACAGCGATCCGGGACCTTTGCCTTCAGCATCGTCTCCGGTGGGCTGCTCTGCCCGGACTGCACGGGCCCGACCCGTCAGTCGAGCCAGAAACTGTCCCTGGCCACGGTTCTGTTGCTGCAACCCTGCCAGGACGCCCCGTACAGTCAGCTTCAGGGTCTTAAATTTCCCGACCACAACCTCTATGAAGCTCTCAACGTCCTCCACCTCTACTCCAGGCAGGTACTCGGTCGCGATATCATCTCCTGGGCCATGCTGCGTACCACCCTACATGACAGGGTGATTGACTGGTCACCTCAGCGATAGCGGATCTCACCACAGTGCTCCACCTTGACCGCACCATCGGCAAAGCGCAACTTCAGACCACCGTCGGCCGCAATGCCAAGCACCGTCGCCTCGTACTGCGGGTCGTTCATCACATCGAAACCAAAGAGAACCCGACGGCCAACGGTGTCGGAGAGTTCCTGCCAGGAGGCCAGCAGCTGATGCATCCCGCCCGGTCCGGAGCAGCGGCCAGATGCCAGGAACTGCGCTTCCTCGTAAGACAACAGGCCGAAATTCCAGGTCAGTTTGGCCAGAAACATGGTGGTGAAGTCACTTAGATCGAGCCGGTGGCCAAGTTCATGGACAAGCGAGGTGGCGCTACCCAGTAACTCCCCGGGAAAGTCATGATTATTGACATTGATCCCGAAGCCGACCAGATGGTACTCCTCGCCAAAACGCGGGCCCCAGCAGGTCTCCACCAGAAAACCCGCAACCTTTTTCTCTGCCATCAGGACATCGTTGACCCAGCGCAATTTCGCCCCATGGCCACCCACCGCCCGCACCGCCTCGCAGCAGGCGACACCCACCGCCAGCGGCACCAGACGCTTTGCCGGCTCCAGCAGGGTGTTGGCGTGGATCATACAGCCCCACACCCCGCCCGGCGGGGCGTGCCAGCTGCGGGTAAAGCGGCCCTTGCAGCGGCTCATGGTATCGGCGACGATGGTCGTCCCGGAGTGACAGGAGCCACCAGCCGTCTCGATCGCAGCTATCCGTTTTCTGGCATGATCCATGGCCCGGGGCAGCCGATCATGACTCTCGATGACCGAGCCGACATAGCCCCCGTATCGCAGGATCGCCCGGCAGTCGAGATGGGGAAACAGCTCCTCGCGTCCGGGCAGTTCCTCGGCCAGCAGCTGTTGGAGACGCTCCCGGCTCGGAACGTTACTGGGCATCCCACTCCGCTTTGACCCGGGTGATGATTTTCTGGATAAGCGGCAGCTTGTCCGGGGCACAAACACCGATGAGCGGGTCACCCTGGGCCACGGAAACACCGGGTTTGAAATAGATGGAATGGATCACGCCCCGCTCGCCTTTATAAAAGACCGGGGTATCGCGTTTCATCAGCGACATGGTCAGGATCTCGTCGCTGTCATCTATCGTGACCTCTCGGGCCCCCTTCTTGTCGATGCGCGACTGGATGTCGAGGGCGAAGAAATACTTCGCGGTCTCCGGTGCTGGAAAGAGGTAGAGCACCTCTTTTAATATTCCTTCGATGATTTCTCTCTTCTTTAACGGGTGCCGGACGGTCATCAACTTTTCGCCCGCCTCCACGAACTGACCGTCGAGTTCGGCCCGCATATCCATCACGGTCCCTCTGGTCTGGGCGGTGATCAGTTTGGGGTTGCGTTCTCTGTTTATCTCATAGAGCACCGTTCCCGGAATCTGCTGCCACTCTCCGGAGGCGGTCTCGACCTCGACCCCGTCGGTCACCTTGAACTGGACCCGGCCGGTATGTATCGCCAGCACATCTTCGTAATTGTAGGGATCGTTCTTGTATTTTCGAAATATCTCGTCGAAGTCTATCTTTTCTGACATGGCGTACAACCTGATTTGTCTTGACCGGCAATATCCCGACCCGCGATCCGCCTTCCGGCGGAACAGCGTCTCGTCAACAGTTCCGGTGAGCTGGAATTTTCTGTATGCATGATGAAAACCTAGGGTTATACTGAGTTACCATGGTCATGGCAAGAGGAAACTTCGTCAGGCCGCCGCGGCCGTCAGGGTCGACAAACGATGGATTTCCCGACACCCAGCCAGCATCCAAGAAGCACGGTCTCTGCCGACAAGACCACAACCAGATCCGGCCGGCAATCTCATGCGCCGAAAAACACAAAAGATACGAAAATTTCTTCATATCGTCCTCCTGCTGACCCTGGTCATGACGGTGCTGTTCCTCCTCACGCCCGTCATCTTCAACCAGTTGCTGCCGCCCTTGCTGTCCCGTTACGGTCTGCACGACATTGTGGTGCATGTCGACCAGATCAGCCCCTCCCATCTGAGCGGCACCATCAGCCTGCAGCGGCACAACCAGCGCCCGGCTGCCAGCGGCCAGTTCCGGCTGGGCTTCTCGCCTCGGACATTTCTCCACCGGCAGTTCGACAGCCTCACCCTGCAGAACTGGACCATACGACTTCTGCGTACCGATTCGACGCTGCAACTCGACGGTTTCGCCCTGCCCCCTTCCCCATCGCCGGCTTCTGGCCGAGCACCTTCATCGCTCTCGTCCCTGCCGCTGGCTCTAGACAACATCGCCATCAAAAACGTCCGGCTGGTACTCGCCCAGCACGGCAGACAACCACACGACATCACCATGCAGGGACACATCATCCCCCACCTTATCAAGGAGAGCACCGCCGGTTACAGGCTCGCTGGCGCCGAGGCGGAGCTGGACTGGGAGGGGAGCGTCACGGCAACATGGAGTGGCCGCCTCAGTCTGGAACCGGCGGGGGTGCGGCTGGCCATTCTGGGAACCCCCTCCCCCGCCGATATCTCCTGCCTGCTCGGCCTGTCGCCAGCTATCCGCTTGCACTCGGCCCTGGCCCTTGAGGCCGAACTGCTCGTCGACGAACGATTGCAGACCATACAGCAGGTACGGGGCAAGCTCGTGCTGCCGGGACTGACCCTGCGGCGCGGCCCGCTCACGGTTACCGGCAGCGAAGGTGAACCGCTGACCGTTTCCGTGCAGGGGACGGGGAAATCACTCGATATCGGCCTTGGCGGCCTTCAGCTCGCCGCTCCGGTTCCAGCCCGGATCAGCGGCTCTGCCAGCTGCAAACCTGCCGCCGGGACCTGCGATGGCTCTCTCGTGGTTGCCAGCCCCAACCTGCAGAAAGCTGCCAGTATTGCCTTTTCCGGCACGTTTGGCGGAACCCAGCCGGAACTCGCGTTCCACCTGGAAGGGGAAAAACAGCAGATATCATGGCAGACGACAGTGGTCGGACTCGGCCCCCATGCCCTTTCCGGCCATCTCCTGCTGACCGAAAAGGGCCCGGTCGCAAGCGGCGCGCTCAGGCTGACCAGCGTCGACCTGCCCGGCCAGAACCTGGCGCTGGCCGAGCTGAGCGGCGATTTCAGCTCGACGACCACCGCCGATCCCCAGAAGACGCCCCAGGCCACCGGCAACCTGGCCGTCAAGCAGATCCGCGTTAACGGGGCGACCATCGCCAGCCTTGAGGCCACAGTCAGCGCGGAACCATCGATACTGCGCTATGCCGGAGAAATCAAGGGAAAGCAAGGGTTGAAGCTGAAGCTGTCAGGCAGCAGGGAGCGACTGGCCGAGGCCCCGGCAACCCTCTCGTTTACGATCCCGACCAGACGGATCAGCACCGCTGTTCTTCCCCGATTCATCAAGATCCCCAAGGGATTGACGTTTTCCGGCAACCTCGCCGGCCGTGGTGATCTCCGCTACCTCGCCGGTCGGCTGACCGGCGCCGCCACCCTCTCTTTTGACCAGGGCACACTCGATCTGCCGGAGCAGAAAATTCATCTGGTGGGTATCGGCACCACAGTCACCCTGCCCGATCTGCCCCAGCTGATGAGCCGCCCGAGCCAACAGCTGAGAATCGCCACCATGGATATCGGCAATCTCAAGTTCAGCAACGGCCTGATCGCCTTCCGGCTCGAGGGGGACAGATCGCTCACCATCGAACGAAGCCGCTTCGCCTGGTGTGGCGGCAGGGTCGAAAGCGGCGGGCTTCGCCTCTCCCTGACCGACCCCGAACTCGCCACCACCCTCTACTGCGACCGGTTGCAGTTTACCCAGCTGCTGAGCCAGCTCGGCATCTCCAATGCCGAGGGAAGCGGCTCGCTCAATGGCCGGCTGCCCCTGGTCTACGATGGCAAGAAGATGACCTTCGATGATGGTTTTCTGTTTTCCACCCCTGGTGATGGTGGTATAATCCGTTTTGAAAACACCGCATTGCTTCGTCAGGGACTGCCAACCACCGAGCAGGCCACCGCCCTCGATTACTCTGTCAGCGCCATGCAGGACTTCGCCTACAACTGGACTCGACTCTCCTTTGTCAGCGAAGGCGACAGCCTGTTGATTGGCATGCAGCTCGACGGTAAACCCGCCTCTCCGCTGCCCTTTACCTATCAGGGTGGACAGCTTGTCCGGGCGACCGAAGGTGTCGGGATCCAGCACCCAATTCGCCTGGACGTCAACTTCCGCCTGCCCTTTGGCGATATATTCACCTATGGCCAGCGTCTGCAGAAGGCGATGAAACGGTGAATTGCCCTCGATACCCTACAGCATCATGGAGAAATATCAGATGAAATCTATCACCTTCGCCCTTGTCGCCGGCTGTGTCGCCGCCAATTTGCTGCTGACAGCCGCCTGCACCCGGCACGAGGTGGAGGTCAAGCCGGTGGAAATCAAGCCCATTCACATCACCATCGACGTCAACGTCAAGGTGGACCGGGCCCTCGACGACTTTTTCTCCGATATCGACAACAGCCAACCATGATGCTCTCGTAAAAACCTCAAGTGTATACACAAGATGGTCAAGTACCAAAGCTTGATAGACAAGACGCAGTGGTGTCGGCCAGGCACAGACGTACATGTGGTACGCCCGGCAGTGGCTGATCCCGCTGCAACGCAGGAGATCGACCTTTTTACGACGCCATCAACCATGATGGACTCGTAAAAACCTAAAACATGCACGTAAGATGGCTAAGTACAAAAGTCCGATATACAAGGCGCAGTGGTGTCGGTCAAGCGGAGGCGTACATGTGGTACGTCGAGCATTGGCTGATCCCGCTGCAACGCAGGAGATCGGACTTTTTACGACGCCATCAACCATGATAGACTCGTAAAAAGTCGAACGTTCCACCAGGATGGGCTCAGGAAAAACCCTGATATACGAGGCGTAGTGTCTCAAACGACAATTTGGTAGTACATATGGTACAGCGAAGTGCCGTTTGCGACCGGGGGCGAAGTAGATCTGGGTTTTTACGAGCCCATCAACCATGAAGGAGACCTTTATGCACTCGAAATACATCTTCCGTATCTTCTTCCTGCTCCTGATCTCGCTGTTTGCCAGCAACGCCACCCTGTACGGCGCCTCGATCAAGGAGCGACTGGCCTCGAGATTGCCGGCGATCAATGCCTTGAAGGAGAAGGGACTGGTTGGCGAGAACAACGCCGGCTACCTCGAATACCGGACCAGCCAACAGCCCTCGCCGGCCCTGCTCGAGGATGAAAACACGGATCGAAGGGCTGTCTACAGCGCCATCGCCAAACAAGAAGGGGTCTCCGAACAGCTGGTCGGTCAACGACGGGCCAAGATGCTGCGCGATAACGGCCCGGGCGGTTACTGGTACCAGCAGGCCAACGGCCAGTGGGGGCGGAAGTGAGTGATGGCCAGTCCCGCCCAGCGCGTGACGAACTCTTCACCATCGATACGGTGGAGGAGGATTTCGACTTCAACGAGCGGGTGGTCGAGGTCTTCGACGACATGCTCTACCGGTCGGTGCCCTGCTACAACGAGGTGATCGGCGGAGCGGCCCGGCTGCTGGAGAGCTACCTGCACAGCACCGACACCGTCTATGATCTCGGTTGTTCCACCGGCACCACCCTCTTGGAGATGTCCCGGCTGCTGGCCGACAAGGGGCTGCGCTTCGTCGGTATCGACAGCTCCGGGCCGATGCTGGAGAAGGCCCGATTAAAAGCCGAACTCTACAGAAAACAGGACACGCTCCGCTTTGACCAGGGCGATATCACCACCATGCGCTTTGCCCCGGAGAGCGGCGCCTTCATTCTCAACTATACCCTGCAGTTCATCCGGCCGCTGCAGAGAGAGTCGTTTCTGCGCAGACTCTACTCCGCTCTGCGGCCAGGCGGTATCGTCCTGCTCAGCGAGAAGGTCATCTCCCACGACAGGCGACTCAATCGTAAATTCATCGACATCTACCATCAATTCAAGCGGGCGAGGGGCTACTCGGAACTGGAAATCGCCAAAAAACGGGAGGCCCTGGAAAATGTGCTGGTGCCGTTTTCCATTACCGAGAACCAGGCGATGCTCAGACAGGTGGGCTTCACCCCTGTCGAGACGTACCTGCAGTGGTTCAACTTCGCGTCGTTTGTCGCCGTCAAACCATCATAGGCCCGGCCATTCCCGCCATAAACCGCCCGCATCGGGCCTGTGAGCCAGGATATCATGCATTACCTCGATTTTTTCCCCAACGCCAACGGCAAGGAGCTGGCCGCCATCCACCGCCTGCGTCAGCAGTGGGTCAATCAGGACAAAAAAGGGTTTCTCCGCTATCGCCAGCCTTTTCAGGACCTCTGCCGCTTCCGGGCCAAGCATCTCGACCTGGCAGAAGAGACCGTCACCATCGGCCGACGCCAGGAGGTCAGCGACCACGAGCGCCAGGAGATCACCACCCTGCTGCGCCGTTTTTCGCCCTGGCGTAAAGGACCGTTTTCCGTATTTGGGGTGGACATCGACGCGGAATGGCGCAGTGAACGGAAATGGGCCAGACTCGAGTCCAGGCTGCCGGATCTGCGCGGCAGGCGGATCGCCGACATCGGCTGCAACAACGGCTACTACATGTTCCGGATGGCCCACCATCAGCCGGAATTCGTGCTCGGCCTGGAGCCTTCGGTCCAGCATTACTACTGTTGCAAGGCCCTCAAACAGATGGCCGGGATCGACAATATCGAGATCGATCTCCTGGGGGTGGAGCATCTGCCGCTCTTTGCCGACTGTTTCGATGTCATCTTCCTGATGGGCATCATCTACCATCGTCCCTCGCCCATCGATACCCTGCGCGATATCCTCTGCGCCCTCCGCCCAGGCGGCACCCTGCTCCTCGAATCGCAGGCCATTCCAGGCGACGAGCCATACGCCCTCTTTCCGGACAGGACCTACGCCAAGGTTCCCGGCACCTATTTCATCCCCACAGGCCGCTGCCTCGTCAACTGGTTGCAAAAAACGGGTTTCGTCGATATAGAGCTGTTCTGTGCCCACCCGATGTCATCTGCCGAGCAGCGCCGAACCGACTGGATGAGGTTCGAATCCTATGCCGATTTTATCGACCCTGGCGACCCGACCCGGACCGCTGAAGGCTATCCCGCCCCCTGGCGGGTGTTCCTGCTCGCCCGGGCCAAAGAATGAGCCAACTCCGTCGGCGCCACCTGTTCATACCGCGAACGGACAAATGGGTCATTTGCCCAAATTGACCATAACCAGCATGGCTGGACCAGGTAGCCTCAGCCACAACGAAACATGAAACTCCTTGGCGCGGTAACAGAGCTTTCCGGGCTGATGAGTTGCCTATAAACCAGCATGGCTGGACCAGGTAGCCTCAGCCACAACGAAACATGAAACTCCTTGGCGCGGTAACAGAGCTTTCCGGGCTGATGAGTTGCCTATATATCAGCATGGCTGGACCAGGTAGCCTCAGCCACAACGAAACATGAAACTTCTTGGCGCGGTAACAGAGCTTTCCGGGCTGATGAGTTGCCTATATATCAGCATGGCTGGACCAGGCAGCCTCAGCCACAACGAAACATGAAACTCCTCGGCGCGGTAACAGAGCTTTCCGCATTGACGAGTTTCATATAAACCAGCATGCCTGGACCAGGTAGCCTCAGCCACAACGAACCATGAAACTCCCCGGCGCGGTAACAGAGCTTTCCGCATTGACAAGTTTCATATAAACTCGACAAGAAAGATGGACTCGTAAAAACCTCGAGTGTGCATACAAGATGGCTAAGTACAAAAGGTCGATATACAAGGCGCAGTGGTGTCGGCCAAGCACAGGCGTACATGTGGTACGCCTGTGCTTGGCCGATCCCGCTGCAACGCAGGAGATCGACCTTTTTACGACGCCCTCAAGAAAAGCGCGCAGGATATATTGCCTTTGCTCCCAGCTCTGTATATGATGGTCCCTGCTCGATGGATGGATGCATGACGACCGACCCGCAACACCTCGCACCGGTTCTGCGGGCCATAACCAACAGGCTGCGGCGATCCGCCGCCGGATGAAGAGTTTTGTCTGAAAAACCGACAATTCAGCTGACATAAGGAGTTAAGCGATGCAGAAGGAAAAATGCACACTGTACAGCAGCGGCTTAAAAGGCGCCGAGGCGACCTTTGGCGAAGCGGCGGAGAAGCGCGGAATAAAGGATGTCGTCTACTCGTTCGAGGGGCATCGGCTGTCACGGGAAAAAAACGTCAAGATACTCACCCCGGAAGAACTGGTCCGCGGCGATATCAGCATGGAACTCGCCTCGCGGATGCTCAACCGCACCTACTATGAAACCGACAAGATCAGAAAGGTCCTGCAGACCATCTTCCATATGGTCAACAGCGGTCACCAGGTTTTCGTGGTGGGCACCATCCAGGAGGACGGTTCGGTAAAAGGTGGCACCGGCTGGGCGGTGGAACTGGCCAAGATGTTCAATCGCCCCCTGCACGTTTTCGATCAGCCGAGCCAGAAATGGCACACCTGGAAAAACAGCAGCTGGCAGGAAGACAGCCCCAAAATCGAATATGAGACCTTCGTCGGTTCCGGCACCCGTTACCTCAGCGATGCCGGCCGGGAGGCCATCGAGGCCCTCTTCGCCCGCTCGTTTGGCGAGTAGAAAGCGCTTCACCACCTGGCAAGGCCCGGATTGCCGAAAATTCCGGCCTTGCCCCTCTCTCTTTACGCCTCTCCTCCCCTATCATGGTTTACGCCGGCCAGACCAGAGGCCGGGGCCAGCCGGACCATGGCTGAACGCCTTTTGCCAAGCGGCGTTTTTCACCCTTTACCCTTGACGGAAAGCCTGCAGAGGGGGTATAGATTACAGTTTTTCTGCGCGCTCTGCCCAGTGTACCAAAAAAGTCGGTAAGCACTGCTGCAGGCCATCAGGTTCCGGCACCGCCATGGCGTCTCTCTGCCGTGTCCGTACCGCAGCATGACACACCGTTTTCCCTTTATATCTCCGTTTTTCACCTGCTGGTGAACGTGACGATTTTACCCAGACACAGGCACCGAACAAGAGGATAGAACAGCATGAAAACACGCATAGCCCTGGAAGACGGGACCATCTTCGAAGGACAGTCGTTCACCGGCGACGGTGAGGCCGTCGGCGAAATGGTCTTCAATACTTCCATGAGCGGTTACCAGGAAGTCCTGACCGACCCCTCCTATACCGGCCAGCTGGTCACCATGACCTATCCGCTTATCGGCAACTACGGAATCAACCGGCAGGATATGGAGTCGTCCACTATCCACCCGATGGCCTTTCTGGTCAAGGAGTACAACCCTATCCCGTCGAATTTCCGCTCGACCATGACCCTTGCCGATTTTCTCAAGGGGCACGGGGTACTCGGCGTCCACGGTTTCGACACCCGGGCCCTGGTCCGCCACATCCGCACCAAAGGGGCGATGAAATGCATCGTCTCCACCAGAGACCTTGATCCCGACTCGCTCATCGCCCGGGCCAGGGACTGGTCAGGGCTGGTGGGCCAGGACATGGTCAAGCGGGTGACCTGCGGCGCGCCCTACGGCTGGGCCGACGACAGCGTGGTGCCGGGGAGCGATTTCACCACCGCCAGCTGTGACGCCCTGCAGCCGTTCAAGGTCGTCGCTTTTGATTTCGGCCTCAAATACAACCAGCTCAGAGAACTTGTCAAACACGGCTGCAAGGTACAGGTGGTGCCGGCCACCACTGACGCCGCCACGGTTCTGGCCATGAACCCGGACGGAATCTTCCTCTCCAACGGTCCCGGCGACCCGGCAGGGGTCGAGGGAGTGGTGGACACCTTGCGCAGCCTGCTGGGCAAAAAGCCGATTTTCGGGATCTGCCTGGGCCATCAGATGCTGGCGCTTGCCTACGGCGGCTCGACCTATAAATTGAAGTTCGGCCATCGCGGCGGCAACCAGCCGGTCAAGGACCTGACCACCGGTCATGTGGAGATCACCGCCCAGAACCACGGCTTCTGCGTCGACATGGACAGCCTGGCCGCCGACGAGGTCGAGCTGACTCACATCAATCTCAACGACAGGAGCTGCGAGGGGATGCGTCACAAGAAATTTCCTGCCTTTTCGGTGCAGTATCACCCTGAACATGCCCCAGGCCCCCACGACGCCCTCTATCTCTTCGACCGGTTCATCGCCATGATGCGCACCCACCGCTGACATAAAGGGCAAATCGAAAACAGGAACACTTTCACCAACCGAGATTACACGACATTCACGATCATGCCGAAACGAACAGATATACGGAAAATTCTCATCATCGGGTCTGGCCCGATCATCATCAGTCAGGCCTGCGAGTTCGACTATTCCGGGGCTCAGGCGGTCAAGGCCCTCAAGGAGGAAGGATACGAGGTCGTCCTCATCAACTCCAACCCCGCCACCATCATGACCGACCCGGAGCTGGCCGACGCCACCTATATCGAGCCGATCACCCCGGAGATGGTCATTAAAGTCATCGAAAAAGAGCGGCCCGACGCCCTGCTCCCCACCCTCGGCGGCCAGACGGCCCTCAATACCGCGATCAAGGTGGCGGCCACCGGGGCCCTGGAGAAATACGGGGTCGAGCTGCTGGCGGCGAAAATCGAGGTGATCAAGAAGGCCGAGGGGCGCGAGGAGTTCCGCAGCGCCATGCGGGCAATCAACCTCAAGGTGCCCGAATCGGCCATCGTCCATACCCTCGAGGACGCCATGACCGCCGCCGATCAGATCGGTTTTCCGATCATCGTCCGGCCCAGCTTCACCCTGGGCGGCACCGGGGGCGGCGTCGCCTACAACCGCCAGGAGCTCGAACACCTCTGCACCGCCGGCCTCGACCTGTCGATGACCACCGAGATCATGCTGGAGAAGAGCCTGCTCGGCTGGAAGGAGTACGAACTCGAGGTGATGCGCGACTGCAACGACAATGTGGTCATCATCTGTTCGATCGAGAACATGGACGCCATGGGAGTCCACACCGGCGACTCGATCACCGTCGCTCCGGCCCAGACCCTCTCTGACCGGGAGTATCAGGAGATGCGGGACGCGGCGATTGCCATCATCCGGGAGATCGGGGTCGAGACGGGCGGTTCCAACGTCCAGTTCGCGGTCAACCCCGAAGACGGCGAGCTGGTGGTGATCGAGATGAACCCGAGGGTGTCGCGCAGCTCTGCCCTCGCCTCCAAGGCCACCGGCTTTCCGATCGCCAAGATCGCCGCCAAACTCGCCATCGGCTATACTCTCGACGAGATCAGAAACGATATCACCCGCGAGACCTACGCCTCCTTCGAGCCGACCATCGACTACTGCGTGGTGAAGATCCCGCGCTGGACCTTCGAAAAATTCCCCGAGGCGGAAGACCTGCTGACCACCGCGATGAAATCGGTGGGCGAGACCATGGCCATCGGCCGGACCTTCAAGGAGGCCTTCCAGAAAGGCATGCGCTCCCTGGAAACCGGCCGGTTCGGCTTCGGCGGTGATGGCAGGGAGCCGCTGGACCACCTCGAACTGGAAGACCTCGAGCATGGCCTGCGCGTCCCCAATTCCAAACGTATCGCCCATATCTACGAGGCGATGAAGCGGGGCCTCGCCATTGCACGGATCTACGAACTTACCCGGATCGATCCCTGGTTTCTCAACAACCTGCAGCAGATCGTCACCAGCGAAGAGGAGGTGCGCAGCCGTGGCTTTCAGGGTCTCGACCGCGATTTCCTGCGAACATGCAAGGAGCGGGGCTTCTCGGACCATCAGCTCGCTCACCTCACCGGCACCAGCGAGGACGATGTCAGGAACCTGCGGAAAAAGGCCGAGGTGCTCCCGGTCTTCAAGCTGGTCGATACCTGCGGGGCCGAGTTCGAATCCTTCACCCCCTACTATTACTCCACCTACGAGTTGGAAAACGAGGCCAAAAGAACCAAGCGGAAGAAGATCGTCATTCTCGGCGGCGGCCCCAACCGCATCGGCCAGGGGATCGAGTTCGATTACTGCTGCGTCCATGCGGCCTTCGCCCTGGCGGAAATCGGAGTGGAATCGATCATGATCAACTCCAACCCCGAGACGGTCTCCACCGACTACGACACCTCCGACAAGCTCTACTTCGAACCGTTGACCAGGGAGGACGTACTCAACATCATCGACCAGGAACAGCCGGATGGGGTGATCGTCCAGTTCGGCGGCCAGACCCCGCTCAATCTCGCGGTACCGCTGGCCAAGGCCGGAGTGACGATCATCGGCACCCAGCCGGACGCCATCGACCGGGCCGAGGACCGCAAGCGGTTCCAGCAGTTCCTGCAGAAACTGAGCCTGCGCCAGCCGGACAACGATACCGTCTACACCGTGGAAGAGGCCCTGGTCCAGGCCAATCGCATCGGCTACCCGGTGGTGGTTCGCCCCTCCTACGTGCTGGGTGGCAGGGACATGCGTATCGTCTACACCGATCAGGGGATCCGTGATTTCATGCAGGCGGTCGGCACCAGCCTCGAACACCCGATACTGATCGACAAATTCTTAAAAGACGCCATCGAGGTCGACGTCGACGCCATCAGCGACGGCAGCACCACCATCATCGGCGGCATCATGGAACATATCGAAGAGGCCGGCATCCATTCCGGCGATTCCGCCTGCGTGCTGCCCCCGCATACCCTGTCGCCGGCGATGATCGAAGAGATCAAGGAGGCGACCAGGGCGATGGCCGGCGAACTGGGCGTCATCGGTCTGATGAATGTCCAGTATGCGGTGAAAGACAATCAGCTCTACGTGCTGGAGGTCAACCCCAGGGCCTCGCGCACCGTCCCCTTCGTCTCCAAGGCCACCGGGGTGCCCCTGGCCAAGCTGGCCACCAAGGTGATGATGGGCAAGAGTCTGGCTGAACTCGGGGTGACCGCCGAGACGGTTATCCACCACTGGGCGGTCAAGGAGGCGGTGTTCCCGTTCGATCGTTTCGAGAACGTCGACACCCTGCTCGGCCCGGAGATGAAGTCCACCGGCGAGGTGATGGGGATCGACGACAACCTCGGCCTGGCCATCGCCAAGGCCCAGCTGGCGGCCGGCACCACCCTGCCGCACAGCGGCACGGTCTTTATCAGTGTCCGGGACGGTGACAAGGAACCGATGCTGCCGGTGGCCAGAAAGCTCGAACAGCTGAACTTCGCCATCGTCGCCACCGCCGGTACCGCGGCCTTTCTGACCGCCAACAACGTGGCCTGCGAACCGGTCAACAAGATCTCTCAGGGTCGGCCGCACATCCTCGACAAGGTCCGGGACAGGGAAATCGCCTGGATCGTCAACACCTCGATGGGCAAACGCACCACCGAGGACGCCTACATGATCCGCCGGGCGGCCCTCGATTTCCACATCCCCTACACCACCACCATTACCGGGGCCAGTGCGATGGTCAAGGCCATTGAAAATATAAAGGAAAACGAATTCGGCGTTCAGCCTGTACAATACTTTACCTGATGCTATAGTGTGTATATGACCCGCGTCAGCGCTGAGCGCGCTCGTACCGCGCCAAGGAGTTTCATGACAGTGTAGCGGCGTCATCGTTGTGGTCGAGGCTCTCCGGAGTCTCGCTCTGCTCGCTTACCTGGTCCAGCATGCTGGTTGAATACGGAAAGAGAGAACCGAGAAAAATAAGGAAAAGTATCTCGACATCGTAAGAGAATGCTTTACAGTATTGGGGTCTCGATCAGTCGATAATGGTCAATCGACAAAAGCGCTCTCATTCCAAGGTGTTATACCTGTAGAACTCACACCCATCAGAGGCCACTGGAGGACTCGTTGAACACTTTTTATAAAAATCTCAGTATGTGGCTGGTGATTGGCCTTACCATGATCCTGCTTTTCAATCTCTTCAACAAGCCACAGAGTACATCTTCTTCGCTGACCTACAGCGAGTTTATCACCAGCGTCCAGAACAAGGGGATCAGCCGGGTGATGATCAACGGTGACGTGATCTCCGGCACCAGCCTGGACGGCAAACCGTTCCAGACCATCTATCCACTCGCCGACCGGGATCTCATCCCCCTGCTCCGTGATGCCGGTGTCGATATCACCGTCAAGGAGGCCCAGAAGGAATCATGGTTCATGACCATCTTCGTCTCCTGGTTCCCGATGCTGCTCTTGATCGGTGTCTGGGTCTTCTTCATGCGCCAGATGCAGGGCGGCGGCAAAGGTGGAGCGCTGTCGTTTGGCAAGACCCGGGCCAAGTTGATGGAACAGGGCCAGAACAAGGTCACCTTCAAGGACGTCGCCGGGATAGACGAGGCCAAGGAGGAACTCGAAGAGATCATCGATTTCCTGAAAGATCCCCAGAAATTCACCAATCTTGGCGGCCGCATTCCCAAAGGGGTGCTGCTGGCGGGCCCTCCAGGCACCGGCAAGACCCTTCTGGCCAAGGCCATCGCCGGCGAGGCCGACGTGCCGTTTTTCACCATCTCCGGCTCGGATTTCGTCGAGATGTTCGTCGGTGTCGGCGCCTCCCGGGTGCGGGACCTCTTTACCCAGGGCAAGAAGCACGCGCCGTGCATCATCTTCATCGACGAGATAGACGCGGTGGGCCGGCACCGTGGCGCCGGGCTCGGCGGCGGCCATGACGAACGTGAACAGACCCTGAACCAGCTGCTGGTGGAGATGGACGGTTTCGAGTCCAATGAAGGGGTGATCATCGTCGCCGCGACCAACCGGCCGGACGTGCTCGATCCGGCCCTGCTCCGGCCTGGTCGTTTCGACCGCCAGGTGGTGGTGCCGGTGCCCGACGTGGGGGGCCGCAAGAAGATTCTGGAGATCTATGCCCGCAAGACCAAGATGGCCGCCAACGTCGATCTGGAGATCCTCGCCCGGGGCACCCCCGGTTTCTCCGGCGCCGACCTCGAGAACCTGATCAACGAGGCCGCCCTGATGGCCGCCCGGACAGGGGCCGTGGAGATCGACCTGAACCTGCTGGAGCGGGCTAAAGACAAGATCATGATGGGAGCGGAACGGCGGTCGATGATCATCAACGACAAGGAGAAGCTGATCACCGCCTACCACGAGGCCGGCCACGCGCTGGTCGCCCGGCTGCTGCCCGACACCGACCCGATTCACAAAGTGACCATCATTCCCCGGGGCCGGGCCCTGGGCCTGACCATGCAGCTGCCGATCGACGAGAAATATACCCATTCCAAGACCTTCCTCGAACATTCCATCTGCATCCTCTTTGGTGGCCGCATCGCCGAAAAGATCGTCTTCGATGAAATCACCACCGGGGCGGGCAATGACCTGGAACGGGCAACCGGGCTGGCCCGGAAAATGGTATGTGAGTGGGGGATGAGCGACGCGCTGGGCCCACTCACCTACGGCAAGAAGGAAGAACAGATCTTCCTTGGCCGGGAAATCGCCCAGCACCGTGATTTCAGTGAGGAGACGGCCCGACAGATCGACGGCGCGGTCAAACAGATCATAGGCGACGCGGTGGCAAGAGTAACCGAGCTGCTGGAAAACAATAAAGATATCCTCGATAAGATGTCTCAGGAACTGCTGGAAAAAGAGACCATCGTTCTCGATGACATCGACCGGATCATCCACGAACTCCGGCCCGGGCAGTATGCCGAGAAAAAGGAGGACGAGGTGCGGTCAGCCACAGGCGAGAACGGCGAGGAGACCATATTCGAACCGGAAGAGCGGCAGGAGCAGACCGACTCGGTCGACTCTGTCGCAGACGACAGCAGCCTTAGCTCTCTAGAAGAGGGCCAGCAAGGGGCGACGACGACGGACGAGGCGGGAGAAAAGGACGGACGATGAGGTCGATTACCACCAGGGTGATGGGAATTCTCAATGTCACCCCCGACTCCTTTTCTGACGGCGGCAGCTACCAACTCTTTGACACCGCCGTCAACCAGGCCGAGGCCCTGATCGCCGCCGGAGCCGATATCATCGATGTGGGCGGAGAATCGACCCGCCCCTACGCCGAACCGGTATCCCTCTCCGACGAACTCGACCGCACCCTGCCAGTGATAAAGGCCATTCGCAGCCGCTATCAGATCCCTATCTCCATCGACACCATCAAGGCGGAGGTTGCCCGGCAGGCCATCGCGGCCGGAGCGAACATCATCAACGATATCAGCTCGCTGACATTTGATCCCGGGATGATCGAGGTTGTCCGGCAGACAGGGGCGCCGGTGATCATCATGCATATGCAGGGAAGTCCTGCCGATATGCAGGATCACCCTCATTACCAGGACGTTGTCGTCGAGGTCCTCGATTATCTGAGAAAGCGCGTCGACTGGCTGCTGGAGATGGGGATAGCGCGGGAAAAGATCATCATCGACCCCGGTATCGGCTTTGGCAAGACCATCGATCACAACCTCTCGCTCCTCAAACATCTCGATCGCTTCCGGACTCTGGGCCAACAGGTGCTGCTCGGCCATTCGCGCAAGGGTTTTCTCGGCCAGCTGACCGGCCTTGCTGCCAGCGAGCGCGATTTGCCCACCGCGGTCGTTTCGGCCCTGGCCGTCTGGCACCAGGTGGACATCATCCGGGTCCACGATGTGGCCGCGACCCGTCAGGCCCTGCAGGTGGCCGAGGCGGTCTGGCAGGCGCAATAGAACCACACCCTTCCCGCCGTTTTGTCAGAAGCGACGATACCCTAACCAGCATGGCTGGACCAGGTAACCTCAGCCACAACAAACGATGAAACTCCCCGGCGCGGCAACAGAGCGTTCCGCACTGGCGATTTTCGGATAAACCAGCATGGCTGGACCAGGTAACCTCAGCCACAACAAACGATGAAACTCCCCGGTGCGGCAACAGAGCTTTTCGTACTGGCGATTTTCGGATAAACCAGCATGGCTGGACCAGGTAACCTCAGCCACAACAAACGATGAAACTCCTCGGTGCGGCAACAGAGCTTTTCGTACTGGCGATTTTCGGATAAACCAGTACGTCACCAGTTTCAACACCTTTACCCCAAGCGAACAGCAGACGACATCTCCGTCATGAAAGATCTATTGCAAACCGTCGTTTCGAGGTTGTCGTGCGACGACTGACCGGCCGGCTGACCGGTTGGCTCATCCCCATCGGTGCGGTCGCCGCCGCGCTCGGCCTCGGTGCGCTGATGCTTTTAGCCCTGGGGGCCGATCCGCTGACCGGCTATGCCACCATGTTCGGTGCGGCATTCGGCAACCTCGACGGCCTGGCGGCGACGACCATGAAAGGAGTCCCCCTCCTGCTGGTGGGAGTCGGCATCTGCATCTCGTTTCGGGCCAGCGTGATCAATATCGGCGGTGAAGGACAGATGGTGATGGGCGGCCTGCTGGCCACCTTCACCGCCCTCTGCTTTCCGCATCTTGACAGCTATCTGCTGGTGCCCATGGTCCTTCTGGCCGGTATCGTCGGCGGCGGCCTGTGGGGAGCGATTCCCGGCGCCCTGAAGGCCCACTTCAATGTCAGCGAGATCCTCTCCACCATCATGCTCAATATCGTCGCCGTGCAGATCATGAACTTTCTGTTGCGCGGTCCCCTTATCGATCCTGGCGAGATAGCCCGAGGCACCAGGATTCCTCAGACTGCCCGCCTCCCCGAGGCCAGCGATCTGCCCCTCTTATTTGCCGGGCTGCGGATTCATCTCGGGGTGGTCATCGCCATTCTGGCCGCCCTCGCCGCCTGGCTGCTGCTCTGGCATACCACTCTCGGCTTTCGGCTCCGCTCGGTGGGTCTGAACCGTGACGCGGCCCGCTATGCCGGTATTCCGGTCAAGCGCTCGATCGTCACCGCCCTGGCCTTCAGTGGAGCGATGGCCGGCCTGGCCGGGGCCATTCTGGTTTTCGGCAGTGAGTCGCACCGGATGGTGACCGACGGCTCATCCACCGGGTTCACCGGCAGCGCCGGCTTCAATGGCATTGTCGTCGCCCTGCTCGCCGGGCTCCATCCCCTGTGGTCCATCCCCTCCGCCCTGCTCTTTGGCGGAATGCTGGTCGGGGCCAACGCCCTGCAGCGCGCGGCCCAGGTGCCGTCGGCGCTGGTCATCGCCTTGAACGGGCTTATCGTCGTGCTGGTGGTCAGTTCGGAATATTTCCGCCAAAAGATCCAGCGTCGCGTCGCAGCGGCTGCCCCGGACGATCGCAAGCTGCCGGCCACGGAGAGCGAGGAGCATTCGGATCTTTCCCCGCAGAGGTGTGCGGATGAGTGATTTTTTCAGCACCACCATCCTGGTGGCCACCGTCGCTTCTGGTATCCGGCTGGCCACCCCCTTTCTGCTCGCCGCCCTTGGCGAGGCCCTGGGCCAGCGCAGCGGTGTCCTCAATCTCGGAGTCGACGGGGTGATGCTGATGGGGGCGTTTGCCGCCTATTTCACGGTCCTCAAGACCGGCAACCCGTTTTTCGGAGCCGGGGTCAGCCTTCTGGTCGGCATGGCGGTCGGTCTGTTCTACGCCTTCATCACCGTCAACCTCCATGCCGAACAGGGCGTGAGCGGTATCGGCATCTATCTGTTCGGGCTGGGCATCAGCGATCTGCTGTTCCAGAAACTGGTGGGCACCCCACTGCCCATCATGCCCTTTGCCGAACTGCACATCCCGTTCCTCTCCGATCTCCCGGTCCTCGGCCCGATGCTGCTCAACCATTCACTGATCGTCTATGTCGCCTTCCTGCTGGTACCACTCTTCACCCTGCTGCTTAACGCCACCCCGTATGGCATGAACGTCAGGGCGGTGGGGGAAAATCCGGCCGCCGCCGACAGCCTCGGGGTCAGTGTCGCCCGAATCCGCTACAGCGCCGTGATCATCGGTAACGGCCTGGCTGGCCTGGCCGGTGGGGCGCTCGCCATCGAACTCGGCATCTTCCAGCACAACATCACCAACTCGATGGGCTTCATCGCCATCGCCCTGGTCTATTTCGGGGCCTGGAAACCGGTCGGGGTGATGAGCGGAGCGCTCATTTTCGGCATGGTGGGAGCAATCGTCCTGCAGGGCAAAACACTGGGCATCATCCCCCGCAGCGCCTCCGACCTGGCGGCGATGACCCCTGCGGTCATCACCATCATCGCCCTCACTCTGGTGGCCAGCCGTTTTCGACAGCCGGCGGCCTTGAGCCGGCCCTATCAACGTGGTAAATAACCAGCATGCCGGACCAGAATGCCTCAGCCACAACGAACGATGAAACTCCCCGGCGCGGCAACAGCGCTTTCCGCACTGACGAGTTTCGGATAAACCAGCATGGCTGGACCAGGTACCGCAGCCACAACAAACCATGAAAATCCCGAGCAAGTGCCAACGACTTCTTGTCGGCGATTTTCGGATAAAAAAAGAAAAGAACCGACCATTCAGACGATCTGAGAAGAGAGGAGAACAATCGATGAGATCAGTACAATCCGGCAAGAAGGCGATACTTGCAGCTCTGCTGGCTGTAGTCTTTTTCAGCAGCGGCAACCTCTTCGCCGCCGACCGGGCCATGAAAATCGCCATCGTCGCCCCCAGCGCCAAGAACGACATGGCCTTCACCCAGTCCATCGTCGAGGCGATCGACGCCATCAAGGCCACGCGTGAGCTGGAGGTGGCGATCACCGACGGCACCTTCGTGGTTGAAGACGCGGCGGCGGCAATCCGCGACTATGCCCAGAAGGGGTACGACCTGGTCATTGCCCACGGCTCCCAGTATGGCGGCTCGCTCAAGGAGATCGCCAAAGATTTCCCCAAAACGGCCTTTGCCTGGGGCACGGCCGCCGACACCTTCGACATGGCCAACATCTCCGCCTATGAGGCCCGTTCCGAACAGGGCGGCTATGTGATGGGCAAAATGGCCGCGGCCATGTCCACATCCGGGGCTATCGGCATTATCGGCCCCATCGAGGTCGGTGACGCCAAACTCTACGTCGACGGTTTCGTCGCCGGCGCCAAGGCCCAGAACCCCAAGAGCAGGGTCAACATCAACTACATCGGTTCCTTCAGCGACGTCGCCCTCGCCGCCGAGGCGGCCCGCGCCCACCTTGCCGCCGGGGCCGATGTTCTGACCGGTACCGCCCAGATGGTGGTGGGCGCCATCGGCGTCGCCCGGGCCAAGTCGATCCCCTGGTTCGGCACCCAGGCCAACCAGACCGCCCTGGCCCCGGAAATCGTCGTCGCCTCTCAGGTCTACAAGTGGCAGGTGGTCCTCGAGCAGATTCTGGCCGATATCGACCGAGGCATCCTCGGGGGCAAGAAATACGCCATCGATCTCGCCAACGGCGGCCTGGCAATCGAGTTCAACGAGGCCTACCCGTTACCGGATGAGATCAAGGCCATCGGCGCCGAGGCCATCGCCACCATCCAGAAAGGGGCGACCACCAGCAGTGAATGAGATGGTGGCTGCGCAGTTTTCCCGAGACGACAGTGAACAGGCTGAAAACAACATCTTTTCGGCTTCCGGCAATTGACGGAAGATGACCGAGGAACCGCTCATGCAATCCGAGAATGCCCCGGTACTGGCCATGCGCCACGTCACCAAGAGTTTTCCAGGCGTCATCGCCAACGACGATATCTCGCTTAGCCTCTATTCCGGCGAAGTCCACTCGCTACTGGGGGAAAACGGCGCCGGCAAGAGCACCCTGATGAATATCCTCTACGGTCTGCAGCAACCCGATACCGGGGAGATCCATCTCCATGGCCGACGGGTCAGACTGCACTCTCCCGCCGATGCCATTCGCCATGGCATCGGCATGATTCATCAGCACTTCATGCTGGTGCCGACCTTGACCGTGGCGGAAAACGTCGCCTTGGGCCTGAAGTCGCACCGCTCGCCGTTTGTCGGCATGAAAGCGGTATCCCGCCGAATACGAGAACTGGCCGAGCAGTACCGCCTGCAGGTCGATCCACAGGCCTATGTCTGGCAGCTGGCGGTGGGCGAGCGGCAACGGATCGAGATCATCAAGGCCCTGTATCGCGACGCCTCGATCCTGATTCTCGACGAGCCCACCGCGGTATTGACCCCGCCGGAAATCGACGATCTGCTGACGACCTTCAAGCAGATGGTACAGGATGGCAAGAGCATGATCTTTATCTCCCACAAGCTCAACGAGGTTCTGCAGATAAGCGATCGTATCACCGTGCTGCGTCACGGTCGCATCACCGGTGAGACGAGGCCTGCGGCCACTGACCGGGAGCAGCTCGCCCAGATGATGGTCGGCCGCCAGGTGGACCTCTCGCCCCGCTGGCAGAAGGTCGAACCTGGGGCGGTGATGCTCGATATCGACGGCCTCTTCGCCCGGGGCGACCGGGGCGGCGACGCGGTCCGCAACCTGCGGCTGCAGGTGAAAAGCGGTGAAATCGTCGGCATCGCCGGGGTCTCCGGCAACGGGCAACGAGAGCTGGCCGAGACCATCAGCGGCCTGCGCAAGGCCCGTCTGGGGCGGGTGAAAATCAACGGCACCCTGCTCGACTCCACCAGCCCCAAGGCGGCCCGCCGGGCCGGGCTGGCCTATGTGCCGGAAGAGCGGATGCGCGATGGGGCCATTGGCGATTTCAATATCAAGGAAAATCTCATCCTGCTCGATCATGGCCAGAAACGGTTCTGCCGGCCCGGTGGCGTGCTGCGACAGGCCACAATCAAAAAACACTGCAACCGGCTGGTCGATGAATTCCGGGTCAAGACCCCCGATCTCGACACCCCGACCAAGCACCTCTCCGGCGGCAATATCCAAAAGCTGATCCTCGCCCGGGAGCTGTCGGCCAACCCCAAGGTGCTGATCGCCGCCCAGCCCACCCGGGGGGTCGATATCGGTGCGGCGGAGTATATCCACCAGCGGTTGGTCGAGGAGCGAGCCCGCGGTACCGCCACCGTGGTCATCTCTGAAGACCTCGACGAGATCATGGCGCTGTCCGACCGCATCGCGGTGATGTACGAGGGACAGATCATGGGCATTGTCGATCGACACGACGTTTCGCGAAAAGAGCTGGGGCTGATGATGGCCGGGGTGCGCCCGGCATCCGCCGCCTGAATAGCATGGTTGCCGATATGGATTGCGCCACCACCATCGCCTCCGCCCTGCACCTTAAGGGCAGCCAGGTACAGCAGACGCTCCGGCTGCTCGAAGAGGGCTGCACCATTCCCTTTATCGCCAGGTACCGCAAAGAGGCCACCGACTCTCTTGACGAGGTCCAGGTAACCGCCATCCGCGATCTCTGGCAGAACCAGCAGCAGCTCTCCAGGCAGCGACAGACCATCCTCCGCACCCTGGCGAAAAACGACCAGCTCAGCCCGGAGCTGCAGAAAGCCCTGACCGAGGCGACGAGCCTCGCCCAACTCGACGATATCTACCTGCCCTTTCGGCCCAAACGGCGCACCAGGGCCGCCATGGCCCGGGAGGCCGGCTACGAGCCTCTGGCCGAGCTGCTCTATCGGCGCCAGCCCCATCAGATGTCGCCGACACAGTTTCTCGACACCCTCGAACCCCGACCCGAACTCGAGCAGGCCCTGGCCGGGGCCCGGGATATCATCGCCGAGCGGGTCAACGAGCACCAGGAATCCCGGGAACGGCTCCGCGCCCTCTTTCGGGCCAAGGCGATCGTCTCGTCTTCGGTGATCGAAAAGAAACGGGACCAGGCCCATAAATACCGGGACTATTTCGCCTGGCAGGAACCGGTGGGGAGGATGGCCGGTCACCGCTTGCTGGCCATGCTCCGGGGCGAAAACGAACAGCTCTTGCACCTGGCCCTGCGACCGGAGGCCGAGAGTGCCCTGGCGATTCTCTATCGCCTGCATATCACTGCAAAAACCGGCGATGCCCGGCAGGTGCGGGCGGCCATCGAAGACGGCTACGGCCGGCTGCTGGCCCCCTCACTGGAAAACGAGCTGCGCAACGAGCTGCGGGAAGGTGCCGAGCGGGAGGCAATCGAGGTGTTCTGCCGCAATATCCGCGAACTGCTGCTGGCTCCTCCCCTGGGACGCCGGCGGGTGATGGCGCTTGATCCAGGTTTTCGAACCGGGGCCAAGCTGGTCTGTCTGAGCGAGCAGGGCCAACTGCTGGCCAGCACCACCATCTATCCGACCCAGTCCGCCCGACAACGACTCCAGGCGGCAGAGACGGTAGGCGAACTGATCGGCTGCCATCGGATCGAGGCCATCGCCATCGGCAGCGGTACCGCTGGCCGGGAGACCGAGCAGTTCATCCGGGAACTGGCCTTGCCCGAGGGAATGGTCATCACCCTGGTCAACGAAGACGGCGCCTCGGTCTACTCCGCCTCGGAGACGGCCCGCCGGGAGTTCCCCGAACTCGATCTGACGGTGCGGGGGGCGATCTCGATCGGCAGACGCCTGCAGGATCCGCTGGCCGAGCTGGTGAAGATCGACCCGAAGGCGATCGGCGTCGGCCAGTATCAGCACGACGTCAATCAGACCGCCCTGAAAAGCGCCCTGGCCGATGTGGTCGCCTCCTGCGTCAACAGTGTCGGGGTGGAACTCAACAGCGCCAGCCTCGAACTGCTCACCCATGTCTCGGGGATCGGCCCGACGCTGGCCGCCAACATCGTCGACCACCGGCAGCACCATGGGCCGTTCGCCAGCCGCAAGGATCTTCTTGCGGTCGACCGGCTCGGGCCCAAGGCCTTCGAACAGTGCGCCGGTTTTCTCCGGGTCGACGACAGCGCCAACCCGCTCGACCGCAGTGCGGTCCACCCGGAGCGCTATCCGCTCGTCACCAGGATGGCCCGCGATCTCGGGGTTGCGGTCAGCGAGCTTATCCGCTCGGACACGTTGGCCGAGCGAATCGATCTGACCGACTATCTCGACGCCGATATCGGCCTGCCCACCCTGCAGGATATCCTGGCCGAACTGGCCCGGCCCGGCCGGGACCCCAGGGCCGATTTCACCAACTTCGCCTTCGCCGAGACCGTCCGCGGCATCGAGGATCTCCAGCCGGGGATGAAGTTGCCGGCCATCATCACCAATGTCACCACCTTCGGGGCCTTTGCCGATATCGGGGTCCATCAGGACGGCCTCATTCACATCAGCCAGCTGGCCGACCGCTTCGTCGCCGACCCGGCCACGGTGGTCCGTCCCCGCCAGCAGGTGATGGTACGGGTACTCGAGGTGGATCTCGCCCGCAAGCGGATCGCCCTGTCACTGAAAAAAGAGCGCTGAGCCGCAAGCCGCCCCTTTGCCCGCTGCAGTGGTGTCGCCTGGGACCATCTCGAGTGGTTCAATCCATTTTCTTGCCAAACCGCCGTCAGTCGGCTAAAAAAGGCAAAGACCCTCCACTCTCTGGCCACGACAAGAGAAAACCTTCTCATTTCAGCTATGCAGCCTACCGATCAAGCCTCGAGCTATTCGCTCTTTTCGATTCTCGTTGTGGTGGCCGATTACCTCATTCGCATCGGCCTCTCACTGCGAGTCATCATGCGCAAGAGACCGTATGGGGTCTCGCTCGCCTGGCTGATCGTCATCCTGCTGATCCCGTTTATCGGCGCGTTCTGCTATCTCCTCTTCGGTGAAAACCGCATTCCCGAGCGGCGGATAACCCGGACCCGGGCCGCCTTCGATATCTATCAGCGCTGGCTCGCCAACCTGCGCGAGCGGGCCTCGGCCCAGTGGCCAGGCACCAGCGACCAGGCCCAGGCCATTCATCGTCAGGCCATGCAGCTGATCGGGCTGCCGGCGATGAAGGGCAACAGACTCGAACTCCTTACCAATCCGCAAGAGACCCTGGAAGCGATTCGCGACAGTATCAAGCATGCCACCTCCACCTGCCACCTGCAGTTCTATATCTGGCAGGAGGGGGGCATGGTCAACGAGATCAACACCGCCCTGATCCAGGCGGCCGCCAGAGGAGTGACCTGCCGGTTGCTGCTCGACAGTATCGGCAGTCGCCAGTTTCTGAAAAGCGAGACCGCCCGGCGGATGCGCAGTGGAGGCATCTTCATCGAGGAGGCGCTGCCGGCGGGCTTTATCCGCCTGCTCTTTGCTCGAATCGATATCCGTTACCACCGTAAACTGGTGCTGATCGACGGCACCACCGCCTACACCGGCAGCCAGAACATGGTCGATCCCAGCTGTTTCAGGCAGGAGGCCGGGGTCGGCCGATGGATCGACGTGATGGTGCGGATCACCGGTCCCGCCCTGGAAGTTTTAGGCGGCAGCTTTATCAGTGACTGGTACCTCGAGGCCAACCTCACCGACTATCAGAAAAAGGAGATGCTGGGCGATATCACCGCCATCCGTGAGCTCGGCGATGTCAACCCGGTCGCCCCCCGCGGCACCACCGCTGTCCAGCTTGTCCCTTCCGGGCCGATGTTCATTCCCGAGGCCATCCACAGCCTGCTCTTGACCACCATCTATACCAGTCGGAGCGAATTGGTGATGACCACCCCCTATTTCATCCCCGACGAACCGATTCTGGTGGCGCTGCAGGCCGCCGCTCAGCGGGGAGTCGATGTGCGTATTATCGTGCCGGCCCGCAACGATTCGACCCTGGTCTATTTTGCCAGCCGGGCCCGCTATGCCGAGCTCTGCCGGGCCGGGGTCCGCATTTTTCTCTTCTCCTCGGGGCTGCTCCACTCGAAAACCGTCACCGTCGACGGCCAGATCGCACTCTTTGGCTCGGTCAATCTCGATATGCGCAGCTTCTGGCTCAACTTCGAAATGAGCCTGTTCATCTACTGCCAGGACTTCACCAGAACCCTGCGCCAGACCCAGCAGAGCTACCTCGACCAGTCGGCGGAACTGGATTTCGACGCCTTCCAGCAGCGAAGGTTTATCGAGAAATTCAAAGAAAATACCTGCCTGCTGATCTCACCCCTCCTCTGAGCACTCGAGGTTCACCAACACCCCGTTTTCGACCGCTCAGGCCTCATGGAGCCAACGCCCTTTCATCTGGCGCCCCTCGGGAAAAGAACTCGCCCCTCCGCCTGTCGACTGGTTCAATCGGCTCAAATAATAAGCCTTGCTTAATATAAGGGATGGGTATAATGTAGGGGCATGAAATGTGCTGATCCGGAACACAACATCGGTTTTCTGATCTACGAGGTCTCACGGCTGATGCGCCTGGATTTTCATGCGCGGGTCGAGCCTGTCGGTCTGACCCAGAGCCAGTGGCGGGCCATCTCCCATATCGCCCGCCAGGAGGGCTGCAACCAGGCGACCCTGGCCGAGACACTCGAGGTAAAACCGATCACCTTGAGCCGGCTCGTCGACAAGTTGGTCGACGCCGGTTGGATCGAGCGGCGCCCCGACCCCCAGGACCGTCGGGCGGTCCGCCTCTACCTGTCGGCCAAGGCTCATCCGCTGATGAGAATCATGCAGGAGAAGGCGGGCGAAACCCGGAAAAGAGCGCTGCAGAACATTGGCGAAAAGGAGTTCGACGCCCTGTTTACCAGCCTGAAAACAATGAAAAGCAACCTCAGCAGCTAGCGAGAACCACCCGTATGGCCACCGTTGACGAAAACCAGCAAGAACCCACTCGCCCCGTTCGGCGCAAAAAGACCAGAAAACGACTGATCCGCCGAGTTCTCCTCACCATTGGCCCGGTTGCGGTCCTCGCCGTCGCCGCCTATGTCTACCTGGTCGGCGGCCGGTATGTCAGCACCGACAACTCCTATGTCCAGGCGGACAAGGTCTCCATCAGCCCCGACGTCTCCGGCACCATCGTTACGGTGCTGGTTCATGAAAACGAGGATGTGGTCAAGGGCGCTCCGCTCTTTCGTATCGACGACCAGCCCTACCGGATCAGCCTGGCGAAGGCCAAGGCCAACCTCCAGGCGGCCGAGGCCAATATCCGCGAGTTGAAGGCCACCTACCGGCAGAAGATCGGCCAGGAGGAACTGGCCTTAAGCGATATCGATTTCACCAGACGGGAGTTCAACCGACAAAAGAGCCTCAACAGCAGCCGGGTACTGGCCCAGGCCGAACTGGACAAGGCCAGACACGATCTGCAGAGCAGCGAACATCAGTTAGACATCATTCGGGCCGAAATGGCCGAGATCCTCGCCCGCCTCGAAGGTGACCCGGACATCGCCGCCGATCGTCTGGCCAGCTACCGGCAGGCCAGGGCCGAAATGGAGCAGGCCGCCTTCGACCTCGACAAGACCGTGGTCCGGGCCCCCTTTGCCGGACGGGTCAGCAAAATCCCCAAACCCGGCAAATATGTGGCGCCGGGCACCCCGGTGCTGGCCCTGGTCGCCGACTCGACCTTCTGGGTCGAGGCCAATCTCAAGGAAACCGAACTGACCCATGTGCAGGTGGGGCAGAGCGCGACCATCGAGGTCGACACCTATCCCGACTTCACCTTCAACGGCACGGTCACCAGCATCAGCCCGGCGACCGGCAGCGAATTTTCCGTCATTCCCCCCCAGAACGCCTCGGGCAACTGGGTCAAGATCGTTCAACGTATTCCGGTGCGGATCAGTGTCGACAACCCCTCCAAAGAGAGAAAACTCATCTCCGGGATGAGCGCCTATGTCGACATCGACACCAAATACCATCATCGTCTGCCCGACTGGCTGGCCAAGGGGCTCGGCATTCTCGGTATCGGCAGCGATACCGTCGCCTCGGCCGTAAGCAACGGGTAACCCCAATGGCCACTGCCGCAAGCCAAGGCGCCGACCAGGATGTCTCCCGGGGGCTGATCACGGTATCGATCATGCTGGCCACCGTGATGCAGGCCATCGACACCACCATCGCCAATGTGGCCCTGCCCAGCATGAAAGGGGCCCTGTCGGCCACCCAGGACCAGATCTCCTGGGTCCTGACCTCCTACATCGTCGCCGCGGCGATCATGACCCCGGTGACCGGCGTACTCGCCGCCCAGTGGGGGCGCAAGCGGGTCTTTCTCGCCTCGGTGGCCGGGTTTACCATCGCCTCGATGCTCTGCGGCGCCTCGACCTCGCTGGAGGAAATCGTGCTGTTCAGGCTGGTCCAGGGCATCTTCGGCGCCGGCCTGGTACCGATCTCTCAGGCCGTGCTGCTCGACACCTACCCCCCGGAACGGCACGGGGCCGCCATGGCCATCTGGGGGCTTGGGGTCATGGTCGGGCCGATCATCGGCCCATCGCTTGGCGGCTACCTGACCGACTATTACAACTGGAGCTGGATCTTCTATATCAACCTGCCGATCGGCATTATCGCCTTTTTCGGCATCATGAGCTTTGTCCCGGAAACCAGCAGATCGAGCAGTCACGCCTTTGACTACTTCGGCTTTGTGCTCCTCAGCGTATCGATCGGCGCCCTGCAGCTGCTGCTCGACCGCGGTCAATCGCTTGACTGGTTCGAGAGCCGCGAGATCGTCATCGAAACGGTCGCGGCCATCCTCTTCATGTACATGTTCGTGGTCCACGCCTTAACCGCCGAGCACCCGTTTATCAGGCCGGCGATGTTCACCGACAAGAACTTCGTGGTCGGCCTGATCTTCATCTTCATTATCGGCACCGCCCTGTACGCCACCCTGGCGCTGCTGCCACCGTTCATGCAGCAGTTGATGAACTTTCCGGTGGTGACCACCGGTCTGGTGCTGGCCCCGCGAGGCATAGGCACCATGGCGGCGATGATCCTGGTCGGCCGGCTGGTCGGCAAGGTCGATACCCGGCTGCTCATCTTCGCCGGCCTTGCTCTGACTGCCCTCTCACTTTACCTGATGGCCGATTTCACCAGCGACGTGCCGATCAGGATGGTGGTCTATACCGGCATAATCCAGGGGCTCGGCTTCGGCTTCGTCTTCGTCCCCCTGAGCGCCACCACCTTCTCGACCCTCGACCCGCAGCTGCGCACCGAAGGAACGGCGATGTACTCCCTGATGCGCAACATCGGCAGCAGCATCGGTATCTCGGTGGTGGTTACCTTGCTGGCGCGCAACACCCAGATCAATCATGCCAATCTGGCGGAATCGATCCAGCCGTTTCGCGATCCCATGACCTTAAAGAGTCTCAATCAGGCCTGGGACTGGACCACCACCAGCGGCCTGGCCGCCCTCAACAACGAGGTGACCCGGCAGGCGATGACCATCTCCTATCTCGACGATTTCCGGCTCATCATGTGGATACTCCTGGCCTCGATGCCGCTGCTCCTGCTGCTGCGACAGCAGAGAAGACGCTCACCGGCCCGCTGAGAGATCACCCGTCCGCACATCAGGGCACCGCGACACGAGGCCCTGAACTTTCTTGAAAAGTGCCGGCCAGTTCTTGACTCTTTGCCCACTTGGTGCTAATTGTCGAAGTGACTTGCCGCTTTCTGCACAAATACTTTGTGAGGCATGACCGCTTCAACCACCGGGTGTTCGGCCCGCCAGACCGGCCGCGCACTCCTTCAGCCCCCCAGGACTCACCTTTACCCTGCAAGGCAAACGTGGCGACGCTCTTATATATCGAGGACAACGAGTCCATCCGGCAACTGGTCCGCTTTCTTCTGGCCCGACGCCATGACATCCAGATGATCGAGGCGTCGACAGGCCAGAACGGCCTGCTTCAGGCCTCGGCCAGTCATCCCGATATCATCCTTGTCGACAACAGCCTGCCCGACATGACCGGCAGCGAGGTGCTGCAGCAGCTGAAAGCCCAGCACACCACCGCGGCGATTCCCGCCATAGCCATCTCCGCCAACCCGCTCGGAGAATTGCGGAGCACCGCCCCCGGTTTCGATGCCTATCTGTCAAAACCCCTCGACATGAC
>JBKEBZ010000139.1:0-19411 GCA_047973425.1 Desulfopila sp.
GATGGGCTCAGGAAAAACGTTGATATACGAGGCGCAGTTTCTCAAACGGCAATTTGGTCGTACCTAGGGTACAGCGAAGTGTCGTAACCGAGGGCGAAGTAGATCGGAGTTTCCACGAGTCCGGCAAACTTTACTCAAGACCTGCTAAACGCTCACTTTTCACCAGGTGCAGAGCCGCCCACTCCGCCCGGTCTCTTCTGCCGGCAACGACCAGTCCAGCCTCGCCATACACCGCAACGAGGGTGTCGACCTGTTGCCCCTGCAGAATACCAGAGAGCACCAGTGAGCCGCCGCCCGCGGTCAACCGCGCCAGGGCCGGAGCCATATCGCAGAGCGCATCGAAAATGATATTGGCCACCACCAGCCGGTAAGATCCCGCCACCGCTTCGAGCGGGGTGATCGCCACCGAGACTCGATCCTCCAGGCCGTTGTGAACGACATTGACCCGGGCAGCGCTGACCGCTTCGGGGTCGTTGTCTATGGCCAACACTGACGGGGCCCCGAACAGTGCGGCCGCCATCGCCAGGATGCCGGTACCGGTACCGACATCGAGCACCGGTCCCGGCTCTTTTTCGAGCACCTCCCGCAGAAAATCGAGACAGAGGCTGGTCGTGGCATGGTGGCCGGTGCCAAAGGCCATGCCCGGGTCCATCTCTATCACCTTCTCAGTCGCTCCTGACCGGTACGTTTCCCAGGTCGGTTTGATGATCAACCCCGGGGAAACCGCAAAAGGGGTGAAATGTTTTTTCCAGTTACTCGACCAATCCTCGTCTTCGACGAAGGCGACCACGACCTTCGGCACCTCTACGGAAAAGATGGCCGCCAGCCCGGTGAGATACTCGGTGACCCGATCGACCAGGTCCGCGACATACTCCGGACTGGGATTTTCCCTGCCGAAAAAGACCTGCAGGGTCTCGACCCGGAGGTGATCCTCCACCCCGCTCTCGACAACGCCATCAAACACCCCCACCAGATAATCGGTCAAGGCAGCGTTGAGCTGGACGGGACTGGTAATAGTCAGGGTCAGCCAGCGTTTGGTGATGGTCATCACAGCTCCTTATCCGCCTCTTGACTGGCGGTTACATCTGATAACAGCCCGTTGCAGCCAGCCGGGCTCTCGCAACCGCCCCGAAAAGGTCCCTACTCAACGGCTCTTCTCCTCACAACAGGCCCGGCGGCACCGGCAGGCCTCCCTGCCCAGGCGGCATATTCTATTCGAGATGACCATTTTTTCCAAGAGAGGAGAAGGGTCGAGAGCCACCCACCCACCCGACTTGCCAAAAAGATCTGGAGCATTACAGTCTTGGCAAGGAACCACCTCATGAGATAGTGCCCAGCCAGAAACGGCTCTTTTGCCCTGACTCTTCGTTGTGTTCGAAATTTTATCCTCGGAATATCGCTTATATGCCTGTGGTAAATTTTTTCTCACACCTCGATTTAGGCCAAAATATCTCGTTTCTGGATGAACACCAGATACGCGTTCACTCAGCCACGGGGCCGATTATGCCGAGCCAGCCATCGCACCACCTGATCTATGGTGTCCTGCAGGATTATCTCACCGGTGAAGAACTCACCGACACCGACGACGAGCGACTGCGCCAGGGCCTCAGTAAAATGATGGTCGAGGATAAGGGGTATCACAGAGACGAGTTGCAGCCACGCCGGTATATCGACACCCTCTTTTCCCGCTGCTATGTGCGCTCCACCATCGAACTCACCGTTCACCTCGCTGATCGGGATGTGATGATTCTCCGCTACGGGCCCGGCTCGCTGGTCAGCCGCGAGCGCTCGGCCATCGCCGCTGCCAGAGTCCTCAACCCGCACTATCAGATTCCCCTGGCCGTGGTCACCAACGGAGAGGATGCGGAACTCCTTGATACTTCGACTGGAAAGATTATAGGATATGGGTTACAGTCCATCCCGGACCGGACAGCTGTCGCCGAGATGCTGGATCGCCTGCGCTTCCCTCCCCCCCGCCAAGGGCAACCCCGGGAACGCGAACTGCGCATTCTCAATGCCTTCGATGTCGAGCGGTGCTGCGTGTGACAGCCACCGTCCCCAGCCGTCTCCCACCAGCACGGCTGGACCAGAATACCTCAGCCACAACGAACCATGAAACTCCTCGGCGCGGTAACAGAGCTTTCCGCACCGGCGATTTTCATATAAACCAGCATGGCTGGACCAGATAGCCTCAGCCACAACAAACCATGAAAATCGTCGCCCCGGTAAAGGACTTTTTCGTACTGGCGATTTTCATATAAACCCCATCCCGACTCATCTTTAGCCGAAGGTACACGCATGACACAGCAAAAAACCGATTGGACCAAATCCAGCTGGCGGGAGTTCCAGGCGCTCCAGCAACCACAATGGCCAGAAGAAAACGCGGTGAAGAATGTGCTGGGCAGCCTCGAAACCCTGCCGCCCCTTGTCTTTGCCGGTGAAATCCGCGCCCTCAAACAGCAGTTGGCCGAGGCCGTTGCCGGCAAGGCCTTTCTTCTGCAGGGAGGAGACTGTTCCGAGGACTATTCCAAGGTGACCGCTCCAGCCATTCGGGAAACCCTGAAGGTCCTGTTGCAGATGTCCATCGTCATGACCTACGCCGGCGGCAAGCCGGTCATCAAAGTCGGCCGGATAGCCGGCCAGTTCGCCAAACCACGTTCGGCCGACACCGAGAAACGGGACGGGGTCGAGTTGCCCTCTTACCGGGGCGATATGATCAACCGCCCGGAATTCACCGAGGAGGCCAGAATCCCCGACCCGAATAACATGATGAAGGGGTACTACATGGCCGCCAGCACCATGAACCTGCTGCGGGCCTTTACCCGGGGCGGTTTTGGCGCCCTGCAGAGGGTCCACGCCTGGAACCACGAATTCCTCGCTCAGTCCCCCATGGGTCGGTCCTATGACCGACTGGCCAAACAGATAGATCAGGCCCTGCGCTTCATGGAAACCATCGGGATTCCCACCGATTCACCCCAGGTCGTCCAGACCGAGCTCTTCACCTCCCACGAGGCGCTGCTGCTCGGCTACGAAGAGGCCCTGACCCGAATGGATTCCACCACCGGTGGCTGGTACGACTGTTCAGCCCATATGTTGTGGCTTGGCGAACGAACCCGTCAGGTCGATGGTGCCCATGTCGAATTTCTCCGGGGAGTACTGAACCCGCTGGGAATTAAGGTTGGCCCCACCTATGAGATCGACGATATCAAGAGACTGGTCGCCCGACTCAACCCGGCAAACGAGGCAGGACGAATCACCCTTATCACCAGGCTGGGAGTGAAAAATATCGAGACAGTCCTGCCGCCGCTTTTGCGGGAAATGAAGCGGGAAGGGTTCAATATCGTCTGGAGCTGCGATCCGATGCACGCCAACACCTATACGGCCCAATATGGGCACAAGACGAGGAACTTCAATGACATCATGTCGGAGATGACCTCGTTCTTCGAAGCCCACTGGTCAGAGGGGACCATTCCCGGTGGCGTTCATTTCGAAATGACGGGTGAAAACGTCACCGAATGCACCGGTGGAGCCCGTAATATTGTCGACCAGGAACTGGCAAACAACTACCTCACGACCTGCGACCCCCGGCTCAACGCCGAACAGAGTCTCGAGGTGGCCTTCCAGATCGCCGACATGCTCCGCTCCTGATCGCTCAACGCCCTCCCCTTCAGCCTCAGGTCGCCCTACCTCCTCTCGGCGGCCTGAACCTCCCTTACCTGCTGATTCACCGCAAATTACATTCGCGTAATGTTGCTTGACCTCAAGTGGTTCCCTCTTAAATTCTTACCTGTCGTCACCTCAACCGCGGGCCCTCAAATCATGCCCGCCCCACACCTACCAACAAGACAACAGGAGTCATAATATGGCCAAACCAACAATATCAAGGCACTGCAGCAATATCCTGACCATAGTGCTGCTCTCTTTCACCCTCTTGACAGCAGGGGTCTCGGCGGGTAATGCCGCAGCGAGTCAGGACAGGGGGTTTGCCGATGTCGTGAAAAAAGCCACCCCCGCCGTTGTCCACATCCGGGTGGAAAAATCGGTATCGGCAACCGGTATGGACGAGCAGTACGAGCAGTTCTTCAACAACCCGTTTTTCGAGAGGTTCTTCGGACCCCAATTCCGTAAGAACCCCCACCAGCAGGGGCCAAGACGCAACTACAAGCAGCAGGGCCAGGGTTCCGGTTTCATTATCAGCAGTGACGGCTACATACTGACCAACAACCATGTGGTCGAGGATGCCGATACCATCACCGTCTTCCTCTCCGACGAACGAGAATTTACCGCAGAACTCGTGGGCCGTGACCCTCAGTCCGATGTCGCGTTGATCAAGATAAAGGACCACGACAGCCTCCCGACCCTGCCGCTCGGGAATTCCGACGCCCTGGAGGTCGGTGAATGGGTTATCGCCATCGGTAACCCCTTTGGCCTCAGCCAGACCGTTACCGTCGGTGTCGTCAGTGCCACCGGTCGCTCCAGCGTCGGCATCAATGAATATGAAAACTTCATCCAGACCGATGCCGCCATCAACCCGGGCAACTCCGGCGGACCGCTGCTGAACATCAATGGCGAGGTGGTCGGTATCAACTCCGCCCTCTATTCGCGAACGGGTGGCTACATGGGAATCGGTTTCGCCATTCCCATCAATATGGTGAAATCCATCGAAGCGCAGCTGAAAAACAGCGGCAAGGTGACCAGGGGCTGGCTCGGGGTAGTCATCCAGAACGTGGATGAAAACCTGGCCAAGTCGTTTGGTCTCGATCGTGCCAGAGGCATTCTGGTCAGCGACGTGCAAGCCGGTTCCCCGGCAGACAAGGGCGGGATCGTCCAAGGTGACGTCATTGTCTCGCTCAATGGCGACAGCTTAAAAGATGTCACCGATCTGCGGAACCAGGTAGCCATGCTCTCCCCGGGCAGCACCGCCCAACTCGGCGTGATCCGCAATGGAAAGTCGCTCACCGTCAATATCAAGATAGGTGAACGCCCCAACGAGTTGAGTCAGACCGACAGCAGCGATACCCAGCTCGACTCGATGCTCGACAAGTTTGGCCTGGCATTCCAGGATCTCACTCCTGAACTGGCCGAACAGATGGGCTACAAGGACAAGAATGGCGTGGTCGTCTCCCAGGTAGAGCCGGACAGCCCTGCGGCCTCCGCCGGGCTTAGACCTGGTCAGCTGATCGAAGAGGTCAACAAGAAACCTGTCAACAACGTGCAGCAGTTGCAAAAGGCAGTGAACGATTCCGACAGCAAGAATCGGGTTCTGCTGCGGGTCCACTCAGGTAACTTCAGTCAATATGTGGTTCTGGTTGCACAATAAGTACCATGCCCCCAGCCCTTCACGCCGCAATCGGCGTGAAGGGCTGGGGGTGTATCCCCGCATCTCCTTGCAAGAAGCACTCGGGTTCAGCGCGAAAAGACAGGCGAGCGGCAGCGAAACCGGGCAACGAGTACGGCGAGGAGCCACACAGCGCAATCGGCGAAGATATCACCTTCAATACAGCCAGGAATCAGTTGAAGATACCGATAATGGCGATAACGGAGATCACCGCCACCAGGATAATGGCAACCCGAAAGCAGACAGTTGGATCTTCATGGTGCTCGGCATGGGCATCAGACATAATGGTATATCCTCAGATATTCTCGTTTTTCTATGAAACGTTTCTGGGTGGTATTCGTGAATATAAACACCTTATTACTCTCCGTACCGCACACTACATCACGACGATGGCTTTTACAATACCCGCGCGGCAACAGAAGAATACCACTGCTTTTCTCTCTTTCTCCGTAATCGTTCACCGGTGATACCGGGAATGTTCCGTAACCCGGATCTGTAAACGTTTATCCAGTACTCCAGATTCGTTCAAGCGGGCCGTTGCACAAGAGTTTGCTCTGTGAGGAGGCCTGATCGGACGAAAATGGGGTGCTGGTGAACGTTTACCTTTCTCCGGTCAAAATGGCGGTCTCAGCCAGCGAAGATAACCTCGAGAAACTCAGCGAGTGAGGCCACCCCTACACAGTCGATATCCCCACGCCAATTCAGCCGTTCCCGGTTGGAGCGGGGCATGATGAAGCGGGTGAAGCCAAGGCGCTCGGCCTCGCGCACCCGTATATCCAGCTGACCCACGGCCCGGATCTCGCCAGCCAGGCCAACCTCGCCACAGACCACGGTCGTCGAGGCGACCGAACGCTCGAGCAGGCTTGAAGACAGCGCACAGATAACCCCCAGATCGAGAGCCGGCTCATCTATACGCATCCCTCCGGCGATGTTCAAAAAAATATCATGGCCATAGAGATCCATCCCCCCTTTTTTTTCCAACACGGCACAGAGGAGGGAGAGCCGCTGAGGGTCCGCGCCAATGGCCGTTCGCCGGGCGGTTCCCAGGTTGGTCGGACTGACCAGGGCCTGAACCTCCACCAGAATTGGTCGGGAGCCCTCGACACTTGGCAGAACCACCGAACCCGGCTCGTTGAGGGGGCGTTCAGCCAAAAAGATTTCAGAAGGATTGCTCACCTGCACCAGCCCCTCCTGCTTCATCTCGAAAACACCTATTTCATTGGTCGAGCCAAACCGATTCTTGACCGTCCGCAGGATACGGAAGGCGTGACTCCTCTCCCCTTCGAAATAGAGCACGGTGTCCACCATGTGTTCGAGCACCTTGGGACCGGCCAGGGCACCGTCCTTGGTCACATGCCCGACCATGACCACCGGTACGTCGTCGTTCTTGGCCATCTCCAGCAGCCGATATGCCGATTCCCGAACCTGACTCACCGAACCGGGGGCCGAGGCAATCTCCTGGCAGGTGAGGGTCTGAATCGAGTCAAAGGCGAGCAGATCTGGCTGCATCTCTCTTGTCATGGCGATAATTTTCTCCACCATGTTTTCGGTGACCAGAAACTCTCCGGGCTGAATGGCCTCGAGCCGCTTGGCCCTAAGCTTGATCTGTCTGGCCGACTCTTCACCGGAGGCATACAGTACGGTCTTTTCCTGCTCGGCAAAGGCTGCCAGCAGGTGCAGCAGCAGGGTCGACTTTCCAATGCCAGGCTCGCCACCGATCAGGGTCACCGATCCGGGGACAATCCCTCCCCCCAGTACTCGGTCGAGTTCGTCGATGCCCGTGGTCGTGCGTATTTCATCTCCTTCCGGCGCCAGATGCAGAGGTACCGGTTTATCATCTGACCTGAGTCGGACGCTGGTTTTGACTTCGAGTTCCTCCACCAGGCTGTTCCACTCCCCGCAACTGGTGCACCGTCCCAGCCACTTGCGACTCTGGTATCCACACTGCTGACAGATATAGATGGTGGTATTCTTGGCTTTACTCATCATTGACCTCGTGAATGCCTGCGGCGGGGTTGAGGAAAGAATATATCGCTTCTGGCGCAGTCGTCTCACGGGGTGTGCACGATTCCCGTTCCGAGTTTGTCAAACTTCGCCCACCGAGGCCGCACTGAACGATTACGAGATCGAGGTTCCTGCAAACCTCTTTACAGAACATGAAAACGCCCTATTGTCTGTGATGGTTTCCTGGCAACGACAGGGGCGCTCCGTTCTTTTCGATGACAGCCGGCTCGCAGTCGTTCCAGGCACAGGAATACAAGCTCTTATCTTCTACCCTCTCAGCGGAAATGAAATCATCCCACAGACCCTCCGGAAGGCCTCAATGGTACCCGCTCAGCTACTGTTTTAGTCTTATCTTTCGCCAAAAGCGGCTTCTTGCCTGGAGCACCGTTCTTTTTCTGGCGACCATCACCCTCACCACGCTCGGCTACCAGCTCAGTGTCGAACATGTCGACCGATTCGCCGGCAGCTTCCTGATCGATCCACCGGCAGCCACAACCATCTGGGGCTGGATCAAATTCCAGGGATGGAAGGTGGCCAAGGTGCTCTTTTTCATCATTACCAGAATAGTGGCATTTTATCTCGCCTTTCTCCTGGCCTACACCCTCACCTCCCCCGGTTACTCCTTTTTGAGTCAGGCCGCGGAAAAGCTGCACGCCGGCGAACACTTCATTCCCGATGAAGGCATGCTCCTTCTCAATATCCTGATCGATATTTTCGAGGGGTTGAAAATCGCTCTTTTCGGCGTGTTTATCACCATCGTGGCCTTGGTCCTCAACTTCATTCCCGGACTCGGTCAAGGGGTCGTACTGCTGTTGTACGCCTTTTATTCGGCCCTGATGTTCGTCGACTACCCATCTTCCAGACGGCACTGGTCGCTCGGCCGGAAGATCTCTTGGATTCGGACGCACAGCGGCACGGCGCTGCGTCTTGGGCTGTTGCCGGCAGTTCTCAGTATGGTCCCCCTGTTGAACGTTTTTCTTATGTCGCTCTTTTTTCCACTGTTGACCATACATGCAACCCTCAATTTCACCTCGATTGAACTCGGCAAACGCCAGGTTACGGCGCCGCCCCAATGACAACCTGGAGGAGTCGACCATGGCCCTTGAAATCGAACGCAAATATCTGCTAAAAGACCAGAGCTGGCGAGGCCTGGCAGAGGGCATTCTCTACCGTCAGGGGTATCTCAATGGCCAGGATGGAGCCACGCTTCGGGTCCGCATCTGCGGCGAACAGGCCTATCTGACCATAAAAGGGCCAACAGACAACGGGTGTCGGCTGGAGTATGAATACGACATTCCCCGGGCAGATGCCGAAGAGATGCTCAACGAACTCGCCCTGTCACCCATCGTCGAAAAGATCCGTCATGCTATTCCATTTCAAGGATATATATGGGAAGTTGATGAATTTTTAGGTGAAAATAGCGGACTCGTGGTAGCGGAGATCGAATTGCCGGACCCGGAACACACCTTTCCCCTACCCCCCTGGATAGGCAGAGAAGTAACCGCCGACCCCCGGTTCTACAATTCCAACCTGGCCCGGAACCCGTTCAGCCGCTGGCCTGAGCGGTCCCGTGTGGACTCGGCTGGAGGCTGACCCGGATTTCTCATCGGTTCAAGCGGCAACTTCCCTGACACAGAGGGAAAAGGCACACAGTGTTCATCAGAAGTCCGCTCTAAACCAACTCCGCCATCACCAGGTTGGCGTAGCGCCGGCCCCGGGTCGTCAGCCGGAGGTGCGTCGACGTCAACTCGACGAGGCCGTTTTCCTGCAACCTGCCCAACACCGGACCGTAAGAGGTCGCGGGATCCAGACCGAAACGGGTCTGCAAGGTGGCTCTGTGCACGCCTTGCGCCATGCGCAGCCCGATCACCACGGTTTCTCGAAACGACGCCTCACGGTCCAATTTCTCTCGTTCTACCACCCCGTCGCCCCCCGCTTCGAGCAACCTGCAGTACCCTTCCGGGTCGTCGCTGCGTTTTTCTCGAACCCCAGCGAGATAACTGACGGCGCCAGCGCCCACCGCCAGATATTCTCCGTTCTGCCAATAATTGAGATTGTGGCGGCAATGCCAGCCAGGTTTGGCAAAATTGGAGATCTCGTATAACTTCAGACCGCTGCGGGCACAGAGCACACGATTCAGCCGATCCATGGCGACAATGGTCTCCTCATCCGGTAACACCAGCCCTCGAGCAATCGCTCTGGCGGCGAGCGGTGTCCCCTCCTCGATGGTCAACTGGTAGAGTGACAGGTGATCGGGGGCCAGGAGAAGGGCGGTCTTCAACGTTGTCCGCCAGCCCTGCAGAGTCTGGCCGACGAGACCATACATCAGGTCAAGACTGAGATTGGTAAATCCTGCCGCCCGGGCTCCCTCAATCGTCGCCCGCGCTTGCTGCGCCGTATGACAACGTCCCAGACCAGCAAGCTCTGGGTCACTCAACGATTGAACGCCAAGGGACAGGCGATTGAAGCCGGCCGCCACCATCTGCTCCAGGTAGCGTTGATCGACGGTCCCGGGATTCGCCTCGCAGGATATTTCCGCGTCCGCGCTTACCGGAAAGCACCTCTTGACCAGCCCAAGCAGCCCTGTCAACTCTTCGGCGGGCAGGACAGTCGGGGTACCACCACCAAAGAAAATCGTAGTGAGCGGCAACCGGTTGTCACGACGATCCGCTGTGCGACGCAGCGCTGTTTTCATGGCCTGGAGATATCTGGGGTAGAGCGCATGCAGGTCGGGGTAAGAGCAAAACGAGCAATAATCGCATTTACTCAGGCAAAAGGGGATGTGGATATAAAGCGAAGCGCTCACGGGCGTTGGTTCAACTGCTGCTGCAACCGACGGCAGTCGCCGGCAATGTCGTCAATCTGACCGTTATCGGCAAAACTATAGACACCATCCCCGACGATGAGGTGGTCCAACAGCTGGATCTGCAGAAAGGAGCAGATGAAAAAAAGATTTCTGGTAAGAGCCACATCCTGGCTGGAAGGCGTAAGGGCTCCGGAGGGATGATTATGGGCAATGATGAGGGCTGCCGCATGATTGCCGATGGCCTTCAGTACCAGCTCACGCGGGTAGACGGTATTGACGTTGATGGTCCCCTCGGCCACGATCTCCGAGCCGAGAATGGCATGGGCTGAATCGAGATAAATAACCGCAAGAACTTCCCTTTTCAGTCCACGCAGCGAGTGTTCGAGATATTCGCGAACATCGCTTGAGGAGTGAAGGTAGCGTTTGCCGGTAAGGCGCTGTCGCAGATATCTGCTGGCGACAGCCTGGACGAAACTGATGGCGAAACTGTTTTTCGGGCCAACACCCTTCACCTCCTGCAGGGCCGCCGGTGAAGCCTCGAGCACCGCGGCCAGAGACTTATGGCGTTGCAGCAAATCTCGGGCCAACTCCTTGGTGTCCGCCCGGGGGGTGCCAAACGAGAGCAGCAGTTCGAGAACTTCGGTATCGGTAAAGTTGGCCAGCCCCCGCTCCAGATACCTGTCCCGCAAACGGCCACGGTGTCCCTGTCCCTTCTTCTGCCAGAGATCCTTGTCCATCGTCTTCGTTTCGTTCAGCCTTTCAGTACCCTGCTAAACAGTTCATTGGCCAGCTTGGGGTTCGCCTTGCCCTTGGTGCGTTGCATCAACTGGCCGACGAAATAGCCCATGAGCTTGGTCTTACCCTGACGGAACTCCTCGGCCTGGCTGGGATTGGCAGCGACAATCTCTTCGACCACACTCTGCAGCTCAGACGCATCGGACACCTGGACCAGATTCTTTTCCTTGACGATCGACGCGGCGTCCATGCCGGTCGCCATCATCTCTAAAAAGACGGTCTTGGCGATTTTGCCACTGATGGTACCGGCCTCGACCATGGACAGCAATGCGCCAAGCTGGGTTGGAGCCACCTTGCAAGCCGCGATAGGCTCCTCCTTCAACTCCCTGAGCAACTCGGTCATGATCCAGTTGGCCACCTTTTTGGCGGATACCCCGGAGACCATCGTCTCTTCGAAATAGGTGGCCAGTTCGCGCTCGGACGTCAAAATTGTCGCGTCATACTCAGGGAGCTGGTACTGGCTCATAAACCGTCGCATGCGGGCATCGGGCAGTTCCGGCAGTTCTCGGGCAATCCGCTCCACCCAGTTATCGTCTATCTCTATCGGGATGAGATCTGGACAGGGAAAATACCGGTAATCGTGGGCATCTTCTTTTCCACGCATCGATTCCGTGCGGTTGGTATCGGCGTGCCAGAGAAGCGTCTCCTGCACGACCCGCTCACCATCGAGTAAGAGGTCGCGCTGACGACGGACTTCATACTCGAGTGCCTTTTGCACGTTTTTAAACGAATTCATGTTTTTCAGTTCCGTTCGCGTACCGAATTCTTCCTGGCCAAAGGGGCGCAGGGAGATGTTGGCGTCGCAGCGAAAACTGCCTTCCTGCATGTTGCCATCACAGATATCGAGGTAACGAAGGATGGCATGAATCTTCTTGAGATAGGCATAGGCCTCCTGGGGAGAGCGCATGTCCGGCTCGGAGACGATCTCTAAAAGAGGCGTGCCGGTTCGGTTCAGGTCGACACGGGAAAGAGGCTGGTGCTCATCATGGATCAGTTTTCCGGCATCTTCCTCCATATGGATTCGGGTAATGCCTATGCGTTTCCGTTGACCTTCGACCTCGATCTCCACTGAGCCTCGTTCGACAATGGGTTGATCGAACTGAGAGGTCTGATACCCTTTGGGCAGATCGGGATAAAAGTAGTTTTTTCTGGCAAACTGGCTGGTTCGCCGGATGGTGGCGTCCGTTGCCAGACCGAGTTTTATGGCATAGTCAACCACCGTCTTGTTCAATACCGGCAACACACCGGGTAACCCCAGGCAAACCGGGCAGGTATTGGTATTGGGAGGCGCACCGAACAGGGTAGAGCATCCGCAGAAAATCTTCGATCCGGTCTTGAGCTGAGCATGAATTTCCAGCCCTATTACTATCTCAAACTCCATCCTCATCTATCCTCGTTATCCCTCAGCCCCTGGCAACTGCACGGGAGCGTGTATCCACTGGCGCAGGTTCCGCAGCTCAGCAGGCCAAGCATGGCCCGTTCTCTTTTCGAGATACAGTCGAAAGAGGCCGTTGACTGCCCGCACCAGTTCTTCAACCAGAAAAATACGTTCGAGGACCATTCCCTCGACCGCCTCCGGATCGTTGCCGGATTCCTCGGTACCTGCCGTTTTGGGGAGTTTTACATTTCTGAACTCCATCATCGCGGCCGCCAGGGTAAAGTTATACTCGTAATCACCAAGTATGAGTTGTATTCGGGCCTGTTCGAGCTTTTTCCCCATCTGCAGGCCCGTGCGGGCCTCCTGGAGTTCGGTCTGCAAGCCAGTGCAGATGCATTTTTCGTTAGACTCGCCCTCACCATACTCAAGGAGCATATGTTTTTCAAAGACTACGGTAATATCCCCCCTGCCGGGAAGATCAACACTGCCGCCGCGCTCCTCGCTCTTGAACCAGAGCCAGGTGAGAAATTCCTGGCCGAGAAAGCGTTTTTCCGCTATGAGATCAACTAAATCCATACCTTTACCTGTAACGAACTTTCCGTGATATGTTTTGCATTGCCGTCCATCCCCTGTAGCCATTTTCGTCTGATCAGACCGCTTCACCGAGCCAACTCGAGAAAAACGGTCTGCTGAAACACACATGAAGCACAGGGGAACTGTTACAGTTGATGGACTCGTAAAAACTCCGATCTACTTCGTTGTAGATCTCAAACGGCACTTCGCTGTACCATATGTACTACCAAATTGCCGTTTGAGACACTACGCCTCGTATATCAAAGTTTTTTCTGAGCCCATCTTGGTGCAACATTCGACTTTTTACGACGCCATCATAGTTGACGGTTTACCAACCTTTACGCAAGACCTGGTGAACATTTACTTGCTGCTCTGCTAAACCAAAACCTCCGGCTGCAGCCTGGCCAGCGCATCGAGACCATCCTCGTCAAGGACCTGTTCGCCCATGACATACGGAATCTGCTGTCGAAGAAGCACGCCAAAGGATTCCTTGAAAAAATCTTCCAGGACGGCGTGGGCCTTCTTGTTGGTGCTAAAGAAGTACACCACTGACTCGGATAAACTCCAACAGAGATCATAGACAGCCGGTACAGGAACGGACTTTCGCATCAACTCGGTCTGTACCCGCTCTTTAATTTCCACCAGTTGGGCGCGACCCAGTTTGGGTACCTGTTTTTCCAGTTTTATTCGCTCCACTTCCTTCTGAACCACCTTCTTGACAATGGCAGGAGAAACTTTTCTCTCATCAATACGAAGCGTTAACGTGATGTAGTCACCAGCCGCATACGAGGCGTACTGGAACTGGTTGTCAAACATATTGAGAATGGAAACCCAACCTAGAGAATATTCGTCATAGGTATCGTCAATATCGCGAAAGGCATATGCCATGATGCGATCGGCGATAAAATCCAGAGGATTCTCTGGAAGCTCACCCTCGACAGCAAAACGTACAAAGGTGGCGGAACCACGTAGCAACCCCATGCTCTCCTCCAAACGGTCTGTCCTGGCTCTTTTTTTGCCAGAGCCATGAAAACAGAAGAAAAAATAAGCTTAATCACAAAAAATACTCCGAACATCTTTTTGTCGCTGCACTATATCGTCTCTGAGGACAACAAACATGTCTTTTTTGTCTACAATCGAGAGAAAACATATAAATACTTCATATTTTCAAATACATATTCATTAATGGATAAAATATACCACTGCAGATCGTTTCTTTGTCTGGGGGGGACGATGGATAAATTTCATTTTCAGACCATTTTTTTTATTGACATCATCACCACTCTTTTGTAAAAAATGGGGCCTCGACGGGTCGTTAACTCAGTCGGTAGAGTATCTGCCTTTTAAGCAGAGAGTCGTTGGTTCGAGTCCAACACGACCCACCAAAAAAGACAGTCCCCATCGTCTAGTCAGGTCCAGGACACCGGCCTTTCACGCCGGCAACACCGGTTCAAATCCGGTTGGGGACGCCATATAGAGCAATCCATCAGGGTTGTTCTATCTCCTATCGAGAAAAAAGTAACACAGTTTCTCAGTAGGGTGATATCGAAAAAAGCAGAAACGGCCGGAAGGCGTTTCTGCTTTTTTTTATTTCTTTCACCTATAGAAAAGCATAACAACATGATTTAAAAGAAAAAACTTCTGAGTCGTCTTCAACAGCAAGAGCGTGTCCATTCCGAAATGAGATCTTTTCGATCAAAGTGCCGTTTGTGACCGAGGGAGAAATAGACCGAAGTTTTTACGAGTCCATCAAATTCTGATGGACTCGTAAAAACCTAAAACCTGCACGTAAGATGGCTAAGTACAAAAGCCTGATATACAAGGCGCAGTGGTATTGGCCAAGCACAGACGTACATGTGGTACGTCGAGCATTGGCCGATCCCGCTGCAACGCAGGAGATCAGGCTTTTTACGACGCCATCAATATTCACATTTTTGCCATAAAACATTGACGGTTTTTTCCAGATCACCATCAATGTTTCACGTGCAACATCGTTATCTTCATCTGAAATCACTACGGCTTCAACTGCTTTTTCCTCAGCAACTCTGATCCCCAGGGATAGTCTGGATAAGGTTGACGATGAAATACGTTCCAGTACGGCAATATTTCTTTCGCCCCGGCTGTGGCTACATGTATTGCGCCTTCTGAATCCAGAAGATAATGGAGCCCCACCGACTGAGGACGATGCAACGCCGCCTGAATGATGAGATCGGCTATAATCGCTATATTTCTCAATTCGATCATATTCGCGGTCACATGGTAATGGATATAGTGATGTTTTACCTCGCGCAATATTTCGATAATTCGAGTATGGGCCAGAGTAAGTCGTTGACGATTACGCACGATCCCTACGTAGTTCCACATGGTACGTCGTAAAATATCCCAGTTGTGGCTGATAAGAACCTCTTCATCAAGATTGACTGCCTTATCGCTGGTCCATTGATCAACTGGTTGGTGAACAATTTTCCGCCATGTGTCGGCATTTTTTTTACACCATTGGTATGAACTTTCAGCATACACCACGGCTTCCAACAGAGAATTGCTGGCCAGGCGATTTCCCCCATGCAATCCGGTACAGGCAGTTTCACCAAGTGCAAACAGACCGTCTATGGTCGTTCTGCCACTTGAATCGACCAAGACCCCACCACAAAGATAGTGCGCTGCCGGCACCACGGGTATGGGATCCTTGGTTATATCAATCCCCAAGGCCAGGCAACGAGAATATATTGTTGGAAATCTCTGGAGCAGAAAATCTTTTTTTCTGTGGGTAATATCGAGATAGACACAGTCCGTGCCAGATTCTTTCATTTCATGATCAATGGCACGGGCTACCATATCTCTGGTAGCCAATTCCAACCGTTCAGGATCATATTTTTGCATAAAACGTTCACCCGAGGCATTGAGAAGGAAGGCGCCCTCACCACGAACCGCTTCGGAGATAAGAAAGTTTTTAGCTTGATGGTGATACAGACAGGTGGGGTGGAACTGGACAAATTCCATGTTGGCGATCTCGGCACCAGCCCTGTAGGCCATTGCCACGCCATCACCAGTTGCAATATCTGGATTACTGGTATAAAGGTAAACCTTACCTATGCCGCCAGTACAGAGAAGAGTATTCTTTGCCAGATAGGTCCTCACACCGTTTTCTTCCAACACATAGGCACCGACACAGCGATTTTTACCCTGGTCTTTACCTGCTTGTTGTAACAGAAGATCGATGCAATTCCGATTTTCCAGCAGGAGAATGTTGGGATGTTGTCTGGCAAGTAGCAACAACGCTCGCTCAATTTCGCGGCCGGTAATATCCAAAGCATGGGCCACCCTCCGTCGGGAATGACCTCCCTCACGACCTAGATCCAGACCTCCCAGACTCGCTTCGTGCGCATCTCTATTAAAAGCTACACCTAAACCGACAAGATCTTTGACCCGTGCCGGGCCATTTTCGATGACCTTTTTTACAACATCCAGGTCACAAAGTCCGGCCCCGGCACTAAGGGTATCCTGGATATGGAGATCGAAGCTGTCATCTTCGCCAAGGACAGCCGCAATCCCTCCCTGAGCCAGATTGGTCGCTCCGTCTGCCTCCTGCTTTTTCGTTACGATAATGACGGAGCCCAATTCAGCAGCACGCAGGGCGAACGACAAACCTGCAATGCCACTGCCAACGATAAGAAAATCACTGTTCATTTCGACCACCTTCAATACATGTTTCACGTGAAACACAAAAAAATTATTTTCTCCGAAAAAATGACCTGCTAAATTTTATTTTTTTGTAAACAAATCGAACCTCCACCAAGGATGGGCTCAGAAAAAATTTCGGAGGTACAGCGTCTCGAACGACACGTTGATAGTACAGAGAGTGCAGCGAATTGTCGTTTGTGACCGAGGGCGAAGTAGATCGAAGTTTTTATGAGTCCATCAATTTTTACAGGCTGAAACCACAATGTGTAGGATAAAATGAAGAAATTTTCACCTGTTTTTACGGCGAACAGGTGAAAAACGTTGTTCTTCATCCTTCGTTGAGGTATTTTTTCTTTTGAAAAAACAATTTCCTTCGCTGGAGGCGAAATCCGTATGGGAGAAAGAGGTAAAATAATTGCGATTGCGAATCAAAAGGGTGGGGTGGGAAAGACAACATCTTCCATCAATTTAGCTGCAGCTTTAGCGAAAAAGCGAAAAAAAGTCTTACTTGTCGATTCCGATCCGCAAGGTAATGCCTCGAGTGGGGTCGGGATCAATGCAAAATCATTGCAGTATAACCTCTACAAGGCCTTCACGGATGATTGTACCATTGAAGAAACCGTTATCCAGACTGCGGTTAAAAATCTGGATATTGTCCCGGCAAATATTCATCTCGTCGCTGCTGAAATTGAACTTTTTAACAAGCCATCGCGCGAAACAACATTAAAAAATATCCTTTGCCAGATAAAGAACGCATATGAATTTGTCTTCATTGATTGTCCTCCATCACTAGGTCTGCTGACGATCAATGCCCTCACAGCTGCCGACTCGGTACTGATCCCGATGCAGTGTGAGTATTTTGCAATGGAGGGCCTGGCACAGCTCATTACCACTATCCGTTCAGTGAAAAAAACGTACAATAGTAACCTTTTTATCGAAGGTCTCCTTTTGACGATGTTTGACCGACGCAACAAACTCACCCATCAGGTAGCGGAAGAGCTTACCAAACATTTTTCCAAGCAACTGTTTCGAACAGTGATACCGAGAAACGTTCGTCTCAGTGAATGTCCAAGTCATGGTCAGACCGTTCTAGATTACGATATCAGATCTACAGGGGCAAAGGCATACATTCAGCTGGCCAATGAATTCCTAAAAAATCAAAGGTAAAGAACTGTGGTAAAAACTACCGGTTTGGGTCAGGGTGTTGGACTTCTCTTTGGTGAGGCGACTGAAGAAAAATATTTCCAATGCAATATCGAAAAGATCACGGCCAATAGCTTACAGCCTCGTAGCTTTTTCGATGAAGAGGGGCTAAATGAATTGGCTGATTCCATAAGAGAAAACGGAGTGATCCAACCTCTTATCGTCACCCAGGGCGCCCGTAAGGGAGAGTTTGAACTCGTTGCCGGTGAGCGTCGACTCCGGGCCTCGAAACTTGCAGGATTGGAAAAAGTACCTGTTGTCGTCCTTGACGTCAGCAGTGAAGACAATCGTTTAGAACTGGCCCTTATTGAAAACGTGCAGAGAACGGACCTGAATCCCATTGAGGAAGCAGAAGCCTATCAGAAGTTGATCCAACGGTTTGGTTACACTCAGGAAGACACCGCGAAAAGGGTAGGGAAAAAACGTTCGACAGTGACTAACATATTGAGATTATTAAATCTTCCAGACATTATCAAACAGGATGTTATTGCCGGGCTGCTCTCTGAGGGACATGCCAGATCCCTACTGCGAATAGGCGATGATCTGGCGACGATAAAGGAGATCCGGGACCTTATTATCAAGCGCTCACTCTCTGTTCGACAGACAGAAAAGCTCATTCGCAAGACACTCTCACCTGCAGGGGTAACGACAACCAGCGCTTCACCGAAAAAAGGTCATTCCTTGCCGGCCAATTACTGTAAAGCCCTTGTCAATCAACTGACAAACAGGCTTTCTGCCAAAGTCTGTATCAATCAGCATGGCACCCGCGGAAGGCTGGAAATAGAGTACTATTCAGCAGATGACCTCGAACGACTCATATCGGTGATAATGAATGAATCTGTCAAATAATGGTTTTGCCAAAGGCTATGGCCAGGGAGTTTTCCGAAAATCTGCGCTTGAAAGAAGACTGTCTGTTAGGACAATTTTATCAAGAATATTCTCCCATCACTTTTTCAATTATCTTATATTATTTTTATTTTTTTTCTTTATTGGAGTTTCTGTCAGTGCCGCCCAGGTTCTCAGTGTCAAGAGCAATAACGTCAACCTTCGAGCAAAACCAGGACTTTCTGCTCAGATAAAATGGCAATACAGCTACGGTTTTCCGGTAAAAGTTCTGCAGAGGAAAGGGGACTGGGTACACGTTACCGATTTTGAAAAGGATACTGGTTGGATATATGCTTCACTTCTCTCAACCAAACAGTTTGTCATTGTCAAAGTACATCGAAATTCCAATTCCAAGATCAATATACGCAAAGGTCCCTCTACCAAGACATCCGTGGTCGGTCAGGCCTATTACGGGGTAGTTTTTGAGGTGATTGGCAAAAAGGGCAGTTGGTTGAATGTACGGCACGAATCTGGCCTGAAAGGATGGGTGAGCGGCAGTCTGGTCTGGGGTCAATAAGAATTTGACCGGCATGCACCAGGGATTATATAGTATCCGTCCAGAAACACGATTTTTTTGCCTGACCAGCACGGCTGAACCAGGTAGCCTCAGCCACAACGCACCATAAAAATCCTTGGCGCAGTAACAGAGCATTCCTCACTCACGAGTTTCGGATAAAATCAAGGTTGATGAGCTCGTAAAAACCCAGATCTACTTCGTTGTAGGTCGCAAACGGCAATTCGCTGTACC
>JBKEBZ010000141.1:0-40278 GCA_047973425.1 Desulfopila sp.
AACATGCTCAGCGAGAAAGAAACCGGAAAACCCAAATCACTTCTCAAGCTCGAAAAGGATCTGAAAAACTGGCTTGCCCAACGCTCTCTTACCCAGATCCTAGATTGGTTCGACTGCATTGAAACCACACAGGTACAGACTGCCGCCGGTAGGTATCGTTGGTCCACCGAGTCAGTGGCAAGAGACAGGTTGTTCTTGAGTTACCTGGGAGTAGGCGCCAAATAGTGTACGCTTTATCCAATTTTCAGGATCACTAGGGTAAAATTTCGAACACAACGAAAAGTAGAGATAAAGCAGTAGATTCTGGATGGGCGCCAGGGGAGGAGTGCCTCGGCGGAACCCGGCAAGCCACAAGGTAGCCTGCCGGGGAGTTGGGCTTGGGCGAAGCGTGCTCTCAGGGCTTGAAGACGTCCTGAGAGAAATCGAGGGTGGCGAAATAGTCATCCACCGTTTCCGCTCGACGAATGAGCTCTACCGTACCGTCCTCCTTGAAAAGGAGTTCCTTGGGGCGGAGTTTGCCATTGTAGTTGAAGCCCATAGCCTGACCGTGGGCGCCCGAGTCGTGAATGATCAGGATATCGCCGTCGACCACAGGGGGCAGATTGCGCTGAATGGCGAATTTATCATTGTTTTCGCAAAGCGAACCGACCACGTCGACTGCCGGACCCGGTTCGACAGCTTCCTTGCCGAGCACGTCGATGTGGTGATAGGCCCCGTAGAGCGCCGGTCGCATCAGGCTGCTCATGCAGGCATCTACCCCGATATAGGTCCGGTAGATATCCTTGCGGTTGATGGCCTTGACCACCAAGGCACCGTGCGGGCCGGTCATGTAGCGACCGCTTTCCATGTAGAGGGCGGGCATATAGCCGTTTTGTTCCTTGAAGGCGGCGAAGAGGGCGGAAATTTCCCGGCCCATGGCCAGGAGGTCGAGTGGCTTCTGGTCCGGGTGGTAGGGGATGCCGAGGCCACCGCCGATATTGATGAATTCGAAGTCGATGTCGAGCTGCCGGGAAATCTCTTTGACCAACTCCAGCAGCATGGCCGCGGTCTGGACCATATACGTGAAGTTCAATTCATTGGAAGCCAGCATGGTGTGCAGGCCGAATTGCTGGGCCCCTCTGGCCTTGGCCTGTCTGTACGCCTCGACTATCTGGTCATGGCTTACCCCGTATTTGGCCTCCGTCGGCTTGCCGATGATGTCATTTCCGGTCCGGCGCTCCCCAGGGTTGTAGCGAAAGCATATCCGTTGCGGCATATGGGGAACCTTGGCGATGAGGGAGATATCGTCGAGGTTGAGAATGCACCCGCCATCCTTTTCGGCCGTAAGAAATTCCTCGCTGTTGGTATTGTTGGAGGTAAAGATGATATCGTCGCCACGGCCGCCGACACCTCTGCTCAGTATCAGTTCGGCGATGGAAGAGCAGTCGAAGCCAAAGCCCATATCCCGCATCAGCTGAAGGATTGTCGGATTGGGCAGGGCCTTGACCGCATAATATTCCTTAAACGAATCGACTCCGGCGAAGGCTTGCCGAACCATTGCGCCGGTTTCGCGTATTCCCGTCTCGTCGTAAATGTGAAAGGGGGTGCCATAGTGCTCGATAATTTTGGGCAGAACGGGAAAAAGGCGATCTTTACATCCTTGAGATAACGGCATATCGTCGACTCCTGGGGTGATGGGCTCAGATGATGGGAATTTTCGCTGTTTCTTTATAGCTGCGGAGAACGGTCGTGGTTCTGGTCGATAACACGCCCTCGATGGTGCAGATCTGGCTGCGCAGAAGTTCGCCCAGTTCCGCGGTGTCGGCGGTCCGGGCCTTGACGATGAAACCGTCCTCGCCGGCGATGAAATGCACCTCCTGGACCGCCGGAATCGCCGCCAGACGTTCGCCGATGGTCGCCTGATCGGGACCGGGCAGGGCGGTGGTGATGTGAATGAACGAGATCTGGCTTCTGGAAAAACGTTCAGGATTGAGCCGGACTTCATACCCATCGATAATCCCCGATTTTTCCATTTTGCGGATACGCTCGAGCACCGCCGATGGCGCAAGCCCCACCTGGCGGGAGACTTCGACGTTGGGGATTCTGGCCTTGTCCTGTAGAATTTTCAGGATATCCATGCTTATTCCGTCAATCATTTCTCCTCCACTTGAATGTGGTGAAAAATATTCTCTATTGCAGCCATTGTCAAGAATATAATAAAACGGCCTTGCTGGTCCTTTGGCCGAGATGGTCGTCGACGAGGTAGAGCGGCTCCATTGCGCTGATCTCGGCCAGGGGCCGGTAGCCAGAGACCGGCCCCTGGCCGACGTCGTGTCGAGACCTTGGTAATCTCGGTGATCGGGAACCGCTGCACAAAATTTGCTCCGGCAGACAATTCACAGAGCTGGCCTGCTGCGACGATCTGTTCCGACCACCAGGGGAGCCTGAACGGGTGCCTATCTTCTGGTCGGACCTGTTTCACGTAAGCGAAAAATATCGTTTTCTATCGGCAAAGCATGCTAGGATAGACGAGCCACGGTCGCCCGCAGAGGCGATTGCTGTTCCTTATACCACCGCTTACACGAAAGGTATTCGAGATGTCATCGATCTCCATCATTGTGCCGACCTATAACGAGGAAGAAAATATCGACCCACTGCTCGAGCGCATTTTCGCTGTGCCGGGATTAAAGGATATCGAGCTGGAGGTCATCTTCTCCGATGGGGCCTCGACGGACGACACCTGCCGTCAGGTGGAACGGTGGCTGGACAGAGCCCCGGTTCGACTGGTTCGGGCCAGTCGTAACGAGGGGTTGTCCGCCGCAGTCATTGCCGGTGCCCGGGCTGCTGCCGGTGAAGTGGTGGTGGTCATCGATGCCGATCTCAGTCACCCGCCCGAGGCGATACCAGAGTTGACAGCTCCTCTGTTCGACGGCAGTCGGGATATGACTATAGGCAGTCGCTACGTTACCGGTGGGGCCACCCCCGAGTGGCCACTTTCTCGGAAAATATCTTCTAAAATCGCAACATTACCCGCCAGAATGCTGACCGATGTCAAGGATCCGATGGCAGGCTTCATGGCCGTGCGGCGTGAGGCGCTCGCCGGCATGGACCGGGAGGTGCACGGCTTCAAGATAGGGCTCGAACTGCTGGCCACAAGCCCGGAGGTGTTGCGGGTGAAGGAAATTCCCATCGTCTTTAGCGACAGATGCTACGGCACCTCGAAGATGGGACTGCCGGTGATATTCGATTATTTTCGCCAGTTACTGGCCCTCGTCGGGGTCGATGAGCCTGTGGTGAACAGATTCCAATGGCTGCTACCCACCCTGATCGTGCTGCTGGCACTGGACTGCACCATCATGACCGCTCTACTGCACGGCGGCGTGGCGGCAGGCATTGCCCACTGCTGGAGCCTGGCCGCGGTGGCGATGGGGAGTGGAGGGTTCTGTCTTTTCCGGTACTGGCGGCGGGTTCAAACCATCATTCCCAGGAAAATCGCGGCATACGTCTTTGGTTTTTGCTGGGTCGCCCTGATGGTGACCTTGTTGCGCGGCGGCCTGGTGGCAATGCTTGCCGACAGCGGTGGTGGACTGTCGACGACAGCGGTGCTGACGACAGCCCTGTTCGGCCTGGCCCTTGGGTATCTGGCCAACGTCTGCTACGTATTTTCCATCGGTCGCAAGCGGGTACGACGGGATCTGGTTCTTCGTTATTACGGTTTCGGCGCCTTTCTCTGCCTGGCTCTGTTGCGGCTCCTCTATCTTGGCAGCGTGCCGGCCCTGCCAGAGGAAATCGGGCATATAGAACAGTTCTTCAGTTGGTTTCCCTTCTCGTTTATCCTGGCGCCGGACGATCGGGTCGTGCCGTTGACAGAGGTCGGGTCGACCACGCTCTTTCTGTTCCGCCTGGTGGTCTGGCTGCTCTGGTTGGGCTCGACGGTATGCGTCTTCAGCCTGGCTCGGATCATGTTCGATCGGTCGACTGCCTTTATGGCCTGCCTGGTTCTGGCGGTCCTGCCATTTTTCTTTGGCTGTGGTTTTTTTCTCAGCAGCGATGCCTTTATGGTGCTGTGCTGGTCCTGCTGCCTGTATGTGCTCTACCGAACCCTGGTCAACGATATGAACACGGGGTGGCCCTGGGCCGGGGTGGTTCTGGGGCTGGGTATGGCCGTCGATAGGCGGATCACCACCCTGCTGGCGGCCGTTGTGGTCTATCTGCTCTTACATGAAAAGAACAGACGGCGATTGCGCTCGTCTTTGCCGTATCTCGCTCTGGGCGGGCTGCTGTTCGCTGTACTTCCAGCTCTGTTCGTTACAACAGAATCCGCAATCGTCGCCCGGCCCGGCTGGCTCAGCACGCTTTTGGGGTCGACTCTTGGCCATGGCGTTCTGGCGCTGTTCCTGCTGCTCAGCCCCACCGGAATCCTGGCCGGCGGCTACAGCCTGATGAGCTGGCTGCGGCCGCGGCCAGCTGATGAACTGGGGCGTGCCCATGATTGGTTCAAGGAGAGAACCTATGTCGTCTTGATGTTTTTTCTGCCGCTGTTGATTTTTCTGTTGCCCGGGTTGTTTAAGGGTGGTCCGGTGGCGGAAGGGGAGGGGGTCTGGCTGGTGCTGCTGCCGACCATGGCCTTGGCCGTTGGCAGCAGCCGTGCCGTCGAAAACGCCCCTGTCCGCCGTTTGCTCCAGCTCATCTGGTGGCCAACCATCGGTCTTCTTATGACTGGCTATGGTATTGGTTTCCAGCTGGCTGTCCTGTAAGGCCTGGGGTCGCCTTACCAGCGGTGGGAGCCGCTGTAACTTTTTTGGTGCGCGTCAGTCGTCGCCGGCCAGCCGCTTCGGGTCGAGCAGTTGCTCGAGTCGTTTCGTCGGCAGTTCGGTGTGTTCCTTTGCCACATCGAGAATGTCACGCTGTTCCGAGGCGGCGATCTTGGCCAGTTCCGCAGCCCGCAGATAGCCTATCTCCGGGGTCAGGGCCGTGACCAGGATAGGATTCTTCTTCAGGCTGGCCGAACATCTCGCGCTGTTCACGATCATGCCGGCAAAGACCTTTTCCGCCAGGCTCACGCAGCAGCCGGTCAGCAACTCGACAGAGACAAGGAGGTTGGCGCCGATCAGCGGCAGCATGGTGTTGAGCTGGAAGTTACCGGCCTGGGCGGCCAGGGTGATGGCCAGATCGTAGCCGGCCACCTGGGCACAGGCCATGGCGACGGCTTCGGGGATGACAGGGTTGACCTTGGCTGGCATGATGCTCGAGCCCGGTTGGAGAGCGGGCAGGGTAATTTCGCCAATGCCGGCAAGCGGGCCGGAGTTCATCCACCTGAGGTCATTTGCTATCTTCATGAGCGACATGGCCATGGTTCTGAGCTGGCCGGAGGCCTCCAGGGCGGAATCCATACTGCTGATCCCCTTGTAGGCGGACGGGGCCGGGCTGAAACGGATATGGGTTGCCGCATTGATAGAGGCTATGGCCTTGTCCTTGAAACCGGGGTGGCAGTTGACTCCGCTGCCGATGGCGGTGCCACCGAGCGGCAGGCGGGACAGGCGAGTGAGACAGTCTTCCAGTCGCTCACAGCCTTCGTTCACCTGCAGCGCCCAGGCCTCGAACTCGGCAGACAGCCTGATCGGCAGCGCATCCATCAGGTGCGTTCGCCCAGTTTTGACAACCTCACCGTACTCTTCACCCTTCTTACGGATGGCCGTGACCAGCTGTGTTGCGGCTGGCAGGAGGGCTTGACGAATTTCTCGTGTCGTTGAGATATGAATGGCGGAAGGAATCACGTCATTGCTGCTCTGTCCCAGGTTGACATGGTCATTGGCGCTGACCGCGACCGCGCCTTTGGCTGCGACCATGGTGGCCAGAACCTCGTTGACGTTCATGTTGGTGCTGGTCCCGGAACCCGTCTGGTACAGGGGGACCGGAAAGTCCCGACCAGGACCTCGGCCAAGCAACTCGGTGCAACTCTCCACGATAAGGTGGCCCGTCTGGGCTTCGAGTAACCCCAACTCCAGGTTAGCGGTGGCGGCTGCCTGTTTGATGAGAACGACAGTGGCGATGAACTTCCAGGGCAGGGGTTGACTGGAGATGGTGAAGTTATTGACGGCTCGCTGGGTCTGGGGACCGTAGAGCACCCCGGCAGGGAGTTCGACCGGCCCCATGCTGTCGCGTTCGGTGCGGGCGGGAGGTGAGTGCACGGTATGGACCTTCATCTGGCATGAGAAAAAGAAAAGAGAAGAAAAGAAAAGCTTTCGATAGGGCTCCGGGGGAGACCGTCGTTGATCCCCCCGGAGTCGTCGTGATAGATGCTCCAGGGCTTGCGTCTACTCAGCCTTCCACAGGCCATGCAGGTTGCAGTAGGCTCTCACGGTAACGGAGGCGGCGGTTACCGGGAAAAAGGCGCAGGGTTTGTCACCTGGTTTAAAAAAAGTACGGTAGGCGTTGTCGCCGTCACAGAGCTCGATCCACTCGATGAAGTGATCAGCGGTCATCGGATGGTCGACCGAGCCGACCTTGACTTCCCAGCCGTTGTTCTTCTTGCTGAGGGCCGGGACATGTTTCTCGACGGCTGCATCCGTAGTGTTCTCGGACATCAGCACCATGGCCGAGCCACAGCAGGTCAATTCGCCGTCACCTGCGGTCAGTACTTCGACGATGTTGCCACAGGCGTTACATTTATAGACTTCCATTTTCTTGGCCATAACATTCCTCCGTTTGGATAGTTTTTTTACAATCGTACATCATTGCGAACGAGTATCTCTCCAGAAGACCACAGCGCTTCTCCTCAAGCGAGGCCTGGGGGAAATGTTACCTTGGCCATGGAGCTTCACACCGAGGATAAAATTTCCCACACAACGAAAAATGAGGAAAAACGAACCGTTCCTGGGTGGACACGAACCATCCCGCTTTTGCCTGAAAACCAAAACTGTGTGGCAGGAGAGCGAGATCTGGTTTTGCAACGTAACCAGCAGTTGGATATCTCTTCAGGGATCATACCCTTTTGAGTATACCGCAACAGGTCCCTCTGTCCAGTCTAAAAAGGTGGCTGACAGAGCATGTCAGGAACGAGCTAAAATACGAGCTAAAATGTAATGCTGTCCCGCCGTCTTGTCGAGGGAGAGCTGGCTGCTCGCAAAAAAAGAAGACCGTCTGCTACACCCTGCCTCGGTGCGATCCGGCTGTTTCACCAAATCGTATTGGGCAAACCTTTTTTTTCGGTGGAGAGTTCTGCCGGAAAACAGGCGGGGCCAGAGTGAGCCTGGTCAATCGATGCGGCAGTCCGACGGGCCTTGGCAAGCCGTCAAAAGAGGAATCAAAAGGCAATTATATTTGACATTTCACTCTATTTGTCTGATTGTTTCGTAACCGTTCAGCGGCATGCACAAAAATATAGCACTACCACGGCCTGTAACCATTCATCCGGTGCACCAGGTTCGCTCAAGCAGGGCGCATAGCTCGAGTTGGCTATGCAATGAGGCCTGATCGGGCGAAAATGGGGTACTGGTGAGGTTACATTGTTTCAGATGTCTTGTCGCATTCAATTTCAATACCAAACAAGAGAGTGAGGAGGAAATTTCTATGCTGAAATGGATAAGTAAGGCTGTTGCGACCGGGTGTTTCTGGGCATGTGTTGCCGTGGGTCTGGCCCAGGCCGCCGAGTATGATCACACCATCGAAAGCAAAGATATGACGTTTTCCTGGAAGATCGAAGGAGACCACCTGGCGGCCAAGGTATCGGCCAAGACCGATGGTTGGGTCGGGGTTGGTTTCAACCCCTCTGAGGATATGAAGGATGCCAATTTTATTCTCGGTTATGTCAAGGATGGCGAGGTGACGCTCCAAGACGACTTCGGGGTCAACGTAACCGGGCATAAAAGTGATGAGAGTATCGGTGGCAGCAGCGACGTACAGCAGATTGGTGGTTCGGAAAACGACGGTGTGACGACGATCGAATTTGCCATCCCGCTGCATTCGGGCGACGAAAAGGACGGTACTATCGTGGCTGACGGCGACACCGTATTGCTGCTGGCCTATGGTGCGGGACGAGATACTTTTCATTCAAGGCATAAGTACCGGACCTCGATGACCGTCAATCTCGCTACCGGTGAGGTGAAATAGCTTTTTCTGGATGGGCCCAGTTGGCCTCCAGCAATGAAAGGAGGAACGATGGGGGCCGTACACGGCGTCGATCAGACACTCTGGTACATTCTCGGGGGATCGGCGGTACTGCTTCTCGGTATTACTGTTGTCATGGTCTACTTCGTGGTACAGTGCAGGCCGAAAAGGGAGTCGCTGGCAGCAGATGGCCGAGACAACACCCTGTTGGAGATACTGTGGACCGTTCTTCCCACCCTCATCGCGCTCTCCATGCTGTATCTGGGCTGGAAAGTCTCATCCGGGCCTTGCTGGCCCGGATGAGAAAGCCGGACTATGGTTTCGGAGGTCTTCTCGGAGTGGGGAGAGCCAGTGGGGGGCAGGGCAGGCAAGGCGGCCTGCAATTTTCGTTTTTTTGTACAGGATCCACGGAGATAACCAGATTGGTCAGGGGAATGAAGTCAATGTTTGGTTGTGAGCCGATATCATCGGTGAAAACAATTCACCCTGTACCGAATATCGTTGAACCGGTCATTGGGCGATGGTCGGGGTAGTGCGAAGTGTTGCGGAAAAAGAATATCAGCGCTGGCCGGAAAGCGACCGAACGTGAAGCTGACACCCCCGCTTTTAGGCCAGATTCCCTGCGGCGCGGTTTTCTCGTTGTCCTGCGACTGGCCAAAGTGCCCCTCTGTTCCCTGATCGGCTGTTCAACCGCCTTTGGCGCATGCCTGGCCCCTGACGCAGACGGAATGAGCGTTCTGCTGCTGGCCTGTGGGGTGACGCTGGTTGCGATGGCAGGGGCTACCGGCAATAGTCTGCAGGAACGGATGATCGACCGGAATCTGCAACGTACCGCCCAGAGGCCACTGGTTCGTAATGAGGCGTCCCCCTGTTTCGCCTTTTTTCTCGCCCTGATACTGCTCTGCAGTGGCCTGTTGCTTTTCACCCGTCTCGCCAGCAATCAGTGGATAGTGACAACCCTTACCCTGCTGGCCCTGGCCATCTATAATGGCGTCTACACCCCGCTTAAACAGAGGACTCTGCTGGCTATCTTTCCAGGAGGTGTCTGCGGTGCTCTGCCGCCGCTCGTTGGCTGGTCAGGGGCCGGGGGAGAGCTGTTCTCCTATGTCTCGTTGCTGCTGTTCGTACTGCTCTTTCTCTGGCAGATTCCCCATTTCTGCTTCATCCTCCTCCGGCACAAAGAGGACTATCGCCAGTCAGCACAGCCGAATTTTCTCCAGTTTCTCTCGGAAGAGGGCGTACGGAGGATCAGTATCACTTGGATTGGCGGGCTTGCCCTGGTTATGCTGTTGTTTTGCCTGATTCCTGTTGTCACCTCGGCCTGGCAGATTGTGCTGATTTGCACCAATGCCATCGGTCTGGCCACGTTCTGTGGCTGGAGCCTCGCCCGGCATTCCGCCCCTCCTGTACGTCGGCTTTTTCTTCTTTTCAACGTGATGCTCGGCAATCATATGTCATTGTTCATCGTCTCCTTTTTATTGAGATGACAGACCGTTCAAGCAGCGAGACATGATTGCGCTTGGCAAAAGCCGGTTGCAAATATCTCGTCGAGAATTATTCTTATCCTATTCAGCCAGTGCAAAAAGCATGGCTGCCCAGGTCGGCTCAGCCGTAACCAGCCATGAAAATCCCCGGTGAGCGCCAACGCCTCCTCGCTGGCGATTTCCGGATAATCTTTGATCAAGACCAAGTGAACAGGTACCATCGTTGGTCGCCTGATGAAATGGAGTATCTTGTGTATGGGAAAAGACACATGTTGTGAAAAATACAAGAAGAAGGGCAAATGTTGTAAAGGATGTCCGCTGAACGCCTCCGAGGCTGGCAGCGACGATGCCCCAAAGAAAAAGGACAAAAAAGACAAGAAGGATAAAAAAAGGAAGAAAAACAAGAAAAAGAAGTGACGTTATTTGGTGTCGCTTTGCAAACTGCTATCAAGAGGATGAAAGATGAAAATAGATTGGGCCTATCTTCGTAACGGTTGAACCTCATGCAAAAAAGCCGGTCTGGTTTTTGACGAGAGAAAGATGGAGATCTGCGAACGGGTCAACGCCGCAAAAGATAAAATTGCCGGCGAGGCGATCTGGGATATGCTTTCCCAGGGGAGCCGTATCGTTGTGGCACAGAATAAAAAGATTCGCCAGTTCGATCCGGCAAAAGACCAAAAGCAGGATATTGTCGCTGCTGTTTCCGGCCGGACCGGCAACCTGCGAGCCCCGACTCTGCGGATAGGTTCGATCTTTTATGTCGGTTTCAACGAGGAACTCTATCAGGGGCTTGGCAGGTGACTCTGCGATAGCCCCAATACGCCTCTCTGAAGACGTCTATAAATATCAGTCGAGAACGTAGAGAACGTAACGTCTTCTTTTTTTGTTGAAAGCATGGGGTATTATATGAAACTTGTCAGCACGGAAAGCTCTGGTACCGCGCCGAGGAGTTTCATGTTTCGTTGTGGCTAGGGATATCTGGTCCAGCCATGCTGGTTTATATGAAACTCGTCAGCACGGAAAGCTCTGGCACCGCGCCGAGGAGTTTCATGTTTCGTTGTGGCTGAGGATATCTGGTCCAGCCATGCTGGTTTATATGAAACTCGTCAGCACGGAAAGCTCTGGCACCGCGCTGAGAGGTTTCATGTTTCGTTGTGGCTGAGGATATCTGGTCCAGCCATGCTGGTTATTTCGCTGCCGTATCAGTCAAATACTTGGCCACACCCTCTGCGGTCGGTTTTAAGGCGTCTTCCCCCTGTTGCCAGTTGGCCGGGCACACCTCCCCATATTTTTCGGTAAACTGCAGGGCGTGTAAAAGACGCAGCGCTTCATTGACGCTTCTGCCTAAAGGCAGGTCGTTGACCACCTGATGCCGGACGATCCCCTCCCTGTCGATCAGAAAAAGGCCACGCAGAGCGACCCCGGAGTCGAGCAGCACCTGATAGTTGCGGGAGATGGATTTATCCAGGTCGGAGACCAGGGGGTAGTGGATTTTGCCGATACCGCCTTCCTGTACCGGAGTATTTTTCCAGGCGAGATGCGAAAAGTGGGAATCGATGGAGATGCCGATCAACTGGCAGTTGTTGGCCTGAAACTCTTCGACAGCCCTGTTGAATGCCAGAATCTCTGTTGGGCAAACAAACGTGAAGTCAAGTGGATAAAAGAAAAGTATAACGTATTTTCCAATGTAGTCGGAAAGCTTGAAATCTTCTTTGAAGGTGTTATCTGGCAGAACTGCGGTTGCAGTGAAATCCGGCGCTTTCTGAGTGACGATCAGACTCATGATGGATGCTCCTTATGGAATAGGGGATTGTTACAATATTAGGATTGACTAACACAGGGGCTCGAAAAATGTCCGGTGGCCCCAGGCCTCCCGGACATCTTCGCTTAACGCCAGCGGCCGTTAACCGTCATACTTCCAGAAAGAATCTTTCTCGGCGCCGCACAGCGGACAGACCCAGTCGTCGGGAAGATTTTCCCAGGCCGTTCCTGGCTCGACGCCGTGCTCGTAATCACCTTCTTCCGGATCGTAAATATAGCCGCATGGACATTCCCATTTCTGCATTATCTGCTCCTCTCTGTGCTGGTTAATGGTAATTATTATTGCTTTTCTGGATTATAATGAATCGCTCCGGCTTGTCAACAGCAAAGCTCGTTTTCTTGGCAGATATTCACCGCTGACAGTACTGGGACGCGACATCTGTAGATTTTTAAGTCAGAACGGTGGGTTGTCATCTCGAACGCCATCCTCCACGGCGGATGATTTCCTTTGAGGGGATGAGAGCCGTGGCGGTGGCGGAGACGATATTGCCGGCCACGCCGGGTCCATCGCCGGCGACGAAGAGTCCTGTAATTGAGGTCTCGAGGCTGGCGCTGGTATTGATCTGGGTCGCGAAAAACTTGATCTCCGGGGCGTAGAGCAGGGTCTCGTCGTTGGTGACGCCGGGGATGACGTGGTCGAGTTGCTCCAGTCCATCGATGAGATTACTGAGGATCCGCTCCGGCAGGGCCATGGCGATGTCGCCACAGGTGACATTGGTCAAGGTCGGTTCGATGTAGCTGTTCTTCACCCTGTTCCAGGTGGATCGCCGCCCCCGCCGCAGATCCCCATATCGCTGGAGAATGGGTTTGCCCCCGCCGATCAGGGTCGCCAGACGACCAATGGACTCGCCATAGGCCTGATTGTCTTCGACCGGATCGGTAAGGACGACCTTGGAGAGAAAGGCGAAATTGGTGTTGGTGGATTTGGTATCCATATAGGCATGGCCGTTGACACAGACAAAGTTTCGATAGTTCTCCAGGGCGACATAGCCGCCGTAATTGGTGCAGAAGGTCCTGGTCTGGTCATCGTAACGGCTGGTGCGGATAAAAAAGGTCGGATCGTAGATCACGCTGCAGATGTCCTGCATGATCTCATTGGGAACCTCGACCCGCACCCCGACCTCGATTCCGCGTTGGGCGAGGCCCAGGCCGTTCTGACGGGCTATTGTGCCCATCCAGTCCGCCCCGACCCGACCCGGGGCCAGGATGACGAAGGGTGCTCTGTACTCGCCACGCGTCGTTTGCACCCCGACGACGCGGTTATCGGCCACCAGAACGTCGGTGGCCTCCTCCGAGTGGTGAACGGTGACGCCGCATTCCTGGATATAATCGGTCATGGCCGCGATATGACCGGGCAGATTGTCGCTGCCCAGATGCTTCTGTCTGATGATCAACAGGTCAACCCCATGTTTTCTGGCCTGTTTACGTAGATTGGCGGCCTCTTCCATATCGGTCGGGTAGACAGCGCCATCCATATTGAAACGGTTGTAAATCGCCTCGGTCTCGTCGATCAGCTGCACCGCCTCGGAGGTTGTCATGAACTGGGTGAGGTCGGTCTTGCCCAGTTTATGGATGAAGTTCAGCTTTCCATCGGAAAAGAGTCCGGCCCCGCCGATTCCGGAGAGGATGTTGCACGGCTCACATTGTATGCAGCCATGATCCTTGATCGGGCACTTACGCTTTAAGGGCATCTTGCCCTTGTCGATGAGGAGAATCTTGCAGGCCGAGTGTTCGGCGAGGTAATAGGCGGCAAAGAGGCCGGCCGGGCCGCCGCCGACAATAATGACATCGTAGCACGAGTGGTTGTCTGTCACAGTGATACCTGTGGTGAAAAGAGAAGCAGAACTCCCCTTGCCCCCGGTGAGAGCGGCAGGGGAGGGAGAAGACCTCTTTGGGAGTGGTGGTTACGACCTGGAACGTTCTGGCAATCAATGCTTGACGATTATATCAGAACATCAATTTGTTATGGCGATATGCTAAGGCTGCTCCGCAACCGTTTCCGGCTGGACCTGTTCGACCGCAGGCATACCGAAAGTCAGGCGCAGCTTGGTGTCGATCTCATGGAACATCTCCGGGTGATCGAGAAGAAAGCGTTTGGCGTTCTCCCGGCCCTGGCCGATGCGTTCGTCATTGTAGGAATACCAGGAACCGCTCTTGTCGATGATATTGTGTTCAACTCCGAGATCGAGCAGATCACCGGCCTTGGAGACCCCCTCGCCATAGATGATGTCAAATTCGGCAATCTTGAATGGCGGGGCCACCTTGTTTTTGACCACCTTCACCTTGGTTCTGTTGCCGATACTGTCCTGGCCCTCCTTGATCGTCGAGATCTTGCGGATATCCAGGCGAAGCGAAGAGTAAAACTTGAGGGCGTTGCCGCCGGTGGTGGTCTCGGGGTTACCGAACATCACCCCGATCTTCATGCGGATCTGGTTGATGAATATCAGGATGGTGTTGCTGCGACTGAGTACCCCGGTGAATTTGCGCATGGCATGGGACATCAGCCGGGCCTGCAGGCCGACATGCTGGTCGCCGACGTTGCCGTCGATTTCAGCCTTGGGAACGAGGGCGGCGACGGAGTCGATGACGATCACGTCCACTCCGCCGGAGCGGATGAGAATCTCGGCGATCTCTAAGGCCTGCTCGCCAAAATCTGGTTGAGAAATAAGCAGGTCATCGACATTGACCCCCAGTCGAGAGGCATAACTGGTGTCGAGGGCATGTTCCGCGTCGATAAAGGCGGCGGTGCCACCCTGCTTTTGCGCTTCGGCCACGACATGCAGGGCCAGGGTGGTCTTGCCGGAGGACTCGGGCCCGTAGATCTCGGTGATTCGTCCTTTGGGAAAACCGCCTACGCCAAGGGCCAGGTCAAGACTCAGTGTGCCGGTGGGAATAACGGGGATCTTCTCGGTCTCATGGGTGCCAAGCCGCATGATCGAGCCCTTGCCGAACTGGCGTTGGATCTGGTTGATGGCGTTTTCTACACTGTTCGCCCTGTCGTTCTTTGCCGCAGCTGCCATATATTCTCCTTTTGAAACTGATTTTTTTCGCATCGACAAGTTTTGGCTAACCAGCATGGCTGGACCAGATAGCCTCAGCCACAACAAAACATGAAACTCTTCGGCGCGGTAACAGAGCTTTCCGCACTGATGAGTTTCAGATAAAGCCGTATGGTGTGGAGGTAAGGGTACCATAGAATGAGCGTCGATGATACGGGAAAACACGGCCCTTTCCCAGATGCGACAGCCCCTGAGACGGCCGACCCCATCTTGGCGGCGGCGCGATGGCTCCTTGTCAGACAGGGGCTCAGCTGGCAACCGGCTGGTCCGTGCTTCCGATAGGCGTTCTTTCCTTTTGCGACTGCAGCAGGTATTTACGTACCAGATCGAGCGCCGTCTGGGCGGTCATCTCCCGTATCTGCCGGCGGTCGCCATCGAACAGGAAGCGGCTGACCCATTGGCCTCCTGGGCTGGCCATGCCTATATAAACGGTGCCCACCGGCTTTTCGACCGTACCACCATCCGGGCCGGCGACACCGGTTACCGCCAGGCCGATGTCGGCATGACTTCGGGTCAGCACCCCGACCGCCATGGCCTCGGCCACCTCCCGGCTCACCGCCCCGTATCGGTCGAGAAGTTTTTCATCGACGCCGAGAAGCGCGGTCTTGAGACTGTTGGCATAGGAGACGATGCCGCCCAGGAAATACGCCGAACTGCCGGGTACACTGGTGAGTCGCTGGGCTATCAGGCCGCCGGTGCAGGATTCGGCAACCGCCAATTGCAGGTTCTGGGCCCGGAGCAGTCGGCCGACGACAATCTCCATGCTGTCCCGGTCGTGGCCGTAGATCGCATCGCCCAGGATGGTGTCTATGGCCTTGGAGCAGGAGAGAAAGAGGCGTTCCCCGTTCTCGGCCTCCTTGTCTCTGATGGTCAGGCTGAGATGGACTTCGGGGAAGACCGGATAATAGCCTATATGCACCGCTGCATCGAGCGCCAGGGTCTTGATCCGGCGGTTGACCTCGACCTCGAGCAGGTTGAAGATCCGGAAAATACGCTGGTAGGTGGAAAAGGTGTGGTTCTCGCCCCAGGTGGCGAGGCTGGGCAGGACATGCTCGATCAGCAGATGCTTCATCTGTTGAGGCACTCCGGGGAGAAAATAGATGGGTTTATCGTCGTGCACGAGCATATATCCCGCCATCCGGGAGCCGGGATTGAGCGGCTCCGCGCCTTCTGGCAACCAGGCCAGCTTCTCGATCTGGCTGACGGGTTCGCTCGAGATGCTGTCGAGATATTGACGGACGCTGGCCAGCATCTCCAGATTAGGCAGCGTCGGCCGGTTGAGTGCCCTGGAGACGGCTTCATTGGTGAGGTCGTCATCGGTCATGCCCAGACCGCCGGTGACCAGCACCGCATCGACTCGGTGAATGGCCCGGTTGAGTGCCTCACCGATGAGTTCCGGGGTGTCACCGATGGTGTGCATGGCATAGATCACATAACCGGCTTCAAAGAGCTGGCGGGCGGCAAAGCTGCTGTTGGTGTTGAGGATGCGGCCGGAGGTCAATTCGTCGCCGATGGCGATGATTTCAACGTTCATTGGGTTCTCTCACCTCACCTGAGACGTAGGGGCCGTCATGCTTGGTCAGCAGCACGTCGACCAGCCGATGGTGCAAGGAGTCGGGGCCCTGGAAGTGGACGGGGACGTAATTGTCGGTATATCCCTGCAGCAGCCCCTGGCGGTCGCGGCGCCCCTCCACCAGGACCGGCAGGGTTCGCCCCAGCTGGCTAAGATAGAAGGCATCCCGTTTGCGATCGCTGATAGCCCGCAGTATGGCCACCCTCTCATCTTTTACCGCCTTGGGGACCTGGTCGACAAAGTTGGCGGCAGCGGTGCCGGGCCGGCGGGAATAGGGGAAGACATGCAGGTAGGTACAGTCGATGGCTTCGATGAACTCCCTGCTGCGGCGAAAATGTGCCTCACTTTCACCGGGGAAGCCGACGAGAATATCGATGCCCAGGGCGCAGTCGGCGAGATGTGCACGACATCGGTCGATGACTCCGGCAAAATCGGCCGTGCTGTAGTGGCGGTTCATTCGGGCCAGAATTTCGTCGTCACCGCTCTGCAGCGGAATGTGCAGATGCGGCATGATATTGTCGCGACGGGCCATAAGTCCCAGTAACCGCTCGCTTATCTCGGTGGGCTCGAGCGAACTTATCCGGTAACGGATCTTCGGGGTCGCTGCAGTCAGGCGGTCGAGCAGGTCGGTCAGGTCGCAGGCCGGGGAGAGGTCACGGCCATAGAAGCCGAGGTGGATGCCGGTGATGACAATCTCGCGATAGCCGCCAGCGGCGAAGCGCTCTGCCTGGGTAAGCGCCTCGGCCTGGGCGAGGCTTCTGCTCGGACCCCGGGTGAAGGGGACGATGCAGTAGGTGCAGTAGCTGTTGCAACCGTCCTGAACCCGCAGGTAGGCCCGGGTGCGCTCGCCGAACTGGTCTACTGGCAAATTGCAGATCTCTCTGGCGGCGGCGATGGTGCCAAGCAGCCGCTGTTGAAGCGCATCCTCCTTGGCGGCAGCGTTGGCCACCAGGTGATCTTTCTTGCTGTTGCCGATGATGGCATGGGAGCGACCGGCCAACTCGTCCATTGTCGACAGCTCCTTTTCGCCAATCTCGACATAACAGCCGGTGATGATAATCCGCGCCTCGGGATTGGCCCGCAGCGCCTGACGCACTGCCTGGCGGGACTGGGCCCCGGCCCTGGCCGTTACCGCACAGGTGTTGATCACCACCAGGTCGGCAGGCTCGCCGTTTTTGGCGATGGTGAAGCCCGCCTCGATAAACCCTGTCTGGAAGGCGGCGGACTCATACTGGTTGACCTTGCAGCCCAGGGTGGTGATAACAACCCGATTCATCTTCGCTTCTCCCTCAGTTGACAATGATGCCTGACCCGAGAATTTCGTCATGGTGGGAGATGACGGCGAACTGCCCGGGAGTAATGGCCCGTTGCGGCTCGTCAAAGACGATTTTCAGCTGAGGCGAATCGTCAACCTCGAGTCTGGCCCTGGCGCCGCGCTGGCTGTAGCGGATCCGGACGTTATAGGCCCGTCGTACATCCGGCAGGTTGCCACTCAGCCAGTGTATCTGTTGTAATATGATGGTTTTCTTGAACAACTCCTGCGCCTCGCCGACGATGAGGGTGTTGCTGGCGCCATCTATCCCGGTCACGTACCAGGGGTTGGCGCCGGGAATGCCCAGGCCGCGGCGCTGGCCGATGGTATAGCGAAAGAGTCCCTGGTGCCGGCCGATCTCCTCGCCGCTGCCGGTAACCACAGGTCCACCCCGAATCACCTCCGGGGCCCGCGAGGCCAGATAAGCGGCCACCGGCTGGTCGGCGAGAAAACAGACGTCCTGGCTCTCTCGCCCTTCAAAGTCGGTGAAGCCGTGGTGACGCACCAGGCTGTAGCTCTCGGTCTTGTGCCGGTCCCCCAAGGGGAAAAGAATCCTGGCCAGTTGCTCCTGGCTTAAGCGGGAGAGGAAATAGGCCTGGTTCTTCACCGGATCGACCCCATCGTGGAGGTGATAGCCGGCGTCGTCGTGGACTATCCTGGCATAGTGACCGGTGGCCATGCGCTCCATGCCATGGGCCAGAACCGCCTGCAGAAATAGGCCGAATTTGATCTCCTGGTTGCAGAGCACGCAGGGGTTGGGAGTGATGCCGGCAAAATAGCTGCGGGTGAAGTAGTCGAGCACTTTCTGTTGAAAACTCTCTTTTAAATCGATGACATGCAGAGGGATATCAAGACGGTCCGCCAGCTGGCTGACCCGCTGGTGCTGCCGGTCGAAGTCGGGTTGCGCCAGCCGCATGAAAAAGCCGGTAACGGCGTTGTGTTCGCGAAGCAGAAGGGCGGTGGCCGTGGAGTCTACCCCGCCGCTCATGGCTATGCCGATACGTTCTTTCACCACACCAATCCTTCTATCTGCAATCATCTTTGTCTGCCGGTGTGGCTGCGCCAACCATCACAGCCACAACGATCACACCGCTACGCTGTCATGAAACTCGTCGGCCCGGTAACAGAGCTTTCCTCGTCCGCGAGTTTCGGATACATTCAACTCCATCGAAGACGAGCCTCCTCGGCGTCCGCCGAGGGAGAGTCCTAATCGCACAGGTTACCCGACTATGAATGAAATGAAAAGCGGCAATGGCGGCACGATCCGCCTGCCTGAACTCCTGGCCCCTGCCGGCAACTATGAAAAACTGGTGACCGCGGTGCATTACGGCGCCGATGCGGTCTATCTCGGGGGCGAACGTTTCAGCCTGCGGGCCAAGGCGGGAAATTTCAGCCGCGAGGAGATGATTCGGGCTATCGACTATGCCCATAGCCATGGGGTAAAGGTCTATGTCACGGTCAATATCCTCGCGCACAATGCCGACCTGGCGGGCCTTGACGAATATCTCCGGTTCATCGCCGGACAGGGGGCCGATGCGGTGATCGTCGCTGATCCCGGGGTGTTGAAAAGAGCCAGGAAGACGGTACCCGAGCTGCCCCTTCATCTCTCTACCCAGGCCAATGTCACCAATGTCGCGGCAGCCGAATTCTGGTTCGAGCAGGGGGCCTGCCGGCTCAACCTCGCCCGGGAGCTGTCGCTTGCCGAGATCGCCACGATCCGCCGGCGACTGGCCGGTGAACTGGAAGTCTTTGTCCATGGTGCCCTGTGCATCTCCTATTCGGGCCGCTGCCTGCTGTCGAGCTACCTGACCGGCCGCAACGCCAACCAGGGTAACTGCGCTCACCCCTGCCGTTACAGCTATGCCCTGGTGGAAGAGAAGCGGCCGGGTCAGTATTTTCCGGTGGAAGAGGACGAGCGGGGCACCTATATCTTCAATGCCAAGGACCTCTGTCTGCTCGAGATGCTGCCGCAACTGGTGGCCGCCGGGGTCGACTCTCTGAAAATCGAAGGGCGGATGAAATCGATTTTCTATGTTGGCGGGGTGGTGCGGGTCTACCGCCTGGCCCTCGATTATCTCCGTACGGTTCCAGGCGAGGCCTGGCTGCAGCCGGAGACGATCAGAATCCCCGAAGCCTATCTGGCCGAGATTGCCCGCCTCGGTACCAGGGGCATGACCAGCAATTTTCTGTTCACCAGGCCTGGAGCGGGTGAGATGAACTATCGGAGCTCCCGGATTCTGCCGGAGTATGAGCCGGTGGCCGTGCTCCGCGGGGTCGGTCACCAGCCGCGGGTCGAGGTGCGCAATACCCTCTTGCCCGGCACCGAGGTGGAGTATATGGGCCGGACCATCGACAGCCAGACGGTGGTGATCCGGCATATTTTCGATGATGAGGGGCGAAAACTCGCTCAGGCCAATCCTGGTAACAGGGTTTTTCTCGACTGTGAGCCGAGTCTCAAGGATCCTGAAGAGAGGGCGATTCTCCGGCGAAAAGTCATCAGGGAGTAACGGGATTACATCTCCATCCCCAGGTGACTGAGGGACAGGGGCGGCCGGGGAAAAAGGTCTGGCGAAAACACCAACGGCAGGGTAAGAATGGAGAATGATATGACGATATAAGCTGTTATTTCCATTTATCTCTTTTCTGGCTGGACACTCGTCAAGAGAGCCGCTTTCCTGTCAATTGCCATGCATAAAAAGGAGCACGACATTATGGTTGAATTCCATTACCAGGACCCCTATCCCTTGGGGCCGGATACGACGGAGTATCGAAAGCTTGCCGGGTCGGAACAGTATGTCAGTCAACTCAGCTTCGCCGGCCAGGAGGTCTTGAAAATCGAGCCGGAGGCCTTGACCGTGCTGGCCAACCAGGCCGTCCGTGATGTCTCGTTTTTACTGCGTACAGCCCATAACGATCAGGTGGCGAAGATTCTCGCCGATCCCGAGGCCTCGGACAATGAACGTGGCGTAGCCCTGGCCTTTTTGCGCAACGCCGAAGTGGCCGCCAATTTCGAGCTGCCCATGTGCCAGGATACCGGCACCGCGACGATTGTCGGCAAGAAGGGGCAGAATGTCTTCACCGGCGCCAATGATGCCGAGATGTTGTCGCGCGGGGTGTTCCAGACCTATACCGAAGAGAATCTGCGCTATTCCCAGACAGTCGCCCTGGACATGTATACCGAAAAGAATACCGGTACCAATCTGCCGGCGCAGATCGATCTCTATGCCACCCAGGGGAGCGAATATTCGTTTCTCTTTATCTGTAAGGGCGGCGGTAGCGCCAACAAGACCTACCTCTTTCAGGAGACCAAGGCCCTGTTGAATCCGGCAAAACTCGAGAGTTTTCTAAACGAAAAGATGAAGACCCTGGGGACGGCGGCCTGCCCGCCATACCATCTGGCGGTGGTGATCGGCGGGACCAGCGCCGAGGCCAATCTGAAAACGGTCAAACTCGCCTCGAGCAAATACTATGACGCCCTGCCGACCAGCGGCAATGAACACGGCCAGGCCTTCAGGGACGTCGAACTGGAGCGGAAACTACAGCAGATGGCCGAAAAACTCGGCATCGGCGCCCAGTTCGGCGGCAAATATTTCACCCATGACGTCCGGGTGGTGCGTCTGCCGCGCCATGGAGCCTCCTGTCCGGTAGGTATCGGTGTCTCCTGCTCGGCCGATCGCAATATCAGGGCCAAGATCAACAGGGACGGGTTGTGGATCGAAGAGCTCGATCGCCAGCCCGGCCGGCTGATTCCCGAGAAATATCGGGGTAAGCATGGCCATGGGGTGCCCATCGACCTCAATCGACCGATGCCGGAGGTCCTGGCGGAACTGACCAGACATCCGGTGGGGACCGCGCTGCTCCTGACCGGGACCATCGTCGTCGGCCGGGATATCGCCCATGCCAAGTTCAAGGAACTGCTCGATCAGGGCAAGGATCTGCCTGAATATCTGCTACGGCATCCGATTTACTATGCAGGTCCGGCCAAAACTCCGGTCGGCAAGCCCTCCGGCTCCTTTGGCCCGACCACTGCCGGCAGAATGGACAGTTATGTCGATCTGCTGCAGAGCAAGGGTGGCTCGCTGGTGATGATCGCCAAGGGCAACCGTTCGCAGCAGGTGACCGACGCCTGTCAGCGGCATGGTGGCTTTTACCTTGGTTCGATCGGTGGACCGGCGGCGATTCTGGCCGAGGAGAACATCAAGAAGGTGGAATGCCTCGATTATGAAGAGTTAGGAATGGAGGCGGTCTGGAGGATCGAGGTAGTCGATTTTCCGGCCTTTATCCTGGTGGATGACAAAGGAAACGACTTTTTTGCCAAGCTGCTGTAGAGCAGGCCATATCATCATACCGTTGAGGTCGAAGGAATGCATGTCTATGCCGGCAAAAAAATCATCGTGGGGGTGAGCGGCAGCATCGCCGCATTCAAGGTCGCCGGCTGGGTTTCCGCCCTGGCCAAGGCAGAGGCTATGGTTTCGGTGGTGATGACCGAGGCGGCGACCCGTTTTGTCACCCCGTTGACCTTCAGTGCGCTGTCGGGCCAGAAGACCTTTGTCAGCATGTTTGCCGATGAAAATGGCGAGGTGATGGCTCATATCGATCTTGGCCGGGACGCCGACCTCATTATCCTCGCCCCAGCCACGGCCCAGACCATCGCCCGCCTGGCTCACGGTCTGGCCGATGACCTGCTGTCCACCACGATTCTCGCCTCGCGGGCGCCGGTTTATATCTGCCCGGCGATGAACTCTCGGATGTACAGCCACCCGGCGACCCGACGAAATATCTCCATTCTCCGTGAACTCGGCTATCAGCTCATCGAACCAGGCGTGGGGATCATGGCCTGTAAAGAGGAGGGACAGGGGCGGCTGGTCGAATGGAGTGAGGTCGACGATGTTTTTCAGCGACAGCTGTCGGTGCACGATCTTGCGGGACAGAGGGTGCTGGTGACTGCCGGACCCACCCGTGAACCGATTGATCCAGCCCGGTTTTTAAGCAACAGGTCGTCGGGCAAGATGGGATTTGCCCTGGCACGGAGCGCCTGGCGGCGTGGGGCCGAGGTGACCTTGGTCGCCGGGCCCTGTCAGCTGCCGACCCCGACAGGGGTGGTGCGAATCGATGTGCAGACTGCAAGCGAGATGTATGAGGCGGTGTTACGACATGCCAAAACCAACTCGATCATCATCAAATCGGCCGCGGTTGCCGACTATCGGGCACGAGATGTGGCTGACGAAAAGATCAAAAAAGAGGCAATCGGCAGCTATCTCGAGCTTGTCAAAAATCCCGATATTCTTCTTGAACTTGGTAAAAGGAAAACGCACGGCCAGATTCTGGTCGGCTTTGCCGCAGAGAGTTCACGGCTGCTGGAGGAGGGCGCACGAAAGCGCGAAAACAAAAATCTCGATCTCATTGCCGTAAACGATATCGGTGGTGCCGCTACCGGCTTTGAGGTCGACACCAATCAGGTGATCCTGATCGGTGCCACGGGGCAGACCACCCTGCCGTTTGGCACCAAGCTGGAAATAGCCGATTCTCTTCTGGACCAGGTGGTGAAGCTGTTGTCGGTAAAATCTGTCGGAGCAAAATAGCCGGTCGGAGCAGAGCGTCTGTCACCTTCTCCTGGCAACGGCCTTCTGCAGCCGCAGCATCTGGACGACCTGGGTCGCGGTCTCTTCGATGGAACGGCCGTTGGAGAACACCACTGGCAGCTGGTAGGTTTGAAAAATCAGAGCGGATTGCTTCAACTCTGTCGTGCAAGTGGAAATCTGGGCGTAGGTTGAGCCTGCATAGCGTTGTTGCCGAAACGAGTGCAGCATCTCCGGGGTGGAGGAAAGCCCGACGACCCTGGCGGTATTGTCGACAATGGCGGATGGTAGCTGACAGGAGTGGAGATCGCCATCCACCAGCGGATAGTTGGCGGCCTTCAACCCCATATGGGTGGCAAGAAAGATGGCAACCGGGGTCTTGCCACACCGTGATACCCCCACCAGAATGATGTCCGCCTCGTCGTAGTCACCGGTGGCGGTGCCGTCATCGTGGGTGATGGCGTAGTGGATGGCGTTGACTCTCCTGGTCATGGCCGAGTCGTCGAGAATCCGGGACGAGCCCGGTTGTCTGGTCGGCTCCGTGTGCAGGGTCGCCTCGAGTCGGCCGAGAAAATGTTCACAGATGTTGAGAAACTCCACCCCGTCGGTAGTGAAGATGGCATTGAGCCGCCGGTCGAACAGAGTAGAGAAGATGATAGGGTGGCGTCCTGCCGATCGAGAGAGAATGCGCCCCAGGGCCTTGCGGGCCTGTGATTCGGTGCGGATAAAGGGGATCAACTCTTCGTTGAAACGCACCTGCGGGAACTGGCAGAGCAGGGCCTTACCCAGATCTTTGGCGAGAATTCCCGTGTTTCCGGAAATATAATAGACATCTCTCCATCCTTGTATGGTTCTCCCAGTCACTTCACCGTCACCTCAGCAAATCCCCAGAACGTACAGGCAAACCGCAGACTTTTTTAGGCGATTATGCCAGAAGATCACGCAGGTCGAAAGGAAAAAGTCTGGGGAGGGCCAGGGAGGGGACGGTTCACATTGATCTGCCGTTTGGTAAGATGCCCACCACCAGCGCATCGTCTGCTGGACAAGGCCTAATCGAAGTGAAATTGAGCTATGTAATGAGCCAACTCTTCACGATTTTCTCCCTGTAGGGCAGGGCAATTCGTATGATCTTTGACTCCCTCGACCACCCGGAGGGCGAAGACCATGCAGGTCGGTTGACCGCACTGCCGACAGTTGGTTTTCGGCAGGAGCTTGAGCACGTCGATCATACTCGGCTGCTTTGCCCCTTCGGTGCTCGGCTCGATGTTCTTGCGATTCTCCCAGGCGCCGTTGATCTCTCGTTGCAGCCAGGCGACGATTTTTTCAGCCTGTTCCTGGTCCTGCAGGGCATTGACTGCGATTTTGCGTGCATGGATGGTGATGAGCTTACCGGAGTTCTTCAAGGTCAGGGCCGGTGGGTCTTTGGTGTAGCTGAAGCCGCCGAGCACGGTGTTGAGATACGGCAGTACGGCGCCAACGTCATCGTCGAGGTGGGCGAAGCAGTGCAGGGTCTGGGCGCCTGCATTGCATTTCGAACGAAAAATCTCCAAGGTATACCCGCTCAGCAGCATCTCATCCTCCTCTTGACTTGGTGAAAACGACAGCATGGTGAGACTTCGGCGAAGCGGGTTCTGTCAGAACCCGCAATCACCGGTCATGGCGATTACGGGTTCCGATATTTTCCCGGTGAGCTGGTATCAGCCGTTCTTCCTGGTATCAACAGCCGTGGGTGCAGCTTTGGTATCGGGTTTGGCATTGATCGCGTTGTTCGTACCAGAGGTCACTGGTTCGACGAGAAGAACCGAGTCGACGACGACCCCGTCTTCCGCGCCTTTCAACACCAGGTTTGCCTCATAATACTTGTGGTCATTCATCAGCGCAAGAGCTGAGTCGACATCCTTGATTGTCGCCTTCAGAGGGATCAGCGCGCGACCTATGGAAACGGCGATATCGGCTGTTTTCAACACTTCTACGGCCTTTTTCTTGTCACCGTTCTGGATGTGGCCGTTTGCCTCTTTTATCTTGGCACTTTTTTCCGGTGTGGCCACGAAATCATCAGAAAGCGTCAACCAGGCATCGACAGGGACATAGTCGGAAGATTCGGTGACACGTTTGCTGGCGACGATTTTATCTCCGACCTTTTGTTGCGAATTGATCGTCACAACCAGTTCCGGAGCCTGTTTTTCGGCCTTTGCCAGATTCGTTTTCGCCTTATCCAGATACTTCTGCGCCGCTTCAGGCTGACCGTCAAACAGGGCGACCCTTGCCCAGCGCAGATCCTGCATGGCCGCGTTGCCTTCAGTAGATACCTTGTCGAGTATCTTGTTTTCGTTCTTCGGGGTGGTGGCAACAGAAACGGTCACGACCATTGCCAACCCTAACAGGCTTGCTACTGATGCGGCGGCGATTTTACTGAATTTGATGTTCTTCATGGGACCTCCTTTGGTTGAAATGCTGAGAAAAAGTCTAGCGAGCAGGAGAGAAAAATAAAAATGAGAGAATGCACTGTCTGCTCGGTTGTATGAAAACACTATTAATCAGTAGACATTACCGGTGTCTTGCCATGAAGTTACAAAGTCGTAATGTGAGAAGAATCTCCAGAGAACAGGGAGGATATATAAAACTTTTCATGCAGTCAGACAGCATGGGGACAGCTCTTTTTCAGCGCCTGCCCGAAAAACCAATCCGTTCACCAAAGGTCTGTTCAGACGACGCCATCTGAATCGAGGAGAAACCCAGGCTGATCTCGAAGGAAGGGGGCGACGGGCCGTATATTCGAGCAGTGTGAAGCGATTTTACCGCTGTCTGCTGTTGCATGGGCGAAGAAAGTACAGCCGTATCGGTTTGGCTCTGGTACATTTGTTTCCATGAAACTGATCAGCGCAAAATATCTCTGTCACCGCGCCGAGGAATTTTGCGTCATCGCTGTGGCTGAGGCTCCCTGGTCCAGCTATGCTGGTTTTGCAATGAACTTCACCGAAAAACAATGAGTCAGACAAACCCGGAACTTGAGCTGGCCGACGCATTTGTTTGCGACACCGGCTGCAATGTCTTTTTAACGGGGAAGGCCGGTACCGGTAAAACCACCTTCCTCCATAACGTCAAGAAGAGGTGTGAGAAAAGGATGGTGGTGACGGCCCCCACCGGGGTTGCCGCCATCAATGCGGGTGGCGTCACCCTGCACTCGTTTTTTCAAATGCCCTTTGGCCCCTTTATTCCCGGCAGCGAGCACACCAGACAGCACAAATTCAGCCGGGACAAGATCAACATCCTCAAGAGCCTCGATCTCCTGGTCATCGATGAAATCAGCATGGTGCGAGCCGATCTGCTCGACGGGGTCGATGCCGTTCTCCGCAGGTACCGCCGCTCCGACCTTGCCTTTGGCGGCGTCCAGCTGCTGCTGATTGGTGACCTGCATCAGCTGGCGCCTGTGGTGAAAGGCGAAGACTGGCGCCTGCTCGCCCCCTATTACGATTCCCCCTATTTTTTTTCCAGCACGGCCCTCGCAAAAACCGAACTCGTTTCCGTAGAGCTCAAGCATATCTACCGTCAGACAGACAGCGAGTTTATCGCTTTGCTCAACAGGGTTCGGGACAACAACCTCGATCAGGCTGCATTAAAAAAGCTCAACGAGCGCTGTATCGAAGATCTCTCCTCTCTCGGTGATACGGGCTACATCACTCTGTGCAGCCACAACGCCAGTGCCGACCGGATAAACAGTCAACGGCTGGCCCTGTTGAAAACCCCAGTCCACCACTTTACCGCCCAGGTGGAAGGAGAGTTTCCCGAACACGCCTATCCGACCCCGGCAACCCTTACGTTGAAAGTCGGGGCGCAGGTGATGTTCATGCGGAACGACTCGTCCAGTGAAAAACGGTATTTCAACGGGAAGATCGGCACAATAACCAAGATCACAACGGACGGCATCCATATCCTCTGCAGGGGGGAACGGCACGAGATCATCATCGCTCCCGCCACCTGGGAAAATATCGATTATTCACTCGACAGCGAAACCATGGAGGTGCGTGAGAACAGGGTCGGAGCCTACAGCCAATATCCGCTCAAGCTCGCCTGGGCCATCACCATCCATAAAAGCCAGGGACTCACCTTTGAGAACGCCATCATCGATGCCCAGGCCTCCTTCAGTCATGGTCAGGTGTACGTGGCCCTTTCACGATGCAAAACCCTGGAGGGCATGATCCTCAGCAGCCCAATCACCCCAGGCTCTGTGAAAACAGATCCGATAGTATTGTCATTTTCCCAGAAAGTGGGGCGGGACCTGCCCAGTAAGAAGCAACTTGTCCGGGCAAAAAATCGCTATCAGCAAGATCTGCTGCTTGGTTGTTTTGATTTCCGGAGATTACAGAACCTCACCAGCCGGTTTATCTCTCTGGTGGAGGATAACAGAGGAGTATTCACCGTCTCTGGCGTACAGGATCTGGCCGCAGTACGACAAGAGATTTTTACCACAATCGTTGTCGTGGGCGATAACTTCAGAGCGCAGCTCCAATCCCTTTTCAGAGACGACAAACTTCCTGCAGAAGACCCGGTCATCCGGGAAAGGCTCGATAAGGCCGCCACGTATTTTTTAGAAAAGTTCAGGGTCAACCTCGAAGAGCGTCTTTTGCCGATTGCTCTTGAAACAGACAATAAAGAGCTCAGAAAGAAGAGTCGTAACGCGTTGAAATATCTCGCTGAAGAGGTTGCCATCAAGGTAGCGGGGGTCAGGATATGCGGTGCTGGCTTCGATAGTGCAGAATATCTACGGGCGATCTCGAAGGCGGCGGTAGCGGCGAGTAGCAAAACCAAAGCGGCAACCCCCCCGGCGATAACCTACAGCGAAACCGATGTCGATCATCCAGAGCTTTTCCAGCAGCTGCGCGATTGGCGTAACGAAAAGGCCAGGAGTGAAAACCTCAGCCCATTTCAGGTAATGCACCAGAAAACGCTGGTCCAGATCGCGGTTCGCCTGCCAGACTCGTTGCTTTTACTGAAAGAGACCAAGGGAATAGGGGAGAAGCTGGCGGCCAGGTATGGCGAAGAAATCATTGCAATGGTGTCCCGCTACCGGACTGAGCACAACATTGACGAGGTTCAGCTTCCTGTTGTCCAGTCCCCACCTTCCACTCAAGAGCAGAACAAGCCAAAGGACACCAGAAAGCTGAGTTTTGATATGTTTACCCAGGGGATGACCGTCGAGGAAATTGCCAGAGAACGCGGCCTGGTACTGGCAACGATCGAGGGGCATCTCGCCCACTTTGTCGCTCTGGGCGAGATGGATATCGATCGCCTTGTCACCAAAGAAAAACTCACCACGATGATCGAGGTGATTCGCACCCTTAAAACGAAGAGTTTACGTGATATCAAATCAGCGCTTGGCGAAGAGTACGGCTATGGCGAAATCAAACAGGTCCTCGCCCACCTCAAACGTTCCTCTCAGTGAGGGCTGAGGATGCAACCTGCAAACAGGGTAACTGTTCACCAGGTCTTGATCAAAGGTGATGGCGTCATAAAAAGTCATTGACTACCCGGAGATGGGCTCAGAAAAAACGTAATCGTTTACCGGTGATACCGGGAATGTTCCGTAACCCGGATCCGTAAACGTTTATCCAGTACTCCAGATTCGTTCAAGCGGGCCGTTGCACAAGAGTTTGCTCTGTGAGGAGGCCTGATCGGATGAAAATGGAGTGCCGGAGAACGGTTACAAACAGGGAGATGGCAATGAGAAACAAAAGCGTGGTATTTGGCCCCAAAGGTGTTCTCGGTACCAGAGTTCTGCTGCTTGCCACTGCGGCGCTGCTGTTTTTGACCCAGGCGGTCTATGGCGCAGCCATTCTCGAAGGCGAACGGATGCATCCGGTCCAGGGCAAGGACGGCATGGTGGTCACCAGCCATTTTTTAGCCACGGAGTCGGCGCTCGAGGTATTGAAAAAGGGTGGTAATGCTATCGATGCCGCGGTTACCGCAGCCTTTTCCCTGGCGGTGACCCAGCCTCGTTCGGGCAACATCGGGGGCGGCGGTTTCATGCTGATCTCAGCGGAGAAAAAAAATGACGTTATTGCCATAGACTATCGGGAAAAGGCGCCAGGCCGAGCGAGTGCTGACATGTTTCTCGACCACGACGGCAATGCCGACAGCAACGTTTCCAGGTACAGCCATCTGGCGGCAGGGGTGCCGGGCACAGTGGCAGGACTGGCCCTGGCCCTTGAAGAATATGGCACCATTTCGCTCCAGGAAGCGATGGCTCCCGCCATCAAACTCGCTGCCGAAGGTTTTATCGTCACGCCGCGATTCAGTGACGGCTTGAAAGAGAAGGAGGAGATGCTCAAAAAATGGCCTTCGAGTGCCAGGATATTCTACAAGGCAGATGGCAGTTACTACGAGCCGGGTGATCTCTTTGTACAAAAAGATCTGGCCGCGACCCTGACCCGCATAGCGGAACATGGTATCGAAGAATTTTATCAGGGCAAGACGGCGGAACTGCTGGTCGCTGAAATGGCAAGGCATGGGGGGCTTGTCACCAGCGAGGATATGAAAAATTACAGGCCGAGACTGCGCACACCGGTTCATGGAACCTATCGGGGGTACGATATCTATTCCATGTCTCCGCCAAGCTCGGGTGGCACGCATATTGTGCAGATACTCAATATATTGGAAGGATTTTCAATCCGAGAATATGGCCATAATTCCGCACTGACCATTCATCTTATGGCGGAGGCGATGAAACGGGCGTACGCCGACAGGTCGCAGTATCTTGGTGATGAAGATTTTGTGCAGGTTCCGTTAACAGCCCTTACCGCAAAAGCCTATGCAGAGAGCCAGCGCCACGAGATCGATGTGCAAAGGGCGACCCCGAGCAAAACCATCGCCCCGGGTGATGTCGCACCCTATGAAAGCGGCGAGACAACCCACTTCTCGATTGTCGATAAATATGGTAACGCCGTCTCCAACACCTACACTATTAACTTCAGCTATGGTTCCGGAATTGTCGTAGAAGGAGCCGGTTTCCTGCTCAATAACGAGATGGATGATTTCTCGGCCAAACCGGGTGTACCGAACGCCTACGGCCTTCTTGGCGGCGAGGCCAACAAGATCGCGCCCAATAAAAGAATGTTGAGCTCCATGTCGCCTACCATCGTCAAGAGAGACGGGAAAAATTTTCTGGTAACCGGCAGCCCTGGCGGCTCGCGAATCATCACGACCACCTTGCAGGTTATTCTGAACGTCATCGATCATGATCTCAATATCGAGAGTGCGGTTGCCGCACCGCGCATTCACCACCAGTGGTTGCCGGATGAGATTCGCATAGAAGAGGGTATCAGTCCCGACACCATCAAAATCCTTGAAGGCATGGGGCACTCTGTTGTGCAGAAAGCGTCGATGGGGGCCATTCAATCGATTATGATCAGAGATGAAATGATGTATGGAGGCGCCGATCCGAGAAGATCGACGGCGTTGGCCGCGGGGCTGTAGTCTTCTCTCTGCTCGACCGTGAGCAGAGCAGCTGTGACCTGGGCCAGGCAAACAGAGAGGGGAGATGCTCTCATGCCGGAACATCCGTTTTTTTCATATTCCCGGCAGGGAACATTTTTTGCTGTTTCTTGGCGAAGATTGATTGGGTAATTGTTTTAATTATAGATAGATACGGTGTTTGTTCGTTTGTGGTGCGATTTTTGCCCTGGCTGGATGAGGGAACGAAAAGGGTCCAATACTCATCATCTCATCTCAAGGAGCTTTGCATGTCACAGACCAACACCACTGTACGGGTCAATTCCGCTCAGCATACGCTGTACGCCAGCCTTGTCGAAAGCCTCCCCGGGCTTCTTCTGGTTGGCACCGTCGCGATAACGGCTTTTTTTCTGGCGCCGGTGCTTACCCAGTATGATTTTTTCAAAAACTATCTCTCTCTCAAGGATTTTATTCTGGCAATACTGATCGGTATTCTTATCCGGAATACCGTTGGCGTGCCAACCATGCTCCAGCCTGGTCTGAAATATTCTACCATTCTGACGAAAACGGGCATCGTGGTAATGGGTGCCAAGTACTCTCTGGCCGGTCTTTTAACGGTGGGAACCCAGGCACTGGTCCTGATCGCAGTCTTTCTCTTTGGCTCCGCCGCCTTTCTGATGTGGGTGGGAAAAAAGATGAACATGCCCAGTTCCCTCAGCGCCTGTCTGGCCGCCGGTCTTTCGGTCTGTGGTGTTTCTGCCACCATCGCAGTGGCTCCAGCGGTGAACGCCAAAAAAGAGGAGATGGCCTATTCTATAGCCGTTGTTTTGATGTTTGGGCTGCTCGCGCTGGTATTCTTCCCGATTATTGGCAACATCTTCAATCTCAGCGATGCTCAGTACGGCGCATTTGCGGGAGTGGGCATCGTCAATTCAGCCCAGGTCCTGGCAGCCGGTTTTGGCTTTAGCAATGATGCCGGTCTGATCGCCGGTGTCTATAACATCGGTCGGGTGATCTTCCTCCCGTTTGTTGTCCTTATGCTGGTTATCATGGCCGCTTCGAGAGAGGCAGAGAAATCGACCGATCTTGAACAGGTCAACAAGTGGCAGATCATTGTCCAGAAGTTCCCGATTTTTGTGCTCGGTTTTCTCTTTGTGGTCATTCTCAACACCGTCGGTTTCTTCAGCAAAGCCGATATCTCCACCGCAACGACGTTCATGGAATGGGCTTTTCTTCTCGGATTCGCCAGTATCGGGCTGACGACCCGCCTGACAGATCTCAAGGCTGCGGGTTGGTCCGGATTTATCACCGGCTTCGTCATCGCCTCTGCCAAGGCGCTGCTTGCACTTCTTGTTGTCTGTTACTTTTTATAAACCAGCATGGCTGAACCACGTCACCAGCACTCGATTTTTATCTGATCCTGGTGGATGACTATGCAAAAACAGAGGAAATACCATGATAGCAAAACTGATGAGGCAATGTAAAAGTATGTCCGATTCCAGAAAGCAGGATCTGGCGGTCTGTGCATTGGGGATCGCTCTTGTCTGTGTCGCCAAATTGATCAATTGATGACGTCGTAAAAAGGCCGATCTCCTGCGTTGCAGCGGGATCGGTCAATGCCGGGCGTACCACATGGGGCATTGAGAAACGATTACAGTTCGAGGTCGACTACCCTTCGCCTGCAACCTGGTAAACGGTCACAATCCGAATTTACCTCCTTTTGCTGGCGGACAGGTGCATGGCTACGGGGGGTACATGCCATGAAATATATTCTTCTCGCCGCATCAGGTGAACAGGACTGCCGCGACGCGGAAATCTATGCCCTCGGCAAGAGTCGGCAAACAGGTGCGCCCCTGGTGATCCTGCACGTTATCGAGAACGAACTCAGCCATTACGGTGAGGTTGATCCACTGGCAACCGAAGGCGATAGAAGAGACTTTCTCGCGTATGTCGATGCGTTGGCGGTACGGGAGGCCAGGGAACGATTTGCCGATTTGCTGGCTGAAGCTGACGAATATGGTATAACCGCCGAACTGATCATCGAGTCGGGTCGCCTGGAAGAGAGTCTGAAAGCTCGAGAAAACCGGGCTCAGCTTGTTATTCTTGGCGGTCGCAAACCGCTCTTTTTTCAAGAAACGGCCAGGTACCGCCGCTTATCCAGGAAGTTGAAGTGCCCGATACGGCATGTGCCGTAAGGCCCAAGGGGGGAAAATGGCTTTTCTGCGGTATGTCGTCGTGGTTCTCTGCCTTCTTCTCGCGCTCCCGGCATGGAGTCAGCCTGAACCACCAGGAGAACAAAGAGAACCACAGGTGGATGAATTGCGCTTTGGCGTGATTTCCCTGAACCATCCCCTGATCATGTTTCGTCAGTATCTGCCCTTTACCGACTTTCTCACAGATCAACTTTCGACCACCGTTTCCCTCTATCTGGCCAAGGATTACAGGAGTATTGTCGAGGCACTTGTTCGACAGGAAATCCATTTTGCCCTGCTGGCCGGGGTCTCGTTCGTGGATGCCTCCCTGACCAGCGAGGAGATAACACCCGTGTGCAGTGTTCTCTCGGCCGATGGCTCCCTGGCCGTTCGTTCGGTTTTTATCACCCGGGGTGAGAGAGACGATATCGATACGCTGCCTGATCTTGTCGGTAAATCTTTTGCCTTCGGTTCACCGGAGTCGACTTCGAGTTACCTGAAACCGCTTGGTTATCTTTACCATCATGGCATTTCGCCCGATAAACTCGCTTTTTTTGACAATCTACCAACCCAGGATGCGGTGATTCGCTCGGTATTGCGCGGCACCCACGACGCCGGCGCGGTCTCGACAGGCGCCGCGGCACGATTCAAAGAAGCCGGTCTGAAGGAAATTGCCGTAACGGACAGCTATCCCGGTTTTGTCATCGTCGCCTCCCCCCTGGTCCCGCCTGAATTGAGAAAAAAGCTGCAGACAATTCTGTTGAATCTGGATTATAGCGATGCCGAGGTCGCCTCTTTGGTGGTCCGGTGGAGCCCTTTGCTGAGGAATGGTTTCGCCCCGACACCGGAGGCGGCTTACACCTCCATCTTCCAGTTGATGACAGAGTTGCATGAGGCCGGGATATATAGATGAAAACAGTCTTCGGTTTGAGGTCGCAATTTATTCTGCTGGCCTTTTTCTGCATCGCTGGAACGATCAGCGTGACCAGCTATTTTATCATTGAGCGTGAGCGGAGATTGCTGGAGGAAAAGACCATCCAGCAGGCGCTGATGCTTGGGGCCTCGTCCTCCGTGCTGTTTACCAATGCGTTCGTCTACGAAGAGCTTGGCCTGTTCGACAAATCGGCGCTGGAGGAATATCTCGATTTTTATGTCAAGGATATCATGGCTCTCGATGACCGTGTTCTCTCTTTCATGGCCCTCGACACCAATTCGCGTATCGTTACCCACAGCGATTTCCGGCGGTATGGTGATATATATCAGCTGGAACATTTCAAAGAGGCCATCGAGGGCAAGACTGTGCAGATACGTCCGCTGGCGCAGGGAGAAAATGCCCTGGAGGTTCTGGTGCCTCTGGCTATCGAATCAAAGAAATGGGGCCTGTGCCGTATCGTCTTTTCAACGGCAGAAATAGCCCAGGCGACTGAGGCGCTTCGCCTGGAGGTCTTCGGGATAGCAAGTGTCAACCTGCTGCTTTCTCTTCTGATCATCGGGTTTGCTGCCGAATATTTTATCCATCCGCTCAAAAAACTCTCGGCTGCCATGGGCAAGATAACCGTCGAGGGGGACGTGTCATCGACATTGCCCAGGTTGTCGGAACGAAGAGATGAAATCGGTCAGTTGCAGCAGAGTTTTCACTGGATGACTTCGCGGCTGAAAGAGGAGGAAAAGGCTCGTCTGCAGACGAGGGAACAGCTCTTTCATGCGGAAAAAATGGCAACGGTAGGGGCGCTGACCGCAAGTATCGCCCATGAGATCAACAATCCGCTGGGCGGGGTGATACTCTGTTTCAACAATCTCTGTAATGAAGATCTCGATGACGAGGCAAGACGTCAGCATATTGAAGTGATTCAGCAGAGCCTCGAGCGGATGCAAAAGACCATGCGCGATCTGCTCGATTACTCCCGCCAGTCGACCCTTACCACTGAACCGGTCGCTCCGGCGGCAATAGTCGAGAAGAGCCTGGCCCTGGTGGAGACCATGCTGCGCCAGAAGAGAATCGAACATCGTCTATTCCTCGATGAAGGACTTACGGCAGTGGTCGTCGATATCGGCAAAATACAGCAGGTCGTGGTCAACCTCATTGTCAACGCGGCCCAGGCCATGGCGACTGGCGGCCGGCTGCATATCGATATCGGTCTGCGGAACCAGTTCGTGGTCATTACCGTCTCTGACACCGGCCCTGGAATTGCCAAAGTGTTGCAGGAAAAAATATTCGAGCCATTTTTCACCACAAAAGAGGTGGGACAGGGCACCGGCCTGGGCCTGGCCCTGTCGCGGTCCATTGCCGAACAGCATGGGGGAACGCTCACTTTGGTCGAGTCAGATGAACGGGGCAGCCGTTTTGCCCTGCTGTTGCCCTGTCAGGGGGGAGTCGATGCCGAGTAGCCGTATACTGTTATTAGAAGATGAACTGTCCATGCGGATTGGCATGCAGGTGACACTGACTGCCGCCGGGTACGAAGTGGTTGCTCTGGAGGAAGGGCAGGAGGCGCTTGACCGGTTGAAACACGAGAGCTTTGACCTGTTGATCACCGATCTGCGTCTACCCGGCATGTCGGGGATGGAAATACTTGAACATGTCCATGAACTGTATCCTGGCATGGGCAGTATTCTGATAACCGCCTACCCTGAAGTCGAACTTGCAGTTCGGGCTATCCGCACTGGCAGCTTTGACTTTCTCTGTAAACCGTTCACCAATGATGTGCTGCTGATTGCCATTGAGCGTTTTTTCAATTATCGCTCCCTCTCCATTGAGAATATGGCTTTGCGGGCCAATAAAGATCTCGAAGAGATGGTCGGTGGCCAGGCCATGCAGGAGGTCTTCAACCGAATTCGCGCCGTTGCCGATTCCTGTGTTCCCGTTTTGATTCAGGGTTCGAGCGGCACCGGTAAGGAACTCGTTGCCAACGCCGTGCATTCCCTCAGTTCCCGCAAGGACAAACCATTTATCAAGATCAATTGTGCAGCCCTGCCCGAACACCTGCTCGAATCGGAACTTTTCGGGCATGAAAAGGGCGCCTTTACCGGTGCTGACAATCGGCGTATCGGCAAGTTCGAGGCCGCAAACCAGGGCTCTTTTTTCTTTGACGAAATGGGCGATATGCCCCTGGCTCTCCAGGCGAAGCTGCTGAGAGTTTTAGAAGACGGCGAGATTACCCGTCTTGGGGGCAATGAGCCGATAAAGGTCGATGTGCGGACCATTTTCGCAACGGCCCGGACGCTGGAGGAGGCCGTGGCCGCCGGCGATTTCAGGGAAGACTTGAGTTACCGCATCAATATCGTGCCGATACGACTGCCCGATCTGCGCGATCGCGGCGACGATATCGTCAGCCTGATGAACCATTTCCTCGTTCAGTCAGCGAAGAAATACGGCAAGGAAAACATTGTGCTGTCCCAGCAGGTCTACGAGGTCCTCCGATCCTATGATTACCCGGGTAATATCAGAGAAATGAAGAACATCTTCGAGAGGGCTGTGCTGCTCTCCGCAGATGGGGTCGTTCGCCTGGCTCATCTGCCGGAACGACTGCGGGGAGATGCGGACAGGTGTGGCGCGGGGCTTGAGGCACTGTCTCTTGAAGCCGGAGTTCAACAGTATGAACGCCGACGGATCATCGCTGCCCTCGAAGAGGCTGAGGGCAAACGGCAATTGGCTGCCGATATCCTCAAGGTGACCCGCAAGGTGCTCTGGAAAAAAATGAAAGACTACAACATCGAGGTTTAGCCCGGACTTCAACTCGTCAGCTTGACGAACTTTGTTACCGCACCGAAGAGTTTCATGGTTTGTTGTGGCTGAGGCTGCCTGGTCCAGCCGTGCTGGTTTATCCGAAAATCTTCGGCACGCATGCCTCTGTTACCGCGCCGAGGAGTTTCATGGTTTGTCGTGGCTGAGGCTGCCTGGTCCAGCCATGCTGGTTAGTACATGATCTTGTCGGACCAGTGCACCGCGAATTTGACCAGTTCGGTAAAGTGTTTGAGTTTGAGCTTTTCCTTGAGATTTTCCCGGTAGGTGCCGATGGTCTTGATGCTCAGATGCAGCCGCTGGGCGATCTCCTTGGTCGAGTATCCCTCGCCGATCAGTCTCAGCACCTCCAGTTCCCGGTTGGTGAGGATATCGAGAGGTGATGTGCTGTCCCCGGCGGGTTGGCTTGTCAACCGTTTGAAGACCTTCTCTTTGACGCTATGACTGGCATAGACGTCACCGCCCAGGACCTTGCGAATCGCCTCGACGACCTGGGCTATCGCCTCCTGTTTCATGATGTAACCGCTGGCGCCTGCGAGCAGGGCTCTCTCGGCATAGAGGGACTCGTCGTACATGGAGAGGACCAGCAGGGGCAGGCCTTCGTAGTGTTTCTTCAACTCATGAACCAGCTCTATCCCGTCGCCGTCTTTGAGGGAGATGTCGATAATCACCAGATCAGGGTGGAGGGTGTCGATCGCCCCGGTTGTCTTTTTCATCAGTTCGACACTGCCGCAGACCTCGAGATCTTCTTCCTTGTTGATGAGTTCGGTCATGCCGAAGCAGAATACCGGGTGATCATCGACAATGAGTATCCGGTATTTTTTCTGGGCTGCCATCTGCTTTCCTCGTTTTATCCCAGACTCCCTGGTCTAACCAGCATGGCTGGACCAGATAGCCTCAGCCACAACGAAGCATGAAACTTCCTCGGCGCGGTGACAGAGCTTTCCGCACTGGCGAGTTTCATATAAACCAGCATGGCTGGACCAGATAGCCTCAGCCACAACGAACCATGAAAATCGTCGCCCCGGTAAAGGAATTTTCCGTGCTGACGAGTTTCGGATAAAAAAACTCTGTTGCCGGGCCGAAGAGTTTCATAACAGCGTAGCGGTGTCATCGTCGTGGCTGCGGCTTTCTGTTTTAGCCATGCTGGAGAGAGGCGAGTCGGCAAATGTCCCCTCGTCATCACTGGCATTGCGCGGTACTTTCAGGAACAGGTGCACCACGGTCCCGTTTTCTGCGGCCTTGGAGACGGACAGGAAGGCACCGACGGTAAGCGCCCGATGCTGCATTATCTGCAGGCCGATTCCCCCGCTCTGACGGTTGTCGCCGATGCCCACACCATCGTCGGTGATTATAAGATGAATATAGTCACCTTTTCGATAGAGGGAAATATCGATAGCGGTGGCGCTGGCATGGCGGACACTGTTGTTCACGGCCTCCTGGACGATATAGTACAGGTGTGTCGCCAGATTATTGTCGGGGAATACGATGGTTGGATCACCACTGAACCGGCAGGTCAGACCGGCTGTAACAGTCGTCTTTTCGGCAATTTCGTTAAGGGCCGATTGCAGGCCGAAGGAGACCAGATGCACGGGACAGAGCCCGCCTGCCAATCCTCGAGCCTTCTCGGTCGCCTCATGGATCAGTTCGATGATCTGTTCCGCCAGCCGAACCCCTTGGCCGTTGCTGTTTTCGATGGTCTTTTTCAGGGCCGATACCAGGCCACCGGTGCCGATCAGGTGGGGACAGAGATCGTCATGGAGGTTCTGGCCGATGGCCTGACGGGTGGTATCGCCAATATCCAGAAGCTGTTTGGCGTACCTCTTGGTTTCGGTAATGTCCCGGAGGATGACGACGCTGCCGGCAAGCTGACCGTCATGGCCGCGGAAGGCGGCGCCGCTGACGCTGACCGTGCGGATGTCGCCATCCCGGGTAACGCGTTGGGTCTCGGTGGCCGCAAGCGACTTTCCGTCCTTGATGGTCTCGATCATGATCCGGGTCTCGGGCCAGTTGTCCGCGGGGACGAAGTGATCGAGGGTTCGGCCCAGACATTCCTTGAGACTCCAGCCGAATACCCGCTGGAAGGCCGGGTTGAAGTAGGTTACCAGCCCCTCCATGTCGTAGATGACGATCGGGTCCGCCGCCGCCTCCATCACCGAGCGGTAGCGGGTCTCACTGATCCTGAGACGCTCTTCGGTCTGTCGTCGGAACCAGATCTGGCTCTCCAGGTCACGACTGTACTCCTCGAGTTGCTGCATGAACCTGTTGTAATATCCCGCCAACTGGCCGATCTCGTCTTTTCTGTTCACTACCATGCGTTTGCTGAAATCTCCTTTGGGCGCGTCGTGAAAATGGCTCATGAGTTTACGCAAAGGGGCGGTTATCGACTCGCTGATCACGAGCGTCATAACGAGAACCAGCAGCATACTCACCCCGAAGGTAACGAGACCGATCATCTTGAGCGTTTTCAGCGGGGCGTAGAGTTCGTCATGGTAGATGGCGGCGAAGACATACCAGTCGTACTCCTCTATGTAATTGAAGATACAGAACTTGAGGCGCGATCTCTTCTCTCCTGGATTCTGCCAGGGATAGTCGAGCTTGTTGATTTTCGCCTCGTGGACCTGCGCCATGTAGTGCCGGGGGAGACCTTCCTGGGCGAGGATGTCGACCCCTTCGTGGGTCGGATGAATGATGGCTGTACCGCTGCCATCGATTACGAAGGCATAGCCGGAGGTACCGAATTTCTGGTCAAAAACGCTCTGCTTGAAATCGTCGACATTGACCAGTCCCTTGAATTCCGAACGATAGGAGGAGACACAGATCAACCAGTCCCATGGGGCAAAATAGATGGAGTAGAGGGCTTTGGGGCGGACCGTGGTTTCATCGGGATTTTGCCAGTCATACTCCAGGTACCCTTTTTTCCTGTCGATCAGGTCCTTGACAAAGGCGTATTCGGAAACGTCAGTCCGTATCAGCTTGGTCGCCGGATGAACCACCACGATACCCCGACTGTCGAGGCAGTAGATATAGCCGGAATCACCGATGGTCTGGCTCAGCAGGATGCTGGCGGCCCGCTGTCTGGCCTCGGCCTCGCCTACCAGCCCCTGGCGCTGCTGCTGGTAGATGGCATCGATGATCTCGAGGTTCTTTTCGGCGACGCTGCGCAGATAGTTCTTGATCGACACCGCGGCAGCGGTTCTGACCAGGTTGTAGATGCCGGTCGTGGTGTTGAGCAGTTCACTCTCGATACCGGTTTTGATCGAGTTCTGGATAACGAAATAGAAGGTCGCAAAGCTGATCAGCAGGGAAACGGCATAGAGAAGGGAATAGGAGAACAGCAGTTGACTGCGGATTCGAACCCCGGAAAACATCGGCAGAGCGCACTCCTCTTCCTGGCGCAGGTAGCACCGGCTTACAAAGCCTTGGTCTCAACGATGACGCCGCTACGCTGTTATGAAACTCCTTAGCACGATACGATGGTTTTCGCGCCAAGGAGTTTTAAATAGTGATGGCGTCGTAAAAAGTCCGATCTCCTGCGTTGCAGTGGGATCAGCCAATGCTCGACGTACCACATGTACGCCTCCGCTTGACCGACACCACTGCGCCTTGTATATCGGAATTTTGTACTTAGCCATCTTACGTACATGTTTTAGGTTTTTCCGAGTCCATCAAATAGTGCCCATCCAGAAACGGCTATTTTATCCTAACCAGCATGGCTGGACCAGTTAGCCTCAGCCACAACGATGACACCGATACGCTGTTATGAAACTCTTCGGCACGGCAACAGAGTTTTCCGCACTGGCAAGTTTCATATAAACTCTTCGTTGTGCTCGAAATTTTGTAATCGTTCACCGGTGATACTGGGAATGTTCCGTAATCCGGATCTGTAAACGTTTATCCAGTACTCCAGATTCGTTCAAGCGGGCCGTTGCCCAAGAGTTTGCTCTGTGAGGAGGCCTGAGCGGACGAAAATGGGGTG
>JBKEBZ010000031.1:0-26689 GCA_047973425.1 Desulfopila sp.
TACATTACACGCCGAAACATGGCAGTTGGCTCAACATCGCAGAGATTGAGCTCAGTGTGTTAAAACGACAGTGCCTTTCAGTTCGAATCGATTGCATTGAAAAAATGCGAGCCAAAGTGATGGCCTGGAATGACGACAGGAACAACCGACAAAAGAAGGTCGACTGGCATTTCAAAACAGTTGACGCTCGCATCAAACTAAAACGGTTATATCCGAATTATTAAACTGTACTGTGTACTAGTACTCCTTCAACTGGTCGGCAAACGGCTTCATCGAGCAGTTCGCCGTCATTCCCTGGCTCTTAAGATACGAGGTGCCCCAGGCATACATGGCCTTAAGGACCGGTGCGATGCTGCGGCCCAGAGTGGTCAACGAGTATTCCACCCTGGGCGGAACCTCGGCGTAGACCTTGCGGTTGACCAGACCGTCGGCCTCGAGTTCGCGCAGTTGCTGGGTCAGCATCTTGGGGGTCGCCTGGGGAACTTCCCGGCGTAGCTCGGAAAAGCGAAGGGTTCCGCCCATCAGATTCCAGAGGATCAACGCCTTGTACTTGCCGCCGACCAGGTTGATGGTCGCCTCCACCGGGCAATGTCTTTCCCCCGGGTCAGCAGACTGGCTCCGGTTGGTGCAGCAGATGGGCAGATTCTGTTTTTTCCTCATAAGTATCCTTTTGGGTACTATATACCAAAAAAGTGCATTCTTGCGAAGAGTATAACAATAATTACACTCTCCACAACGGACAAATTTCATCGTGAGGAACCCTATGCAAAAAGAACTTTTCGATGTTACAGGCATGACCTGCTCGGCCTGTTCCAGCAGGGTATCCAAGGTTGTCTCGGCGCTTGACGGCATAGTCGAGGTGAACGTCAACCTGTTGAAAAACAGCATGACCGTTAGCTTTGATGAACAGACGGTGTCGGCCGCCGATATCAGCGGGGCGGTGTCGGCTGCCGGGTATGGCGCCAGCGTCCATACCGCCAGTGGCCGACCGCAGCAGCGCGCTGCTGCCGGAGCCGATCCTGCGGCTGTGGAGCTGGCGGAGATGCGGCGGCGGCTGGTGGTTTCGCTGCTCTTTACCGTGCCGCTCTTCTACCTGGTGATGGGGCCGATGGTCGGCCTGCCATTACCGGGGGTTCTGCAGGGAAGTGAAAATGCCCTGGTCTTCGCCTTGACCCAGCTGCTGTTGACCATGCCGGTAGTCTTTGTGAACTTCAAATTCTACCGGATGGGGTTCAAAGCGCTTTTTTCCGGGGCACCGAACATGGATTCGCTGATTGCCATCGGTTCCGGCGCGGCCCTGCTCTTTGGGGTCTATGCCCTCTACAAGATGGCCTTTGCCCTGGGCCGGGGTGAGATGGCGACAGTCAGCCATTTCGCCGCCAACCTCTATTTCGATTCGGCCGCCATGATCCTGGCCCTGATTACCATGGGTAAATTCTTCGAGGCGCGGGCCAAGGGGCGGACCTCCAACGCCATTGCCAGACTGATCGATCTGGCACCCAAGACCGCTACGGTCCTCCGCAATGGCCAGGAGCAGGTCATTGGCCGAGACGAGGTCGTGGTTGGCGACATCCTGGTGGTCAAGGGCGGCGAGAGTGTGCCGGTGGATGGCGTGATCACCGAGGGCAGCGGCTTTCTCGACGAATCCGCGATAACCGGAGAGAGCCTGCCCATGGAGAAACGGGCGGAAGACAGTGTCACCGGCGCGACCATCAACACCTCCGGCCATTTTCTGATGCGGGCCACCAGGGTGGGCGACGATACCACTCTGGCCCAGATCGTCAAGCTGGTCGATGAAGCGACTTCGTCAAAAGCACCCATCGCCCGACTGGCCGATACCATCAGTGGCATCTTCGTGCCGGTGGTCATCGGTATTGCGGTGGTGGCCATTATCGTCTGGTTGCTGCTTGGTTTCGAGCTGGAATTTGCCCTGGCCATCGGCATTGCGGTGCTGGTCATCTCCTGCCCCTGCGCCCTGGGGCTGGCGACGCCCACCGCCATCATGGTCGGCACCGGGCGGGGGGCGGTAAACGGCATTCTGCTCAAATCCGCCGAGGCCATCGAAGCGGCCGGCGTAATCGATACGGTGGTGCTCGACAAGACCGGCACCGTCACCGAAGGTAAACCGGTGGTGACCGATATCGTTGCGTTGGCTGCCGGTGAGGAGACGGCGCTGCTGCTCGCGGCCGCCTCACTCGAGAAACTTTCCGGCCATCCGCTGGGTCTGGCCATCGTTCAGGAAGCAGAGAAGCGGGGTCTTCCCCTGCAGAAGGTGACGGAATTCTCCCAGACCGCTGGTCAGGGCATCGCCGGGGTCATTGACGGGGCTCGCTATGTGGCCGGCAATGCCCGGATGCTCGCGGCGGAGGGCATCGACAACCGTCTGGCCGAACTGGCCCGTGATTTGGCCGCTGTGGGCAAGACCGCCCTCTATTTTAGCCGTGACGGAGAGCTCATTGGCTGTATCGCCGTAGCCGACGTGATCAAGAAGAGCAGTCCCCAGGCGGTGGCGGAGCTGACGGAGATGGGGGTCGAGGTCATCATGCTGACCGGTGACAACGCTCAGACCGCCGAGGCCGTGCGCCGTCAGGTGAATATCGCCCGGGTGGTCGCCGAAGTGCTGCCGGAGGACAAGGAGCGGGAGGTTCGCCGTCTGCAGGAGCAGGGAAAGAAGGTGGCGATGGTGGGTGACGGCATCAACGACGCCCCGGCGCTGGCCCGGGCCGATGTGGGGATCGCCATTGGTGCTGGAACCGATGTGGCTATCGAGTCGGCGGATATCGTGCTGATGAAAAGCGATCTGCTCGATGCGGTCGCGGCCATCCAGCTCAGTCGGGCGGTGATCCGCAACATCCGTCAGAACCTGTTCTGGGCCTTTTTCTATAACAGTGTCGGTATTCCGGTGGCGGCGGGGGTCTTTTACGGTGCCTTCGGCTGGACCCTCAGTCCGATGATCGCGGCGGCGGCCATGAGCCTGAGTTCCGTCAGTGTGGTCAGCAACGCCCTGCGCCTGCGCCTCTTTGCGCCCCATTTCCAGGCGGTGGTCGACGGGTCCAGCGCTGCGCCGCTGCCCGCCGCTTCGCCCCAACCATCCATATCTACAAGGAGTGACGTTATGAAAAAAACTATCAATATCGAAGGGATGAGCTGTGAGCACTGTTCCGGATCCGTCAAGAAGGCGCTGCTGGGCGTACCCGGGGTCAAGGAGGTCGCGGTGGATCTGGCGGCCAAGAAGGCTACCGTGGACCTGGAGCAGGCAGTGTCCGATGCCGATCTGACCAGGACCGTGGTCGATGCCGGCTACCAGGTGGTCGGCATCCAGTGATGCCTGCCCCCGCTGGCACGAGGCGGTATGTCATTGCTGGGCGGCGGTAACCGCCAACCGCCGTTTTCCAGCCACTCTGAGCCCGGACAAGAAGATACCATCCGGGCGGTGCTCCTGCGCTCTGCTCCTGCCGCGAGCCAATGTTGCTTGAGGTGGTCTGGCGGCAGGACAACAGCCTAACGGGGTGGATTGACGACCACGTAGGTCACCTGGCTGCCCTGATACTGCGGTTGCAGCCAGGTGGAGCCGCACTGTCTGTACGGGTAGCCGTTGACATAGACAGAGCTGCAGGAGGGCGGTACCGAGGCGGCGGCGATGATGTTGCCGACCACCAGGCCGGTGAGGGCGCCGACCACGAATGCCCCGCCGACGTCATGGTGGTGATGGTAATCCCAGTCATCGTGGCGATCCCAGTGGTGATGATCATCATGGTGGTAACGGTCATTGTCATGGCGGTAACGGTCATTGTTGTGGCGATAGTGATCGTTGTCATGACGGTAGCGGTTGTCGGGACGTGGATGGTCTGACCTGGAAAAGTTCCGGTGTACATCGGGGCTGTGCTGAAAACTCCTGTTGCTGTTGTGTGGTCTGTCGTGGTGGACGTTCATCCTGGTCCGTCCTTCGGAACTCCTGGCGTTCGCCTGAAACGGGATGGCCCAGGTGACCACCAGAAAGAGTGAGGTGACCGCAAGCGTGGTGGCGCGAAACCAGATCGATGGAGTGTGCATACCGAGTCCTCCGGCTATTGATTGGTGGTGGGTTGGTCGTTCTCGTCGTACACCGCGATCCCTATTTTCCGGGCCCCTTCCGGCGGTGTGAAAATAAAGGCGTTACCGGGAATCCGCGGGTTCACCTCCCAGGTGAGCCTGGCGATATACTGGGGTTGACCTGTCTCCAGTTTGCTGGTGATCACCAGCCGTCGGGGCAGCGGGGTGTCGTCATTTTCTATCCATATCTGCCAGTCGACATCATCCTGCTGGAAGGCGTAATGGTTGCACGGGGTGCCGTCCACCGGGCTTATGGCGATAAAGGAGGCGGAGATGATATCCTCTGTCCTGGCCTTTGCGGTGCTCCACCAGAACAGGTCCCGCAGGGGAAGTTCGACATTGTAGCGATCTTCGGCCAGATCGAGCAACTGGCCGATGGTCGCCGGGGCGGCAAAGGAGGTGTAATATTTTTCCGGCAGGCTGTAGATGGTGAAGGTACTGCCATCATAATAATATACGTTGTCCAGGCCGATCTCCCCGATCTTCGAGGTGACTTTCAGATGGTTCGGCAGCTGGGTGAGGTACTCGGTGGTGCCGGTTACCAGGATCTTCTGGCCGTTGAGCAGTACCTCGTCCAGGGACATCTCCGAGGTGACCGTGAACGACTTGAGCGAGTTGAGGTATTTGCCCATTTTGCTGAGAGCTTCCATCGCCGCGGGCTCTCTTTTTGGGGTTTCCTGTCCCCGCGATGCCGACGCCTCCACCTGGCCCTTCTGGTCCGCCTTGGCGGCAGGCTCGTCCGCGAGACAATCGGATACGGAAAAATGGACCAGCGGTGCGGTCAGCAGCATGATGCCAATACATTTATGCCATTGATTGGTCATAGTCTCCTCCAAGAGTTGTTTCCCCCTCGTCTATGGGCTACGGTAAACAACTTTGCCCCGATAGACAACAGCGTGTCGCCGGCAAAATGGCCGGAAAGGGCTTGCAAGCTGGGATTTGCAATAGTATATCACCCGTCTTGCCGCAAGTGGAGTGAATTTCGCTGCGCCGGTTGCGGTACGCCTCCGGCCCCGGGAAAATCCTGCCGTGCCGGTGAGTTTCGGAGAAAACTATGCTATTGAACCAGGAGGCGGGCTGGGCGGTTGGCGCTGCTGCAAGGGGCAGTCAGGGACATCTCGGCCAATTGCACGAATCAGGGAGGGGATATGTCGGTTGACGGTATCCAGGAAATACTTGTATCACAGGATGAAATCAGAAAGACCGTGGCCCGGCTCGGCCGGGAGATCAGTGACCATTACCGGGATATCGAGGACGATCTGCTGGTCATTGGTCTGTTGCGTGGCTCGTTTATTTTCATGGCGGACCTGGTCCGACAGATCAGGGTGCCGCTCATCGTCGACTTCATGACGGTCTCCAGCTATGGCGATGGCACGGTGAGCAGCGGTGACGTCAAGATCATCATGGATCTCGACACCTCGATCGAAAACCGGGATGTGCTGATGGTGGAGGATATCGTCGATACCGGCAACACCTTCAGCAAGGTGATCCGGATGATGAACAACAGAAAGCCCAGATCACTGGCCATCTGCTCGTTTCTCAACAAGCCGGAGTGCCGGACCGCGGCTGTTGACATCAACTTCTGCGGCATGGATATCCCCAATAAGTTTGTGGTGGGCTATGGTCTGGACTATGGGCAGAAATACCGCAATCTGCCCTATGTCGGGGTTCTCGCGCCGTGACCGTGCGGCCGACAGGTCAGCGGGGCGGTGTCAATCCGATGCCGGCAATGACCATGGCCAGCCAGCCCGCCAGAAAGCAGAGTCCGCCGAACGGGGTGAAATATCCCGCGGAAAGAGTGGTGAAAGCCATAAGGTAGAGGCTGCCGGAAAAGAAAACGATACCGGTGAGAAAACTCCAGCCGGCCACCAGCAGCAGAGTCTGCTGCCCGGGCCATAGGGCCAGGGCCAGGGCGGTGGCGATAAGCGCCAGGCTGTGCAGAAACTGGTAGCGGATCGCCTTCTCCAGCCAGATGCGGGCCGTGGCCTCGAAGGTGCTGGTCTCATGGCCGGTTGCGGCCCCGGCGGCCACGGCCAGGCCGGCCAGCAGGGCTCCGGCGGTGAAAAACAATCGATACATGCAATGCTCCTTGGGATCGCGAGAAGAGGGTGCGGTCAGGGGCTTCGCCCCGAAAAGGTTCAAGGAAATGGCCGCAGGCGCTGCCAGGTCCTGGCGCTGCCTGTGGTTTTTCGCCAGATGCTGCAGCCACTATAGCGCCAGTTACCGGGTTGCGCCGTAAAAATACAACGTCGGCACATCGTTCGTCCCGGCAGCCTCAACCGAAGGTGCGGACAAGTATCAGACTGAGCCAGGGGAGGTAGGTGATGAGCACCAGCGTCGCCAGCAGCAGGGCCAGAAAGGGCAGGGTCGAACGGTAGAGCTCGACGATCGGTTTTTCAAAGCGGTAGGAGGCGAGAAAGAGGTTGAGCCCCACCGGGGGAGTGCAGTAACCGATCTGCAGGTTGGTGAGAAAGATGATGCCGAGATGGACGGGATCGACCCCGTAACCGGTGGCGATCGGCAGGATCAGGGGGACCACCAGGACCAGGGCCGAGAAGATGTCGAGCATGGCCCCGACGACGAGCAGGAAGATGTTGAGCAGCAGCAGAAAGGTGTACTTGCTGTCGATATGGGTGCGGATAATCTCGAACAGCCGCATCGGCACCTCCTGGTCGACCAGGTAGTTGGTCGAGGCCATGGAGGCGGCGAGGATCACCAGGATGCCGCCGAACAGCATCATCGATCTGGCCATGATCGCGGGGAGCGCTGACAACGTGATATCGCGGTAGATAAAGACCTCGACCACCAGCACATAAAGGCAGGTGATGGCCGCCGCTTCGCCAGCCACGAAGAAACCACCGTAAATTCCGCCAAGAACGATCACCGGTAACACCAGCTCCCAGCCTCCCCGGCGCAGGGCGGCGACGATCTCCCGGCGGCCGTGGCGATTGCCGGCGCTGGCCGTGACCGGGCTCTGGCGTATGGCGTAGCTCGAGAGCAGTGTCAGCATCAGCATCCCGGGCAGGATACCCGCTAAAAAGAGATGGTCGATACGGGTTTCGGCGACCACCCCATAGATGATCAGGGGCAGACTTGGCGGAAAGAGCAGGCCCAGGCTGCCCGAGGAGGTGATCAGGCCCATGGAGAATCGCTCGGTATAGCCATCCTTGACCAGAGCTGGCAGCAGCAACCCGCCAAGAGCGAAGATGGTGACCCCGGAGGCGCCGGTAAACGCCGTGAAGATCGCGCAGACAGCCAGCGAGACCACGGCCAGTCCGCCGGGCATCCAGCCCAGGAAGATGCGGGAGAGGATCAGCATCCGTTCCGGGGCCCGGCTCTCAGAGAGCAGGGTGCCGGCGAAGATGAAGAGGGGCAGGGCGAGCAGCATTGGGGTGTCGGCCAGCCGCGACATCTCGATGATCACCACCGACAGGTCGATGCCCACGCCATAAAAGGCGATGAGGGCCAGGGCCGAGATCACCAGAAACAGCGGCGCTCCGCTGATGCTTGCGAGCAGGGTGATGATCTTGAGTACGCTCATCTCTCTTTTGTCTCGGTTTCCGGGGCACGGCGGATGAGGGCCAGGGCGGTGCCGATCAGGAGGATCAGGTAGCGCAGGGTGATCAGGCCGAAGGCCAGAGGGAAGATCAGGTTCCAGACCCAGCTCTTTATCGCCAGCAGACCGGGGCCGCCGAACTCGATCTCCGTCTGTAAAAAGAGGATGGCGGCCCAGGTGAGGGCGGCGGCGGTGAGAAGAGAGAACAGCTGGCAGGTCAGCCTGACCAGCGGCAGCAGCCGTTCGGGGACGAGGTAGGCGGCGAGATCTATGGCGATATGCTCGTTGCGTGAGGTGGCCATCACCGCCCCGAGCAGGCCGCTCCACAGCACCAGATAGCGCAGCAGCGGGTCGGCCCAGAGCATCCCGCCTCCTGTAAAGGTCCGCAGGGCGATCTGCAGACAGGCCAGCCCGATCATCGCCGCCAGCATGAGGCAGAGGGCGAGCTCTTCCAGGCGGGCTAACGCGTCGGGCGGTGTGGGTGGTGTCGTCCGGACCATGACCAGAGATGCCTCGCTGTCCCTGTGGTCAGTTTTTGCGCTGGGTTGCCAGGATCTCCATCATCTTGTGGTAGATTTCGGCCGAGTAGGCGGTGCCGATGGTCGCATCGACCGTCTTCTGGCGAAGCTTCTCCAGCTCCTGCAGCGAAACCGGATCGGCGGCGACGAAGGCGACCCCCTGCTGCTGCAGGACCTGGTGCGACTCGTCGTTGGATCTGCGGGTCGTATCGATGAGGGCCGGGAAGTATGTGTCGGCGGTCTCATGGACAATTGTCGCATATCGAGACGGTAACCTGGCGAATTTTTTGCCGTCGAGCAGAAACACCCCGTAGGCATAGCCAAAGGGCGTATCGGTTACGTACTTCGCCTTGGTGAACCACTGCAGCACGATGGAGCCGTAAAGTGAATTGAAGACGGTGTCGATCAAGCCGGTCGAAAGCGATGACAGCACATCGGGAATGGAGAGCTGGATCGGGCTGTGGCCCAACTCGCCGAGAAAGGTGGCGGCTAGCGGGTCGCCGGCGGGAGCCCAGATCTTGGCCGTTTCCAGATCGGCGATGGTGGCTCGCGGCCTCGTCGACATGGTGTAGATGAAACCGACCTCGGTCATGGCGACAAATTCCAGCCCCTGGCGGGCAAACTGCTGTTTGAAGAGGGGCAGCAGGCCGCGACTCACCGCATCGACCTCTGCATAGGTCGTGAAGGTGAAGGGGATGGACATGATACGAAAATCGGGGACGACCGGGGCGATGCCGGTCATGGTGAAACCGCCCCCCTGGAGCTGGCCCGCCCGCATTTTGCGGTACATCGCCTGATCGTCGCCCATGATCCCGCCAGGATAGATGCGGAACGTCACCTCGCCGCCGGTTTTGTCACTGACCTCCTGGGCGAATTTGGTAAACTGATTCACCCAGACCGAGCCCTCCGGCGCCAGGGTGGCTACCTTGAACAGGTGTCTGGTGGCGGCCAGGGCATGGCCGGGGCAGAGGCTGGTGCCAAAGAGCAGGGTCACGATGGCAATGAGGAGCGAGCGCATGGTGTTCTCCAAGAGGTTTGCTGAAAAGCGATCGTCGATGAACGGTATCTTTTGTCGCCCGGTTGGCTCATTGGCTGAAGTAGTCTTCGGCGATCAGGCGCCCGGCCCGGTGTTTGGCAATCTGGTTGGCCAGGGCGATATCGGGCGCATCCGCTAGCGGGAAGGCCAGAACCTCGTTCAGGAGCCGGTTGTATAGGTCCTGATCGAACAGCTGACGGGCCAGGGTCTCGGCGTAGGTCGTCTGCACCAGCAGCATACGGTGCTGGGACAGCTTCAGGGCGCGCTGAAAATGATAGGCGCTCTTTTCCGGATCGCCGCCAAGCATCGGTGGGCGGGTGGCGTAGTAGGCACCGAAAAAGAGATGGATGCTGCCCCGCTGGTAGCCCTCGTCGAGTTGCAGCAGCCGGGCCATGATCTTCTCTACTCTGACCAGGTCGGCCATGGCGGCGGGTGCGCCCTGTTCCGCCTGGATCCAGCCGAGCCAGGCGACGGTTCCCCAATAGATGTCGGGCAGCTGGCTCGTTCGCAGTCCGGCCAGGGCCCTGGCCAGCGCGTTCAGGTCGTCGCCCGGGGCAACAGGCAGGCTCTGGGCCAGGAGGGTGGTGCCGTATCGGTGACCTTTCTCGGCGACTGTCCTGACCCGGTCGGCATCGGCGCCGCATTCCGGCAGCGCGGCCAGATAGCCGCTGTAGGCCTGGCAGCCTGTCCGCAGCAGGTCGGGGTCTTCGGGGTCGGCGGCGATCAGGCTGTCGATCATCAGCAGGTAGGCGGGCGATCCCTGGCAGGCCAGGTCGAGATCGGTCTGCCTCTGCATGTTGGCAACCGTCGGCTCGATGAACCCGGTGGTCAGCATGGACGAGCAGGAGCTGAGCAGAAACAGCAGGGAAAAAAGAGCGAAGAGGCGGCAGGCGGCGGGCAATCTCTTGGTCCATCTGGTTGGCATGAGGTCTCTCTCACTGGCTTGTAGGTATGCAAGGTGCTGGGGGCGCATGGTGGCGCCCAAGTGCTGGCCAGGGGCGACCGCCGGCAATGGTTCGGCGGGATATCCTGTCGATCACTTGGCCTGGCGGCGGTGTTTGACCGGCAGGATCTTCATCTGTTCCCGATACTTGGCTACGGTGCGTCGGGCAATCTGGATGTTTTTTTCGGCCAGCATCGCCGAGATGGCATTGTCGCTGAGCGGCTTGCTCTTGTCCTCTTCCTGGATCATCTGCCGGATTCTGGTCTTGATCGACTCGGCGGCCAGGGCCTCTTCCCCCTCCCGCGGGATGGCGGTGGAAAAAAAGTATTTCAGCTCGTAGATGCCCTGGGGGGTGTGGGCGTATTTGTTGGAGGTCACCCTGCTGATGGTCGACTCGTGCATCTCGATGTCTTCGGCCACATCACGGAGGATGAGTGGTTTGAGGTACTTGGGTCCCCGCTCGAAAAAGTCGTGCTGAAACTTGAGGATAGACTCCATCACCTTGTAGATGGTGCGCTGCCGCTGATAGAGTGACTTGATGAACCATTCGGCGCTTTTGACCTTGTCGGCGATGTAGCTGCGCGAATCCTTCTGCAGATCGCTGGTGTTGCTCTGCAGCAGTTCGAGGTAGTGACTGGAGAGTTTGAGGTTGGGCAGATCGTCGTCGTTGAGTCGTATTTCGTATTCGCCGTCTATTTTGCTGATATAGACATCAGGCACCACGTAGTTGGTGGTCTCGGTGGAGTAGGGCAGCCCGGGGTAGGGGGTGAGCTCGGCGGCGATGAAATCGATCGCTTTGATGATGTCGTTTTTCTTGCGGCCGGTGGCTCGCATCAGTTCCTTGTAGTTGCGGATCTCGAGCAGCGGCAGGTGGTCGCGGACAATGATCGCCGCCAGACTCTTCTCCTGACCCATTCGTTCGAGCTGCAGGTACAGCGACTCGCTGACGTCGCGGGCTGCGATACCAGGAGGATCGAGATCCTGAATTGTCTCCAGCACATATTCGACTTCATCCTGGTTGGAGCCGGTCGCGGCGATGATTTCGTCGATGGTGCTGTCGAGAAACCCGTAGCGGTTGATATTGCCGACGATGTAGAGGGCGACCTCCAACTCCTTTTCGTCCAGTTCGCAATGGGCGATCTGCCACTGCAGATAGGCCGACAGCCCGGGTTTTTCAGAGATGAAATCGAATTGCGAAGGGGCATCGGCGGCCGGTATCTCGTGGGCAAAGGAGAAGTTGGCGTCGAAATTGTTGCTGTAATCTTCCCAGTTGACCTCGCTCAAGGACTCCTTGGCGGCCACCTGTTCGGTGTAATCACTTTCTTTCCCAGGCTCATCGGGCACTTCGATATTGGCCCGGAGTTCGGGGGGCAGTTCGATATTGTCGCCGACGGAGAGGTCTTCTTCCAGGGCCGGGTTCTGTTCCAATTCGGCCTGCAGGGCATTGGTCAGCTCGAGACGGTTCAACAGCAGGAGTTTGATGGCCTGACGCAGTTGGGGCGTCATCACCAGTTTTTGCGCAAGCTTGAGTTGTTGTCGGAGTTCCAGTGCCATAATGGTTTGTGCTACATGGTAAAATTCTCGCCCAGATACATTTTGCGAGCTACTTCGCTCTCGATGATATCGTTGGCCACACCGCTCGTCAAAATCTGACCTTCATTCATTATATAAGCAAAATCACAAACTTGCAGGGTCTCTCTGACATTGTGGTCCGAGATCAGTATGCCGAGTCCCAGGTCTTTTAGGCCTCGGATCAATTTCTGCAACTCGCCTACGGCCAGCGGATCGATGCCGGCAAAGGGCTCATCCAGGAGGATGAACTGGGGACGGGTGGCCAGGGCCCGCATGATCTCGACCCGGCGGCGTTCACCGCCCGAAAGCGTATGGCCCAGGCTGTCCCGAAGATACTCTATCTTCAGAGTGGCCATCAACTGATCGATGCGGCCGTTGATCTCCTTTTTGTTCAAGCCCAGCGGCTCGAGGATTATCCGGACATTTTCCTCGACGGTCAGCTTTCTGAAGACCGACGGTTCCTGGGCCAGGTAGGAGATCCCCTTCAAGGCCCGTTTGTGGATCGGCAGTTTGGTGATGTTCTCCCCATCGAGCAGGATGGCGCCCTTGGTCGGCCGGATGAAGCCGGCGATAGAGTAGAACGAGGTGGTCTTGCCGGCGCCGTTGGGCCCCAGCAGCCCCACCACCGCCCCGGTACGGACCTGGACGCTGACGCTGTTCACCACGGTGCGATCACCGTAGGTCTTGATGATATTGCGGGTTTCGAGAAGTGCCATACGCGGGGTGCCGCTCTCTTTTTGAGATCGGCCTCACTGTTCGATGATGGTCATCTTGACCCGGCCCTGATCCTTGCCCTGGCCATTTTTCGGCTTGCCGGCCACCGTGTTGTCGGCGACGACCTCGGTCCGTTTCTCATCGAGGTAATAGATGATTTTGTCGCCGCTGACCATGTTTTTTCCCTGCCAGGCCTTGGCATCGCCGATCAGGACGAACTGGCGGGTCTTGGCCATGTAGACCATGTCCTTGGAGGTGCCGAGCCAGTCGTCCTGGGTGACCTGGACGTTGCCGTTGCAGACCATTTTTTCGACCTTCTGCTTGGCGTCGGTCTGCTGGGGGGGCTGCTCGGTGGCCTGCTGCGCGGTTTTCTGGTCGGTCGTACCTTTTTCCGTATAGTAGACGATCATCTTGTCAGTGCGAATCCGTACGTTGCCCTGCCGGGCATCGACTTCACCGGTAAAGATCACCGAGCTCTCTTTTTCTATCGAGGTCATATGATCGGCCTCGACGGTAATCGGTGGATCTTCGGCCATCGCCTTGGAAACGGCCAAGGCGCCGACCAGCAGTGTCGTGCAGAAAAAGAGCGCGAAAAACGAACGAAGCCCTGTTGTCATGCCAGTTCTCCATGGTTATTGAGGGCAAAAAGGAATGTATGCAATTAGCGGACCCATACTATCCCATACGTATCGAAAAGTAAAGGGCGGGTGTTGAGCAAGAGTGGTGGAGAACGGCTGTTTTCCATGCTATCGACAAATTGCCCCTCCGGAGGTCCTTGCCGGTAATGGACAGCAGAGAACCCTTTACTTGCCTGGCGGGAATAGGTAGAATGGCTGCCTGTTTTTCCACGCTGTCTCTTTTCGGGTGTGCGGCTTGTGCCGGTCAGGCTTTTGCCGGCCGTCACGGGCCGCCAGATTGTCATTTGGTCAAGGGGCTGGATATTGCCGGCAACGGCGGCAGCCATGGGTGGGGGATGAAAGAGATAATTGCCAAGGCGAACGTCCTGATCGAGGCGCTGCCCTACATGCAGGAGTTCAGATACAAGACGGTCGTCATCAAGTACGGTGGGCATGCCATGGTCGATGAGCATTTGAAAAAGCAGTTCGCCCTCGATGTCATTCTGCTCAAGCAGATCGGGATCAACCCGGTCATTGTCCACGGCGGTGGTCCGCAGATCAACCGCTTTCTCGATAGGCTCGATATCAAGCCAAGCTATGTCCAGGGGATGCGGGTCACCGATTCCGAGACCATGGATGTGGTCGAGATGGTGCTGGTCGGCAAGGTCAACAAGGAGATCGTCGGCCTCATCAATCACTGTGGCGGCAAGGCGGTCGGGCTGTCCGGCCGTGACGGCGACATGGTCTGTGCCCGGAAGATGACGATGAGCGCCCCAAAAAGCTCTGCCGAGGCCGAGAACACCCCGCCGGAGTTGATCGATCTCGGCCGGGTCGGCCAGGTGACCAAGATCAATGCAGGGGTGCTGGAGGTGCTGCACAAGGGTGACTTCATTCCGGTTATCGCTCCGGTAGGTGTCGGTGAAGACGGCCAGGCCTACAATATCAATGCCGATCTGGTGGCCGGGGCCGTTGCCGGGGCGCTTGGGGCCGAAAAGCTCTTTTTGTTGACCGATGTCCCCGGGGTGAAGGACAAGGCGGGACGGCTGATCGACAGCCTGACCCATGGCCAGCTCGAGGAACTGATCGCCGACGGCACCATCGCTGGCGGCATGATTCCCAAGGTGCGCTGTTGCGAGAGTGCGCTGCGGAGTGGCACCAGCAAGACCTATATTGTCGATGGCAGGGTCGAACACGCCATACTTCTGGAAATGTTTACCCGCGCAGGGGTCGGAACGGAGATATACCTATGACGACACACAATGCAGAATGGAAGGAAGCCAGTGATCAGGTGTTTATAGGGACCTACGCCCGTTATCCGATCACCATGGTGCGGGGTGAGGGGTGCCGGCTCTGGGATGCCGACGGCAGGGAATATCTCGATTTTCTCGCCGGTATCGCGGTGGTGGGGCTCGGCCATTGTCATCCGGCGGTGACCGAAGCCATTCGTCGCCAGGCCGGCGAGCTGGTCCATGTCTCCAACCTGTACTATACCGTGCCGCAGACCGAATTGGCCGAGCTGCTGGTGGCCAACACCTTCGCCGAGCGGGTGTTCATGGCCAACAGCGGCGCCGAGGCCAACGAGGCGGCGATCAAGCTGGCCCGCATTGCCAGCGACCCTGGAAAATTCCGGATCATCTCGCTGCATGGCTCGTTTCATGGCCGGACCCTGGCCACGGTGGCGGCCACCGGCCAGAGCCGCTTTCACAAGGGGTTCGAGCCGATGCCCGATGGGTTTGATCATGTGCCGGCCGGCGATCTGGCCGCGGTGGAGGCTGCCATCACCGACGCCACCTGTGCCATTCTCTGCGAGCCGGTGCAGGGCGAGAGCGGGGTCCTGCCGCTGGGGCGGAAGTACCTGCAGGGTCTGCGGCAGCTTTGTGACCGGCATGGTCTCCTGCTGATCTTTGACGAGGTGCAGACCGGCATCGGCCGGACCGGCAGCCTCTTTGCCTACCAGCAGCTGGGGGTGGTGCCGGATATCATGACCTCGGCCAAGGGGCTGGGCAACGGTCTGCCCATCGGGGCCATGCTGACCACTGCCAGGTTGGCGGCGAAGCTGGGCGCGGGAAGCCATGCCTCGACCTTTGGCGGCAATCCGGTGGCCTCGGCCGCCGGGGTGGCGACCCTCAAGGTGCTGCTGGCCGATGGTTTCCTCGCCGAGCTGAAGAGAAAAGGTGATTTCTTCAAGGAGCGGCTGCAGGGGCTGGCCGACCGCTTTCCCACGCTGGCCACCGAGGCCCGGGGGCTCGGCCTGATGCTTGGGCTGGTGCTGACCCCGCGCGGTGTCGAGTTGGGGGGGGAGATCGTCAACCGGATGCTGGCCAGAGGCTGTATCATCAACTTTGCCGGCAATACCGCGCTCCGCTTCGTGCCGCCGCTGGTGGTCGGCGGCGAAGAGATCGACCAGTTGCTGCACCATCTGGCGGAGACCCTGACCGAGCTCTCTGGATAGACACTCTCTGAGCGGACCTGGGTTGGCCTTTGCCCGGTGTCACGGCGAATTTCCCGGCTGCAGCTGGCTGCGGTCGGGAAAATCTTTGCAAATCCTGACTATTTTATGTAATGATATTTTTTTTCTCCCCTAAAGAGGATGGACTCGTAAAAACCTCAAGCGTGCATACAAGATGGCTAAGTACAAAAGCCTGATATACAAGGCGCAGTGGTGTCGGCAAAGCGCAGACGTACATGTGGTACGTCGAGCAGTGGCCGATCCCGCTGCAACGCAGGAGATCGGGCTTTTTACGACGCCATCAAAGAGAACAGTATCGAGGTGGGGGAAGGTTATCTTCTGCGGACCAGGCCCGGTTCATCCTTTCCGTTTCGACAGTTTTCAAACCAGCATGGCTGGACCAGGTCGCCTCAGCCACAACGAAACACGAAACTCCTCGACACGGTGACAGGTGCAACCGCATTGATGAGTTGTCTATAAGCACCATTCCCGGCCCAGGTCCTTATTTCGTCATTTCAGGTAGATATCATGGTAAAACCCAAACATTTCCGTTCACTGCAGGAGTTTTCGCACGACGAGCTGCGTACCTTTCTCAAGCGGACGCTGGTGTTGAAAAAAGAGAAAAAAGAGGGTGTGCTGCATCAGTCACTTCGCGGTAAGACAGTGGCCTTGATCTTCGAAAAGCCTTCGACCAGGACCAGGGTCTCATTCGAATCGGCGATGTATGGCCTGGGCGGCCAGGTACTCTTTCTCTCCGGTCGCGATACCCAGCTGGCCCGTTCCGAGCCGCTCAAGGACATGGCCAGGGTCATGGCCCGCTATGTCGATGGTCTGGTGGTGCGGACCTATGGCCAGAACGTGGTGGATGAGCTGGCGGCCTACTCTTCGGTGCCGGTGATCAACGCCCTGACTGACCTGCATCATCCCTGCCAGATCTTGAGCGACGTGCTGACGGTGATCGAGCACAAGGGCGATATCGCCGGGCTCAAGGTCGCCTGGGTCGGTGACGGCAACAACGTGGCCAACTCCTGGATCGAGGCCGCGGGCAAGCTGGGCTTTGCCTTGACGCTGGCCTGTCCCGAGGGCTACGATCCCGATCCCGCCATCTTGGCTGAAGCTCGCCAAGGAGCGAAGCTGCCGATTTCCCTGGTGCGCGACCCCGTCGAGGCGGTCAAAGACGCCGCGGTGGTCAACACCGATGTCTGGGCCTCGATGGGAATGGAGGAAGAGCAGGAGGAGCGGCTCAAGATATTTGCCGGCTATCAGGTCAACGCCGGGCTGCTGGCCCATGCGGCGGCGGATGCGATTGTCATGCACTGCCTGCCGGCCCACCGCGGCGAGGAGATCACCGAAGAGGTGCTGGAGTCGGCGCGGAGCGTGGTCTGGGATCAGGCGGAGAACAAGATGCATATGCACAAGGCGATCCTGGAGATCATGCTGGCGGATAAACAGTAAACACCGGCGGAGCGCCGGTTGCGCGGTCCTCCCGGGATGAATTTTTCGTTTTTTTGAGGGTATCAAATGGATGTGAAAAAAATTGTGCTCGCCTACTCCGGCGGCCTCGATACGTCGGTCATTCTCACATGGTTGTCAGAGCAGTATGCCTGTCCGGTGGTGGCCTACTCCGCCGATATCGGTCAGGAGGAAGACTGGCAGGCGGTCAAGGACAAGGGGATGGCCACCGGCGCCGAGAAGGTGATCGTCTCCGATCTGAAAGAGGAGTTTGTCAAAGACTATATCTTCCCGGCCTTCCGGGCCAATGCCATCTACGAGGGCAGCTATCTGCTCGGCACCTCGCTCGCCCGGCCATTGATCGCCAAGGAGCAGATCCGCATCGCCCACCAGGAGCGGGCCGATGCGGTCAGTCACGGCGCCACCGGCAAGGGCAACGACCAGGTGCGTTTCGAGCTGGCCTATATCGGTCTCGATCCACAGGTCAAGATCATCGCCCCCTGGCGCACCTGGGATCTCACCTCCAGAACCAGGCTGGTGGAGTATGCCCAGAAGCACGACATCCCGGTACCGGTGACCAAGAGCAAGCCGTACAGCTGTGACGAGAATCTTTTGCATATCAGCTATGAAGGCGGGATTCTCGAAGATCCGTGGAACGAGCCGGATGAGGAGATGTTCAAGATGACCGTCGCCCCGGAAAAGGCCCCCGATAGTCCGACCTACATCGAGATCGACTTCAGGTGTGGTGATCCGGTGGCCATCGACGGCCAGACCATGGCACCTCTGCCCCTGTTCACTCGGCTCAACAAGCTGGCCGGGGCCAACGGCATTGGCCGGCTCGACCTGGTGGAGAACCGCTTCGTCGGCATGAAGTCCCGCGGGGTCTACGAGACACCCGGCGGCACCCTGCTGCGCGCAGCCCATCGGGCCCTGGAGAGTATCACCCTCGACCGCGAGGTGATGAAGATCCGTGACTCGCTGGTGGGTCGCTACGCCGAGCTGATCTATAACGGCTTCTGGTTTTCGCCCGAGCGCGAGCTGCTGCAGACCACCATGGACGCGGCCCAGCAAACCGTCAACGGCACCGTGCGGCTCAAGCTCTACAAGGGCAACTGTATTCCCGTCGGCCGTAAATCCGCCAACTCGCTGTACCAGGAGAGCTTTGCCACCTTCGAGGAGGACAAGGTCTACGACCAGGGTGACGCCACCGGTTTCATCCGACTCAATGGTTTGCGTCTGCGAATCCAGGCGCTGCAGAACAAGTAGGGGATCATGACGACATCGGGCGGTTCAAAAAAGCTGTGGGGGGGCAGGTTTGCCGAGGCGACGGCCGGGTCGGTGGAGGCTTTTACCGCCTCTATCCACTATGACAGCCGACTGTACAGGTATGACATTGCCGGCAGCAAGGCCCATGCGGCCATGCTCGCCGCCAATGGCATCCTCACGCCGGCAGAGCTGACGGCGATTGTCGACGGTCTCAGCGCCATCGAGGGCGATATCGAGGCGGGTACCTTCGAGTTCAGACGAGAGCTCGAAGATATTCATATGAATATCGAGAAGGCGCTGGTCGAACGTATCGGGCCGGCCGGGGCCAAGCTGCACAGCGCCCGCTCCCGTAACGATCAGATCGCGCTTGATTTCAAGCTCTACCTGCGCGACCAGTGCGACAACCTGGCGCAGTTGCTCGACGATATCCGCCGGGCCTTCGTGCGGCTGGCCCGCGGCTATATCGGTTATGTGATGCCGGGCTATACCCATCTGCAGCGGGCCCAGCCGGTGCAGATCGCTCACCACATGCTGGCCTATTACGAGATGTTCGGCCGGGACCGGGGCCGTATCCTCGACTGCCGCAAGCGGCTCAACCTCTCGCCGCTCGGCTCGGCCGCGATGGCCGGCACTGGTCTGCCCATCGACCGTGAACAGGTGGCCGAGGCCCTGGGATTCGACGGGGTTACCGCCAACTCGATGGACACTTCCGGCGATCGTGATTTCGCCATCGAGTTCGTCAGCTGCTGCACCATGATTCAACTCCATCTCTCCCGGCTCTCCGAGGAACTGGTGCTGTGGTCGACGAGCGAGTTCCACTTTGTCGAGATCTCCGATACCTTCTGCACCGGCTCGTCGATCATGCCGCAGAAGAAAAACCCGGACATCCCCGAATTGATCCGGGGCAAGGCGGGCCGGGTGACCGGCAGTCTGATGACGCTTGTCACGCTGATGAAGGGGTTGCCGCTCACCTATAACCGCGATCTCCAGGAGGACAAGGAGCCGGTGTTCGATGCCGTCGACACTGTCACCGCCTCGCTGGCGATCATGGCCGAGCTGCTGACAAACCTGAAATTTTGCACCGATACCATGGAGAAGGCCACCCAAACCGGCTTTATCACCGCAACCGACCTGGCCGATTATCTGGTGTTAAAAGATGTACCGTTTCGCGAGGCCCATGGTATTGTCGGCCGGGCGGTGGCTCACTGTCTGGACAAGGGCTGCGAGTTGGATGCCCTGTCGCTGGCCGAGATGCAGCAGTTCTCGCCGGTGATCGAAAAAGATGTTTTCGAGGTGCTGACGGTGGATGGCTCGGTCAACAGCCGCATCTCTACCGGCGGAACCGGGCTGGCCCGGGTCGAAGAGGCCCTGGGGAAGGCGGAACAGCTGATGGGACTGGCAAAATGAATCTGACCTGCGCAAGACCGATGACCCTTGCCCTGCTGGGTGCGTCCCTGCTGGCCAGTGGCTGCGGCTATAAAAATTCGCCGGTGCCGCCGCAGTCGGTGGTGCCGAGGGCCATCGAGGATCTGCGCTACACGGTGCAGGGCGATTCGGTGCAGCTCAGCTGGACCTATCCCGACAAGAACGTCAGGGGCCAGGATATCGGCGAGGTATCGGAGTTCAGTCTCTATCGGGCCGAGGTCCCTCTTGACGACTACTGCCCGACCTGTCCGATACCCTTCGTCGAGCCGATCGCCGTGCCGGGCGGCCAGACGGTGGTGGATGATAAACGGCGGCTGGCCACCTACGACTACAACGAGCTGCGTCAGGATCACAAATATTTTTTCAAGGTCCGGACCAGTCGGGACTGGTGGGCCAGCAGTGCTGACTCCAATATCGTCACCTTCGTCTGGCACACCCCGGCCGCAGCGCCCACCGGGCTTGCGGTTTCTGCCGCCGATTCGGCGGTGACCCTCAGCTGGCAGCCGGTGACTCGCCGCAGCGATGGTGAGCCGATCGATGGCGAACTGCTCTATCGGGTGCTGCGCAAGAGCGGCGAGGGCGCATATGCCCCGCTCGGTGCGCCGCAAGCCGGTACCTCGCTGGTCGATCGTCAGGTGGTAAACAGCCAGAGTTACAGGTATCAGGTCCAGTCGTTGCTGCGTTTTGGTGACGATCTGGTTGTGGGTGGAGTTTCCGATGGTGTCACGGTCACCCCGGTGGATACCACCCCGCCGAACCCGCCCGACGGGGTCCTGGTCATCGGTACCAGCCAGGGACCACGGGTGGTCTGGGAACCCTCCACCAGTGACGATGTTGCCGGATATAACATCTATCGTCGGACGGCGAAGGGCCGCTTCGCCCTGATCGGTTCGGTCACGGCCCCGGACGCCTCCTATATCGATACCAGCGGTGGCGAGGATGCATATTTTATCTATGCAGTGACCGCCTTCGACAGGACCATTCCTGCCAACGAGAGCAGGAGGTCGGCGGAGGCCGCCCCACGTTTTTAACCTCCGAGAGTGCGGTGAGAGCCGCATGTCCGTTCGTTTTCTTTCGATCCCTGGTGGGTCGGCTGCCTGGCGCGCCAGGGGGAACAGGGCCTTCCAGTCACCGCCGGCTGGAGGGCTTCTTGCCTTTCGGGGCAGTGGCCAAATCACGGAAAGGAGCAGCTCATGGACATCCAGTTTCCGGTGCGTTTTGAGAAGATGAGCGGCACCGGCAATGATTTTGTTATTATCGACAATCGTGACGACAGTATTCGACACGGTGACCAGTCGACCTTTGCCGCCCGGGTCTGCCGGCGGATGTTTTCGGTGGGAGCGGATGGGCTGATTCTTATCGAGCACTCCGCTGTTGCCGACTTCAAGTGGCAGTTCTATAACGCCGACGGCTCGGTGGGCGAGATGTGCGGTAATGGTTCCCGCTGTGTGGCCAGATTTGCCTATCAGCATGGGATTGCTGATAGAAAAATGACCTTTGAGACCCTTGCCGGAATAATCGAGGCGGAAATCATCGGCAGCGACGGAGATGTTCGGGTCCTGTTCACGGCGCCCCATGATTTTCGCCTCGATCTTGCCCTCGACCTCGACGGCCGCCCCTGCAACGTAAGCTTTGTCAACACCGGTGTGCCACATGCTATTGTTTTTATGGAAGAAAAAGATGTTCCGGTGAAAAAATGGGGTCGAATGATCCGCTATCACCAACTGTTCCAACCAGCTGGCACCAATGCCGATTTCGTCTGGCTGGAAGAAGACGGTGCCATTACGGTGCGAACCTATGAACGCGGCGTTGAAGACGAGACCATGGCCTGCGGTACCGGCGCGGTGGCCTCGGCCATTCTGGCCGCATTGCAGCGAGGGTTGGCCTCGCCGGTGACCGTGCTGACCAGTGGCGGGGATCGACTGGAAGTCCATTTCGAGCTGGCAGCCGGCTCCGAGATCGGCAAGGTGTATCTGCAGGGCCCGGCCAGATGTATCTATGCCGGCGAGCTTGCCGCTGAGTCGCTGTTGTAAAGCGAGAGACGACACCAGCGGCAAAGACGACATGAGTACCAACGGCGCTGCGCCTTTTGCCGGCATCAACTACGTGAGTTATCAGGAGGAATCATGCAACAGTTTCATGGCGCGCTTACTGCTATTGTAACACCGTTTCGTAACGGTGAGGTCGACGAGCAGGGGTTCGTGGATCTGGTCGAGTTCCAAATCAAAAACGGCATCCATGGCCTGGTGCCCTGTGGCACCACGGGTGAATCGGCAACGCTTGGCTTCGACGAGCATAAGCGGGTCGTCGACCTGACGGTGAAAACCGTCGCCGGTCGGGTGCCGGTGATTGCCGGCACCGGTGCCAACAATACCCTCGAGGCCATCGAATTCACCGAAAGCGCCAAGGAGAGTGGCGCCGATGCGGTGTTGTCGGTGGTGCCGTATTACAACAAGCCGAGCCAGGAGGGCATGTATCAGCACTTCAAGGCGGTGGCCGAGGCGGTCGATATCCCGGTGTTTCTCTATAACGTGCCGGGGCGAACCGTGGTCAACATGCTGCCGGAGACCGTCGCCCGGCTGGCCCGGATCGACAATATCATCGGGATCAAGGAGGCCTGTGGCAGCCTCGAGCAGGTCAGCGATGTGATCCGCAGGTGCCCCAAAGACTTTATCGTGCTCTCCGGTGACGATTTTACCGCGATGCCTACAGTGATGGTTGGCGGCAGGGGGGTGATCTCGGTGGTTTCGAACATGTGCCCGCAGCCCGTAGCCCGGATGGTTGCGGCGGCACTGACCGGTGATATCGCTTTAGCCAACGAACTGCACTACCAACTGTTTTCGCTGATGAAGTGCATGTTCGCCTGCCCGAGTCCGGCCCCGGCCAAGAAGGGACTGGAGCTGCTGAAGGTGATCCAGGATGGCGCGGTGCGACTGCCCATCACCGAGGTGGACGAGGCGACCCTGGCAAAACTCAAGGCAGCGATGACCGAATTCGGGCTCCTGTAGCAGGCGCTCGGGCGATGACGCCACGGCTCCACCCGAAAAGATCTTCAGGAAGATACGATAGATAATTTCGCCTGCCGGGTTAGGACAGGAACCGGCAGCAACAGGAGGAGAGGATGATCAAGGTCATTATCGCCGGCGCGGCCGGCCGGATGGGCCAGCGTATCGCCCAAATGGTCGAGAGCCATCCGCAATTGACCATTGGCGCGGCTTTTGAGGCCGAAGGCAACCGCTTTATCGGCAGGGATATCGGCGAGTTGGCCGTCGGTGAGAAAAGCGGGGTTCCCATCGAGGCTGGTCTGGAATCGGTGATCGGCAAGGGGGAGGTCATTATCGATTTCACCTTCCATGCCGCGACCATGGCCTTTGCCCGGCTCGCCGCCCGGCACAAGGTGGCGATGGTGATCGGCACTACCGGTCTATCGGCGGAGAATCTTGCTGAACTTGCTGAACTCACTAGAGATTTTCCCTGTGTTCGGGCGCCGAACATGTCGGTCTGCGTCAACGTGCTGCAGAAGCTGGTGAAAAAGACCGCGGCAATTCTCGGCGATGACTACGATATCGAAATCATCGAGGCCCATCACAACAAGAAGAAGGATGCTCCAAGCGGTACTGCGATACAACTTGGTGAAATGGCGGCGGAAGGTGTGAACCGCAAACTGTCGGAGGTAGGGGTTTTTGCCCGTAACGGCATCATCGGTGAGCGAAAGCCGCATGAGATCGGCATCTCCACCATCCGGGCCGCGGATATCGTCGGCGAGCATACCGTTTATTTTGCCGGGCCGGGCGAGCGGATCGAGCTGACGCACCGGGCGCACAATCGCGACCATTTCGCCAAGGGAGCGCTCACCGCCGCGGCCTGGGTCGTCGGCCGTGCCCCTGGGCTCTACTCGATGTTCGATGTCCTCGGTCTGCGGGATCTGTGAGTCGTGCCGGAGGTGAAGGTAACGGTGAACGAAGATAACCGGGTGTTTGTTGGCCTGGGTTCCAATCTCGGTAACAGCCCGCAAATTCTGCTTGCCGCCTGGACGATGCTGGCCCGGGAGGGAGATATTCGTACTGTCGCCCTGTCGAGCCCTTATCGTACCGCTCCGGTGGATATGCAGAGCCAGCACTGGTTTACCAACGCGGTGGGCGAACTCCGTACCCGCCTGGAGCCACGGACCCTGTTGACCAGGCTGCTGGCGGTCGAGGCGAGTCTGGGACGGGTACGCGATGGGCTGGCTTTGGGCTATCAGGATCGTACCATCGATCTGGATCTGCTCTACTATGGCGAGCAGCGGTGGGACGAGCCCGAACTGGTGCTGCCCCATCCCCGCATCGAGGACAGGCTCTTTGTGCTGGCGCCGCTTGCGGAAATCGCCGCGGATTTCCGGGACTGCCGGCGAGGTGTCACCGTCGGAGAACTGCACGGCCAACTGCAGGTCAGGATAGTCAGGGGATCAGGAGGGGGCCAGGAGATCAGCCGCACCAGCTGGCCTGTTTGAAACATGACGACAGTCCCCGTTGTTTTAGGCCGACTGGTGTGATGACGGCCCGCTCGCTGGCGGAAAAAACTATGGCACGGCCCGATCTTACGTTACAATAGACGGGTTGCGGTGATCAGCGAGCGATCGGGGTCACGCCTTGCGCGGAGAGGATATGGTACGGGAGTGAAAAGGGCCTGGACGGATGGCGTCAGCCCGCTGGTGGAGTGAAAAGGTCGAATTGAGCCCTCTACGAATTCTTGTTATCGCAGTGCTGCTGTATATCGGCTACCGGTTGATTGTCGGTGGCCGGAAAAAGGATCGTGAACCGAAAGCAGGAGATTCTCCTGGCGGAGGTCAGCCCAGATCGGCAGATTTAGTCCAGGATGTCCTGGTGGAAGATCCGGTCTGTCATGTTCTGGTGCCAAAGAAGCAGGCGGTTCGCCTGCACCATCATGGGACCGAGGTGTTTTTCTGCAGTGACAAGTGCTGCAAGATCTTTTTGAGCCGAAACGACTCGGACAAATAGCGCTGGCAGGTGCAGTCATGCCGGTTAGCGAAGTATGTCATAAAAAAAATAAACAAAGAGTACGCCGGCTTGGTGTCTTTCGTCGTGATGACATACCCGGCTGCAAGGAGAACTGCGATGAAATTTTTCATTGATACGGCAAATATAGAAGAAATCAAGAAAGGGGTGGAAATGGGCATGGTGGATGGCGTTACCACCAATCCATCTCTGGTGGCCAAGGAAAAGAAACCGTTTGCAGAGATCCTGGGTGAGATCTGCTCGATCGTCGATGGCCCGGTCAGTGCCGAAGTGGTCAGCCTCGAGGCGCAAGGCATGGTCAAAGAGGCCAGGGAACTGGTCAAGATCAGTGATAATATCGTCATCAAGGTGCCGATGATCATCGAGGGCCTCAAGGCCGTGAAGATGCTCACCGCCGAAGGAATCAAGACCAACGTGACCCTGGTCTTCTCCGCTGCCCAGGCCCTGCTGGCCGCGAAAGCCGGGGCATCGTTCGTCAGCCCCTTTGTCGGTCGGCTCGATGACATAGGATTTGCGGGTATGGACTTGATTGGAGAGATCGTCTCGATATATGATAACTATGGTTATGAAAGCGAGGTCATTGTCGCTTCGGTACGCGGCCCACGGCATGTGCTTGATTCTGCACTACTTGGGGCCGATATAGCCACCATCCCGTTCAAGGTCATTGCGCAGCTGGCCAAGCATCCGCTGACCGACAAGGGGATTGAACAGTTCCTGGCCGATTGGGAGAAGCGAGCCAGGTAAGACGATTGCGTAGCCGGATGCGTTCCTCTGCCGCCCGGTTGCCCGGACGGCATGGGGGATGAATGGTTTTTGCATTTGCTCGAATATGTATGCTGGTCGTACCGACGGCGGTCATGTTGCTGCTGCCCGCTGGCTCCGTGCTGGGTACGGAGGTGTATATCTGTACCGCGCGCGACGGGTCGATAAGCTTCACCAATACCCCGACTGGCAGCAACTGTAAGGAAAACGAGAGTACACAGCGGTTTGCCTCTGCCAGTCCGGCGTCGACCATCAGCCATGCGTTTGCTCATTTTTACTCGCCAAACACCGGTTACAACGATTCTCTCGATCAGTATATCAGTTTTGCCGGTATCCGATACAATATCGACCCGATGCTGCTCAAGGCGGTTATCCGGGCGGAATCCGGGTTTGATGTCAATGCGGTCTCCAACAAGGGGGCCCTGGGGCTGATGCAACTGATGCCGGGTACGGCTCGAGAACTTAGCGTCAGCAATCCACTGAATCCGTGGGAGAATATCGACGGCGGCGCCCGGTACCTCCGCCAGATGCTCGACACCTTCAACGATAACGTCCGTCTGTCGCTGGCCGCCTATAACGCCGGTCCCGGTGCGGTGAAAAGAGCCGGAGGGATTCCCAGCTATCCGGAAACCCAGAACTACGTGAAGACGGTTCTCAAGCATTACCAGAACTATATTGCCGGCTGGTGACGATAGCTCTCGCTGTTGCCGCAGTTGTGGTCTCGCCAGGGGCAGGAAATGATGGCGAAGAGGCCAATAATCTGAAGGATTTCCCCATGCCGGCCTCGCTTTCCTCTTGACTGGTATGGAAAAATTGCGGTATAAACAACGTCTGCGCCGGAGTGGTGAAACTGGTAGACGCACTGGACTCAAAATCCAGCGGGGGCAACCCCATGTCGGTTCGATTCCGACCTCCGGCACCAGTTGATTTTAGGGCTTTATCCTAGCATTATCAGGATAAAGCCCTTTTTTTATGTGTGGCTGATTTTTTTCATCTCCTGTGATCTTTTGCTGTTTGACGCTATCTTTTTCTTATTTAGTTCTACTTTGTTAGTTCTGCCGAGTTAACTATCAACATATTTCGCCGTTGTTTTTCGAATGCATAATCAATTGAAGCTTGCCGTTTCGCGTGTCGTACTTGGAGCTGTCTTAAAACCTCCTCTTCGGTGACGTCACGACGTGGCAGAAAAAATCTGAGCAACTCGACTATATCGGTACAACTCAACAGGCTCACTGTTTCCTTATGCCGCAAGCGTTCTTGCAACATAAA
>JBKEBZ010000127.1:0-4562 GCA_047973425.1 Desulfopila sp.
AACATGCTCAGCGAGAAAGAAACCGGAAAACCCAAATCACTTCTCAAGCTCGAAAAGGATCTGAAAAACTGGCTTGCCCAACGCTCTCTTACCCAGATCCTAGATTGGTTCGACTGCATTGAAACCACACAGGTACAGACTGCCGCCGGTAGGTATCGTTGGTCCACCGAGTCAGTGGCAAGAGACAGGTTGTTCTTGAGTTACCTGGGAGTAGGCGCCAAATAGTGTACGCTTTATCCAATTTTCAGGATATGTACTACCAAATTGCCGTTTGAGACGCTGCGCCTCGTATATCAGGTTTTTTCCTGAGTCCATCTCGGCGGAACATTCGACTTTTTACGAGAGTATCAATAATTGATGGACTCGTGAAAACCCAGATCTCCTTCGCCCTCGGTCGCAAACGGCACTTCGCTGTGCCACATGCACGAGCAAATTGCCGTTTGAGACGCTACGCCTCGCATAACAAAGTTTTTCCAGAGCCCATCTGGGTCGAAGATTCGACTTTTTACGAAAGTATCAATTTTGATGGGCTCTTCCTCTCCGGCGTGCTGTCTCGGCGCCGGTTTTTTTATTGGTGGTGTCGTGTCAGAAGTATTGTCAGAATCGCGACTTCGTCTTGGGTTTCACTGATGGATGGTAATCGTTCACGATGGATGTACGGTTGCAGACCGGCTTGTCCAGCACGACTGAAGGCCCTTGAGCCGGATTCTCCACGGTGATGGTGCCACGTACCCCTGGCTTTTGTTCTGGTGAAAAGAGCTGAGTTTTGTCGAAAGCCGTATTATGGTAGGTGAAGATGGCCGAGACCGTGGGCCATCACGGCCGCTGTCGGGTGTCTTGAAGCGCAGAAATTTTTGTGCCGGGGATGCTCGGCCGTCCGGGGTGACGGGACAATCAACCACCTGAGGAGATGAAGATGGGTATAGTGCAGCAGAACAATATCGACAAACAGCAGATAGGGCCTGAATGTGAACGCTACCTCTGTCACACCGACCATTTGATGATGACGGTTATCGACTTCAACGATGGGCCGACGACTACTCCCGATCCTCCCCACTCGCATCATCACGAGCAGATCTCCTATGTGGTGACGGGTGAAATCATCGTCATTATCGATGAAGAGGCCGCCCGGCTGGGTCCTGGTGATATGTTTACCGTGCCGCCGGATGTGCCGCACAGTGTGCAGCTGTTGACCAAGCATGTCCGACTGGTCGATACCTTTACTCCCTTGCGCCAGGAATTTCTCGCCTGATCGCCGATATTCCCGGTTGTCGCGTTCGAGTCACCGCCAACGGCCAAGTAGCGCTGCAAGGTGATGTATCGTGAAGGGGTATCGACACATCGCACTTTCTCTTACCCGGATAACCGGTATGGCTGGACCAGACAGGCGCGCAAAGCGAGACTCCAGGTAAGCGAGCAAAGCGAGACTCCAGGTAAGCAGCAAAGCGAGACTCCGTATGCTCAAGCCTCGACGAACAGTGAAAACTTCGACGGCGACCCCTCTTCCTTCTTGCCGGCTGCTGAGCCGGCAGCTCTTTTGCAGAGCAGACCTCGATACGCACGATAGCCTGCAACAGAACTGTTGCTTTCTTTCGCTCTTCATCTGCTGTCGTTTGCTGAAATTCCTTTCATGACGACAGGGTTATTGCAGTGCAACAGAACTGTTGCTCCTTGTTTTTTCTCCGGTTCGCTCCGGCTCGATATGGAATATTTCAATCTGTTATATCTTTTTCGCTGGTCCGTGACTTCGTCCTGCAACATAAATGTTGCAGGACGTGGGCGAAAATTGACAGGGAGTAGTGAAGGGGATGTCTGAAATAATCAATTATTCCTACCTGCTATGAAATATGTTTTCCATTGGCTTTATTCCGGCACGCAAGATGCTGATGATCAGTCAACAGGAGAAGCTTATCGTGAATGTTCGTCGAATCAAATGTATCTGCCTCAGCACGCTCGTCCTGCTCGCCTGGCCGGTGGAAAAGGCCATGGCTCTGCAGACCCATGCGGCTCCGGAAGGCATCTATGTCCACCAGATGGCCCATGTGCTGTTTACCACTGCCTTGGTTTACCTCTTTTGGCATACCCGGCGAACCCAGGCCGCGTCTTCGAAAGGCTGGCACTATTTTCAGCTCTTCTGCATTTTTCTTATCGCCTGGAATATACTGGCATTTACCGGTCACTGGTCCTACGAACGGCTGCAGGAAGCTGATTTCGGCATGCGAGGCAGCCTGGAGAGCCAACTGTTGTCGCCGTTGACCTTTGCCAAAATAATATATTATATCAGTAAGATGGATCATTTTCTGATTGTTCCGGCCCTAGCGGCGTTGGTAGCGGGATTGCGACAGTTCTATCTCGAAGCACGTGGAGAGGCCAGAAGGTGAGCGGGCTCTCGTTGTTGCCGACAGTGTTTGTGGAATTTATCGGTTCGGCCCTGGTCATTGTCCTGGCGTTTATCGCTCTCAGATACGCCTGGGCGCTCACCCGGCTCAAGCCCGCGAACTTCATCTGGGGTTTTCTCTGGTATTTCAGCATCGCCCTGGCGGCCTTTGCCATATCTCGCGGGGTCGGCCATATCGTCCGTATCATTCTGGTCTGGCGCGATCAACATGCCATCTGGGATCGACTCGCACCTTTTTCCGGTGGATTCAATACGATGTTGCTGATCGCGGTGGCAGCGGTGACATTCTATTATCACAAGGGGCTGGCGGCGTACAAGGCCATACGCTCAGAGGCCGAAAAGCTGGCGGAGGCCAATAGCAAACTGGCGGCCAGCGCCCGGCAGCTGCAGCGGCTCAATACAGATCTCGAAGGTATCGTCGAAGATCGCACCCGTGATCTTTCGGAGTCAGAACGGATATTTCGTAATTTTTTCGAAAATTCAAAAGATATCGTATACTTCTGCGATCTCCTCGGCAACATCACCAAGATCAATTCCAGCGGCATGGAGATGCTGGGGGTCGAGGCCGACACCCCGCTCAATTTCCATCAGTTGTTTCGTGATCCGGCGGTGCTGACCCAGTATCTCGAGGAGATTCGCACCAGAGGCTATGTGAGCGATCTGGATATGGAGTGTCTTGGCAAGGATGGCTCTATCCGTCACATCCTGCTCGCGGCCAATGCCAGTCTCGGCCCGGACGGCAGAATGGTCGGGTATGAGGGGATCGGCAAGGATATGACCCGCCTGCACACCATCACCGAGCAGCTGATCAATCATGAAAAGATGGCCTCGGTGGGCGAGATGGCGGCCGGTGTCGCTCATGAGATCAACACTCCACTGGGCATCATCCTCGGCTATACCCAACTCATGATGGACGATTTCTCGGCGGATTCCGAATCGTATGTCACCCTGCAGGTCATCGAGCGTCAGACCAAGGTGTGCCGTCGGATCGTCTCCGATCTCCTCAAGTTTTCCCGGCAGGCGGAAAGCCAGAAGACCGCCATCGACCTCAACGAGATCGTCCGGGAGGTGCTCGCGGTCACCGAGCATACCTTGAATATCAACAAGATCACGGTCAGCCGGCGATTCGCCGAGAATCTGCCCCGGGTCATCGGTGATCCGGAAAAGCTGCACCAGGTCTTTATCAACCTCTTCAACAACGCCCAGTACGCGATGGCCTCGGGGGGAACCATCACCATCATCACCTTCGGCGCGGCCGAGGCGGTCAAGGTGTCGGTGATCGATACCGGCAGCGGTATCGACGAGAGCATCAAAAACAAAATTTTCGACCCGTTCTTCACCACCAAGGAGGTGGGCAAGGGGACTGGACTCGGGCTGTCGGTTACCTACGGCATCATCCAGGAACACAAGGGGCAGATCGAGGTGGAGAGCCCGGTCACCGATGCCGAGGAGGACGCCGGTCATCGAGGCTGCGCCTTCCATATCACCCTGCCCATTGCCCATGACGACGATGAAGAAGCTGGCAAGGAGCTGAAAGCAGATGGCTGAAATACTCATACTCGATGACGTTTTCGACGCGGTTGTCCTGATCGGTAAGATCCTCAAGCGGCAGGGACACCAGGTGCATACCTTTACCGAAGAGGAACAGGCCATCGCCTTTGCCCGGACGCAGCCGGTTGACCTGGCGATCCTCGATATCAAGCTGAAGAAGATGAGTGGTATCCAGGTGCTGGCCGAGCTAAAGAAGATCGTCCCGGCGATGCGGGCTATCATGCTGACCGGTTACCCGACCATCGAGACCGCCCGGGAGGCCCTGCGACTCGGGGCCGGAGAGTACTGTGTCAAACCCATCGACAAGAAGGAATTGGAAGAGAAGGTGGCACGGGTCCTGGCGGCCTGAACACCGCGACCCGTGTAAACGTTCAGTGCGGCCGGGCAAGGTCGCATATTCTAGCGGGTGTGATTCCCGCCTCAGAAGGGCTAGCCACCCACTGAGTAGTGAGTCCTTGGATTCGAGGGGGTGACCCCGAGGATTAAGCGTAGGACAGCAAGCCGGCAGGCCGTAAGCCATATGGCTGAAGTGATTGAGCCCCGAAATTACCAATGGGAAGGATGACGCCTTTGAACGAGCGGAAATCAATATGGTCCAGGCGTTATATTGGCG